>JADKBB010000017.1 GCA_016715195.1 Candidatus Villigracilis proximus
AACACGGCAAGCATCAAAAAAACAGGAGCTATCTGTTTAATGTAAAGTTTCATATCTTAATATCCTTTTCTTTTTAATTACCGCGCCCAGAGCGACCACTGCCGCTGCCACCACGCGTTGACCGTCCACCGCCACCCCTGCCACCCCCGAATGGGAATCCTGATCCCCGTGACCCTAAGCCGGGATTGAAGTTGATTCCACTGCGGGCTAACTTGGGAAGCATCCAAATCATAAACAACAGAAAGAAGCCGCCTAGACACAGTAAACCGCAGAGGGTCAAAATGCCCAGCGGACCCGAAGGCAGCGCGGGCAGATCAATTGTCTGCGGGGTTGACGTAGGATAAATCAGCGGCGCGTAATTTTTGCGCGCAAGCGTGTCGTACTCCTGCACCAGCGTCAACAATGCCTGATCGATACTTTGCGTGGATTGGTAGGCTTCCTCGGCGGCGCGGTTGAGGGTTGTCAATTCAGAGGCGGTAAGCGCTGGTAAGCCCAATCCCACGCCGTAATGTACGTCAATGCGGGTGGGTTCAACAACGATCAAAAAGACGAAACCATTATCCTTGCGCTCACCCGTTGGCAAACCAAGCTGCATGTAACGCAGAAAATGCACGGCACAATTGACCGATTGCCGACCCGGGCTTGTGGTTGAATAGAATCATTGTTTGCGCGATGGAATCCCCATTCAGCCGGTCAAGAATTACATCCACTTCGGACATTGTCTGTTCTGAGGCATAGCCTTCCGGGTCCACAGTCCAATGTGCCTGCTGGAGATCATACGTGAAGCCGTAATCTGGAGCGGAGCCGTTACCGCATAAGGTTGCATTAGCGCCGACAGAACTGATGTAGCTAAAAAAGCTAAAAACCACGACAACGCTCACAACAATCAGCGTGATGCCCCGCCGGGTTATGCTACGATCCACAGAATTCTCCTCTAAAGTTGTGATGCCTTTATCTCAAATAGCCAATCAAAAATAATACGATTAAAACAACAACGACAGTGTATAACATTGAAAATCTCCTTTCTTATATTTCACATGCAGGAACGGCTTGTCTGCTGCTCCTGCTATTTTTACTGAAGCGCGGAGCTATACAACGCCCAACAGATTCAGAATGACAAGGATGATGGCAATAACAATCAGTGTATGAATCCAATTGCCTGTCTTTGGGAAGCTTGGGCTGATATTCGCACCCAAAAAGCCAAACAGCCACAAGATCACTAGAATTACAATGATGGTGTACAACATGAGGTTTCTCCTTTTGAGCGATTTGCTCTATAACTAACCTACAATAAACCCTCCCAGCCGTATCCAACAACTGGGAGGGTTTGCTATCCGCCACTTGGGGGACAAGGCCCATCACATCATTTGAAATCTTGCCTTTACAAACAGAGTATTGCTGCCAATTTTTGTTAAAATGGTTCTAATGAAATTATTACAGGAAAAGCCACTTAACACGATACTATTATATTGGATTTGATGCACTCTGCATCGAACTTTTTTACAATGTATCGAGGAGACATGAAACAATCTGTAAATCAAGTATTGGATTTCTTTAAAAAGCACAAATACGGCAGGATAAGCTTGATCCTTTTAATTCTTGGACTAGTCGCCATTAGCGCGCTGCTCATCCATTCAATCATGCAGGAAAAACCAGTCGCGCTGAGTAATATCGCAGCGGCTATCACAGACGGGCAAGTAGTAAAAATTGAAGAACTTCAAGGCAGTGATACCGTGGTCATCCACTACAATGATGGGACGGAAGATACAACGCGGCGCGATCCATCCACTTCCTTTCTGGAACAGATGCAGTTTCTCGGTGTAAATAAAAGCCAGATGGCGAAGCTGGAATATGAGGTCGTAGCGTCAAGTGCAACCACCAGCGATAAAGTCGTTAGCACTGTGATAAGTTTGGCGATGCTCGGCATGATGGGCTTTGCCTTAACACGGATGTCTGGCGGCGTGCTGGGGCGTAAAAAATATGTGGAAGGGGCGATCCCAAATATCAACTTTAAGGATGTCGCCGGCATGGACGAAAGCCGCGAGGAACTGGTGGATATTGTCACCTTTCTGAAAGATAATCAACTTTATGAGCGCATTGGCGCGCGCATGCCGCATGGTGTGCTTTTGGCTGGCGACCCGGGAACGGGAAAAACCTTGCTGGCAAAAGCAATTGCCGGCGAAGCCGGCGTGCCGTTCTTCAGCACTTCCGGTTCTGAATTCGTTGAGATGTTTGTGGGCGTAGGCGCAAGCCGGGTGCGTACGCTCTTTAAGAAGGCGCGCTCGAAAGCCCCCTGCATTATTTTTATTGATGAGATCGACGCCGTCGGACGCAAACGCCACGCAGGCGGCGGTGGCGGTGGTGAGATGGAACAGGATCAGACGTTGAATCAGCTGCTCGTTGAAATGGACGGATTTTCCGCCACTGACGGAGTGGTGGTGCTGGCCGCCACCAATCGTGTAGATGTGCTCGACCCGGCGTTGATCCGTTCGGGTCGCTTTGACCGCCATGTAAACATCCCCGTCCCGATGTGAAGGGACGCGTGTCCATTTTGGAAGTCCATGTTAAGGACCGACGTCTCGCAGAGGATGTGAATCTCATGGATGTTGCCAAGTTCACACCCGGCCTGGTCGGTGCGGATCTGGCGAATATTGTCAATGAAGCGGCGATCATGGCGGTACGCGGTAGTCGTGATGTGATCTCGACGCTTGATTTTCAGGAAGCCATCGAAAAATCTTTGATCGGCGGCGTCCAACTCAAGAACCGCGTCATCAGCGAAGATGAACGCCGCACGATTGCTTATCATGAAGCGGGTCACGCGGTCGTGATGCACGCCACGCCACACTCCGACCCGGTCTATAAAATCACGATCATTCCAAGAGGACAATCGGGCGGCTTTACCATGGCGCTCCCGGAGCAGGATAGCATCCTCATGTTCCGCAATCAGATCATGGCGCGTATTATTGGTCTCATGGGCGGACGTGTGGCAGAGGAATTATTCTGCCATGACATTACCAGCGGCGCATCCAACGATCTGCAAGTTGCCACACAACTGGCTGAAGATATGGTCATGCGCCTGGGGATGAGCGTTAGCGGCTTGCGGGTTTTTCGCCGTCCCGAAGCTTTTGCAGCGCTGCATACTGGTCAGAAAACATTTGAAACGCTTGATAAGGCAATCAACGAGATTTTGAATGAATGTTACGAAGATGCGAAACGCATTATCAGTGAAAAGCGCGATGCGGTTGAGCGAGTGACACAAGCCCTGCTCCAACAAGAGACACTGACACGTGAGGAGTTTATCGCATTGATATAGTTCGATACAAAGTTTACAAAGGAGAGCAAAATGCTAAACCCATGTGGCTAAAAATTTTGGTCTCAATGTGACATTAGGCGGGAATCTGCTTAACCAGGTGATTAAAGAAAGCACGGTAATGCTGTAAGGCTCTGCGGAGAGTCAGTGGAAAATTATTGTCTTGTTCCCACTGACTCTCCAGCAAACCATGTTCATCGGGCAAGCATCAGGGTAATTTTCTCGACCACTTTAGATACCAGCGCATCTGTCTGTTGGACAGCAGTGCTTGGTTCGTCCACAAACCTGCTCTGGATCTTATTCCAACGTGCATGGAGATGCTCGGATAGGTCAGGGGCAAGTAACGCCGCCAACGGTTCGACACTCGCGTCAATAGGGCAGCCGTTTCATCCATCGGGATTACATTGATAATGGCTTCATCCAGCGGGTCAACAGTGACAATGCCGCCGCCCATCTGCACTTCGTGCGGGGAAGAGTCATCAAAACGACCTGAATTTACTACAACCGGGGTGTTCGTTCTTTGTACACTCATCATGATATTTCTTATGCAACAACTGTTTTTTTTGTCCGAGCAATTCCTTGAACAAAGACCGGTAATAGATCATTGCCTGCCTTGGCTCTTCAGTATCTGACTGGTGCTTTTCACTCTGGATGGCGATCACCGCAGCAGCGCAGTAATTGCTATCCAAAGCAGGGGATAACTGACCCAGACATCACGCTTGTGCTGGCTACTTGCTCATCTGCAAGTATTTGTAGGAGTTTTGAAAAAAGATTGATCCTCGGCTTATTTCCCCTTGAAATTATGCCTTCTTCATTTACTATATGCACGATCTGTCGCGTTTTCAGTTCCATCACCACAAATACATACCAGCCAGTCAGTTACGACCGTGAAGTCGCATGCCCAGGGTGTCTATGGCTTGGTTCTTCAAAAAAGCTGCTCAATCGTTTCAGGTGAAAATCTTTGGCTTGCCTTGCGATTTCTTCCTTCATTAGATATGTTTCCAAAGCTGAAAACTTGTGACATAAGCGGACAATTGTCTCGACTTTAATGAAATGCTCCACCAATTGCTCGACAGTCTCCGTGTCCCCACGTAAAATGAGTCAGTCTTGATAGAAGAAATGACCTAAAAAGACTCAAACATAAATTATTGTCAGTTGGCAAAATAGTTATACTTCACGGTTCCGATCCCCCGTCGGGACCGCCAAAAGTAAAGTGAAAAAACCGCCCTAAATGGTGGTTTTTATTTATTTTTTCCACTTTTAGCGTGAAAAAATAGTTACGCACTGTGGTCTCTATTATTGGGTATCTTTCAACGAACTCGCGATCGCGAAGCCTGTATTTTTATAGTAAAACCTATTGTGGTCAGGAAAATCTACACTTTTGAAAACTGCTTTCATCTCGTAAGTTTTAATTCAGCACACTTTCTATTTCCATTCATTTTACCTATAATTTAGAGCGGATGAACGAAGTGGCCGGCACAGGACGGATTTGAGCCGAGTCTAGAGGGGACGGATAGGGAAGTACATTCAACTTCCCATTACCGACTGTGCCATAGAAAAGGAAAGCTCTGCATGATCTGGTCTGACCTTTCTCCCATAATATTTTTCAACCTCATCCTACATTCAGAACTCCGAGTCTGCAAAGCTTTGGAGTTCTTCTTTTTATTTCTTTACACGTTCTTCACAGTAGTGTCATCTTTTCTTTATGGCTGTCCAGTAAATTTGACATCACAATAAACATTTCAGGAGTCCATCATGCAGAAAAACATTTCTCAAAAATTTTCCCGCAAAACAATTTTCATCACGCTTTTTGCGGCACTGGCTTTAATTATTGCCGTTGTATTTTTCGTGCGTCCCGCCTCAAGTGAAGCCGCCGAGGTGCCTGCTTTGCAAACTGCCAAAGTCCGTACGGGTGATCTGGTTGTAACTGCCAGTGGAGCAGGTACGGTGGTTCCCGCATCACAGCTTGATCTTGGCTTTCGCACCTCTGGCGTACTGACCGAACTAAACGTAGCCGTCGGCGAATCGGTGCAGACCGCGCAAGTGTTGGCAAGGCTCGAAGAGAATATTCAGGCTGAGTCGGATTTCCAGGCGTTGTTCACCATCCAAGGCGTGGCAAAAGCCGAACTGGCTCTCGTCAGCGCCAAGGATGCATTGGTCGTTGCCGAAAGCAACGTTAGTTATCTGGTTGGCTCCGACGCCTGGTATTGGCAGCAACAATTGGAAAGACCCGAAGCCACGCAAGCCGAAAAGGATTTGGCGCAATCCAAGTTGGAATATTTTCTGAGCTTGCGCTACATTGACGAATCAGATATTGCGCTGGCACAAGCCAATCTTGAATCTGCGCGAGTGGCTTTGCAGGACGCTCAAGCTGCGCTCGATATTGTCAAAGCGGGACCCGACGCATTAAACGCGCCCATCGCCGCGCTGGGATCTGAGATGGCGAAACTGGAGCAGGCTCGTCTGTTAGTGGAAAGCACCCGATTGACCGCCCCCTTTGACGGCACTGTGACTTCGCTCAACGCGGTCACTGGGCAGACGGTTGGCACGACCCCAATCATGACCATTGCCACAACCGAAAAATTATTGGTACGGTTTTATCTCGACGAAACCGATCTGGACAAAGTGAAAGTTGGCAATCGTGTCACATTCATGTTTGACGCTTACCAAAATCAGCCCGTGGACGGCGAAGTGGTCATCGTTGAACCGACCCTGCAAGTAGTGGATGGCACGCCCGTGATTGTCGTCTGGGCAACCCTGCCCACTGAAACAGGATTCAATCTCATGTCAGGTATGACCGTGGATGTGGAAGTCATCGCGGGAGAATCGCTCAAGACTCTCATCATCCCCGTGCAGGCCCTGCGTGAATTAGCTCCAGGTTCATACGCTGTCTTTATCGTGGATGCAAATGGACAATTGGTCATGACTCCCGTCACAGTCGGTCTGCGTGATTTTGCCAACGCTGAAATTTTGAGCGGCGTGAAGGCAGGCGATGTGGTCAGCACCGGCACAGTGGAAACAAAGTAAACAGTAAACAGTGATCGGTAATTAGTGTAGAGGTATTTGATGGAAAATAATCTAATTGAAATTACGGGTATGACAAAAATATATGGCATGGATGAAGCGGCTGTCTCTGCGTTGGCTGGTGTCAACGTGGAAGTCTCACGCGGTGAGTTCGTCGCCATCATGGGACATTCAGGCTCGGGCAAGTCCACGCTGATGAATATTCTTGGCTGTCTCGACCGTCCCACGGAAGGCGCATATCTGCTCGATGGGCACGATGTTGGGCAGATGAGCAAGGATGAACTCGCTGAAATTCGCAATGAGAAATTGGGATTTATCTTTCAGTCATTCAATCTGCTGCCGCGCTTGAGCGCGCTTTCCAACGTCATGCTGCCTATGCTCTATAACAATGAAGACATCAGCGACGCAGAGGCAGAAGCCCGCGCGATTGCCTCACTCGAAGCTGTCGGTCTCGGCGGACGCCTGCATCATCGTCCCAATCAACTCTCCGGCGGACAGCAACAGCGTGTAGCCATTGCTCGTGCGCTGGTCAATCGTCCCCCGTTGATTTTGGCAGATGAACCCACTGGCAATCTCGATTCAAAATCGAGCGTCGAAATCATGGACATCCTGCACCACCTGCATAAGAACGGCGCGACCATCGTCATGGTCACACACGAGCCCGACATTGCCATCCACGCTGAACGGATCATCTGCGTCAAAGACGGACTCATTCTTTCCGATGGGCGCAATGGCGCCAGTCCATGTTTAGGTTCACATAAATGATTAAACACAAAGGTCGCGAAGTAAAAACCAACCCTTGCTTTTCCCTTTGTGTACTTTGTGTCCTTCGTGTTTAAACTTTTTCCTATAAATAGAGATAACAATGAAACTCAAAAAATATTTCGCACAGCCTGGGAAGGCTTAATGCTCAACAAAGTCCGCTCGTTTTTGACGACGCTAGGCGTCATCATCGGCGTGGCTTCGGTCATCGTCATGCTCGCAGTCAGCGCGGGGAGCCGAGGCTTCCATTGCAGAACAGATCAATGCGCTCGGCGCAAATCTGATCATCGTCTCACCTATGCGCGGCACACCAGGCGCGGCCAAGACCCTGCTATTAGATGACGCCTACGCCATCGCCGAACAGGTAGTTGGAACATCTGGCATTTCTGCCGAGCAATCACCCGCAGCACAGAATATCCGCGTGAACGGCATCACCCTCGAATCCATTCCCGTTATTGGCACCACTGCAGATTTCCCCAACGTGCGCGATTACGCCGTCGCAGAAGGGCGCTACTTCTCTACCGACGAAGATGATCGCAAGGCAAAACTGGTTGTCCTCGGCGCAGGTATTGCCACCGACTGTTCGGCACAGAAAGTGCCATCGGACAAACCGTCACCGTGGACTCGACCAAACTCACAGTGATCGGCGTGATGGAAGCCAAGGGTGTCGTCGCCGATATTGATTACGATGGACGCATCTACCTGCCACTCAGTATCGTCTTTCAAAAATACATGCCCATCTCCACACTCCGCGCCGACGCCGTCCGCACGATCTATCTCAAAGCTGAAAGCCAGGAACAGATCGATAGCATCATCGCGCAGACCACTGCATTACTTGCCGCACGTCACGATGTTGATCCCGCTAAACCTGATTTCACCGTGCAGACTCAACAAGACATCATCGCCACACAGGAAGCCACCACCGCAGCATTTCGTGATTTGTTGGCATGGGTTGCGGGCATTTCTCTGCTCGTCGGCGGCATCGGCATCATGAACATCATGCTTGCCAGCGTCACCGAACGCACACGTGAGATTGGTCTGCGTCAGGCGCTTGGCGCGCGCGCTTCTACCGTCTTGATGCAATTCCTGATCGAAGCCATCATCCTCAGCCTCGCAGGCGGATTGGTCGGTGTCATCCTCGGTATTGGAGGTTCCTATCTATTCGGCGCCTTCGGAACCATGCGCACCGAGATCGTCCCCATGTCCATTCCGCTTGCATTTGGCGCGGCAACCATCGTCGGCATTTTCTTCGGCTACTACCCCGCCACACAAGCCGCAAAACTTGACCCCATCGAAGCATTGCGGCGCGAATTGCCAGTGGGCAGTAATCAGTCGTCAGTAATTATTTTTTGAATCATTCAATCAAAAAGGATTTCACAATGAAAAAGATTTTTCTCCCCCTCGCATTTCTCTTTGCTCTTTTGCTCGCCTCCTGCTCAGGGACGGCTGCTCCTGCTCCGACTGGCGGAGATACCTACGTCAGCCAGAACCTGCCAACCGATTACGAAGGCGCATTGGCAGTCCGCAATCAATTGGCGCTTGGAACGCTCGAACTGAATCAGACTGAACTGGCAATCAGCGCCGAACAAGCGCAGACTTTGCTTCCGCTGTGGCAGGCGCTTCGCAGCACTCAGCAAGCAGGTGGAACCGCCCAAGCCGAAGTCAGCGCCCTGTTGACTCAGATCGAATCCGCAATGACGCCTGAACAACTGCAATCCATCGCCGCCATGAAACTGCTCCAAACTGACATGCAGGAATGGGCAACCGCCAACGGCATTACCCTTGGGAGTGGCGGCGGTACACCTGGTCAGGGCAGCGGCATGTCGGCTGAAGCCCGCGCCACCAAACAAGCAGAACAAGGCATTACCTCCAGCGAAAGTGGCAGCGGAAGCAAACTTGCATCCGCATTAATTGACGCTGTCATCACTTCGTTGGAAGCACAGATTAAATAAAATACCGCTCTTTGCTCTATCACGCTGCTCCGATAGAAGGGCAAGGAACCTCATGAAAAAAAGCATCTTTCGCATTGCACTCTTCACCCTGCTCGCTGTCAGTTTTATCTACGCCTGTACGCCGACGGTCGAAGCAACGCCCACCTCACTGGCATCTGCGTATCTCAGTATCGAATACAGCGATGCGGCGAATGTCCGTAGTCAACTGGCTTATGGCACACTCAAACTGGCAGATACTCCCAACGTCATCACCCCTGACCAAGCCAAGACTTTGATTCCGCTTTGGCAGGCAGTCATCAGCTTGAGCGGCGACACCACCACTGCCAGCGAAGAACTGACCGCTGTGCAGGATCAAATCACCGCCGCGATGACCAAAGATCAGTTGCAGGCTATTTCCGAAATGAAAATTACCAATGCAGGACTGAATGAATTTTACGCACAATATGGCGTTTCCCTGCCGACTCCCGTACCTGGTGTGACCAAAGTCCCAGGTTCGGGCAGCGGCAAGACCGAAGAAGAAAAAGCCGCCTCGCAAGCCACTGCCGCCGCATTGGGTCAAACCACAGGCACGGGTCAATCTGCAAAGACCTTGCTCTTTGAAAAGACGGTTGAATACCTGATGGGTGCGGCAGAACAGTAAGCACCATAAAAATGAATACAGTCCCACAATACCTGGTGCTGCTTGGTTCATCTGTTCAAATTGATGCAGTAAAACAGATCCCATTTTCTTACGAGTGGACATAAATGAACAATTGTCTCGGCTTTAATAAAAATCCCCACCAATTGCTTGATAGTCTCCGTGTCCCCACGTAAAATGAGCCAGTCTTGATAGAAGAAATTACCTAAAAAGACTTAAATTCAACTTGTTGTTAGTATGTCAAAACGTTATGCACCGCGATTTCAATTCCCGACCACTCTAAATAAGCGTATTTTTTGTGATTTGATCAAATAAATTAATGTCAAGGTGGCGTTGAAACATTTTCAACGCCACCTTGCTTATTGCCAAAACACTGGGCGAAATGAACATACATATCTCTGAAAAGAATGAGGAATAAAAAATGGATTTCGTTTATCAACGCTCCTGTCGTGGACTTTTAAAAGCCGTCATTTTGGATTGGGCTGGCACTGCCGTCGATTACGGTTCATTTGCCCGGACAGCTGTTTTTTTGCGTCTGTTTGAGGATCAAAACGTAAAGATCACCCCTGAAGATGCGCGTTCAGGCAAGGGATTGATGAAGAAGGATCATCTTCGCACCATTCTCGCCCGCCCTCAGGTAGCCGAAGCATGGATTGCCGCACACGGCAAGCCCGCTTCAGAAGACGATATTGACACACTCTTCAATAACTTTGTGCCATTACAAATTTCGGTCTTAAAGGAATTTGAGAACCAATTCCCGGATTTTTGGATGTGGTGCAGGAACTGTGTGATCGTGATATGAAGATCGGCACCACTACTGGTTATCTCCGCTCAATGATGGACATCCTTGCGCCGAAAGCCAAAGAAAATGGCTACGAACCCGATTGCATCGTTTGCCCCGATGAAGTCCCTGCCGGGCGGCCTTATCCGTGGATGTGCTATCAGAATGCAATTCAATTGGGCGTTTTTCCAATGCAGGCCATCGTAAAAGTTGGTGATACATTGGTCGATATTGAAGAAGGCTTGAATGCCGGCATGTGGACCGTTGGCTTATCTTTGACCGGAAATTTACTTGGCTTGAAGGAAGCAGAAGTTAACGCACTCTCAAAGGAAGATAAAGAAAGCGCGCTCGAAAAAATTGAAGCGCAGTTCTATCAGGCTGGCGCTCATTATGTGATCGAAGGTATTTGGGATCTTCCAGATGTATTGGATGATATTGAATTTCGTCTCGCGCATGGTGAACACCCATAATGGAAACGGTTGATGTCGTAGTGATTGGCGGCGGAGTGCTTGGGGGTGCTGTCGCTTTTTACCTGGCAAAACAGAAAGCCAGGCGTGTACTTTTGCTCGAACATGATTCAGTTGCGCAGGGAAACTCCAGCCTTGCGGCCGGCTTATTAACTCGCGGCCGCTTTAAACCTGACCATATCTCAATGGTGATCGAAACCTATAAAGCAATGGCAGAGATCGAAACACTCACCGGCCAATCTCTGGGTATGCACCAAACCGGATGTGTATACGCTGCCGTTTCACCCGATCATCAAAATGGAATCCGTCAACTGGCTGAAACATCTTCACAGATCAGCCTTTCGTTATTCTTCCAGATGCGCGCGTATGCCCGCCCTGAATCAAATCGTTTATTGTTTGGCTTTCGTGAAACACAATCGCTTAGCGTTGACCCCCGTCAATTGCCGCAAAGCATGAATGGGTATTTTTTGATCAAGACTCAAACGGCTGGGAATCCTTGATTGAGGGAATGCCGGCTTTCGAAAAATTTTTACCTCTGGCGAATAACATAAAAATTTCAAATTACATCAAAGGCCTTTCCAACTACACACCCGATGGAAATTTTGTTTTAGGTGCTTTTCCAGATTTGGATGGATTCATCGCGGCCACAGGCTGCGCCGGAACCGGCATCGCCATGTCTGGCGGAATCGGACGCTTCATTTCTGAACTGGTAGTTGGTCTTGCTCCATTTATCGACTCAGCGCCTCATCGGATTGATCGCTTCAGCGCGGTTGATCCCATGAGCTGTGAGTTCATTCAATCCTGTGCCGATGCCAGAGCAGGCAAGGTAACGGGTTAGGTTTCTTGTAATACGTAGAATGGGCAATTTATACTCAGGTGACAAGTTTTGTTAACGTTTTAAAAATACATTTGGAATCAATGTACAATACCTTTGGAATCACAATAAAATATCAGCACTAAAAGGATTAATTCATGACTACAACACTTGACCATTTTCGGCATCTTAATAAAGGGGATCAAATTTCCCTGGTACTTGCAGGGATCATTGTGGACGGAACTTTTGAAGAATTGGCTGGTGATTGCGTTGTATTGGTAGACGCAAAATCCCCCATTATCAAAAAGAAGAACTACACTTTAAATATCCCTGTTGAGAGTATTTACGCATGGGGAGAAAAACAAAAAAAAGAAAAGAAAAAAGAAAAAGAAAAGAAGAAGGAAAAGGAACAGAAGGAACAGCCTGAATAGTTGTTTTAGCGATACGGCTTATTTATTACCAGTCACGATTGTTCGATATTAAGAATTTTTGGTACTGGCTGCTGCTTAACCAATAGAAATTAAAAACCTGCACATCTGATCAGATGTGCAGGTTTTTTTTATGAAGTAACTCATATATGGAAAGTGAAACGGAAAGTTGATAATACGCATGTCCTGTGCATGCTCGACAGAGCATCGTGCCGTTTTGACGAACTTCACGCTCATTCATGATCTCTTCGCCGCACACATCACAATTGACTCGCACACCTGGGCGTGAGACGATGGCTTCGATGGGTGTCTTCAACTGTACTTCAGTGACAGTAAACATCACACCATCAGGCATGACCTGATACGCCTGCATTTGGGCAAAATAATGGCGGGGTTCATCCGGTGCAAATTGGTACGCCTGTTCGCGAATATCCAAAGCTGGCGCAACACGGATTGTCAGCCCGGTCTGCTGGGTATCCACGAAGGTTGCTGCCGCCTTGCCGTAATCTTCCACGCGCAAGGTACGATGCCCAATCGTGCAATCTGTTGCCGCAGTCAGGCCATCGGCAAAACAGCCGTCTGTTTCGGTGATGACTAACAGGCGTTTGCTACCTTGATTTGCGGATAAACCCAATGCCTTGAGTCCACATAAGCCCATGCGCACGCCGAGGATCTGGCGCGGGCAGAGATGGGAATGGTCACGGGAGGATTTTTCAAGCAGGGGTTGAATATTCATTCTGGAACTCCAAAAACAAAAAGGCTGCCTTATGGAAAGGAACAGCCTCAAATGAGTCGAGGGTTAGTCTCCTTTCCAAATGGGGGGGAAGGCAATGTTTCCGTTGCCTCCTGAATCACAAGTGTGATCTGTCCTGTTCCCATGCCATGATTGGTGTAGGGAAACAGGCTTCGGAGAGAATTGGGGAAAGTTTGACTGTTTTTTGTAAATTGCAGGGGAAACCCTTGCACGAGCAGTAACTTGCGACATTCCCAAGCCTGGCACACTACATATTCATATTTGAGAATGTGTAATACAATGTATTCATGGAGCTGAATATGAAGCAAGATTCTCTACAACCCATTGTTTCCCTGCTTGAATCTATCTCGCCCCTTGCGCGGCTCAAACTTCTCCTGCTGATCGGTGCGGGTGAAGCTTGTGTTTGCCATCTTGAAACACAGCTTGGGTATCGTCAGGCTTATATTTCGCAGCACCTTATGGCTTTACGACAAGCAGGTTTACTGGATTCACGACGCGAAGGCAAGTATATTTTTTATCGGCTGGCAAAACCCGAGGTTCTGTCGCTCATCCAACAAGCGGCGCAAATGATGGGCGTGGAACTGCCTCACATGGAAACAGTTGCTCCTGAAGAACAGTGCGGCTGTCCTACTTGCGCACCGACGCCTAATCTTATTTCTCTCAATCAAATCTAATCATCACATATAAGGAGTTCACATGCTAACTATTAAAGTTCTCGGTTCAGGCTGCGCCAACTGTAAAAAACTGGAGGCTATTACCCGTCAGGTTATCGACCAGATGGATGTGCAAGCCGATGTCATCAAAGTGACTGAATATCCCGATATCATGGCGTACAACGTTATGTCTACGCCAGGGTTGGTCATCAATGAAAAAGTTGTTTCAATGGGACGTATTCCATCAGCTGCCGAAATCACAACCTGGCTGGCTAATGCGGTTGAAACCGAATCCTATATTTAAATTAATTGTGATACGACTCTGCCAAAAAAACAGGAGACAATGCCATGAAGAAAGTATTATTTCTATGCACAGGAAATTCCTGCCGTTCACAAATGGCAGAGGCAATTGTCAATGCGCGGATGGGGGATACCTGGGAAGCTGTCAGCGCAGGGACGAAGCCTGCGGGGTACGTCCATCTCAAGGCGTTGGAGGCTCTGTCAGAAATCGGGATCCAGCACACGGGTAGGTCGAAGCGCGCAGACGAATTTCAAGGCGTTGACTTTGATCTCGTCGTGACGGTTTGTGATTCAGCTGCTGAAGAATGTCCCATCTGGCTTGGAAAAGGAAAGCGCACTCATCATAGTTTTCCCGACCCTGCCATTGCTGATACCATGGATGACTTTCGCAAGGTGCGCGACGACATTGAAATTGAAATCACAAAACTGCTTGAGCAGTTTGAAAAATAATTTGAATTTGGAGGTTTTATATGACTGAAGTTATTGCAACACAAAGCCTGAGCAAAAAGCTTTCGTTCCTTGATCGTTATCTGACACTTTGGATTTTCCTGGCGATGGCGGTGGGCGTGGGAATTGGTTTCCTGTTTCCTAACGGAGTGCAGAGTTTCAATACGGCGGTATCGGTTGGAACAACCAACATCCCGATTGCGATTGGACTGGTCTTGATGATGTACCCGCCCTTTACTAAAGTAAAGTACGAAGAATTAGGGGATGTGTTCCGCAATAAGAAAGTACTGACGCTCTCTCTTATTCAAAACTGGGTCATTGGTCCTGTGCTGATGTTTGTGCTTGCCATCATTTTCCTGCGCGGTTACCCCGACTATATCGCTGGACTGATCATGATCGGTCTGGCACGCTGTATCGCGATGGTGATCGTCTGGAATGAACTGGCGAAAGGTGACACCGAATACGCCGCTGGACTGGTGGCATTCAATAGTGTCTTTCAAGTATTGTTCTATAGCGTGTATGCCTATGTATTCCTGACAGTTTTGCCGACATGGTTTGGATTGGATGGCGTGAGAGTAAACATCACGATGGGACAGATTGCCGAGAGTGTCTTCATTTATCTGGGCATTCCGTTCCTCGCTGGTTTTCTGACCCGTTTTGTATTGGTACGAATGAAAGGCAAGGAGTGGTATCAAGAGGAATTCATTCCCAGAGTCAGCCCGTTGACTTTGATCGCCCTGCTCTTCACCATTGTGGTCATGTTCTCACTCAAGGGTAACCTGATCGTACAGATCCCAATGGATGTGGTGCGAATCGCCATCCCGCTCCTGATCTATTTTGTGGTCATGTTCCTGGTTTCATTCTGGATGGGACATCGTCTGGGTGCAAATTATGCACAGACCACCACGCTTTCCTTTACCGCCGCCAGCAACAATTTTGAACTGGCGATTGCAGTGGCAGTTGCAGTCTTCGGCATCAATAGCGGCGCGGCATTCGCAGCGGTAATTGGTCCGCTGGTGGAAGTACCTGTTATGATCGGGTTGGTGAATGTGGCGTTCTTCTTCCAGAAAAAATATTACGGTGGTGCAGTCTCGTCCAATCCGGCGATGGTCACGGCAGCGGCAGAGGCTTGCCCTCCTGATCAGAAGTTGGTGAAGTAACCAGATACAAAACGTCCCGAAGGTTCAAAACCCTCGGGGCGTTCTATTTCACACATCACCCAAAACTCATGACAAAGCTCATTCTTGACATTTCCAAACGCAGGCGTATACTTATTCAAAAGATTGAATATAGGTGAAACATGGAAATCTACGAACAAGAAACCAAACTTTATAAATCGCTCATGCACCCCGCCCGCCTTGCCATCCTTGATCTGTTGCGGGAAGGTGAGGCGTGTGTCTGTCATATGGAAGCGACTTTCGAATATCGTCAGGCTTACATCTCTCAACAGTTAATGGTCTTGCGTGACGCTGGTCTGGTGGAAGATCGCCGCGATGGATTGAATATCTACTACCGCGTGATCCGCTCTGAAATCTTTGATGTACTGGACGCCATGCGCAAGGTGACCGGGATCCGCACAAAAGCAGCAAAACCGAAGCGTAATGCCTGCACCTGCCCGAATTGCGTTGGCGAATCTGTCAAACCGCAATTGATTCAAATTTAATATTTTTTTGCCAAACTACATTCGGTTTTATGAATAATAAAGGAGATTTTATCAATGCAAACAGAACTAACCAAGCAAGAAAAAATGCCTTTCTCCAATGCCGACCTGCGTTCGTGGGCAGTGGTGGCACTGGCAGCCATAATCTGGTTCATTCTCTACAATGTGATTGAGCCTTTCGCCAATTGGCTGGCGTATGGCTTGCTCGCACTGCCGCAGGATTCCCAATTGGGACAGTCGCTGGCGTTCTTTTTCTATGATGTGCCAAAACTTCTTTTACTGTTGAGCGGCATGATTTTTTTAATTTCACTGGTGCAGACTTTCATTGACGCGCAAAAAGTTCGCGCAATGGTCGAGAAGCGCGGCGAAGGAGTGGGCAATCTCATGGCGGCGTTTTTTGGCGCGGTCACCCCGTTTTGTTCCTGCTCATCTGTGCCGCTCTTTATTGGCTTTGTGCAGGCGGGTATTCCTTTGGGCATTACCCTCACGTTTCTCATCACGTCTCCGCTGATAAGTGAGGTCGCTTTTGTTTTGTTGATCGGTATGTTCGGCTGGAAGATCGCGTTGTTGTACCTGATCTCAGGCACCACCATCGGTATGATCAGTGGATTGATTCTGGGGCGCATGAAACTGGAACGCTATGTGGAGGGTTTTGTGTATGACATCAAACCACGAAGCGGTGTACAAATCGCGTTGGAAGAAAAACTAACCTGGGTAGATCGAATCAATCGTTCCGCTGAAAGTGCCCGCGAGATCGTGAGTAAGGTCTGGTTATATGTCATAGTGGGCATTGCGATCGGTGCGGGAATTCACGGCTTTGTGCCGGAAAACGCGCTGACAGGCATCATGGGCAAAGACGCCTGGTGGTCTGTTCCTGTTTCAGTCCTGATCGGTATTCCTCTGTATTCCAACCCAGCTGGAATTATCCCGATTGTCAGCGCATTACTCGATAAAGGCGCATCACTTGGTACAGTGCTGGCATTCATGATGTCGGTAATCGCCTTGAGCCTGCCTGAGATGATTATCTTGCGTCGTGTGCTTAAGCCGCAACTGATCGCGATTTTTATCGGCGTAATTGCTGCGGCAATTATCATCACTGGTTATTTATTCAACATTTTGATCTAGGAGATTCTCATGACAATAATAAAAGTTCTCGGTACTGGCTGTGTCACTTGTAAGCGCTTGCTGGCGGATGTCAATGCGATGGTCGCAAGGAATAACTGGCAGGCGCAGGTGGAGTATATAACCGACCTGCCCACGATTATGTCTTATGGCATGATGGCTACGCCTGTTCTAGTGGTCAACGAAAAGTGTTGATGACGGGTCACCCTGGTGCAGCGAAAGTTGAACAGGCGTTGAAGCAAGAAGTAATGGCATAAAGCGATAGGGCGAGATCACAGTCTCGCCCTATCGCTTTCGCTAAACCTCATTCAGTTTAATTTTTGCATTGGTCAACTACTGGTTTGGCAATACCGGCCCTTGGGGAGTTCGATTTATTATTGGCTGTAAAAGCGTGTCCAGAAAACCTGGAATACGAACGGTCCCTGCCTGTTATGAGGTACCCGAAAAGAATTCGTGGCAGCCTTCTGCTAACCGAAAGGCCTATCGCTTTGGTGGTCGACAACCAGATGAAAGGCATTTCAGTAATATCAGCGGCGGGCAATGCCAGGGAGAGTATTCGCATTAAGCTTTTTTTGACTTTGCAATAGCCATGTATATGATGTCGAAATCCCTTCCCAAATCACACGCTCTCTGATAATATACAACTGCACGCCGAACAATTGACTATAAGCCCTCGGCCTTCCCCGTCGGGGGTTTTTGTGTGTTTTGCTTCTGGACAATGGAAAGCGTTTTTTTCACCGTCTATTGTTTCCAATATCGAATAAACCTAATTAACAATAAAGAGAATCCTATGCAAATTGAACGTACCGACCTTCGCAATATCGCCATTATCGCCCACGTTGATCATGGCAAAACCACTTTGGTGGATGAATTATTAGGACAGTCACACACCTTCCGTGAAAATCAACATGTGGAAGAACGCGTGATGGACTCAAATGATCTTGAGCGTGAACGCGGCATCACGATCCTTGCAAAGAACACCGCCATCACACTGGTTGACCCTGTCAGCAATTTACCGATCAAGATCAACATCGTCGACACTCCCGGACATGCCGACTTCGGCGGCGAGGTCGAACGTGTAATGAACATGGTCGACGGCGTACTGCTGCTGGTCGATGCGGCTGAAGGTCCCATGCCGCAAACCCGCTTTGTATTGAAGAAAGCCCTTTCCATGGGGCACAAAGCAATTGTGGTCATTAATAAAGTTGATCGCAAGGATGCAGAACCCGCGCGCGTGCTCAACGAAACATTTGACCTTTTCATCGAACTGGGCGCCTCTGAAGAACAGGCAGACTTCCCCGTTGTGTATGCTCAGGCCACTGCCGGAAAAGCGGGTCTTACCGCGGACCTCAGTCCTGATCTGCAGCCCATGTTTGATACCATCCTCAAGCATATCCCCGCTCCCAAAGTGGACCCTGATGCCCCATTGCAGATGCTCATCACAGCCCTTGGTTATGATGATTATCGCGGCGTGACCGCTATTGGACGTGTCTTTGCAGGCACGATCAAAGCCGGACAAAAATTGACCCGCATGAAATTGGACGGCACCAACTCTCCTGAAACTGCGCGCTATCTTTACACCTTCAAAGGCTTGAACAAGGTGGAAGTGACTGAAGTCAAAGCGGGCGATATCGTTTCATTAGCCGGCCTGGAAGGCATCGCCATTGGCGAAACCCTGGCCGATCCGCTCAACCCTGTGGCGCTGCCCACCATTAAAGTGGAAGAACCCACAGTTCGCATGACCTTTGGTGTGAATACATCCCCGTTCACCGGCAAGGAAGGCACGTGGGGCACTTCACGAAAATTACGCGAACGTTTATTCGAAGAACTTCGCACCAACGTTTCCCTGCGTGTTGAAGAAACAGACTCGGCTGAAAACTTTTTGGTTTCCGGCCGCGGTGAATTGCATTTGGGAATTTTGATCGAAACCATGCGCCGCGAAGGCTATGAGTTCCAGGTTTCCCGCCCCGAAGTAATTTATCACAAGGCTGATGACGGCGCATTGCTTGAACCGTTTGAAGAAGTCCACATCGAGACCAGCGCTGAAACTGTCGGCGTTGTCGTGGAAATGCTTGGAAGTAGACGCGGCAAAATGACCGAGATGCATGATGCAGGTCAGGGAATGACGCGCATTGTGTACGTCGTCCCGACCCGCGGCCTGCTCGGCTTCCGCTATCAGTTCCTCACATCCACACGCGGTGAAGGCGTGATGCACACCATCTTCCGCGGCTATGATGAAATGGCCGGCCCGATGGCTTCACGTCCGCGCGGCTCCATTGTTGCCTGGGAAGCTGGTACAACCACTGCTTACTCGCTTAAGAGTGCGGAAGAACGCGGTGTGTTGTTCGTTGGCCCCGGCGTAAACGTTTATGAAGGCATGGTGGTTGGTGAAAATGCACGCGGACAGGACATCCCGATCAATGTTTGCAAAAAGAAACATTTGACCAACATGCGCGCATCCGGCGGCGATATGGAAATCCGCCTGACCCCTCCACGCTCCATGAGTTTGGACGAAGCGATTGAATATCTTTCAGATGATGAATTGTTGGAAGTAACCCCGGAAAATTACCGCATTCGCAAACGCATTCTTGCAACCGATGAGCGCGGCAAGAATACTAAAAAAGTAAAAGAGCAGATGGGCGAAGAATAAAAGAAATCTGCACTCTGTAAAATATAAAAAGTCCGCACCCGTTACTGGGCGCGGACTTTTTTTATGTCAAAAAGCATCTTCCATCACTTTTATTTGTGTTGATTTGTGGTTTAAAAACTACGGGCAGGTAATATTGGCAGGTGAACTATTGGTTTCGCCGATTTCGTTATAGGCCTGAATTTGATAACTTACACTTTGCCCTGAAAGCAGCGAGATTGTTTCTGCAAAATAACTGGAATTGGCTGGCAGTTCAGAAATGGGTTCCCCATTTCTGATAACACGATAACCTTTTTCAGTATTCGCGTTGTCTTTCCACGAAAGGGTAATATCCGCTGACCCCGGACCATAGCAGAAATATGTCCAGCCGTTTTTTGGGAATGTAGCGGCTTCAGGTGCTCCGCCTGCCGGGGTGGGCGGAGCGGTGACCGTCGGCACTGCCGCAAAACTTCCAACAGGGGTTGTAAATTCTCCAGAGAGCCAGCACTCGCCGTCCTTCGTAGAAACGATCCAGTAATTTGGCGAATAGAATCCAATGATTTTCACCTGGTCAGCCGGGAAAATTTGAGCAACGCGTTCATAATTTGTGCCGGGACCTGTACGGCAGTTGGTGACTTCGCCCACGCTTGCCATGGGTTGGGAATAAGTTGGCGTACTCGATTCTGTTGTTTGTGTGGCCGTATTGACTTGTGCGCTGCCCGCAGTGGGGCTGGCAAGCGGCGTGACATTGATCACAGCTTGCACGGTCAACGCGGCGGCTGTGGCAATTTGCGGGTCAGGCGCTCCTGCGGCAGGCATATTACAAGACGACATAAATATCCCAATCATAAACAATATCCCCACGATTTTCTTCATAATTATCCTCCAATGATATTTTTTGGACGTTCCAACTCGATCAGATCTGTCACGCGACAATACCCGTTTCCCATTAATCGACCGATGGGCCTGAGAGCCATCAAGTTGATTTTATCCGGCCCGAGCATTACCCGCTCGTCCGCGTGGATGTGGGTCACGGTGCCGATCACAATGGAGCCGCCACCCGGTGCATCATTAATATCCACGATCTGCTGCACCTTGCATTCAAAATGAATCGGACTTTCTTTCACGCGCGGCGGTTTCACGCTGACAGAAGGCGTGAGGGTTAATCCTGCAAATTCAAACTCATTAAATTCCGGCGTACTCTCAATGGATGTGGCGTTCATCGCATTCAGCAATTCCTCGCTGACGATATTGACCACAAACTCATGCGTAGCACGCACATTGTTCAGTGTATCTTTTGTCTTTCCATCGCTTCCACGCATCAGCGGACAAAATAAAACCGTAGGCGGGTTGGAACACACCACATTGAAGAACGAAAACGGAGCCAGGTTCGGGCGGCCGTCCATGTCAATGGAAGAGATCCAGCCGATCGGTCGGGGGAGAACCGAACCTGTTAATATCTTGTAGACCGATTGGTGAGAAAGAGTCTGCGGGTCAATTTCCATGTTATTTGATTTTCTTATGCGCGCGTCCGCCAATGCGGAAAAATTCCACGCGCCCTTTTTCATCGCGGATGAAATCGCCGAGCGCATTTTTTAGCGGTTCGTCCAGCCCGATGGTTTTATCTTTTTCATAGAAAGCAAGCCGCATGGGAGGCACGGCCGGGCCGGGAGGACTGTCTGGTTTGGGAAAGCCGCCCAATGGAATGTGGTGATACATCAGGCCGCCATTTTTGATCTTCAGATCAAAGGCTTCCGTGCCGATGCGATAGGAACCCGTAAACTCTTTTAATTCATTGACAGGTATTTTGATAAGCTGTGGCAGCGCCGACTTAATGCCGCAATACATTTCAAGTGCCAGCGTCAATACGTTTGTGTTGAGAATGCCGCCGTCATCGCTGTTGGTCAGAATCGAAATGGCGAAGTCTTTTTCAGGGATGAATAAAAAGATAGCCTGTTGACCGTTCGTCGCGCCGCCGTGACTGTAGCGTGTGGGATTATTTGTTGGGCTGATAAACCAGGTGATGCCCATGTTACCGCGTCCGCCCATGCTGATCTGCGGCACGCGCATGGCTTCGAGTGTTTTGCGTTTGACGATGCGGCTGCCGTTGCCCATGTGGAAGCGCGCATACGCGAGCAGATCTTTCACGGTGCTGACCACGCCGCCCACGCCATTCCCTGCGCGGCCAATCGCCCACGGACGTGATACATGCGTTTTTTTATTTTTGTTGTAATGGCCTGAAACAAAACGATGCGTAATAAGAATATCGCTCGGAAAGAAAAACGACATCTTCAATCCCAGCGGATCAAGCAGCATTTCCTGCGCGGCGCGTTCATAGGTTTTGCCGGTGATCACTTCGATCAGGCGTGATGCGATATTAAAACCCGCGTTGTTATACGACCAGATCTTTCCCAACGGCTGCACCTGCGGAAGTTTTGCAATATCCTTCACCATTTTATTGAGCGCATCGTCGCCATCGCCGAAGTCGTTAAAATAATCTCCGACCCAGCCGCCGGTATGCGTCAACAAATGGCGGGTGGTGACTCGCTTCGCCACGCTTTCATCTTTCAGTTTCAAGTCTTTGAGTATCTTGCGCACCGGCGCATCGAGATCGAGTTTGCCCTGCTCGGCCAATTGCATCAGCATGGTGCCGGTGAAGGTCTTGCTGATCGAGCCGACTTGAAAAAGCGTATCAGACGTAACCGGCAGCGGATGCTCGACACTGGTCACGCCGAACCCTGCTGTATATTCCCGTCCCTTGTGCCAGACGCCAACTGCCACGCCCGGAATGGACAGACGTTTCATTTCTGAAACGATCTTTTGCGATAACTTTTTAAATTTTGCATCTTTGATGTGTGTTGTGGATAGATTCATTGTTTGTTTATTCTCCATCGCCTTCGAGCCATGTGTCCATGTACTCAGGCTTTTCCATTTCAAGCGCCTGCTTTGTGAGATTGAGTGGATGAAAAGTATCCACCATCACGGCCAGCTCTTTGGTTTCAGTTTTGCCGATGCTGGCTTCTGTCATGCCGGGCTGCGGACCGTGCGCCAGCCCGAATGGATGCAGGCTGATGTCGCTCCGGTCAATGCCTTTGCGGCTCATGAAGTTGCCTTCAGCATAATACAACACTTCGTCAGATTGAATGTTTGAGTGATTATAGGGCGCGGGGATGCCTTCAGGGTGATAGTCAAATAAGCGCGGCACGAAGGAACAGACCACAAAATTATGGCCATCAAATGTTTGATGAATGGGCGGCGGCATGTGCAGGCGGCCGGTGATCGGCTCAAAATCTTCTATGTTGAAGATCCATGGATAGAGATACCCGTCCCAGCCGATCACATCGTGCGGATGATAATCCAGAATATGGCGGGACAATTGATCGCGCACCTTCACGCGGACCTCGAACTCGCCCCGCTCCGTATGCGTTTCCAGCGCCGACGGGACTCTGATGTCGCGTTCGCAATAGGGTGCATGTTCAAGCAGTTGACCGTATCCATTGCGATAGCGTTTGGGCGGCTCGATCTGACTTGGGTTTTCGATCGTGAAGAATTTACATTCTTCATTGAGTTGCATTTGCCATGTCACGCCAAAAGGGATCACAATGTAATCGCCTTTGTGAAATGGCAGATTTCCAAACTGGCTTTTTAAGATGCCGCTGCCATCATGTACCCACCAGGTTTCGTAGGCCTGTGAGTTGCGATAGAAATAGTCCATGCTGTGTTGGGAGCGGGAAACGCCGAGGATCACGTCGTTGTTGCCAAGGAGTGGAATCCGCGCGGTGACAGGATCAGGCCCGGGCGGAGTCTGATGCGTTTTGAAGGCGCGGTGACGGATCGGGCCGAAGTCCACATAGTCAGGTTTGGCAGATCCCAGATCCTCGATCCGCTTAACACGCGGCGGCAGGAAGTGATGATAAAGGATCGATTGAATGGAAGAGAAGCCTTCCAGTCCCATCACTTCTTCGCGATATAGCTTGCCATCCGGTTTTTTAAATTGAGTGTGACGCTTGTGAGGAACACTACCGAGTGTCTGATAAAAGGGCATGCGATTGTCTCCTGCCAGTAAGGTTTACGGTATAAGAACAAATGTATTTGGGCCTTTTGATTTGGATTCTTTGAGCGCTTTTTCTGTTTTTTGAAGCAGCTCATCGCCAGAGATGTCAGAACCTCCACCATGTGCAGCAGCGCCGATTTGAAGTGAAAACGCGACGGAGCCCCCGCCTTGCGTATCAAATTTGTTTTTGAAAACAGATAACAGCCGGTCACAAACCGCGTGCGCGCCGTGTTCGTCTGATGCTGGCAGTAATAACATAAAAGTATTTCCGGTTTTGGATGCGATATCCACCGAGCGAAGATGGGAATTAAGTGCCGACGCGAAAATTGAAGCGGTATTGCCTTCAGTATTTTCGTTCGATGTGGAGGAGGTCATTTTGATTTGGAGTAGGGCCAGCGGTGTTGGATATCGTTTACAGCGTGCAATTTCATATTCAAAGAGGATGTTAAATACATCACTGCTGTACATTTCTTCACCGCGCGGCATTATTTTTTTCATATCCTTCTCCAGTTTTATTCGGGTTTTATGATGAATCGCAGATCACGGGTGAAATTAAAATCCAGTCACTTGCATTGATTCGATCAGCGCATCCAGATATTCCAGATAGGGTGTAAAGGAAAAAGTATCTGTGCTGTTTAGTCGTTGTGTAACGGTCTCAAGATAACCTGGGAAATCATTCGTGTTGAATGGGATTCCATCCGCAGGCAGCGGGCCGTTCGGGTCACCATCCACTGCAAGAAAGGGTGCGTTGATGGGCAAAATGGCCTGAACATAATACTTGTCGTCATCAGTCATTCCCTGATAATAATAAAAAAGTTCTTCGTTGTTCACAGCCTGAAAGTTCATGAATACTTGTGTCAGATAACGCACGCCGCTTCCATTTTTGAAATTAACCGCGTGGATCTGTGTAATAAAATCACTGCCCAGTTTTTCAGACAGCGGCTGACCGTCTACATATTGCAGTGATTGCATCTCGCTGATAATAGCTGCGGTATTTTCAGTATATTGTGCGTATTCCTCAGAACGAAAAATCATAATGTGCGGCTGGAGTTGTGTTCCGCTCAAAGCATAAAGATTCAACGTGAATTTTACATGCTGCGGCATGGCTCCGTTCGATGGGTTGACGTATGGGAATTCAACTTCCGTGCCGGTAACCGATGTCGCATCGTTGGCGATCCCATTTGGAATTAGGAACGAAATTTCCGCCGTGTTCACTGGGGTGCCGTCTGGTGTGATTTGTTCAGCTTCCATTGTTGGGGGAGCGCTGGCTGTCAATGCTGAAAATGTTGCCGCCACAATTGTTTCAACATTGGGCTGGGCTGGTGTCATAGGAGCGATTGATCCACAAGCCACTGTCACGAACAAAAGTATCAACAATCCCAGAACCATCTTTTTCATTTTTTCTTTTCTCCGATGATATTTTTCAAGATCCCAATTCTTTCGATTTCCAATTCCACAATATCGCCTGCATTCAGCCACGGGCCCTGGGTCCTGGTCAATTCCAATAAACATCCTGTGCCAACTGTTCCCGACCCGATCACATCGCCTGCTTGTAATTGACATGTGTCCGACGCCCGCGCAATGATTTCGCCGAATGACCAGAATATATCTTTAAAATTCCCTCTGGACATTTCAACACCGTTGACCTTTGCCGTCAAATTGAGATCGTACACGCCCGGTCTGTTTACTGTCCGATCGGCAAGCGCTTCGCTCGTGACGATGGTTGGTCCCAAAGACGATGCAAAGTCTTTCCCTTTGGCGGGGCCAAGCCCCACTTTCATTTCGGCGCGCTGCACATCCCGCGCTGACCAGTCATTGAAGATCGTGTAGCCAAAGATGTGTTCATGTGCATCTTCGGGCTTTATGTTTATACCTGCTTTACCAATAATGACTGCGATCTCAAGTTCAAAGTCCAGTGCGTTTGTGTAATGCGGATATGGAATTTCATCGTCCGGCCCAAAAATGCTGTGCGGATTTGTGTAATAGAAAACAGGGAATTGATACCATTCCTCAGGCACGTCACGTCCGCGGTTTTGGTTGGCGGTCTTTACATGCTGTTCGAAGGCATAGGCATCGCGCAGGGTGGTGGGTTTGAGCGGCGCGTGGAATTTCACTTCGTCCACGGCAAATGATTCTTTTGATGCGCGGCGTGCGGCTTCGTCTGCGCCGATGGAAATCACCTCGTGCATGTCTGCAAAAGGTAACGGGTAGACTCTGCCGTTCGAGACAAGGGCAGGCTGCGGTTGAGTATGAGGCGTGCTGATGGTTGCGAAATTCATAAGATGAGTCAGAGTCAAAAGTCGAAAGTCAAAAGTCGAAAGTCAAAGACCTTCGACCTTTGACTTTTGACGGTCTTTATAAGTTGCCGCGTCGTTCCTGCTCAAGTTCGAGTGATTCAAATAAGGCTTTGAAGTTGCCTTTGCCGAAGCCCTGTGCGCCGTGTCTTTGAATGATCTCAATGAACATGGTCGGGCGGTCTTGAATGGGTTTGGTGAAGATCTGCAAAAGATAGCCTTCATCATCCTTATCAACCAGGATGCCGAGTTCCTGAATGGTCTTGTAATCTTCCTTGATCTGGCCGATGCGTTCCGGTAGGGATTCGTAATAGGTATCGGGCACACGCAGAAATTCAACACCATTCGCGCGGAGTTTTTCAACAGTGTCGAGAATGTCGCCGGTGATGATGGCAAGATGCTGCGCGCCGGGCGTCAGATAGTAATCAAGATATTCTTCGATCTGACTCTTGCGCTTGCCCTCAGCCGGTTCGTTGATCGGAAACTTGACGCGCCCGTTTCCGTTTTGCATGACTTTCGACATCAGCGCCGAATATTCAGTGGAAATATCCTTGTCATCAAAATGCATCAATTGACGGAAGCCCATCACCTGATGATAAAAATTTACCCACTGATTCATTTTGCCAAGCTGCACATTGCCAACAATGTGATCCACCGCCGCCAGCCCCGTGGACTGCGCTTCCTTGTCTTTAATGGGGCGATAGGTGGGCGCAAAGACGCCCTTGTAATCGGTGCGATCCACGAAGACATGCAGGGTTTCGCCGTAGGTGTAAATCGCGGAAGTGCGATAAATTCCATGATCGTCTTTTTCTTCGCGCGGAGTCCATGCGGATTTTCCGCCGCGTGAGGTGGTAGCCTGCCACGCTTTTTCCACATCGTCCACTTCCAGCGCGATGACCTTTACCCCGTCACCATGAACCATGTGATGTGAAGCCAGCGGACTGGACGGGCTGTACGGCGCAGAAACCACAAAACGCGCGTTCCCTGATTCGAGCACGTACGACGCAAATTCACGATTGCCTGTTTCAAGCCCTGAATACGCGACGGGTTTGAAACCAAATGCCTTCCACCAGTAATACATGGCTTGCTTGGCATTGCCTACATAAAAATGCACATGGTCAATCGATTTGATCTGTAGAAAATCTGCTTCTTCTGTCATCGGGCGTTCGTTATGTTTGGGTTTTGCTGCCATTTTTCTCCTATAAAGTGGTGAGCTGTTCTGAGATACATGCCTGCATGGTGTGTGCTGATTGCAGGGACGGTGGCGATTGTTAAGATATGCCAAAAAGCGTCAGAATTAAAAGTAGCAGGCAGGTTGGGATTAAGAAACTACCTGCGTTTGCAGCCAGACTTAAGATTATAGCCTGAGGTTTGGTGAGGCCGTCTTTTTGCAAGGCGTACATATAAAAAATGGCTTCTGCTGTGAAGGCGAATAATTCACCAAGCCCAACGACAAGTATTAAATTGGAAAAGAATGGAAAAATAAACCAGACGAAAGGCAGCGTGATCAGATTGATGAATAAGATCAAAAACCATCTGCGCGGTATATTCCATTTTTTTAAGAGAAAACCTGCCACTGGAAGTTCGATTCCCAAAGTAAAGATCAACGCTGCCAGGAAGCCGCTAAATTGTAAAGCTGGTAAATAAGGCAGACCTATGTTGGTTTGTTCAATGTATAGTGAATTGTCATTGATCTCCACCTTAAAGTTTGATATAAAGCCGCGTTTTTGGAAGATATTGCTTTCACGTGTTGTGTCATTGAAGGTGATCGAAAGTTTATAAAAACCCTGTCCGCCGTACCCGTAATAGCAGGAGCTGTCATTGCAGTGAAAAGGTCCCATTACCGCTTGAGGGGCGGCGCATAGCTCATCTTCGCAATAATATAGTTTTGAATCCACCACAGCAACAGATGGGATGTTGTACACAAGTTCAAAATTCATTGCGGGTTTGGGGCCGGTATCCGCGCGGACAAATTGGGTGGGAGTTGCTGCTGCAACGAAGAGAATTAAGGCGGCGAATATGAGGAATATTTTTTTATGCATGTTTGGAAGCGTCCCTTTAGAGTCAGCTTGGGGGAGAGAATGCTGATTGCGGCTGGGCAGGTTGACGATCAGCTTGAGGCGATTGCTTCCAGTCTTTGATCAGGAAGGGAATATAAAGTATGAAAAAAATTGAGAAGGCAATCGCTTCTATCTCAAAAATGTACCAGGGCCAGGGCGCGAGCATATCCAGCAAAGTGGGGAAATCAGGTTTGCCAGCCACAAAAAGATAGTTGCTGCCGATTGCGAGATTAAGGAAGAATACAGGAATCATATAGATGTTTGTCCAAATAAAGACGCGTTTGAAAGATTGCAAGGTGGGACGGAATCCTTCCACGACGGTCATGTAGATGGCAATGTTGATCAACAGCCCGTGTGCGATGAAGGTTTGCATGATGCGAAAATGCGGGAAGTTGTAAGCGGCGGCGTCGGCGGGTGTAAGTACGGCTTGCATGGCTCCGCCAAGCCCCATGAAATAAACAAATTCATAAATCGAATAGTTTTTTGTAATGAGCATGTATGAGGATAACCAAATGAGAACGGCGCACATGTGCAGTGGCAGCATGGTTTGAATATTCCAAATTCCCCAATACGCCGACCAGATATGCAAAGCGGATTCATTGACTATGATGGCAATGGCAAATATCCAGCGGATCGTTCTTCTTTCCTTTTCACTCCACACATTGCGGAAGTATAAATAGGAAAAACAACAGAGCGTAATGATGGCAAGCGCAAGCAGGTGCGCTCTGCCAAAGAGTTCAAAAGTTGGGCCGTTATAAACCAGATCAAAATATTGTCTCATGGGAATCACTCCTTGTTTTTGATTTTATATACGCCACTTTTACCATACATTTTGTTTTGATTATTAGACTTTATCGGTAATAAGCCAAACCAATAACAGGACGCGGACGAGCACGGATTTACGTGGAAATGACCTTTTAAAAATCCGTGTTTTCAGCGCGCAAAGCGATCTGCGTTCAAATTTTATTTCTGATAATGTCTATTTTATGGTTTGGTTTGGTCGATATGTTTCAGGGTTTCCAGTTGTGCCGCCCCGCGAAGCGGGCAGAATATCATTGCTCAGCCGGCAGATTCTCTTCGATGAATTTTTCCCAGGCGGGATAATCGGCTGGGTTCCAGATTCTTTTTAAATCTTTAAAGGCATTCTCCCTGTCCCAGCCCAGATGCTTGATCCGATATAACGTAATAAAACCTGTGGCGCGGTAATTCGCCTTGCAATGCACGAGTATCTTTTTCCCTTTATGCTGATCCATGATCTGTGTGAAGTCACGCAGATTTTCAGTGGTTGGATTTTCCCAGTCCACCGGAATGTTGTAGTAACGAATATTGTACGCTTCCACCAATTCCTTTTCATTTGAAAGCGCGCCTTCAGACGCCGACGTTGCAAGATTGATCACAACCTGCACGCCATTTTCAGCAATGACCGGAATTTGTTCCAGGGCGGGCATTCCGCTGCAAGATAGATCGTCACTTAACTTAAGATAGTTGTAAATGCGTTCCATTACTTCACCTGCACTATTTTTCCAGCCGTCATTTTTTGCAGGTCTTCTGTTTGTAATTCAAAGATTGCATTGGGTGTGCCTGCCGCAGCCCAGATGGTTTGATAAGGCAGGAAGTCTTCATCAAGATAGGTTTCCATTTTTTCTGCATGGCCGATGGGAGGCACGCCTCCGATGGCGAAGCCGGTAACTGTGCGCACGAAATCGGCATCGGCGCGGCTGATGGATTCTCCAGCGTACCCGCTGATCCGTTTTTCATCCACGCGGTTTGCGCCGCTGGTTAAAACCAAAATCGGTTTACTGCTGGTTTTGCCGCGAAAGATAAGTGACTTTACGATCTGTCCCAATTCACAGCCAGCGCGGTCTGCTGCTTCCTGCGCTGTGCGAGTCGACTCGGCGTGTTCAATGACTGTGTATTTGTACCCGAGCGAGTTTAATAAATTTTGTATCTTTTGTGCAGATGGGGTCAGTTGATTCATGGCTCATATTATAATGGTTACATGCCTACACAAGAAGAAATCTATCAGACAGAAGGGGATAAGTACGAGGCGTTGATCGCGCGCGAAGATTATCAAGGGAATATTCTGAAATCGCTGCGTGAGATCACTACTCTGGAAGATCGCATCGTTCTGGACCTGGGAGCTGGTACTGGACGACTGGCCTGTTTACTCGCTCCGTATGTATCCCGCATCCGCGCTTTCGATATTTCAGAGGAAATGCTGCGGGTCTGCCGTGAGAAACTCAGCGCCAGCGGACTTGTCAACTGGCAGGTGGATGTGGCCGATCACCGTCAACTGCCGGTGGAAGATGTCTCTGCCGATCTCGTCGTCTCCGGCTGGAGCGTGGCGTATCTCGCAGTCTGGAATCCTGAATCAGCGCGGGTGGAATTGGAAAAATGGCTGGGCGAGATGAAACGCATCTTAAGACCGAACAGCTATATCGTTTTGTTTGAATCGCTGGGCACAGGCAATGAGTCGCCGATTAAGTTGGAGCATCTCAAGGACTATTATCCCTGGTTGGACGAAGCCGGATTCCAAAATAAATGGATCCGCACTGACTATAAATTTGAGTCTCTTGAAGAAGCAGAATATTTATCACGCTTTTTCTTTGGAGATGAATTAGGAAATAAGGTAAGAGACAATCACTGGGTGATCTTGCCCGAGTGTACGGGTGTGTGGTGGAAACAGATATAGAAGGATGATGATGAATGATGAAAAAAACCGTCTTGCAAGACGGTTTTTTTCATTGAAATTCAACTTTGTTTTTTGAAGCCGTTTCTGATCGCCATGATTAGACCAATTAGAATTAATAAAATGCTGGCTCCTGCAAAAGCCCATTTGATCGTATTGAGCAGGATAAAGACCCACGCGAGCGCTGCGGATTGAGTTGGGTAGAGCGAGAGCAGGGCCACGATGGAAATATTCTCAAGCAGGTCGAAGAACCATGCGCCGAGCGGCACGATATTGTATTTTCTCATCGTGCTGGTGGATGAAAATCCGCGCTGAAAGAGCCACGAGATCAACAAGCCAAAGAAAAATAAATATACGATGGGATAAATAATATCGACAGTTAATTCCACGTTACGGTAAAAGATGAGATTGAATTCGCCGTATCTGGCGATCATAGCGTAGATCTTTTGCGGGGTTGTGAAGATCATCAGATCAAGCGGAAGTACGCCGCCTGTTCCGTCCTGCATGATGCCTTGAACAAGCGGGAGCAGGAACCCGGCAAAGAAAGCATCGAGCAGGAACAGGATAAAGATCAACCAGCCTTTATTCCATTGATAAAAACGTTCCGAAATATTTTTGAGCATACAGTCTCCACGAATAATGTTTTTTATAGAAACACGCCGCCGTATACTTGGTGACGCGTCTTTTCCATTACTTAAGATGGGTTTTTATTTTATCAGCGCTTCGCCGCCCGGCAGGGCATCTTCCACACGCTGTTTGTGTTGACCATGCATTGGCATGAATTCCATTTCTTGCAGGGAGTAATATCCAAAAGCGGTTGTTTCATCGCTTAGTTGCAATTCACCTTCGAGAATCTCCGCTTCAAAACTCAGCACAACAAAGAAGGCTTTGTTTCCATCGGCATAGATCACCAACTGATCCGGGTTACTATATACACCGATCAAGCGTGTCACACGGACTTTTAAACCGGTTTCCTCCCATACTTCGCGTTCACAGGCTTCTGCCGCGCTTTCGCCTGATTCCATGCCGCCGCCCGGCAGACACCAGCGTCCGTTGTCGGTGCGTTGAGTGAGCAGTACTTTCTCGCGTTTTGCGTCAAAGATCGCGGCGCTGCACCCCACGCGGATTTTTCCTTCCCTGCCAAGCCGCGGGCCATATAAAGTTTGGGTCATATAAATTGCTCCTTGTTATGTTCTTTTTGCCAGTACAAATGTATGGCGTGAAATTTTCTTTTCAATTAAACTGCATACAGTATAATCGCCGAATTCAAATTTATTTACAGGAGCAAAAATGAAAAACATCAAGGTCATTTCTTTTTCTGCGCTGTTGTTGGTGACCATGCTGGCATGTTCCGCAGTTTCCAGTTTGGTAGCGACACCTACGCCCATCCCAACCAATACACCGCTGCCATCACCCACGCCATTACCATCTCCTACACAAAATTCCGTGCTTTTTGAAGACAGCGATTTCACGAACTCATGCACCACTGAGTCCACGGCAGATGTGGAGCGCTTTGTGGAAAATGGGCAGTTCAATATGCGTGTTATTACCCCGTCCTATGTTTCCTGGTCGGAATGCACCAAGGTTGAATATGATGATTTTATTTTGGATGTGGACGCGACACAGGTTGACGGACCCAACAACAACACATACGGCGTGATTTTCCGTTACGGATTAAACGCGGATGATTTTTATACTTTTTCGATCAGCGGCGACGGGTTTTATGTCCTTGCCATTGATGGCGCCAAACGTACAGAACCTGAAATGATCGTTGACTGGACGCAGTCCACGGCGATCAAACAGGGCGCGCAAACCAACCATCTCAAGGTGATCGCAGTTGGCAGCAGTATTAAATACTTTGTGAACGATCAGTTGCTGGGTGAAGTGCAGGACAGCCGTTTGCCTACAGGTACGATCGGATTTTTCGCGGGCGCACTGGATGAAGGCGGCGCGCATGTTTCTTTTGATAATCTAAAGATCTCACAACCGTAATTTAATCAAGGTTAAAACAAACAAAAAGAAGGATGCAGTTTTTATTGCATCCTTCTTTTTGTTTGTTTTAATTTAAATTACCTTGCGCAAATTCTTTGACTGGCAATTATTTGATGAATGTGCCGTTACGCAGATCTGCAATGGTTTGTTGAATTTCTTCCGCTGTGTTCATGACGAATGGCCCGTAGGGGACAATGGGTTCTTTGAACGGTGCGCCTGCGATCAACATAAAGCGCACACCCGAGTCACTCTTAACTTCGAGCTGGTCGCCGTCACGATTGAAAACCACCATGCTGACAGATTCCACAACCTCGTTGGCAAATTCTCCAGCGCCTTCGAAGACATAGGCCAGCGCTGTGTATCCGCTTGGGATGGGGTAAATGAATTTCGAACCGGGTGCCAGCTTCACGTCCAGATAAAGAGGCGAGGCGGCGATCTCTGTCACAGGGCCGCGAATCCCATCCAGTTCACCGGCTACGAGTCGAATTGTTGCGCCGTCTTTTTCGATGGTGGGGATGGTGGAGGAATTCACTTCCTGATAGCGGGGCTGTCCCATTTTTTGAGCGGCGGGTAGATTAACCCAAAGTTGGAATCCGTAAATATTTCCGCTTTCACCGCGGCGGGGCATTTCTTCATGCAGAATGCCGCGTCCGCTGGTCATCCATTGCACATCACCGGGGCCGATCACGCCGGCGTTGCCGAGGCTGTCACGATGATTTACGCTGCCGTCCAAAATATAGGTGACGGTTTCAATGCCGCGATGCGGATGCATCGGGAAGCCGCGCAATGGGCCTTCAAGCGGATTGTTGAAGGCGAAATGGTCAAAGAGCAAAAAGGGGTCGTGTTCGTTGCTCGCACGCGGAGAAACGGAACGCCTAAGCAAAACGCCTGCGCCTTCCACGACGAGCTGCGGTTCAATGATATGGGAAATAGTTTTAAAGTTAGTCATACAGATTTGATGCGGCGAGTCGGGCAGGTATTACGAAAAAAGTGGAATTTATTTTTCTTCGGAGGCGCTTAATCTCCACGTGGCTAGCAGGAAAAAAAATACCGCGTACCCGGCCAAGGCTGCGGAAGGAATCAGAACTGATTCAAAACCAAGTCCGCGCGCGCAAATATTTTCAAATCCATCCATGCCCCATGCCACAGGCGAGAGGTGGCCAATGGCCTGAAAAGTTTTGCCGGTGAATTCAAGCGGAACCCAAGCACCGCCGAGTCCGGCAAATACGAACATTGGAATTAGTGAAAATGTAATCGCTTGTTCTTCGGTTTTGGCCAGGATTCCGATCAGCAGGCCCAGGGCCGAGATGCATAATGCGGCGCTGAATGCCACCAGCATGGTCGCGCCTGGCAGACGTAAATAATCCACTTTCAATACGTACTGACCGAAAATGATCAGGATCGTAAATTGGGTAAAGATCAGCAGGAAGATCGCCAGAAAATGACCAAGCAAAACATGGATGCGGCGCGTGGCTGTGGTCAGCAGACGCTGGAGTGTGCGTGATGTCCGCTCGGTGACAATGACCTGAGCCGCGGTCAGTAGACCGGCGATCGCAAATTGCAGCATCATACCCGGTGATGTATGCGCCAGCGCATTGCCCTCGTCACTTGTTTGTTTGATGGCCAGACTGGATGTTTCGTTGATCGAGATCGGCGGTTCATCCCATGCTGAGAGTGTTTGTTCGAAAGCATAATCGAATGGAACGCCTTCCAATTCCATTTGCTCCATGATGGTTGCCGTGCGGGCTGCGCCGTCTATGCGGCTGGCGGCTGTGAGAACTTCCGCTTCAATGGTGGTCCAGGACTGGGTTCCTGCATCTGCAATTACAGCTAGACGAACAGTTTTATTTTTCAAGACAGCGCGGCCATACCCTTCAGGGACGATGATGGCGGCTGCCAGGTCTCCATTTGCAACCAACTCCTCAAGGTCGAACGAAGTCAGGAATGGATTTTCCTCCAAACGAATAACATCTGACTCTGCCAATAGATCGTGAAGCTCGGTTGTGATCCAATGGTCATCCTGCGAGAGGTACCCCACCGGCAGCCGTGAGTCAGAATCGTCGTTGCCGCCAAATCCGCCAAAAGCAAAACCGAATAGGAAAGTAAACAGAATCGGCATAATAAGCAAAAACATAAAGGTCTTGAAATCACGTGATAATTGCAATAGGTCTTTGAGGGCGATGTCGAAAATACGGATCATAATTAATTTACTCCCGTCACTACGTGTATCGTTTATTAAAGCGCCACACGCCGACAGCGAAAAAGACCGCACTCCACAAAAGAGAAGCGAGCATGGTGATTAATATCTCATTGATCGGCTCACTATTCATCGCCTGCATTAATCCGCGGATCGCCCAGCCCTGGGGAACCAGCAGTGAGATGGTATCCCCCATTTTTGCTGCGATGGGAGAGTTCATGGCAAAGATTTTAATCATGCCGATCATGCCGGTTACGGTCAGCACTCCGCCAAATAATACGCCGCCCTGCTTGGTGTTTTTAAGAAATGAGTTGACGAAAATTCCGAACGACGAAGCGCTGAAGATAATTCCCGCCGACATCAAGATCACCGATAAATAATCGCCCCATTGAATTTTAAAGAGAAAGTGTGCGCTAACAAGCAGCACAAAAACCTGTACGCCAACAGTCATGAATACAGATAAAAATTTCCCAGCCAAAATAGTTGTCTGGGATGTAGGAGTCGTGAACAGGCGCGGGAGGGTTCGCTCTTCTTCTTCCCGGAGGATGCTTTGTGCCGTGGATGTCCCGGTGAAGTAGGCGTAGAAAACCATCATTCCGCCCATGATCGGACCGATGATGTTGAGCAAAAGATTTTGTGTCTCAGTCTCTTTATCTATTTCGCCGCTGGATGGTGCGCGTACATCCAATAGCTCTTCTTCCACATTTTCGTTTTCTGATAACGAAACTTTTAAATATTGCTGAACAACCTGTCCGGTTAACATGGCCTCACTTGAATCAGCTTCATCCAGAAAAACATTCACTGCAATTTTGACCCCCGCCATTCCATCCATGAAGCGGTTTAGAATGGAACGCATGATGGCCGGCCCGAGGGTGAGCGTGGGGTCCTGATAAAACTCAATCACGGCTTTTCCATCCACATCGGCAAATTGATGTGAAAAATCTGACGGGATGATGATCGCCACCTGATTGATTTGGTTATCAACAGAAGAGCGGGCTGTTTCTGCATCTGGCACAAGTGTGACCTCGATCAGGTCTGCCATATCCTCGCTTTGCAGAATATTGACGATCAAATCGCCCATTGTATCGGCTTTTTTTCCGCCGGGAATATTCTTTGGGTTGACTTGAAATTTAGGCCCGCCTTCATCTAAATTAGCGATCACAACTTTGGTCTTTGGCAGTGTAAATTCGCCGTTGCTGGCGATATTGCCAAACATGAAATAGAACATTCCTGTCACCAGTAAAGGAACACCGAACATGAAAACTACCGCGAACGCACTGCGGAAGGAACGGGTTAAGTCTTTAAATGCGATGTCGAATGCTTTCATATTGCCTTCTTTTAATCACGTAAGGCGCGCCCGGTCAGATGCAGGAATAAAGCTTCAAGATTTGGCTCGCGGATATCCACCGAAGTAATTCTAATGGAGAGCTGCGCCGCGGCCTCAAATAGATGCGGCAATATCTGATTGCTATCTTTTACCAATACACTGACCAGCCCGTCCTCTGAAGAGACACGCGATACTCCGTCAATATTTTTCCATGCGCCCATTACATTTTCGCTGTCACCATTCAAGGTCAGATCAATACGCGTTTGCTGTCCCACCAGTTTTACCAATTCTTCATGCGTACCACAGGCAATTAATTTACCATGATCCATGATGGCAACATGATCAGAGAGTTCCTGCGCCTCTTCCATATAGTGTGTCGTGTAGAGTACGGTCATGCCTTCATTTTTCAAGGCCACAACACTATCAAGGATATTGCGCCGTGATTGCGGATCGATGCCGACCGTTGGCTCGTCCATATAAATAACTTTAGGTTTGTGTAAAAGCGCTACGCCAATATTGACACGCCGTTTCATTCCGCCCGAATATTTATTCACACGTTCGTTGGCGCGGTCGCGCAGTCCGATCACTTCCAATACTTCATCCACCCGTAGTTTAAGTTTTGATCCGCGCAGGCCGTACATTTTTCCCCAAAAGGATAAGTTTTCACGCGCAGTTAGATCTTCATAAAGAGCCAGATCCTGCGGCACCACGCCCAGCACAGATTTGACACCCGTGGGGTCGGAACGAATGGAATGCCCCATTACATGAGCGTCACCTTCATCAGGACGCAGCAAACAAGACAACATTGAAATTGTCGTTGTTTTGCCCGCTCCATTTGGCCCCAGAAGACTAAAAATTTCACCCTGCTTTACTTCAAAATTAACGCCTTGAACGGCTTGATTTCCCCCAAAAGATTTATGTAATCCCAGAACTGCGATTGCAGGTACATTAATCATTTAACATACTCCATTTACGCAAGACTTGTTACTGGTGCATCATACTACTATACGTAGATTTGGTCTTAATGTTTCGTCATCTTTTTATTTTTTCAAGGATCACAGGCACACTTTGGGCGTAATCCAAATTTTCCCGGGAGACGTTTAACTTAATCACATTTGACTCAGGGATGGATGCCAGCCACTCATTAACATATTCCTCGACCAGAAACGTATCTTCACTCGACGCGATATTGATCCTGTTTCGAGTGGCCAATCTTGCGCTGATGGTTTGTGAGTCTGCGCTCAAAGCGATGATCAAGTCTGGGGGGGGGAGCAGGCTGCGGGTTAAGAAATAGAAACGGCGGCATAATTCATATTCGGCTTCGGTCAAAAATCCGCGCATGTGGAAGAGTCGGGTGAATCCATGAAAATCCAGATCGAGGCCGCCGTCCATTAATGCGGGTCTTTCACCCTTGCGTAGTTCATGTTCCTGCTCTGCACGAAAGAGCAGGTAATCGAGTTGATTTGCAAGTGCGTATTTTGAATCCTGTTTGAATAGCGCCTGAAATGGCCGCTCATTATGCTGTTCGTAAGCGATTGCGAAATCGTGTTCTTCACATAATGCGTGTGCGAGTGTGGTCTTGCCAACTCCGCTGGGACCGACAATGACGATGAGTTTGTTCATAAAACTATTTTCCTTTCTGCGTGGCATTAGTTTTGACAAAAAGAGGGTGCATTGAAAAAATTGACTTCGGTAATAAACCAGTTCTGTTCCAGTTTTTGAATGCTGATGGTTTGCGGCAAAAGGCGCGGGTCCGTGCTTTGAATTAATGCGCCATCAGAGCGGCGGTATGTGGTCGTGCTCCAGACTTCGCAGGTATCCACTTCGATCTTTGTGCTGCTGACCACGCGGATGTCGTTGATATAGCTTTGGTAGAAATCAATTTCAGAGATTTGGACAATGCCTTGTTGGTTTAGGGAGGCAATCTCGTTTTCGAGTGAGGCGAAAATGTCACCGGCCATGATGGATGCGGCGATGTTTGCGTTGCCTTTACGATAGGCTTCGATTTGAAGTTGAATGGCTCTGGTGATAAAGTCGCTTACTTCTTTATTTAATTCAGGAGATATGTCTGCGGTTTGATCCGGGAAGAAGGGGTCGCTGCCTTGCGCCACTTCCTGTCCGTCGTTCAGTCCGTCGTTATCCATATCGGCATCGAGCGGATTCATGCGGTAGGCGACTTCCACGCCATCGTTTATTCCGTCGCCGTCGGTGTCGGCGTTGTTTGGGTCTGTGCCTGTGCGTAAAATTTCGTCCTGGTCTGATATGCCGTCATTGTCGCTGTCTTGATTCGCACTGGGCGGAGGCGTGGCGCCTTGTGGTGGTGCTTCAGGTGATTCAGCGGGTTGTGCGGCGAGGCCGTACAGAGATTGCACGCCTGCGACATCATCCTGTCCGAGGAAACGATGCGGCCCGGAATATGACGGATACATCAGGGCGTTTGGGTCGCTGCTGTGATCCAGACCGAGGTTGTGTCCGATCTCGTGCGCTGCTACGGTCAACAGGTCTACGTTTTGAGTTTCACTGTTAACCCATTTTTCTGAGTCGTCGAAATGAAGAAAGACTTGTCTGTTTTGATATGGGTTTGGATAGGAGGCATGGGCGAGAACGTCACCGGGGCCGTCGAAGGGGTCTCCGTCGCCATGTTCACCTTCTGCCCACCCGATGAGAATGTCTGCTTGAGCAGAATCAGACACTTCGTTAAACGTGAGCGGGGTTTCATCCGCCCATAGTGCGAAGGCGGCACGAATCAAATCACGCTCGGCGCTGCCGTTAATTTTTCCTGTTCCGTTGATGAAGTAATACGTGATGTTGGTTTTTCCCCATTGTGAAATGGCTTGAAATTTGGCAATGGTTTCACCTTCTTCGCCCGCGTTGGGGAGGCTGTCGTAGCGGTAGCTTGTTTGGGGAGCCGCGGACGGTGTGAGCGATGAGCAGGCTAGGGAGGTGAAAAGCAGAATTGCGAAAATTGCAGTGACGTGTTTTGAAAATGAAGAGTGCATGAGGTCTCCGTTTCTGATCGTTGATGTTTTGCGGCACAGGGAAACAAGGCATTGCCATAATTAATGCAGGAACATTATAATAAAGTTTATATTCGTTATTTGGAGTGAGCAATGAATGAGCCTGTGGTGTTGATGTCTGACGACCCTTTAATCAATTCTTTAAATTTTCAACCTTATCGTAATATGGTCGCCCGTCTTGTTGTGCCTTTTGTGCCTGGAGCTGATGAGCCTCAGACGCTGGAGATTACCACCCCGTGGGGGGCAAAATTGAAAGCCAAAAAAGGCGATTTGCTGGTGAGTGAGTTGGATAAACCGGATGATCGGTGGCCGATTGATGCGCATATTTTTGATGAGACCTATCTGGTTACAACACCCGGTTTTTGTATTAAGCGCGCGATCACGTTACTTGTGCCGCTGACGGATGTAACCCATGGCGATGAAAATCAGATGGTGACTGTGCATACGCTTGAAGGGGTTGAAACAGTGCGGGCAGGTGATTTTTTGCTTGCCAAAGGGGTGAGGGGTGAAATATGGCCTTATCCAAAAGAGAAGGCGGCAAAAATAATGAAACCCGCCGTTTAACGGCGGGTTTCATTATTAATTCCCAAGAGTCTATTTTTTCTTTTTAACGATTTTTGGCGCGTCTTTCGTTGTAATTTTTACAGGTTTGGGCGTTCCTTCACTGATGAGACGGTCAAGCATATTATTAATAACGTTGTGTAAATATTTTGAAGAACTGATCTGTTCGATGGAGCCGCCTGTTTCACGCATGAGTTCGATCATGTGGTGGACGAGGCGTGCATCACGGTCTTTTGGTCTGTCTCCATGCGGATTCCATAATGCGATTAGGGTTACCTTGTCTACGCCGCGTCCCAGTGCTGAATAGAGCGCCCAGCGGTTGTTACGTTCATAGGGATCATCTCCGGCTTTGGGTTGTCCCACGCTTTCAATTTGATAAAACTCCTCGACCAGCGGGTGATTGCGGATGCTGTAAAAACGATCCACCCATGAATCTCCGCCGGGCGAAACAAACTGGCGAATGTAGGCTGATTCGGGTAACGGCAGATAGGCTCTTACTTTTATGCCTTTTTCTGCGCAAATTTCTGCAAAGAGAATCTCACTTCCGGCAGACAGACCGGCAACGTAGGCCCGGTCATCAGGGTTGATGTGCAGGCTGTCCAGTTTATTGAGGATTTCCTTGCGAATTTCATTTTCCTTATCGGCTGGGAATGTTTTCTTGTCCTTGCTGGGGGAATCGACCATATATCCGGTAAAGAGAAATGCCCTGCCGTTTTTTGAGGTTTTTTTCGAATTTCTCTTTTTTGCTGAATCCTGTAGATTCTCTTCCGTGCTGGTGCGCGCAATCTCTTCCTGAATTGTATTGATGGCAACCTGTACGAACTCGTCACGCAAACCAAGCGCCTTAAGAATTTCCAACTGTGCCAGTGAAGAGTTTAGGAAGAAAATATTACGGCGTGATGCGGTAAGTGCTTTGCGATAGGCGCGCACCACGCTGGATGGATTCTCTGCGGTGAGTACTCTCAACTCAGCCAATGAGATCAGAGTCCAGTAATCTGCCTTGTCGTTGTCTGTTTGGGTTTCGAGCCCAAAGATCAGCGTGCCGCGTAGAGCAGGTAAGCCTTCACGGATGCGGGCGATATCGGGATCGGGGTCTTTTTTATCATCAAATTTATCGGCCAGGTGCAGGACTATTGTGGAAAGGGTAAGCGCATTGACACCGGGGTAATAATTATTCAGGTCAATTTGAAAACCCTTCATGTAGATATCCACTGCTTTTATCAGCCAGTGATACGAGTCGAACGCGCTCTTCATGCGTTTGGCTTTATCGCTAATTTGCTTCCATGATTCCGTCCACATTTCCTTGTAGATCCTGCCAAGGTATGAGATCGCCTCACTGTCATTTGGGAAGTCGGTGAGCAGGTTCTCGATCTTGATGATGGCTTCATCCACGCGGTTGAGGCGGTTTAAGTGAAAAGCCTCTTCGCGGCGGAATGAGAGATTGCCGGCGTTTACTTCCAGTCCTTTGCGGTATTGGGCAAGCGCAAGTTCGTTGCGTCCCATACTGGCGAGCGCTTTACCGGCTTCTCCAATCGCCTCTTCCTTGATGAGGGGATTTTGGATCTCTTCTGTCAGGAGCAAAATATCACCAATGCGTTTCTGGCGTTGGGCTACGGTTACTCTTTCCTTCCATTCATTGTATTCACGCCAGAAGCCTGTTGCCAGCGGGGTGCGCAGCGCTTTCCGCTCGGGTTCCTTCAGCCCTGAAAGCAGGTTGAAGATCGGGCTGTGGACCGCATCGCGGTCTGATGCCCACGTATCTCTGGTCATACGTGCGATGGCTTGAATATCCGTTTTGATGAAGGCTGGGTCTGGCACACCTTCAGGTGTGATGTGATATGGCAAGGTGCGGACGTTGAAAATGTCAAAGGGCATATAAGCACGCCCCGCCTGAATATGTACTACACCGCGTTTGCGGAATGCGTGGCGGATGCCGAGCTCATAATAAACGTTGGCGTTATCAATACTTAAATCGCATAAACAAAGGTCTGCCAGCAGTAGTTCCTGAAACATATCCGTCAGGATATCGCCCGATGTCGTTTCTTCGTCAGCGCGAAACGGTTCAAAGCCTGCTTCTTCAAGTGCGGGCATGATCAGTGTTTTGTAGATGGCATTGAAATCATAAAGCGAGCCGTCTCCGCCTTTCTTTTTTCCAAATGGCATCACAACAAATGCGTGTGGACGAATTTCCGGCCGAATTGGACGGGCAGGGGAGGGGGATGAATCGTTCGACTCTGATCTAGGCGCAGGCAGAACGGGTTTTGTGACATTTGCCTGCTTCTCAGCCGTACCAGTCACCGCTGGAACCTGAGTCGGTTTCGGTGCATTTGCCACAGGGTTGGCCTGAGGGAGAGATGGATCAATAGGTTTATTGGCATCTGCTGCAGTTTCTTTTGGAGCGGTTACGTTTGGATCGGTCATGGTTTCTCCTTAGGGGTGAATTATCCCTTTGCGTCAGATGTTTTTGGATAACGGGACATGAGATCATTAAGCACGCTCATCGGAGTGCTGCTGCTAATATCCACGCCTTCAAATTCTTCTTCAATCGCCTTTAATTTTGAAGATATTCCAAGGTGTTCAGAAATATCTTCCATCACATCCTGTATCGCATCGCGCATGGCGGCTAGTTCAGCCTGAACCAGTTCTGAGGATGCTTCTTCAGAGAGCGAGCCAAGTGTGGCTTTGAAGGTTTCCGTCAGCTTTTCTTCGGTTTCGAGCATACTCTCCCGTGTATAGTCCACGATCGCATCTTCCCTGCCTTGTTTGAGGCGGCGATCGGAATCGCGTTGTTCCTGGACTACACGATGAATTAAGCTTGCTTCTTCTTCAAGATCAGATTCCTTGAGTGCCTCTTGCATGGCTTTAATATATTCCACGTTTTGGCCCCACAAAATTTCTTCTGTGCCATTTACCATTTTATAAAACTCGGTTTGCGTGCGTTCGTCTTCTTCCAGATTTAACCAATGACTGGCGAGAATATCTAATTCCATAATCAACTTGCTGTAGTTTCGTACTACAAGGTCAAGGTTGCGTAATTCCTGCCAGCCAATTAAAGTTGTTGTTAGAGAAGCTGCAAGGGCTACCCATAGAGTGAATCCGCTGCCGAGTGCTGCAAACAGCGCACCTACTGCACCTGAAAACAGAATAAGTAACTGCAGACGGTTTCTTTCCTTTTGCTTAATAACCACCTTTTTTTGATGCCAGGTTAACTGGTCGTGTAAGCGATATTTATAATATTCTTCGCCAGTCAGGTCGTGAAGACCAGTATCGGAGTTGGGATCATTGGGATTGAAGCGTGAAGGCGGGGGAACCGCACCTTTGTAAGCTTCCATTACCAATTCGCCATTCATTCCGCGAAATACCGAACGTTGAATTTCATTTTAACTTTCCTCCAGCCAACGACGGGTTGGTGTTTTTGTAAAATAGTTCTATATTTATAAATCTCTTTTAATACTTCTTCTGCACCGGCGCGGGTAATCAGCCAATCGCCTGTAGAGAAGGCTTTGCTGGTATATGCTGCAAGCAAAGATGCCATAATGGGTGAAACTATAAGCAGCAGTTGCAAGATAAACTTGCCAATAGCCGGAAATTCCGGCGGATATACTGTTGTAAGAATGGCAAATAAAGTCGATAACACGCCAAGAAGCGCGATCCATCGCCTTAGTTTGTCATATAGTTTTGAGCGTTTCCCGGATACTTCGTCCAGTTGACCAAATTTTGCCCATGCGACTTTTAAAATAGGTGCTATTTGTTGAGGTTGATTTTCCATGTTGATTTCTCCGGTCATTCTAGTTTTCACCTGCGGGCAGGTTCGGGCAAATCAGGCGATATTCTTCTTCAAAGAATAAGGTATTCCATCTCACTTCATCAAAATTACGGATCAAGTGTGAACAGGCAGTTTCCACGAGAGTATCACGCGTTAATAAGGGAATGGAGGGCACATCCCATATGGATACGGTCTTGCGTGAAACGGCAGCAAGCTGCTGACCGTCTGGTGAGAACGAGACACCGGATACCTTGTCCACGTGTGCGAGGCGGGCAACTTCCTGTTTGAGTTCAAGGTCGAAAAGATAAACATAGCCGGTAGCATCACCAACGGACAAATATCTATTATTCGGGCTGAAGTCCATGGACAAAACAGCGCCGCTTGTTAATAGTTTATTCTCAATGAGATCAAATGAGCCGTCCTCTGCATTCCATAAATATATTGTGCCTTCAGAACTGCCCGTGGCAATGAATTTTCCATCGGTGCTGAATTGGGCTGCTCCTTCCCTGCCGACTTGGCTGAGCACTGCCACCTGATTCAGTGTGGAAAGAGACCACACAATACTGCGGTTGCCTTCTTCAATACCCGCGACAAGATATTTCCCGTCGGGGGATATGGTCAGAGAAAGGGCGATGCCGTCAACATTAAAACTGGATAGTAATCCTCTGGTGTTGACATCCCAGATGTTGATCAATCCGTTTTGATCGGAGGTAATGATCTTTTTGTTATCGGGCGTGAATGCTACTGTTTCGATGGTTTGTCCGCCGTGAGAGAGGGAGTGTTTTTGCTGGCCGTCAATACTGACCAGAACAACACGGTTATGTTCTGCGATGTTGCTATCGTACTCCACAGCGGCGACCCATTTGGAATCTGAGCTGATGACCATGTCGTAGGTCAGGCCGTTGACGGATGCTATTTTCTTGCGGCCATCCTCCTTTTCGCCTGCTTTGTCAGCCGGGATCGCCCATATACTCTGGTCGTCTGAATTCACGACCAGCCATTGACCATCCGGGCTGAAAATCGCTTTATGCGAAAATTGAGGAATTTGGACAAATGCCTTGTGGGCCTTCAATTTTGAAATATCCCAGATGCTGATGTTTCCATCGTAATCACCAACGACCAGACGTGTGGCTGTCTTGTTAAATCGAATGGAGGAGCCAACACCGTCAATAGGGATTTGCATCACTTCCGCGCCGGTGACAGAATCCCAGATTCGAACTGTTTTATCATAGCCGGTTGTGGCGATCCACTGATCATCGCTGCTAATGCGCACCTTTTGTACAAAGTTGGCATGGGTCATGCGCAGTCTTTCCTGACCGGTGGTTGTTTCGATCACGCGCACGGTATTATCGTCAGATACGGTTACGAACCAACTGCCGTCATTTGAAAACGTAACGTCTTCCACCCAGTCGCCATGTAGAACGGAGTATTTCTGTCCGCCGGAGGTGATCAATACACCGCGTGCCATACTGTCAGCGCCCACACTTATCATCCATTTGCCGTCAGGGCTGAACGCAACATCTATGACTTCACTGTTGTGTTTTGGCCCGGGGATGGTTTGTCCGCTCATGAATTTCCATACCGACGTTGTTCCCGTGGATGTGCCAATGCCCATGTATTGCCCGGAATCGTCGTAATCAATGACTTTAACTTCTCCATTTTGAGTGAAGAAAAATTCTTCGTTCAAAGTTTTCATGTTAATAATACTGACAGCCCCGCTTCGTGCTATGCCCAGATATTCCCCGTCAGGATGCATGTTGACATCCCAAATAACGCCATCGAATTTCAGTGCCTTGATCGCTTCTCCGGTATTTGCATCCCAAAAGGATACCAACCCTTTTTCTGTGCCTGTAACCAGAATACTTCCATCCTTGCTGAAGGCCGAGTCATACACGATACCTTCATGTTGTATACAGAAAAATAGAGAACCGTCTTCCATGCTCCAGGCACAGGCTTTCCCAGCGGAATCCACGGTAACAAATTTTAAATAATCCGGGCTGGGTTGAATTGTCCAGATACGGGCATTCACCGTGTTTTGGCTGATCGGTGTTGGGAGCAGGTGGATGTTGTGCCGTAAGATATTTTCTGCATCATCCAGTTCAGGCAAATTTTGATATGCATCCACAGCCAGGAGAGTACTGGCGTACAACTCGCCCACTTTTTCCTGATAAATTTTAGCTTCGGCTGCACTGCGTTGGGCTTTTGCCACTTGAGCGTTCGCATCAGCAATTATCTTTTGCTCCTCTGCGACAGCTTGCTGCGTGGCGCGTGCCATTTCTTTTTCTTCTGCATTTCTTTGGCTGATTTCCGCTCTGTCTCTGCTTTGCTGCGCTTCAATACTTTGACGAAATGCATAAAAACCCAGGATGATACTAAATGCCAAAGCCACGCCGACACCAAAGGTCAGATTTCTTTGACGTTTTACTGCGTCTTTGCGGCTGGTGTTGATATATTCCGCCTGCAAGGGAACAACTGCGCGCGTTGTATCCTTGGTGGATTCGATCATCCAGCTTTCGCCCTCGCTTAGATCTGTGCCTTGCAGCAGATAACTTCTATTTCGATTTTTCTGCTCCCATTCTGTGGCACGTTGCAGCAGACGGGTATGCTGATGAACCCAGGTCAGATCGGTTTGGACGCTTTCCACAAGTTTTGGAACCGTGCCTTTGAAATCATCCTTCTTGGTGCGCATGTACACCCAATTGGTCGAAGCCAGTTTCGGGTGCATCTTCTGTCTTTTTTCAGGATCAACATACAGAACAGGAACGATCTTCTTGTTGTATTGGATGCCCAGTTCCAATTCATCCATGCAGACTTTGGATTTGAGCGAATCCGGGCTGATGATAAAGACGAAGGCATCACAAGCTTTGATGGCGGCCGTAATCTCCGCCATCCAATCGGCGCTGAGTGGAATGCCTTCCCAGTCGACCCAGGCTTCAATATTGCTGTCGTCGAAGGCTTTGTTTAACTTGCGTGCAAAGAGTTTGTTTTTTCGCGAATATGAAATAAAGACCCTGGTTTTGCGCGATGCAGTTTTATCTGACATACCTTATTCCCAATTTAACGTGAGACAAACCAGGCTGCAACATACCCCTCATGCGTTGCATCTTTTACTTTGATCCATTTGTCGTTGGCGCCGATCTTTGCTTCACCGCCCGCTTCAGTAATGGTGAATTCATAATTGATCGGTACGCGTTTGATTAAGGAGGCGTCACTTACAACAGGCTGGTTTCGCAGGAAACCATCTCAACCGTGGTTTTTACTTTTCCCGTGGCGCTTGTTGCGACAGACGTGGTTGCCGTGGAGCCGCCCGCATATTTTACATACCAAGCCGCAACGTAACCTTCCTTTTTCGCAGCATCACGGACTTTGATCCATTGATTTTGCACACCTACTTTTGCAATCGCCTGATTGGCAGGTTCAAGGCTGATCAGTTGCTCCGAAACCGGCACACGGCGAATCAAAGTCTCCGGGGATATAACAGGCTGGGAGCGGAACGATAATTCTTCAGTAGGGTAGAGCGCCAGTGCGCCCGCAGGAACAGGCGCGGGAGCAGAGACAGGCGTTGAGGTAGAGGAAGAAGCGGTTTTTTTCTTTTGTTCAGAAACATACCACGCAGCCACATATCCCTGATCGCCCTTGGGATCCTGAATTTGAATCCACTGACCTTGCACACCGATCTTTGATTTGGCTTGCGCCTTGGGTTCAAGACAGATCAACTCCGTCCCGTTTATCATACGTTTCCACAAATACCCGCTCACAGAAGGCTCGGCGCGTAGAGAAAGATCATCTTCACTGGCATAAATAATAAATTTTTCAGCGGGCACAGGTACTTTTGTTACTTTGGGAGGCTCAGGCGCAACAAGGCTGTATGAGTCGAACCATAACACTGCACTGATCTCAGATGCTAATTTTGCCCCATTGTATTTATAGCGTTTGGTAAGCAATACATCCACACCGGGGCCGTCGCCGCCATATTTATAAGGATCATAAAGCGAGTAATCATCCGCCTTCTTTTCCTTTATTAAAACAAAATGGGTTTGAATTCCAACCTGCTTGTTCCAATCCACTTGCAGGATCACCGGTTTACCGGCTGCCACCGCCGCATCGATCACCGAGATCGGCGCAGGTGAAGTTTCACAAGGCTGCATATCACGATAGGCGCAATTCGGCCAAATATACGGCAGCACGCTCGGAATAAAAAACGCCCCTTGAAAACCGCCAGCCTTTTTCATTTTTTTCGTTGACGGTTACAGGGGTCTCGCTATAGCCAATTCCATTCAGCATCATCGTGACAGAAGTCAGCAGACAACCCCACCCGCCAATGGTCTCGCTTGAATTTCCCAGAGGAGTTTGTTTCCAGGTTTCATCGTTTTGATAAAGGTTCTTTGTGACGAACATCGCCTTACCTCCTGCTTTCTTTCACAATTATTTTTGGATTCTCTATAATACGACAGATTTTACCCCATTTCATTTGTAAGCGAGTCGCAACTTTACATCTTTTTTTGGATGAAAGACCCGTTTCACGCTGACCTCAAGCCTGCCCGCCATTAATAAGCAGATTCTCCCTTTTGCCTTTCCCGCCTTACAAAAACACGATTAATCCCGAATTTAATCCAGGCCGCAGATAAAAGCAAAAAACAGCATCCCCTGTGTGCCAAGCGATCTGCGTTCAAATTTTCCATTAAAAACAAACTCACCCTTGAAATCTTAATTTTGGGGTGAGTTATGTTTTGGATTATTTTGAATACTGCCTTAGCCACCAATCAGCGCCAGGCAAACTGCTCTCCCTGACTTTTTGAAGCAGCGTATCCGTATCGAAATAAACGCGGCGCGAGTCCATGCTGATCGAATTTTCAGACTGGCTGACGATCATATATTCCGCCCACGGCAGCAAACTTGGAACTGTCCCCGGAGTGTAAACGAATTTAAAAACATTGCCGACACTGCCTGAATTTAAAATAAACTTATCTCCATAACGGCGCTGCATTTGAATGTGCGAATGGCCGCCGATAAAAATATCAGCAGTTTCCTTCTCGAAATAAACATCCAGAGTTTCAACCGGCGTCGTGGACTGAATGATATCAATTGGTGAAAGGGGAGAGCCGTGAAAAGCCAGAATATTAACCCCGTTTGGTAATTGAATTTCCTGTGTGGGTTTGAACGAATCAATGAATTTTAGGTCGTCTGACGATAATTGATCTCTGCACCAGTGCAGATCAGGGATCAAATAGTGCGTGATCTCATATTGGCCGGCGATCTCAGGATTTAAAACCGCCGCGTCATGATTCCCCTTGATAAACAAACAATCCATGTTTTTTAATTTGTTCAACACTTCAACAGGTTGCGGCCCCATGGTTACCACATCACCGAGGCATACAATCTGATCGACGTTTTGCGAATTAATATCCGCAAGTACCGCCTGGAATGCAGTGAAATTACCGTGAATGTCAGAAATAAAAGCGATACGCATGGGTTGCCTTTTGATTAGCAACCATTGTACACGAACAAATCAAATTATTAACAAATTGTTGTCGAAATAGAACTTTTGGGTGATAAGTATTGTGACCCGTATCTTTTTTCCCGTTTCAGCGACTATTCTCATATCCTGTACGCTGCAAATGACTGACAGGTACAATGAGATTGAATGGCTCAGAAAATTGCCAGCCAGCATTCTCAACCACCCCCAAAATTGGAATTACCCTTTGAAAACCTCCACAAAAAAAACAATTCTTTCTTCCCTTCTCGTTTTGACCTTGTTCTCCATCTTTGTTGCGGGCATGGCCTACGCTCAATTTGTTGTGCGAGACCTGCCCGATAACGATGGCTTTTATCACATCAAACTCGCCTGGATCATGCGCACCGAAGGCCTCAAGCCTGATTTCCCCTGGCTGCCGTTGAGTATTCTTGATGCCGAAAAATTTTACGATCACCACTTTTTATTTCATGTAGCACTGATCCCTTTTACTTTTGGTGATCTGCGTGAAGGCGCAAAGTGGGCATCGGTTATTTTTTCAAGTCTCGCTTTTCTAGCGATCTGGTATCTGTTCCATCGTCAGCGGGTGCCGTGGGCCTGGCTCTGGGCTATCGGCCTGCTGGGAATCTCAGATGCCTTTTTGTATCGCATGAGCATCCCGCGCGCGCAGTCACTCTCGCTTGGCGTCCTCGCACTTGGCTACTTATGGCTTCTCGAAGGCAAACACTGGCGGCTTGGAATTTTGGCCTTTGTTTATGTTTGGATGTACGATGCCTTCCCGCTTCTGATCGCTCTCGGCGTTTTACATGCCGCCGCAGTTCTTTTCACAGAACGCCGCCTTGAATATCGTCCGCTGATTTTTATTGGTGTAGGCATTTTTCTGGGCATGGTCATCAACCCGTATTTCCCGGTCAACATCACCTTTTCCATTCAACACATGCTGCCTAAGCTTGCAGATGCAACCTCCGTCAGCGTGGGGAATGAATGGTATCCCTACGACACCGGCCAGTTGTTGAAAAACTCGCTGCCTGCATTGGTCGCATTTGCGAGCGGCATTCTGGCCCTCGGACTCTCTGACCGCAAAATGGATGTCCGCACGGCGCTGGGATTATTCACTGCTCTTTTATTTGGATTGATGCTTTTTCAAGCGCGTCGCTTTGTGGAATATTTTCCACCCTTCGCCTTGATCTTCGCTGCATTTGCATGGGCACCCTTGATATTCGACTCTTCGACAAACACGCTCGGACTTAACTCTCAGCCTGATTCAAAACAACAGGCATCCTCTCCGCTGGGATATATCCGCGCAAACTTTGCGGGGATCATCTTGCTGATTGCCGTGCTGGCCGGCATGATTAAGAGTCTTCCGGCTGTGCGCGCCAGTATTGCCAAATCAAAATCTGCCGGATTGTATGCAGATGCGTCCAAGTGGCTGGCGCAAAATACACCCGAAGGCGCGCGCGTTTTCCAAACCGATTGGGACGATTTTCCGCGTTTGTTTTTCTACAACACACACAACACCTACCTGATCGGACTCGACCCAACCTACATGCAGTTATATGATGCAAAGATGTACGACACCTGGGTGGAGATCACCCGCGGCGATATGGAAAATCCATCGCAAACAATTTTAAATATGTTTGACGCGCGTTATATCCACACAGATTTAAATCATGGTGACTTTTTAGATCAAGCTGAGAATGACCCCGGCCTGCGCGAAGTGTATCGCGATACTGACTCAGTTATCTTTGAAGTGATTTTGAGTGATAACTAAAACCTCACCACAGAGATCACAGAGCACACAGAGTTTCATAGTTTTTTTCAGTGCTCTGTAGTAAAAATTAAAACAAAAACCCCGTAAGGGGTGTCATGATTATAGAATATGGAAAATAGATTGTTATTCAATCCCGAAGGGATGACATGGTTTTTACAGCGCCATGCCATCCCTTTTAATTTAACGGCCTAGTAAAGATTCGTCAGCCAGAGATTGGCTTTCTCGAAGGCAGGAGCAGGTTTCGGGTCCGATGCGATGCGATATGTCAGCCAGAGAATCAGCAGCGGGGCAGAGAGTCGCAGCAGCGTGGACCAGGGATAGTAGTCGAAAGTCGGCATTAAGAATTGGGCGGTGTAGGCGAGTGCGAAGATCAACCAATCGGATGTTGTGTTAAGCTTCTTAAGCAGAATTAGGAAAGGCAGAGTCAGAAAAATTCCGTGATGTTCCCAAACGAGGGGCGATGCGAGGTTGAGCATGAGAAGTACCACGGGCATGGCGTTTAGCGCGATCTCGCCTGCGCCTGTGTAAAATGTTTTACCGCGAACGTTGCGATACATGGTGAAGAAGGCCAACCCCATGACGATGACCTTGACCGTGTATGTGGCGATGCGGGCTGCGATGAGCGGGATAAAATTTAAATTATAGAGTGCGAGGAATACCGCATCGATCGAGCCTTCGCGGAAGTTGATATCACGCACACCGATCACTTCCTGGCTGTTGCGCAGGAAATCATAATAGGGAGTGAGGCCGTCGGTGAAAACAGGGATGGCGCCAACCAACCCGAGGCCGATGCCGAAATAAATGATCCAGCGCCAGTCGCGCTCAAGTAGAAATACAAAAGCGATGATGATCGGCGAGACTTTGAGATGCACAGCCACGGCCAGCGCCAACGCAGAGAGAAATCTCTGGCGCGGATATAACACAAGCGCCAGCAAAACAAAGTTGACCATGTGCAGGTTGACCTGCCCGTAATATAAAGTTCGCAAGGCGGGAACGTTTACAACACAGAATAAAACAGTAATGATGACGGCCAAACGTTCTGAGAAGTTATAGCGCTTTAAGGTTGCGATCAACAGGAAGTAAAACGCCATGATCGAAGCCACGTTCATGACCCACGAAGCAAGTGTGACTCCGAATTTTCCGAGTTTTACAAATGGCTCAAGCACTACCGCCCAAAAGGGAAGGTATAAATATCCGGCTGGCAGCGGACGGTCTTTGAAGAGCTGCGTGGCGGCATCGAGATAATATTCAAGGTCGCCGTATTCGGTGCGTTCACGTAATAAGTTGATGTATAAAAGGGAGACGAGCAGAAAGCCCGAATAGGTGAGGATATTTTTTTTGTTAAGTTTTTCTGTGTGGATAAGGAGAAGTGTGACTCCAAACAAGCTCCAGATGATCGAGGCCGCCATTAAGTTTTGCCCTAAAATGGAGTGCGGGCCTGTGCGAACAAAAGCATCGAAGATGTTTTTGCTGTTCAACCAGAGTGAACTGGCAAGAATAATTAATGTCGCGGCTGACCAGAGGACGAGTGCTTTGAAGGTTGGTTTTTGAAATTGCATTTCTCCATTATAAGGGGATTTTTTACCACGGGTAGATAGAGATGGATGGCTGTAGCAAAGTCAACAAACCTTAATGCGAATTTTTATTGAATTTCGAGAAAATTTTCCAAATTTGCGCTTTTCGCGTTAAGAACCTGGGACGTTTTTTATGCGGTAGAGGACAACAAAAAGGAATGCGGATTTCAAATCCGCATTCCTTTTTGTTTGTTGCTTGACCTATCCCAAACTTTTTCTCTTTACCCAAACTCCCAACTGGCCTGCAAAGGAAGTCATGAATTCATCAAATGCATATTCCTGTCTCTTGTTCGGGAAGGGATTGTAAATTTCAACCCAACCCTGACAGCCGTCGTTTTTACCATTCGTGGTGATCTTATCCACAACGACCCAGTGACCTGTTCCGCCGCCGCTTAATCTGCCGGTGAATTTGTCGGTGCTCTTGATGCGAACTCCGGCGATCAGATAATGTGTTTCAAGCATCTTTTGCATTTTACCGGCAGATGCGATTGTGCGTCTTGTGACCGGATCGATCAAAGCTGGCCCAAAAAGGATTAAGTCTCCGGGTTCGGCGCTGTATGGAGCTACTCTGAACATGCTTTGAATTGAATCAATGCCTGTGCCCATGTCGGTGTTTCCGGCAACAGCCAGTTTGTAATACACAGCAGCTTTCGCCTTCCATTCAACCATGAAGGTTTCAATGTCAAGACAGGTGATAAATGCGGCGCAGAGTTGTCCGCACATGTTGTTTTTGATTCCATTCTCACCGGGCAGGAACATATACTGAGCGGCGTCATCCTCTTCGGGGGTTGGATGCTGGATCACAACCTCATGATCGGGGAAGCGGTCTGTAAAATCTTCAAGCGCGGAATTTGTGGCCCAGGCTGTTGTGCCTTTGTATTTGATCTGCGCCCATTCGATGCCGTTCTTTTGATCTTTTGCGCCGGTAAATTCGACCACCGCGCCACGGTCTACTTTGAGAGTTTTTCTTCCAGCGGGAGCATCGGCAAATTCACCAGCTTTGACAACCCATTTTTTAAAGCCTGCCTCTGCCAGAGTGACAGGTTTTGCCTGTTTGCGCTTGATCCATAAACCTGTGTATGTGCCGCCGCCAAAGGAACTGATGAAACTTCTGTATGAATATTCCTGTCTGCGATTCGTGAATGGATTGTAAATCTCAACCCGGCCATATTCAGTATTATTCGGAGAGACCTTATCCAGCACCACCCAATGGTTGGTCCAGTTAACCTTGGATGGCTCATCGGCGATCAACTTGCCGGTTGATTTATTGATGACAACATTGGCGATCAGATAATGTGTTTCGAGAAATTTTTGAAATCGGCCGGGTGTAATATTTTGACCTTCAAAGATCGGCCCATTAAGTGAATCTGTAAAATTAACCACATTGCCTTTGTCGGTGCCGAATCCATACGGGAAGAGCATGTTCTTTAAAACAGAGGCATCTGTCGTTTTGTCACTGATCCCGCCCAATGTCCACTGATATAAACTGCCGGGGCTGTTCTTCCAGTCGCTTAAAAATTTCTTGATCCCCACTTCCATCACAAAGGCCACACAGATCTCGCCGCAAAGATTGTACTTAATGATATCTTCGCCGCGAGTGGTTTTTCCCAAAACCATATACTGTGCTGGATCATTTGGATTCGGGCTTGCGTATGGGAACGGGTCTGCGGGGTCTGCGGGCGCATCGGGAATATCCACTTCGAGCTTTGTGAATGTTTCCATATAGTCATCAAATAAAGTTTCGCGCACCCAGCCAGTTTGTATCCCCCGGCTATTTTTGTAAGTTACCTTCAGCCATTTCATGTCATGCATTTTGTTGTCATTCCCACGCATTAAAACATTTTGGCTTTCACCCGTGGTTTCCACTTGCGAGCCGATAAAAAGATCAAAAAGTTTGGGGCCGTTTGGAATTGCACAAAATGAGGCCTGATTTACAACACACCATTTTTGAGTTGCCATGTTTGCTCCTGCTATAAATTGGAAGGAATGTGTAATCTGTAGTTGGAAGAAAATCTTATACTATTATGTCATGAAATCAACACATGGGTCAACACCCAGTTTTGCCTGTTTAAGATAGAATCTTAAAAAAAGGAAATTGCCATGACTTTTCAACCCAAACCCTATGTCCTGACTAATACCATTCAGCCGTATGCCTGGGGTGAGCGCGGATCTTCCGCCTTTATCCCGAAATTTTTAGGGATTCAAAATGTGGATGACTCTGCGCCCTTTGCCGAACTGTGGATGGGCACGCATCCACTCGGGACCTCAAGCCTGATCCACAACAACAAGCAGACTCTACTCTCGGAGTTGGTTCAGCGTTATCCGCTGGAGATTCTCGGTTCGCGGGTTGCTTCTGCTTTTGAGAATCAACTTCCTTTTCTGTTGAAGATTCTTTCAGCCAATGAACCGCTTTCCATTCAACTGCATCCATCAAAGGCGCAGGCTGAAGCGCTGCATGCAAAAGACCCGGCGAATTATCCTGATGCGAATCACAAACCTGAGATCGCCATCGCTCTTGAAGAATTGCGCGCTCTAGCCGGAGTCCGTGATTTAAAACATATCGCGGCATTGATGAATGAATTCCCCGAACTGCGAACATTTGTCAACTTTAAATCCTTTGCCCGTCAACCCAAACGCAAACAAGCCATGCTTGCATTTTTATCCCTATTTCAAAATGCAATGACCAACCCTGCAGAATTGAAAAAGGTCATCGGCCAGTTGACCGTAAGACTTAATAAGAAAACCAGCCTGACCTATCGTGAAAAACTGTTTCTGGAAATGAGTCTCAAATATCCGGGTGATGTGGGTCTGCTTTCCATTTTCTTTTTGAAACTTCACGGCCTCAAAAAGGGACAGGCCATGTTTATCCCCGCTGGAATTCCGCACGCCTATTTAAAAGGCAACATCGTGGAATGTATGGCATCGTCAGATAATGTCATCCGCGCCGGGTTGACTGGTAAATTCAAGGATATTCCCGCCTTGCTAGAAGTGTCGAATCAAAAATCGGTTGTTAAGTTTTCGCCCAAATCGGCCAACTATGTTTATTCCGCACCGGTGCGTGAATTCCGCGTTACAAAAATGGACATGAAAGCTGGTAAAAAACAAACCGAGGAAAGTGACAGCGTGCGCATGTTGTTGATCCTGCGCGGCAAACTCAAATTAACATGGCGCGGCGGCGCGCTAAACATTCAGCAGGGACAGTCTATTCTGCTGCCTGCAAATTTAAGCGAAGTTGGCATCGAATGTCTGGAGCCGGCTGAACTATATAAAGCGGACGTGCCTTAATTATCCGGTTGGATAGGGCAGCACATATAGGAACATCACAAGAAACATGATCGCGTTGCCAGTCAGCACGCACAAGTGCCAGATTTCATGATTGCCAAAATATGGCGGGAAGGGATTTGGTTTTCCGTTTGCAAAGATCAATGCGCCAACCGTGTAGAAAAGTCCGCCGGTGATGAGCAGGGAAATGGCGCCCATGCCAAGTTGGTTATAGATCGGGCCGATCAGAAAAACGATGATCCAGCCCATCAACAGAAAACTGATATTCGACATCAAGACCGAAATTTTGGCGAAGAAAATCGATTTGATCGTAATAAAGAAAACCGCCAGACTCCAGATGATTCCAAAAAGCAGCCAGCCGGTTGTGCCGTTGAAGATCGTTAAGCAGAACGGGGTGTAGGTCCCTGCGATCAGCAGGTAAATGGCGTTATGGTCGAGAATGCCGAAGATGCGCAGATACTTTCCGAAAAGCAAAAAGAAATGTAAAAGACAACTGAACAGCAGGGACAGAAACAGACTCGTGCCATAGATCGCGAATCCGATCACGTGCGCAGGCTTGTCATCCAATGCGGCCAAAGTGACCAGCACCGCCAGCGCCGAAATGGACAGGATCGCGCCGATCAAATGGCTGATGGAGTTGAAGTATTCATTGCTGTCTGGCGCAGAGATCAAAGGGTCAAGGTTTGGTTTTTGTATGCTCATGCGCGCGAGTATATCTTATTGAAGGTCATAAATCAAAATCGGGCAATGCCGGTATTATGGCATTGCCCGATTTTATTTACTGTTGTATGGTCTAGGGAATGTTATATGAAGTTAGCTCGATCGTGCTATCAAGCCCTTCGCCAGTTGTGGTCGTCTTCACCAGTCCGATGTTCTCTGCATGCCAGTTGATGCTGTTGATCGTGATCGTGGTCTCGATCGGATTATCCTGCATCGAAAGGGAGATGTTCATCACGGTTTGACAGTCAAAGCGCATCGCATCGAAGGTGCCGGCTTCCACGGTCACAGATTCGATTCCGATGGCTGTGCAGGTTGTGGAGAATTGATTTCTGACAGGAACTTGCGTTCCGCTGATATCCTGTATGCCTTCGAGGGTTGCAGTTTGATTCCAGGTATCACCGGGGTTGAGGTTTGCTGGCAGGGTCACGGATGGATTGAGCGCGATCAAATTTCCGTTGTCGCATTTCCACTGGCTCTGACGGGTAACACCTGTGCCGAAAACATCCTGATCTGTATATTCATTTTCATTAACAGAAAGAATACTGCGGACAAATGTATCAGGTGCCAGACCGGTAAGTTTGTAATTCCATGAGGCGCCGGCGATGATCGGCTGGTAGGGATTGTCACATGCGCTCGTTGATGCGGATGAATCTTCCGCGGGCGCTTCGGTGGCCGGCGCGCTTTCAACTGTTGCTTCCCCGGGCGGAAGGGGAATGGCGGGGTCGGGGCTTTTCCCAAGATTACAAGCCAGTGTGGACAGAATAAGGAACCCCGTTGCGATCCAGTAAGATGTTTTGTTTCGTTTCATTTTTTCTCTCTTCCTTTGTTTATAAATTTCATGCCAGATTTGAGTATAACGTCTGAAAAATGGAAAACTTCAAATTTAGGAAGAAAGAGGGATACGGCGAATTTTTTATCTTATGAGCCTATTCTGAAATTCCTCGTTTAACCCTGATCTCCAGCGGATTAACTTCGATCTCAAGCGTGTCACCATAGTGAATATCCGCGATCTCATACGCGATGACTTCGATCAATGATGAATTTTGAAAATGAGTTTTCTTGGTTTCAGGGTGCGGATAATACACCCAGCCCGCATATTCCGTCCCTTTGAATTTAACTGTGCATCTTGAAAATGAAAACGTCTCCGGTGGATGCAGATCCGTCCACTCGACGAGGGGAAAGGTGAACTCGGGTTTCATCATTTCAAATTCAAGCGGCGCAATCGAAATATTTAACGTCCCGTTGAAGTAAGGGTATAGATCAAGACCGAGCGTCTTGAAATACGGTTTCTGCTTTTCAAGCGAGCTATATGGATATGCCGCAGAAGGCCGCGAAGCCACTTAATGTCCGCGTATGAGGGTGCCTGTGAGGTGAGTCCATGAAGCGCTCATATTGCATTTCGCCTTTGTTTATAAATGTCCGCCCGCTTCGGCCTGATCAAGCACAGCCAGAATGGTGCGGACCAATTCGCGCGCGGCGGATTCGCTCAACTCCACGGCCACGCGTGCCGAAGGGCCTTGCGACTCGTTCACGAAGTCAATATTCAGAGCGTGTTCATAGGGAGCATTAAAAGGGTGGTCGTAGGAAACGTTGGCTTGCTGCAATGTGAACCAGCCTGTGTTCCCTTTTCCACTGCCATCAATTTTTACTTTTTCAACGATCATTGTACACATGGTCGTCTCCTACACCAGATTCTTTTCAAGAAAAGCGAAGACTTTCTTCCAGCCGTCCACGGCTTGCTCCTGTCGGTAATTGGGACGGTCGTAATAGAAGAAGCCATGTCCCGCATTTGGGTACATGTGGAACTCGTAATTTTTTCCGTGCTTCTTGAGTTCTTCCTCGTGCAACTTCACTTGTTCGGGGGTGGGGCTGGAATCGTCTTCGCCAAACAAACCTAAAATGGGGCAGGCCAGCTCACGGGTATAGTCCAGAGGCGAGACGGGGTATTTATCGTTCAATTGATCGGGAGTCATCACAACGCGTCCGCCCCAGCAATCGATGATCGCGTCAAATCCCGGGGTTCGGCAGGCAGTGAGATAGGCGTGACGTCCGCCGGAGCAGGTGCCGAAGATGCCGACCTTGCCGTTGACGTAGGGCAGCGCGCGCAGATGTTTCATTGCGCCTGCGAGATCGCCGACCGCCTGATCATCTGCCACGCCTCCATCCGCGCGGACTTTTGCCGCTACATCTTCGGGAGTTCCGTGGCCCGAGCGGAAGTACAAATTCGGGGTGATGGTCACGTAACCGTGCTGGGCGAATTTGTACGTCGCTTCGCGGTACCACTGATCCCAGCCGGGCATGTGATGTGCCAGCACCATTGCAGGGAATTGACCTTCGCCCAACGGCCGCGCCATGTAGGCGTTGATCGAGTCTCCGTTCGCTCCCGTCATCGTGACGGTTTCAGCGAGCACACCTTCGTACATGTCTGTTGTATACATATAAAGTCTCCTTGATAGGATTGATTATATTCAATAAACGACAGAAAATTAACTTGTAGCGTTTTCGCTGAGTTCCCAAAGTTTTGCGGCGTTGCGGTCGTTATCAAAACTCTTGGTCCTGCGGACCTTGCGCCTTTGCCAATATTTTCCATTGCTGTTTTTTGCAGACGGGTCTTCCGCGAGAAATACGCCGGTGTCAGCACCTGCTTCTGAGTCGATGGTGAACAGGGCTTCCATCCAGCGCGGATAGAATGACCCCTGCGATTGCTGGCCGCGTGTCTGCTTGCCAAAATCCGAGCGGACAAAGCCGGGGTGATAGCAATGTGCGGTGATTCCTTTGCCGCCAACCCGATGAGCCAGTTCGCGTGTGAACAGGATATTTGCAAGTTTGCTCTTGCTGTACGCTTTGAATGATCGATATGTGCTTTTCTCATCCATCCAATCATCCCAGTTGAAAGTGCCCATCATGTGGGCTCCGGAACTTGTGGTGATGATTCGGCCTTGAGTCTGCTCGATAAGCGGAAGCAGTTCACGGGTCAGCACGAACGGGGCGAGGTGGTTGATCGCCATCGTCATTTCCCATCCATCCACGCTGACTTTGCGCTCGTTCAGCATCAAGCCTGCGTTATTCCAGAGGACATCCAAAGTCTTCGTCTGCGCCTTGACCTGCTCCGCAAGTGACTTGACTTCGGCCATCGAAGAAACATCGCCGGTGACCAGTGAAAAATCCGCGTTCGGCGCGGCTTGCTTCAACTCATCCAAAACGGGATTTCCGCGTGCCTCTGAACGCGCATGGACAAAAACCTTCCATCCCCGCCGCCCCAACTCCAGCGCGCCCGCCTTGCCAATTCCCGTGGACGCGCCTGTGATTACGATTGTTTTGCTCATTGTTAATTTCCTTTTGTGCTGTGATGTGTGCATGGTCTGGATTGTATGTGAAGAGATTGTCTTTCCCCGTTGCCTGATAGGTTTGTGAGAGGTTTTTTGGGAGAGAAGACACCCGCCGTTTGGGCAGGTGTTTGTTGGTTGTGTTATGTATTTAGCAGTTCTTGAATTCTATGCAAAACAGCAGGGAGGTTCTTGAATACTTCTTCGTTCCAAAAGTGAATAATTTTCAGCCCCATTTCTTTTAAAACATTCTCCCTTTCAATATCATATTCTTTTTGATCAGGCTCGTTGTGAATACCCCCGTCAACTTCAATAACAAGGCTTGCAGAATGGCAATAAAAGTCAACGATAAATCCTTCAATGACCTGTTGTCTGCGAAAGTGAACGCCGAGTTTGTTCCTTCGTAATTCTTCCCAGAGAATCTTTTCAGCAGGTGTCATGTCACGACGCAGTTCGCGGGAGCGTTCGAGTTTGTATTCGGTGACGCGTTGTCCTGTGACGATGTTTTTTACGGGCATGACCCCTCCTAGCCTCCCCTGTTGGGGAGGGACTGTTCATTTGCTAAGCGGTTTAGATTTTGTATGGATAATCAATTGGCCCTAATGTGACGGGACTGTTCATTTGCTAAGCGGTTGAGACTTTGTATGGATAATCAGAAAAAGGAGAGGGGGGAGTGGTCCTTTTGTTTAGTATACAAGGAAAATTAATTAATTTGTATACACGTTTTCTTTAGTGGACTTCTCAACAATAGCCTGATATTTATTGCTGAGTTTATTAGAACCGTTTTTCCTCCCTCCCCAAAATTCAATGTGACCTGTATAATCCCAGCCATGAAACAAACCCTCAAGCACGCCGCAGCAACTCAAGCCGCCGCCGCTACATGCGCGACCTAGGAACCTGCCACGGCTTGAGACGGATGAAGAAATCCAGTCCCGAAACCAACAGGTTCGGGACTTTTCTTTTCCCCTGACCCACTCACCACTTTCGACCTTCCATTCTTTCTGTCTTTCCTCATTCAGCATTGGTATAATTCGCCAGTCATTTCATCTTTTGGAGCATTCTCATGAGCAAAAAACTAACAGGCAACCAGATCCGCCAGGACTTCATTGACTTCTTCGTCGAACACGGACACACTGCCGTGCCATCGATGTCCCTTGTGCCGGGTGGGGATGGAACGCTTCTTTTCACAAACTCGGGCATGGTCCAGTTCAAAGACGTATTCGTCGGGACGGATTCCCGCCCTTACTCCCGCGCCGTGGATTCTCAAAAATGTATGCGCGTGGCAGGCAAGCACAACGACCTCGAAGATGTAGGCCGCGACGATACGCATCACACCTTCTTTGAAATGCTCGGCAACTGGTCCTTTGGCGACTATTACAAAAAAGAGGCGCTCGCCTGGTCTTGGCAGCTATTAACTGAAGTCTGGGGTTTGCCGAAAGACAGACTCTACGCCACTTGTTTCAGAGATGACAAAGGCAATGTACCGCAGGATGATGAAGCGGCAAATATTTGGAAGGAACAGCCTGGCTTCGATCCCGAGCATGTTTTATTCTTTGGGCGCAAGGAAAACTTTTGGCAGATGGCAGAGTTTGGTCCATGCGGACCGTGCTCCGAAATCCACTATGATCTCGGCGAAGAACGCGACAATCTGCGCGGCACAGACCATGTCTGCGGCGTGAATGGTGAATGCACGCGCTTCCTCGAACTTTGGAACAACGTTTTCATTCAATACAATCTCTTTGAAGATGGCCGCCTCGAACCATTGCCCGCCAAGCACGTTGATACCGGCATGGGCTTCGAGCGCATCGTCTCCGTTTTGCAAGGCGTCGACTCCAACTACAAGACCGATCTCTTCGCCGGCTCACTCGAAGTGCTGCGCTCGCTCACCGGTCACAGCGAAAAAGAAATGCTCGCAAACTTCACGCCTTACCGCGTCATCTGCGACCATGTCCGCTCCGCCGCCTTCCTCATCGCCGACGGCGTCGTCCCCGGCAACGCAGGCCGCAACTACGTCACCCGCATGATCATCCGCCGCGGCGCGCGCTTTGGAACGAAGATCGGACTCACCGAACCCTTCCTCGCAAAAGTTGCCGAAGCGGTGATTGCGGAATACGGCGATTTTTATCCCGAACTCGAAAAGAACAAGGCGACCATTTTAGATCTTCTGACTCGTGAGGAAGTCCGCTTCGCTCGTACCGTTGAAGCTGGTACTGCTCACTTACAGAATCACCTCGACGACATTCGCGCATCAAACAAAACCTCCCTCGATGGACACATCGCCTTCGACCTGTACGCCACCTACGGCTTGCCCTTCGAAATCAGCCGTGACATCGCCCGCGAACAAGGCCTCGACATTGACGAAGCAGGTTTCACTACTGCAAAAGAAGTCCACGCCAAAGCCTCTGGCGGCGGCAAAGCCATGGGCAAACTCGGCGGCGAAGATTCTGAATACTTCGCGAACATCCTGAAAGACCTGCAAGCCAAAAAGAAACTCGGCGCCGCTGGCGTTGAGTATGACCCATACAACAGTCCGCGTGTGGAAGGTGAAGTCCTCGCCTTGGTCGTCAACGGCGAATCAGTTTCCTCTGCTTCTCTCGATGATGTCGTCGAAGTCATCCTGCCCAAGACTGGTTTCTACATTGAGTCTGGTGGTCAGGTAAATGATGAAGGTTACATTCGCGGCAATGATTGGGAAATTGAAGTGACTTCCGTCCGCCGTGCTGCGGCTGGCACCATCACCCACATTGGGCAGGTCATCTCTGGTCAACCCAAAGTGGGTGATAAAGTTGTCGCTGAAGTGGACACAGTCCGCCGCCACAACATCATGCGCAATCACACCGCCACGCATTTGCTTCACAAGGCACTTCATGAAATTCTCGGTGACCATGCCCGTCAGGCAGGCTCACTCGTCTCTCCCAAATACCTGCGCTTCGACTTCACCCAACCCGACGGCATGACCCCCGAACAAATTGAACGCGTCGAGAAAATGGTCAACGAAGCGATTGCGGCAGATATGCCCGTGGTCAAAGTGACCAAGTCTCTTGATGAAGCCAAGAAGGAAGGCGCGATGGCGCTCTTCGGTGAGAAATATGGTGAGACAGTCCGCACCGTTTCCATTCTGGACTCGGATGCTTTGCTTGCAGAAAATGTAGAAGCAAAATATTCCTACGAACTCTGCGGTGGAACGCACATCGACCGCACATCTGACATCGGTGCATTCATCATCGTCAGTGAAGGTTCTGCGGCGGCAGGCATTCGCCGTATCGAAGCGGTCACTGGGCGTGGCGCGTACGAACTCATCAACAAGCGCTTCAAGACCTTGAAGCAGGCGGCGTCCATCTTGAAATCCAGTGTAGATGAAGTGCCGCAGAAAGTGGAAAGTGGTCAAAGTGAAATAGCGGAATTGAAAAAGGAACTTGCCAACCTCCGCACACAGGCCGCTCTTTCTACTTTCAATTCACTACTTTCCACTGTTCAAACTGTGAAAGATGTAAACGTTCTCGCGGTTGGAAATTCCAAACGCAAACGTAGACACCTGCGTATTCTGGCCGACAAGTTCCGCGAGAAATATCCCAAAGCGGGAGCGGCTGTCCTCGTGACCGGATCAACTGTCATCGCGGTGGTGACCGAAGACCTCGTCAAGCGTGGACTCAAGGCTGGCGATCTCATCACTGGCATCGGCGGCAAAGGCGGCGGACGTCCCAATTTGGCGCAGGGCAGTTTGCCTGAGGGAAATGTCGGCGAGGCGCTCGGTAAATTATCAAAGATTGTGGAAGAGAAGTTGAAGTAAGGTGCACATAAAAAAACATTCCCCAGATTTCTTTCTGGGGAATGTTTTTTTATGATTGGATGAAATTTAAGGAGCCGAAGTATCGAATTCTGGAGAGATTGGCTCCTCTTGACGATCTTGAATTGTTTGCGGCGCAGCAGGAGGGGCTGCAATCGTAGTCGTGGGTTCAAAGATAAAAGTAGTTCGCCCAATCGCGAATTGTGAAGCCGCTGCAGCCCAATTAACTTGAATATAGAAATTAACTCCATCGTCTGCGGTCAACACAATGGGAGAAGATAGTGTGTAGAGACGGCACTGGTTGCCGGTGCGAGTCGTGGGGTCTGAGAATCTGAGATTTCTCCCAATGGATCCGGTGGTATGCGAATAAGTATTGATCTCAACATAATTAAGCGATGTACTTGCAAATGTATCGAAACAAAATTCAACCGCCTTGAATTTCAGACTCTTTCCGTATAGCACAGTCGGAATATCTGGGTTGATGGATAAAAAGCTTGAGCCAATAGATGATCTGGATACCTGTGTTTGGCTTGAGAAATAAGTATATGACAAAGGGTCGGTTGAATTAAAGGGATGCCAGTTCCCAAAGCCAGCGCTGACCAGAATATTGCCTGTGGATAGGGCGCTATCAGTGTAGTTGTTCGCTGCGACTAGGTTGGCTGCATCCGCTGCGTTGGCTTGGGCGATTGCAAGTTCATCCAGCTTTTGCATAAAAACGGCCATTTCTGCACGGGAGACGTTGTTATTTGGGCTATATGTTCCGCCTCCAGTGCCGGTGGTAATGCCGTTGTCTTTCATCCAGCAGATGAAGGTTTCAGCCCAGTGGCCGTTGGTATCTATAAAACAGCCGGTGGATGCGTAGGCTTGGCCAACGCTGAGACCGAAGACGAGAGCTAGTAAAATTGCGGCAATAGTCATACTTTTTGTAACAAGTTTGCGTTTCATTATTTTAATGTTCTCCTTTGTTCTAGTTGATAAAAGTTAACCCTGACAGAAAGTGAATTGTATAGGGAATTTGATAAATTGCAATTCACTCTTTTGGGGGATAAAACACGCGCTTGATTTTTTTGTATTTATTACGGAAGGGGAAATTGGCGGAGAATGAATTTGATAAGTCCATCGTTTGTGGATAATGCAAGAAGTGTGCTAAGTAAAATGGACATGCCTGCAAGGACAACCCCGCCATTTGTGTATATCCTTTTCATTAAAGATCTGTGCGTTAATGCTTGATATCCCTGCCAAAATCCAATAACGCTGAGAGTCATTAAAGAGGGGGTGACATCTCCCAGGTAGCGCATTCCAACCCAAAAGAACATCATTAAAAGAACAAGGGCGATTACAGAAGATCCACCCAGTCCAAGTGTAAGCAGATGCAGCGGCATGGGATTGTTACTTTCCACGGAGTTTTGATTTAATTTCTTTTTAAATCCCTGGATAAGAAACGGCACAATTGCAAAGACTGCAAAGGGAAAGGTGCATAACAATCCGCTAACCGGCTGTGCATTATAAATTTCCGGCACAGTATAAAAAGGAAGGACTGGGATTTCGCTTCCGCGGGTCATAAAAACGAAAGGGAACGTTGATGTAAATTCAATCGGGTTGAAGAGGTAGTTCTGTATGTTTTGAAAAATATAGGTTGGAGAGAAAAGTTCGTCATAATGATCGCGGATATTCCAGCCGGCCAGTTGATAATATAAGCCGGTTTCTGTTACTGAGCCAAAGCGGGCCCAGTTGTACCACCCCAAACATACAAAGCCGAGCATTAAAGGCAGCCCGAGCGGAATCAATGTCAGCGCGGATTTTTTGAATGACCAGAGATTGGTTTTGAAAGCCCAATATATAAGCAGCAGAGTCATAAATCCAATGGGTACAGCTAAAATCTGTCTGGAGCCGATTGCCAGCGCCCAAAAAATTCCCGCACTGGCAAGTTTCCAGCCTGTGAAGGTGGAGCTTATCATGGCAAAAAATGCCATCAGCGCCCCTGCCATAAGAAACAATTGCCCGCCTGTTATTGCTGCTTCATAGATGACAGCGCTTTCGTAGTTATGCCTTAATAACATAAGCGGTCCTGCCAGCCCCATGACAGGAATGGAAATATGAAAAAGCCATGCTGGTAAATTACGAAAGTAATGTTTCCACACTGTAAGGAGCAGCCATACTTGTAATATAAATATCCCGCAGACAAAGATAAATGTCAAAGATAGATCGCCGATCTTGTCTGGAGAGAAGGCATAGATCGCCGTAAGGATCAAAGCCGGAGCCGGCCCCCAATACATGTAGAATTTTCCTTTGTATAGGGTAAGGTCCACCGGCACGTCAATTCCCTTTCGCGCAACAGGGTTGTATGGATCAGGCAGCGCTAATAATTGGGGATCAGGCTCGATGGAGAGATGGAGATTTGCATTCAAAAACCCCCTTGCCAGACTGTCATAATAATGAGTATGTGATTTCCATATACTCCATCTGCCTGAACTGCCAAACCATGCGTATATGATGAGGACGATCAGGACGATCGGAAAGGTAAGGTATTGAACAGGAACACTTTCAATTTTGCTCTGTATTTTTCGTGCAAAAGTGTGAATTTCATCCAAATAGCGATAATACAAGACGGAACACAATACAATGAAAATTCCAAAAAACAAGAGTTCAAATCGAGACTTGCTCCACCCAGGATTTTTATCTAACCCCAAACTGTTGGCAAAAATTGCGACGATTGCGATGCTCAAGCCAAGAAAAAACAAAATGATGGATAAGATCGAATTTTTTTTCATAGCGCCTACTATACCATAAAGAATTTTATGCAATTTTGGGGCAAAATAAGTTCAATAGAAACAAACGTGAATGCTTTATTTCAGGATCATTCCGCCAAAGCCGCTTAAATAGACGGATTTTTTGGCTGCTTTATCTTTGGGGGATAATTTGAAAATACAATGCGTATTTTCAAATTCAAATTGTTTTTCTTTTTTGTCAAAATTCAACAGAATAATAATTTTCTCATCCTCAAATTTTCTGGCGTAGCCAAGCACACCATTTGGCAGGTCTGTGAGCATCTCAAGTGCGCCTTCCCGCAGGGACTTTTCTGTATTGCGGATTTTCATCACGGCGCGGATGGTGTTGAGCAGCGAGTTTTCATCCTTGCTTTCCGTTTCCACGTTGATCGTTTTGTAGTTTTCATGCACGGGAAGCCATGTCTTTTGCACGGACGAAAAGCCGGCGTTCGCAGTTTCATCCCATTGCATCGGGGTGCGGACTTCGTCACGGTTTATGGTCAGGCCGATCATGTCGAAGAGGAAGGGCGGTATATGTTTGAATTTGCGCGGAATTGGGTCCAGTGCTGTGGCGAAGGATTGCTTTAAGTTGGTCATGCCGATCTCTTCGCCGTAGTACAGGCACGGCACACAACGAACTGTCAATTGCAATATGTGAAGTAGTTTTGCTTTTTGCAAGTCGTTCCCGAGCCTGTCAATGCTTCTGCGCCGGTCATGGTTGCCAAAGACATAGACCGGCATAAATGGATCGGGGACATGCGCTTCAATTTTCTGTATCAACTCGCGGAAATATTCAGCTGTGAATTTGAAGGTCAGCATGTCAAAATCGAAGGCGAGAGTTAGTCCGTCGTTTGTTTTTGTGCCGAGAAACTTTTGGGTCGTTTCACGGTCGCCGCTAATCTCGCCCAGTAGTAGCTTTTCGCCAAACTCATCGCAGACGGCTCGTAATTCTTTCGCGAAGGCAAAACTTTCGGGCTGATTCAATGTGTACTTTGCTTCTTGAAAAAATCCGGATGGATTGGTTTCAGTGGGTGCAAGTTGAAAGGTGAAGGGATTATCGCGAAACTCTGCGTCTTTATAAATGACATTGAAGATATCGAGCCGGAATCCGTCCACGCCTTTGCTAAGCCAAAAGCGGACTGTATCGAGCATGATCTTTTTTACTTCAGGGTTGCGATAATTCAAGTCTGGTTGAAATGGGAGGAAGCTTGACCAGAAATATTGACCGCGTTCTTTTGCGTAATGCCAGCCGCTGCCGCCGGTCATACTTTTCCAGTTGTTGGGTTTGTCGCGCCAGAGATACCAGTCCGCTTTGGGATTGGTGCGCGAGGAGCGAGATTCTTTGAACCATTCATGTTCAGTGGAGGTGTGGTTCATCACCATGTCGAAGACGATCTTCATGCCGCGTTTGTGTATCTCTTCGATCAATTGCAGGGCATCGTCCATGCTGCCGTATTCGGGAGCGATGTCAGTGTAGCTGCTGATATCGTAACCAAGATCAGCTTGCGGCGAGGAGAAGAACGGGGAAATCCAAAGCGTCTCGAATCCCAATTCGGTCAGATAATCCAGTTTTGAGAGAATGCCTTTTAAGTCGCCGATCCCATCGTGGTTGCTATCATAAAATGAGCGCGGATAAATTTGATAGATGCTTGTTTTGTGATACCAGGGTTTTGTCATGTCGATATTTTATCAGCAATGACTTATCAAAATTGCAGATTGTTTTTACTGGGGAACTTTCCCCGCAAGCGATGCGTCATTCAAATATCTTTTAGAGCAACAGACTCGAAGTCGTAAAAAAAGAGTCGAATTAGGATGGAGGGCTGATGAAATAATTTGTGCACATAAGACCTGACGGGACGCCGCCCGCTTTGGTCTGCATCTACTGTCGTTAAAAATCTTAGGAGAAGAAAAAATGAAAACCTTACGCAAAGCCGTTGGCTTAAGTGTTCTGTTCGTGCTGCTATTTTTATCCGCTTGTGGAGGCGGGGCTGCTACCGAAGCGCCGCTATACACGAATGATTATGAAGAAGCTCCCGCTGCTACTGAAGCGCCTGCAATGTCTGAGCCGTTCGTGAGTCAGAATCCTGCTGAGGCGCAAAATCCATCTCTTTCAGGCGTACCCACCCAAACGTCAAATAATGAACCGTATGATATGTTCTTCGAGGACTATGGCGTTAATCCATCCATTGATACCGAAGATGATAATCTTTCCACTTTTGCGTTGGATGTGGATACGGGTTCGTACACGGTCATGCGTAATTATTTGAACGATGGCAATTTGCCGCCCGCAGATTCTGTGCGCGTGGAAGAGTATGTAAATTATTTTGTACAGGGATATGCCATTCCGCCCGCGCATCAGTCTTTCAGCATCAGCATGGATGCCGCTCCTTCGCCTTTTACTGAAACCGAGCGTTACGATATGCTGCGCGTTGGCATTCAAGGATATGATGTTTCTGATGAAGACCGCAAGGATGCCGCGCTTACTTTTGTGATCGATGTTTCCGGTTCGATGGATATGGACAACCGACTCGAACTCGTCAAGCGTTCATTGGAATTGCTGGTTGAACAACTGCATCGGAATGACACAGTCAGTATTGTTGTTTATGGATCAAGTGCCCGCGTCGTTCTTGACCCGACACCTGGTTCTGATACGGGAGAGATTCTCAGGGCGATTCGGCGTCTCGAGCCTGAAGGCGCCACCAATGCCGAAGATGGGATTCGGCTTGGGTATCGCATGGCGATGCAGGCCTACAACCCGAATGGAATCAATCGCGTTATCCTGTGCTCCGATGGTGTTGCCAATGTTGGCAACACCGAAGCGGAAGTAATCCTCTCGGAGATCAAAGGGTATGTCGATGAAGGAATCACAATGGCGACCTTCGGCTTCGGCATGGACAATTACAACGACATTAATGGAACAACTCGCGGATAACGGCGATGGTTTCTATGCTTATATTGATGATATGGATGAAGCGAAGCGACTCTTTGTCGATGAATTAATGGGTATATTGTAAACCATCGCGATGGATGCCAAAGTGCAAGTGGATTTCAATCCGGCGGTTGTGATGCGTTATCGATTGGTTGGCTTCGAAAATCGTGCTATTGCTGATGATGAATTCCGCGATAACACAGTCGATGCAGGTGAGATCGGTGCCGGGCATACGGTGACAGCATTGTATGAGATCAAACTATACCCCGAAGCCTATGGTCGTGTGGCAACTGTCTACATGCGCTGGGAAGACCCGGATACACGCGCGGTGACTGAAATCTCAAAAGATTTCGATGCGAACGAAATCGCGTATGATTTTCGTGAAACTGATCCTTATTTTCAACGTGCCGTGGTGGTTGCTGAATATGCCGAGATATTGAAGGATAGCTACTGGGCTGAAGAAGGTTCCCTTTCCGCAGTGTATAAAGAAACCGAACGCATCAGTGAATATCTTTATCGCGATGATGTCATGGATGAATTTGTAGACTTGGTGCGTCAGGCACGCAGGATACGAGAGTAACAAGAAAACGGCTTCCTGTTGATGTGAACAGGAAGCCGTTTTGTACGTTTTTAAAACAATGTCAGGAATTTAATTCTATGTGCCTGAACTTGTATGATAGAGCTTTTTCTATTTACCCTGCGTGCTTTCCGGGGATGATGGCTCTGGAGCTGCAGAAATTACCGGTGTCGTTCCGTCTCCGGCAAATGGGACGAATTGCACAGTAATGCCGCCAGACCATACCCCGGTTGATCCGCCAGAACCGGAACCATTAGCGACCTCAAGATAGATTGTATGAACGCCAGCAGCTACTGGAATATAGGCTGTATTGCTTGAATTCCATGCCGCGTCATTGGCACTGTTGTCACCTCCATCGACGGCATAGTACTGGCGGTTATATCTCGTTCCGTCTACATTTATGTAAGTACCGCCGTCACTTTGTGCGCATGTGCCAAATAGACCAAAGGAACAAAATAAGTTCAGCGAACCATTAACGAGTAGTGCACCCTGAGTCGGAGCCGTGATGGTTACAGTTGCAAAGGCTGCTGAACTGTCAACTGCGACTCCATTGCCCAAAAGTAACTCGAACTGCGTACCTGTTGCGCGGTTTAAAGCGGCTGTTTTTCAGCATCACTGCCATTTCGGCGCGGGTAATGTAGCTGTCCGGGTGGTAGCCGCCGTCTGCGTAGCCTGAAGAAACGTTGTTGTCTTTCAGCCAGCAAATGAAGGTCTCAGCCCAATGACTGTTGGTGTCATTGAAACAACCAGTGGAAGCCGAGGCTTTGCCAACTATAAAGGCAGACAATACCATGGCAATGGTCAAGGTGAGAAGCAGGATCGTTGATCTTTTTTTCATACTATTCTCCTTTAAAATTTGTGGGTTCCTGAATTTACTTTGCAGGGTTAATTCATTGTAAAGTTGCTTTTTGAAAATCCCAATCCCTCTATTGGGGGATGAAAAGATGCTGATCATAGGATAAATGGGCGATTGAGAATCAAAAACAGGAATGAATATAAGTCTCATTCCTGTTTTTGATTGATTAAATAATATTTTTTCATCACCTCCTTTATTTATATTTCCAATTCTGTGCGCCCCAACTCATGGAACCCCATGTGCTGAGAGTGTAGCCGTCTAAGGATTTGTAGATCCGTAATTATTCCGGAACAAATATAAATAAATCTGTGGAACGTCATCAATCATAGCCTAACTGATTTTAAGGGAGTTTCAAACACAACTTTTCCATTCACCATGGTCAGCGCGGATTTGGCGGTCATAATATCTTCAGATTTCAACGCAAACAGATCGTGCGTGAACAAAACCAGATCCGCCAGATAGCCTTCTTTGATCTGACCTTTTTCGTTTTCCTTGAATTCAGCATACGCGGCATCACGCGTATAGCCGAGAATACATTCTTCCAAAGTTAAGCGCTGATCGGGGTCAGTGGGTGACCATAATTCACGATTCATTGCCACATGTAAATTGATCATCGGGTCGAAGGGCGCCACGGTCCAGTCACTGCCGAGGGCCAGATGCGCGCCTGCATTTTTGATATCACGCCATGCAAAAGAGCGCGGCCAGCGTTCCTTGCCAGTGCGTGCCGGCCACACGTCACCTTCGGACATACTAAACGGTGCGTGACTGGTCTGCATGGATGCGATGACTCCCAACTCTTTAAAGCGCGGCAGATCATCAGGATGGATGACTTCGATATGCTCCACACGATGACGGCTATCCCGCTTCCCATTTAACGTTTGAACTGCTTCGTACCCATCGAGCACCCGCCTCACCGCTCCATCTCCGCAGCAATGGACGAAGATTTGCAGTCCCAGCTTATCGCAGGCGGCGGCCATGCGTGTGAAATGTTCGAGCGAGAAAATGCCATCAGGCTGTGCTTCTGCATTATCCGCGTATGGATCGAGATTCAGCGCGGTGTATGATTCCCAAACGCCGTCCATGAAAAACTTGGCCGCACCGCCGCGGGCATATTCACCTTGTATCTTCGCCATTTCAGCGGCTTCTTGTAATACTTCTTCGCTCATATCCGGTTTGATCCAGAATGGAGTATAGACTCGCAGAGTCATCTCGCCCGCATCTTCGAGCGCGGCGTAGACCATCAACTCTTCCATATCTCCATTCATATTATGCACACTGGTGACTCCTGTGGCATTGATCTTTGCAATCGCCATTTTGAGCAGTTCGCGCTTGCGGGCATCACTTGGTTCAGGGAGCAGGTCAGAGACCAGATTAATGGCGGTTTCGCGCAACTCGCCGGTGGCAAGTCCATTCTCATCGCGGACCACTATGCCGACCCCTGATGCTTCCTTGCCGGGCTGTAAAATTTCGGCCATTTCAAGCGCTTTGGTGTTGGCCCATGAAGTATGTCCGTCATAAGCATTGATATAAACCGGACGGTCTGAAACGATCTCGTCCAATGCCTGACGTGAAGGGATGATGCCGTATTTAATTCCGCGTCCGTCAACCCATTCGTTGGTTTGGTTTTGCGCTGCAAAAGTTTGCAGCGCTTTTTTTACATCATCCATATTCCTGGCTTCGTAGAGTTGCGCGCTTCCTATCCAGATCGAGCCCCACAATAAATGGAAGTGCGAATCGATAAAGCCCGGGGTGACGGTGCGACCTTCGCCATCGATCACGCGGGTCGACTCGCCCTGAAATTCATTTGCCCCGTCATTTGTCCCTACAAATACAATACGATTGCCTTTTACCGCAACCGCTTCGGCCTGCGGATTGGTTTCGTCGCTGGTAAAGATACGGGCATTTTTGATAATGAAATCAGCTATGGATGACATTTCACTCTCCTCTTGATTAAGATTTTTGATAATAAATATTGATAGACTTCAGAGAGGCTCCGAAGTCTATGTAGTTTGAATATATGTGATAAAAGGGCGGAGGTCAAGATAATTCACAGATGACACAATTAAAGAGCTTATAATCACTTAACTTATGAGTAAACAAAAAGTTGTTGTCGCCATGTCTGGCGGCGTGGATTCTTCAGTTGCGGCGGCTCTGCTTAAACAGCAGGGCTATGATGTTACCGGTATGATGCTGCGTCTGTGGTCTGAGCCGGGCAAGGAAGAGTCCAACCGCTGCTGCACGCCCGATGCCATGGCACAGGCGCGGCGCGTGGCCGGTCTATTGGATATTCCCTTTTATGTGATCGATGCGAAGGACGTTTTCAAGGAAACCGTTGTGCAATATTTTCTGGATGGATACGCACGCGGCGAAACGCCAAATCCATGCCTGATGTGCAATCGTCAGATCCGCTGGACCTTTCTATTAAATCATGCACTGGCACTCGGCGCTGAATTTATGGCAACCGGACATTACGTTAGAAAACAGACCGCGGACGATGGACGACACGAACTTCTGCGCGCTGTTGACCATTCAAAAGATCAATCTTATGTTTTGCATGTCTTAAAACAACATCAACTTGCCCATGCGCTTTTTCCTGTGGGTGAGTTTCCCAAGCCCGAGATTCGGCGCCTCGCTGCGGACTTTGGACTGCCGACTGCTTCGAGAGCAGATTCTCAAGATTTGTGTTTTCTGGCTGGCGATGACTATCGTAATTTTCTACAGCGTAACGCATCAGAGATGCTCAAACCCGGTGAGATTATCACCACGGCTGGTAAATCCATCGGCCAGCACAATGGACTTGCGAACTACACCATCGGTCAGCGCAAGGGATTGAATCTGGCATCGCCGGTTCCGTTGTATGTCATCACGAAACAGGCTGCACAAAATACGCTGGTGGTAGGCACGTTGGAGGAACTCGGCTTCACAGAGTTGACCGCACGCGATGTCAACTGGCTTTCGGGTGAAACTCCGCGTGAGCCTTTCCGCGCGCTGGTGAAGATCCGCTATTCGGCGAAAGAGGTCGAGGCGCTGGTCAGCCCATTGGAAGGGGATCAGGCATCAGTTAAGTTTGATGCGCCGGCCCGGGATGTGACAGCGGGTCAGGCGGCGGTTTTCTATCAAGATGAGTTAATGCTCGGCGGCGGAATCATATCTTAACCCCTGCGTGTAGCCAGAATATCATAGTGCTTCATTTTGCAATGTATTCCTTAGATCGCAACCTCAATTTCTTTCATCTTTCATAATTCACCCTTTCCCATGACCATTCCAACTCTCATCCTCGCTTTGTTGATCTCTCTCCTGTGCGGCGCGCTGTATCATTTTGCGCGCGGTGGAAATGGCTGGCGGCTGCTCCTGTATTTTGGGGCGAGTGCGTTGGGGTTTGCAGTGGGGCAGTGGATTAGTTTGTGGCAAGGCTGGACTGTATATAAATTTGGTTCGCTGGAAATTGGCATGGGTGTGCTGGGTAGTTTTCTGTTTTTGATGCTTGGTGAGTGGCTGAGCCGCATCGATGTGAAGCAGGAAAGCAGTGTATAATTTTATGCCGTTATAAAATAATAATTTAAAAGAGAGTAAATAAAACATGGAAATTTTGAAAAGTTTGATCGATCTGTTTTTGCATCTGGATGAATATCTGGCGAAGATCATTACCGATTACGGTACATGGACTTATGCTATTTTGTTCGGAGTGATCTTTGTGGAGACTGGGCTGGTTATCATGCCCTTCCTGCCCGGCGACTCGTTGTTATTCGCTGCCGGCACGTTTGCGGCGCTTGGCGCGTTGAATATCTGGTATCTGGTGGCGTTGTTGATGGCTGCCGCAGTTTTGGGCGACACGGTCAATTATTCCATTGGACATTATCTGGGCGAACGCGCCTATAACATCAAATGGATCAAGAAGGAATATTTCGATAAGACACATGCCTTCTTTGAAAAACACGGCGGCAAGGCGATCTTCCTTGCGCGCTTTGTGCCGATCGTGCGCACCTTCGCTCCGTTCGTGGCGGGCATTGGCAAGATGACCTACGGGTATTTCATTACCTATAACATCGTGGGCGGCATTGTCTGGGTGCTGCTCTTTACCTTCTCTGGTTATTTCTTTGGCAACATTCCATTCATGCGCGATAACTTTGAATATGTGATCATTGTCATCATTCTGGTTTCAGTTCTGCCGATGATATACGAAGGCTGGAAAGCTCGTAACGAAACAAAGGCTGAAAAGAAATAGTTGTGATCTGGGTCACGGTTTTATTCACAATTTTCATTATTGGCTTGATCGTGCTGGCCGATATGGGAAAAATGCGTTTTCTCTTATGGCTGCTGAGCCGGTTTCCGTATGGCGATAAGATCGTGCATTTTGGTTTGATCGGCGGATTGAGTTTTCTGTTGAACACGACCGCGATGCAGTTACTTCCCAAACAAAGCCCAAGGCGTGTTTCTTTAATTGTGACTCTTTTCCTGCTTGTGGTTTTCACGCTTGAAGAAATTTCTCAAGGCCCCATTCGCGGCCGGGATGCTTCGCTTTCTGATCTGGCGGCAAACTATGCGGGCATTATTACTTTCGCCTTGCTGGCATACTTGACACGGAAAAAGACGCAAGATACTTTGTCTGTGAAATCAGTGGATTAACAGGGTAGGCTGGGTTCTCAAGCCCGGCCTATTTTTTTATGAAAATCATCAGTGTATTGTTTTTTATTTTTATCGTCGGTGTCATCATTCTTGCGGATAATGGCGGTCTGCCGCGTTCGATACGCTCGCTCTATGATTTTCCGAATGGGGATAAGCTCGGACACTTCATCCTTTACGGACTCTTGAATTTTTTTATCACTTACGCATTTCTCTCCGCGCGTCTTTCCCAATCTCGAAGCTGGGTGACTCTTTCAGTGGGCGTTGTTTTGGTTTTGTTGATCGGCGCCGAAGAATGGTCACAACAGTTCTTCTCCACGCGGACGTTTGATCTGATCGATCTGTCAGCGAGTTATCGGGCTTGTTGTTGGTGGGGGCGTATAAGTGGAAGTAATTCGGCCGGAGGTATAGGGATAGGGGGGGGGGGGGGGGGGGCGGGGGAAAATGGAGCAAAAAGCGGGGAGCGCCCGCCACGCGGGGGGGGGGGGAGGGGGGGGGGGGGGGGGGGGGGGGGACCAGGGCTGAGGCAGTTTCCTTTCATTACCAAGCGGGTTTTAAGTAACTAGGAAATGGGATCAGATTTATCACGGTAGGTGTTGTAAGTTTGCTTGGATGCGTCCATTTCCAAAAGAGTAGACTAAACTAAACACATAAGAGAGCTAGCTGCGGACTTTCGACCTGATCGATCTGTCAGCGAGTTATCTCGGCGTTCTGGTTGGCGGTTGGGCGGCATATAAAATAAAAAAAATGTAGCATTGCAAAAAGAATAGTGCCGTGAGACTCTAGTCTCACGGCACTATTGATTCTTACGTCCTGAGCGGAGCCGCCGATCTTGCTGCGAAGCCGAAGGATATCCAGAGTTTGTCGAATGGTTACGGCAGATTAAAGGTCTTCACTAAAAAGACTGCCATCTGCGCGCGGGTCAGCGGACTCTCGGGACAGTAGTTTCCGCCGCCGCATCCGCTGGTGATGCCTTCCGCGGCCAGTTGCTCGATCCAGGCGGCCGCCCAGTAACTGGTGGGGACATCATTGAAAATACCGCTCGCTGCGGGGGGATTATAGCTCGCACCATATCTGGCTCTCAAGAGGAAGACCGCCATTTGCGCGCGGGTGGTCGCTGTCTGGTCGGGACAGAAATTCAGCGGGCTTGTGGTACAGCCAGAGGTGATGCCCTCCGCGTAGAAGCGTTCGATAAAGGCTGACGCCCAATAGCTGAGCGGCACATCGCCGAAGATCAGACCTGTCGCTGCGGGCGGGGTATAAGCTGGGCCATGGATGCCTTTCAAAAGGAAGACCGCCATTTGCGCACGGGTCACTTCGCTGTCTGGGCAGTAATTCAATGGAGTGGTTGTGCAGCCGCTGGTGATGCCGGCCTGATACAGGCGTTCGATATAGTTGTTGGCCCAATGGACATAAGGCACATCAACAAAGATTGGAGTGAGAACAACATCCGCTGTCCACTTGGCGTAGACCGTGATATCCGCTGTCACCGGAGTGGCTGCTGTAAATTGTGTGCCGCCTCCATTGAGTGCTGTGTACCAGCCGCCAAAGGTGTTTCCTGCTTTGGTCGGAGCGCTCGGCAGAGTGACGGTCGCGTTGTAGGCGACGCCGGTGATCGGGTTCGTGGTTCCCGTTCCGCCGTCTTTGTCGAAGGTCACGGTGTAGGTGCCTGCTGTCCACTTGGCGTGGATCGTGGTGCTCAGTCCCATTGTGCTGAAGGTATAAGCGCTCAGGAAAGTTCCATCATCGTTGAACCAGCCCGCGAAGGTATAGCCCGCACGGGTCGGATTTGTCGGAGCGCTGACCGCAGTTCCAAAGTTCTGGGTGATGGCTGTGACCGCCGTACCGCCATTACTGTTGAAGGTCAACGTCTGGCTGTCTGCTGTCCACTTGGCGTAGACTGTGATGTCCGCGGTCACCGGTGTGGACGCGGTAAATTGTGTGCCACCGCCGTTGAGCGCCGTGTACCAGCCGCCAAAGGTATTGCCTGCTTTGGTTGGAGCGCTCGGCAGGGTGACGGTCGCATTGTTGGCAACACCCGTGATCGGGTTCGTGGTTCCCGTGCCGCCGTCTTTGTCAAAGGTCACGGTGTAGGTGACCGGCGCAGGGAATTCTTCGCATAATGCTCCAGCGACGGTTGGTGCGCTGGTCTGCCATTCGCCTGTGGGCGGATTCCCCGTGCTCGACAAATTCACATCGACCAGAATGTTCCCGCTGACCGTATCGCCGTTGCCGTTGATCGTGTCACCGTTGCTGAGTGCGCTTCCGCCGCCTGCTGCCGTGATGTGGGGCCCCCAATTGGTGCCCCACCAGTTGGAATTCGCCACATTCCCGCCGCCCGTCGCATCAATCGTTCCGGCATCACTGCTATCGAATATGGCGGTAGCGCTATTGCTGGTGATGCACGAATTGCGTATCGTTGACACGCCGGTTGTTGCTTCGTTGTAAATAGCAGAACCATTTACAGTCGCGCTGTTTGAGATAATACGGCTGCCGCTGAGATTAATCGTTCCGCTAAGAATGGCAATCGCCCCACCAAAGTTCCCCGACGTGTTGCCGCTGAATATGCTGTTACTGATGGATACAACCGGGCTACCGCCAACCAGCGCAAGAGCGCCGCCGTAGGCTGTGTTCGATGACGATGTCGCCGAGTTACCCGTGAAGGTGCTGTCAGAAATCGTGTAAGTGCCGGGCTGCTCGATGATCATCGCAGCGCCATAGGATGGCCCTCCGGAGTTGCTGACAGAATTGTTGCTAAAGGTCGAGCCGGTGACAGACAACGAGCAACTGTTGCAATACACGCCCGCACTGCCATTTGCAGCGAAGGGTTGGTTAATGACATTGCTGCTGATGGTTGTGTCGGTAATGGTTAAACTGCACGTTGCGCAATAAACGCCAGCGCCATTGAATACGGTTTTATTGGCGCTAATCGTGCTGTTCGTCAGCGTAATATTCGATCCAGTGTTCCCATAAATTCCACCGCCGCTATTGCCAGCGTAACAATTCTGGACGCTGCTGTTCTGTACCATCAGCGTACCACCATTCACGAATATGCAGGCACCCAACGTTGGCGTGCTGCCATTTCCCCCATTCTGCACGGTGACATTATCCAGCGTAAGGTTGCTTGATGTGGCAACGGAAAAGACACGATACGCAGCAGTATCAGCGGCGGCATTTGCCTGAATAATTGTATTGGCTGTGCCATTCCCGGTGATGGTCAAAGTGCCGTTATTGGCGATGCTGGGAAGACTGCTTGTCACTGTGAACGCACCATTCAACGCAAAGGTGATGGTGTTATTGGATACGGCGGCATTTGCCGCTGTGATCGCTTCACGCAGCGAACAATCGGCATCGCAAACGCCGTCATTGGTATCGGCGGTCTTTGTAACGATAAAGCTGGCGGCTGTTGGCGCAAAGATATAGGCCGCGCCAGCGTTCCCTGCCAGGTTGTTGCTGCCATCACCATCCACGCCAGTGGCATTGCTGTCTTCCAGCCACGCGCCAAGGATGACGGTATCGCCATCGATGCCGATTTGTGTCTGGCTGAAATCGTCACCGGGGCTGGTATTGGATGCTTTTAGATATTGCTGCTGAGTCCATGTGATGCTGCTGCGGGTAAAGAGATAGCCCGCCCCGGAGTTTAATGCCGTATTGTTGGTTTGATCTCCGTTGATACCGGTGGCGTTTCCGTCTTCGCCGGGTGCGCTGATCAATGCGCTGTCGCCAGAAATTGCAACGGCCACACCAAACCCATCGCCCTGGGAATCGCCAAAGGTGGTGTTGGCGGCTTTAAGGTAAGCCTGCTGGCTCCAGGTGATGCCGCTGCGGGTGAATACATACGCCGCCCCTGCGCTGGTGACTGAATTATCAGCCTGACCGGCCCCGTTGCTGTCTTCACCGGGTGCGCCGACCACAATCGTATCACCATCAATGCCCACCGATTGGCCGAACCAGTCATTGCTTTCGGTGTTGGATGCTTTAAGGTAAGCCTGCTGGCTCCAGGTCACACCACTGCGGGTAAAGACAAAGGCCGCCCCTGAATCTGTCACCGTGTTATCGGCGGAATTGCCATTGACGCCGGTTGCGTTGCTGTCTTCATTTTTGGCCGAGACCACGGCTGTATCACCAGAGATGTCAATCCCAACGCCAAAATAATCAACCAAATCGGGGTTGGGCGATTTCAGGTAGGCTTGCTGGCTCCAGGTGACACCGCTGCGGGTGAAGACATACGCCGCCCCGGCGCTGGGCACTGAATCATCGGCCTGGCTTGACCCGTTGCTGTCTTCATAAGGTGCGCCAATCAGCACTGTATCGCCATTAATGGCAACGTGCTCACCAAAGCCATCACCACCATCGGTATTGGATGCTTTCAGATAGGCTTGCTGACTCCATGTTATGCCGCTGCGGGTGAAGATATACGCGGCTCCGGAATTACCGGCTGAATCATCTGTGGCATTTCCGTTAATGCCAGTTGCGTTGCTGTCTTCATTAGGTACACCCACCACAATTGTATCGCCTGAGATTTCCACCGAATAGCCGAAATAATCATCCCCATCAGGGGCGGCTGATTTCAGGTAGGCTTGCTGGCTCCATGTATTGCCATTGCGCACAAAGACATACACAGCCCCGGCGCGAGGGATGGAATTATCGGTCTGATTGCCATTCACGCCGGTGGCATTGCTGCCTTCGCCAATGGCCCCTACCACGGCGGTATTTCCGTCCACCGCCACGGATATGCCAAACCAATCGTTTAGGCCGGTGTTGGATGCTTTCAGGTAAGCTTGCTGTCCGCCGGGTAGTAAGAGTGCAGGCAGCATCGGTTTGATCTGCGCCCAATCGGCAGTGCTGAGCCCGTCAGGAACCGCACTGGCCGCAACCGGTGTGGGTGTTGCTCCAAAGGTCAGCACTAGCAGACTCAGCAGCACAATCATCGAACTTAAAGATTTATATTTCATAATACATTCTCCGTTTGATGTTTTTTACGTTACAAGAAACTTATGACTGCAGCCAGATATTATCCCGCGCGGTGGCTGTCACATGGCTTGTTTTTAAATGCAAAATACCCGATTCCGCGCAGGAATTGGGTATTGAATACAAACGATAAAAATTTTGGGATTGTAGTCTCATATAAAAAGTGAAGTCTCCATGGCTGTATGATTACCGATCAGTGCCATTTTTTGGTGTTGCCATCAGCCATTTCTTCTTCTTTATTTAAAAGAAACTCCAACGTTGTAGAGTAGTATTTTACAAGCGGGGAGAGGGATTTGTCAATATAGCCAATCCGGCCTTTTTTGTCTGGTTTTGAAAAATAAATAATATTGAGATTAAAAACGCAAGGCGCTTGCGCGAGATCTTGATCAGCGCGCATACAATCTGGCCTGATTCGTATTAATTAAATGTAATGCCCCTAAGGTTTTCGCGAAAACCTTAGGGGCTAACTTTTTAACGTGTAATCTTTAAACAGTTTTACGGCACTAACTGTAAATGACCTTCGCTGTCTTTCTGAACGGAATCCTGTTCCCACCACATGGGATAGTATTTCACGTTTGCCCAGAGCGGAGCCATGTCGTCGTAGTGTTCGCTAAAGGCGTGGCCCGATTGACCGGTGGTATGGACTGTCCATGAGTTGTTGAGGTTGCTGAAATCCACGATCATGCGCATGGACGGGAGCCAGTTGGTTTCGTAGCCGTCGTTCACCGACCAGCCGGTAGCGTTGACAATCGCGTCGCCGCCGCCGGTGGGGATGGGTCCGCGGTTGAAGAGGGATTCGATCAATGAGACGCCCGATTCGCCCAGCGTTGAATTGCGGAAGGTGGCGGCGTGCATGTCACCCCAAACCCATTTGGACATGTCCTTGCCGAACATTTCCTGCAATTCGGCAACACCTTCTGCGAAGGAGACCTTGAGCATATCGTCCATGCTTTCGGTCACATCGGCTGTGGATTTATCGTCCCAGAACGGGTCGTTGGGATTCTTTGCCATCGTGCGCATGACTTCATTCCAGCGTGAACCGCCGTCTGCCCAGTAGCGTTCGGGGAGTTCGTCGTTGAATGTGTTTTGCAGGAAGTTGCGCCAGAACGCATTGAACACTGCTGCGGAGGTGGAATCTATCCGGTCTTGGAAATCCCAACTCTTTAGCGTATCAAGCGCGGGGTTAAGGTCAGATGCGAGTTCTACATCCAAAAGAATCGGCACGAAAGTTTCCGCGTTGGCGTCGAATGAGTCGCCGTGCATTTGTTGAATGTAGGCGATGTCAATTTTGGCGGGCGCGTTTTCGATCATGCTGACGATGCGATCAGCGCGGAAGCCGTAATCCCAATCTTGTGTGATGAGGTAGGGATAATCATTTGGCGGCACCTGATTGTTGGCGGTGACGATATAGCCTTCGGCGGGATTGAACGTGTAAGGCTGTTCCTCGAACGGAATAAAACCCGTCCATGAATATTCATCTGTCCAGCCGGGGACGGGGACGGTGCCATCACCCTTGGAGCGGATCGGCACATCGCCGGGCATTTGATAACCGATGTTGCCTTCGACATCTGCATACAAAAGATTTTGCGCGGGCACGTGGAAACCAGATGCGGCAGCGCGGAACTCTTCCCAGTTTTGCGCTTTGTCAAATCCCCAGATCGCTTCAAACGGAGTGGACGGAGTGAGCGCGGTCCACGCGAGTGCGATGACATATTGCTCAGGAAGTTCAACGCCGGCGCGATCTTTGAAGGCTTCAAATTCTGTATCTTTTGGATCGCCTGCATCTTTAAGCGGACCGTAGGCTCTGAGATGACCGGACCATGACGCGTACTGCGGACTGTGATCTCAACCGCTTCGCCGCCGACGACCGAAATTGATTCCGTCCGAGTGACAAAATCTACCCATTCGCCGTTGACTTCATATTGATTCGGATTTTCAGGATTGACCTTCTCGATGTATAAGTCCATCACGTCGGGGCCGGTGTTGGTGAAGCCCCACGCGATCTTTGCGTTGTGACCGATGATGACACCGGGCACGCCTGCAAATGAAAAGCCTGCCACTTCGAATGGACAGTCCGCGTTGACCGGCATACAATGCAAATCCACTTGATACCAAATGGACGGCATTTGAATTCCAAGATGCGGATCATTGGCGAGCAAAGGCATTCCGGTGTCTGTTAATTTTCCAGAGACCGCCCATGAGTTTGAGCCGATGCCATCATTCCACGGGCCGAGTGAATCATCAAGCAGCGACGTGTTGTAGGCGAGTGTATCGAGGGGGAGTGCTGAGTAGTCAAAGGTTTGACGTTCGACGTTTGACGTTTGTGTTGATGTAGAAGCTGTGCCATCTCCGATCTTATTTACAATGACAGGATGATCTGCCGGATAACCGGGGAAGAGTTGTGCAACTTGTTCTGGAGTAAAAGTCTTGAGCAGAACAGCGCGCTCGATCTCATCGCCCATGTTGCCGCGCAAGTCCCAGGCCATGGCTTTGCCCCATGTCAATGAATGAATGGGAGTCCAATCTTCGATGGTGTAGTCAGGGCTGAGTAATCCCAGCACCGCATATTCAAGGCTGAGGGCTGTGCCTTTATGATCTTTGAGATAGGCATTCACGCCGGCTGTATAGGCTTCGAGAATGGCGCGAGATTCAGGGCCGAGTTCTTCCCATTCCGCTTCGGCGGTTTGGCGCCAGCCGAGCGTGCGCAGAAAGGTATCGGTCTCCACCTGTCCGCTGCCGAACATTTCGAGAGTTCACCCGAACCGATATGACGCCACGAATCCATTTGCCAGAAACGATCCTGCGCGTGGGTGTATCCCTGCGCAAAAAAGAGATCGTGCGTGGTCGTCGCATAAATGTGCGGAATCCCCATGCTGTCGCGGTAAACATCCACCACGCCATCCAGCCCGTCCACTTTGATCTCTCCATCCGTCTGCGGAAAAGACTGCTTCGCAACGGTGTTTGGAAGATAGCTCTTGAAATAGAACATTCCGCCCGCGCCCACGATCAGCGCCAGAATAAGAATGCCAAGAACGATCCGTCCAATGATCTTGCCTGCTTTTTTCATTCATCCTCCAAAGATTTTAATTGATTAGCGTGGCGGCATAAGATAAACATCTTGTACCGCCACGCTTTTTCCTTTGACTTTTCTATTTTACTGCGCCCGTAAAGCGCGGGTACCAATACCATAATATATCGGCAACGGGTTTGCTGTGAATCGATGCTGACTTATCCTGTAAAGCAGCGGGCAGATAATATCCGCGACTGACGAAGCCGGATATCCAGGGACGGGTGTTAACCGCATTTAACATGGCTTCATAGATTTCTGCTTGTGTTTGTAAACTTAAACTTACCGAACTTAGGTCGGCATTGGGACGGCTGAGTGCTGTCCAATCGAGGCAGCCGCCTGCGCCATCGGCTACACATCCACTGGCGGCGCCGGCGGCGGAGGGATAGGCAACGGCGAGGATAAGCGGTTTTTTCAGTAGAGAGGCGAGCGGAAAAACTTCATTATCTAATAATCTTCCGGCTTCATTGGCGTAGTCTGTTTTGGTTGCACTTGGGTTGGTGGAAAGCGAAGCAGACCATAATAGATAAATGCCATCAACATCTTGCAGGAAGTTCAGCGGGGTTTCAAGTGTGGCTTTGGTGTATGGCAACGCCCATAAAATTTGACCTTTGAAATGTGTGCGTACTTCAGCAATGATCGACTTCCATTGCGCTTCCACATCTGCGGGTGCGTTGGATGGCGTGCCATCGGGGAGTTTCCCGCCGGGCAGGGAGGGTGTTACCCAGTCACCACCAAGGATGAGAGTCTGTGCGCCGGTTTGGTTGGCGAGATCTGCGTAGTTGACAGCGAATGCGCGGTAGCGGGTAAACCACGTCTGCCACCACTGTGCATCTCGTGGCGCACCCAGCCAAAAGCTTGTGCTGAGTGGCGTCGAAGCAGTTGAGGAGGATGCGGGAAAATTCGGGGTGGGGAAAATTGAAACGTTGAGTCCCAGTGCGCGGGCTTGAGAAATCATGATGGCAGAGTCGATCCACAAGGGGTCTTTTCCGGGGACTGGTGCAAACTGTAACGGGTTGACTGTGGTATATGTCCACGTGGGGGTGAGAATGGCGATGTTTGCGCCAAGTCCCTGCACGTTGGCGAATGCCTGCGGCGCGTAGTATGACCAGTTGGGGCGATACGTGGATTGGAACTCAATACCGGCGATAAATCCGCTGGCGCGCGGAGCGATGTTCGCGCCGACCAGTGTGACCGGCTCAGGGTTCTCAAACCATTTCCAGGCGCTGACAGTGTCTTGAAGGTCTTGACTCAAGACACTGGTCTGAGCGGAACGTCCGCCTGAGGCTGTGCCTGCTGTTTGTGCGTCGTCTACACTGCCGCATTGACCATTACGACAGTAACGATAACTAAATGTGCCGAGTACATTGAGCGGCCCGTATAATTTGTATGCCCATTTATTATTGCCAAGCGGCCACATGGGGATGGGTTCCATCCAGCCAAAGGTATTGAATTGAATATAAATAATATCGCCGGGCGGTGTGACCGATGGCACGGTGACTTCAAATAAGATCGGCGCAGAGTCACCGGCAGACCAGGATGCTACATTATCCTGAATTATCATATCCTGTGACGGTACGATAAATTCATGAATGATCCATTGACTATCCGCCTTGCGTTCGGCATTCCAGAAGCCGTCACCTAATGTATATTTATATTGAATAAACGTGCCAACCGGCAAACTCAATGTGACTGAGTACCGCCCGTCTGGCTGCAAACTCATAATGGGCATTCGGTCTGTGCTGGTGCTGACTCCGCCCTGTAGATCGGCGAAGGTGTTGCCAAGCTGCAAAATATTTCCCGCGATGCGTACCGGCACGCCCGGCACAGTTGTGGATGGAATCCCAACGGAAAATGTCACATTGACCAACCGTGACGGTTTTACCCGCAGGTCAACCACTGTTGTGTTTCCCTGTGCCACGGTGGCGCCTTGTTGAAAGGGTTGATACAAACCATCAAGACTGTACACAATAAGATTTTGTGTGCCGGTGGGGAGCCCGTTTAATTCAAAACGTCCGACAGAGTCGGTGATAAATTGTTCTCCGCCAGCGCTGACCAGTAAATTTGGCAGCGGGGAACCAGTATCTGCGTTGAAGACCTGTCCCATGATCGTGCCTGTTGGGCGCGCAAAAGATTTATCTCCCCAGTCTGCGACAATATCCTGCACCTCAGCCGGGCCTGCCACAAAATGCATCCGGTAACGGATGGCTGTATTAAAATTTGTATCTTCCAAAACCTGGGTTGCGCCGCGCCGCACATAACGATATTTAACAACAGAGTTAAAAGGCAGCGGCAATGACGCAGTATAGGTCAGCGAGTCGCGCGCGCTCATGGGATATTGCGTGGCACTGACAGACAGGCCGGTCACTTCGTCCATAATGGCAATCGCGAGTGACTCATTGGGCTGCAATGGTTCAGGCAAAGTGACCACAAAATTAGTCTGCGCCACAGGCTGCGGCGTTGGCGATGCGACGATAATAGATGGTGTTTGTGTGGATGTGCCCGAATTGGTTGGTTTCTCAAATAACGATAATGTGCATGCCTGCCCAACCAAAGCAAGCAAAATCACCACACTAATCATGCGGCGGGCTGATGACGACAGCTTGTTCATTCTTTCTCCTCGGATAAAACCCACCGCATCACGCGGCGCTCTAGCCTGCTTCTTCTTTATGTTCTTTTTCTTGTTCCTCGGCTTGATTCCGCTTTCGCCCGGCGTAGGCGATGTAGCTCAGACCGATGCTAATAAAGTATAACAAAATCATGGGAGCCATGACCAGCCCCTGATTTACGGGGTCAATCGTCGGTGTGACGATTGCGGCCATGATGGCAATGATCACAATCGCCAGCCGCCATTGTTGGGCGAGTACCTTTGGCTGGATCAATCCAATTGCCGAAAGCACATAGATCACCAGCGGGAATTCAAAGGAGATGCCGATCCAAAACATTAATCCGGTCACAAAGGAAAAATAAGATTGCGGACGCAGCTCTGTTTTGATTCCCATAAAATTATTAAGGAAAGGCAAAGCCGTGGGAAGCATAAGGAAAAAAGTGAAGGCCGCGCCGCCGATGAAAAAGATGGAGGCCAGCGGAATGCCGACCAGTCCCATCTTGCGTTCACGTGGGCGTAATCCTGGCGCGGCAAACAGCCAAAGCTCGAATGCAATATAGGGTATCGCCAGTGCAATGCCTGAAAAGAGCGCCACTTTCATAAATACACTGATCGTTTCAGTGACTTCAATGGCGATCAACTTATCAATGCCGCCTACTGGCTGGGCAAGAAAGTTGATAATTTTTTGCGTAAAAAGAAAGGAAACGCTCACTGTGAGAATCAGCGACAACAGCGCGCGAAAAATATGCATCCGCAGCGCTTCCACTTGATCCCACATCATTTGGCGTGTATCTTTGTTGGTGGTTAGATCGATAAATACTTCTGAGATCGGGTGTTCTTCGGGTTCTGTGTTTAGAAACCTGTTGAAGCGTTGAAGCATCCGAAAGGGGAACGCGAGAATGTTGAAGACAAGGCGGAAGGGAAACGAGACAATGCGCCACAGACCATTAAAGAATTTTGGAAACAGGTTGTAAATGGCATGAAATGGAAAGGTAACAATCCGCCACAACCCCAAGAATAAATTACTCATCTTTTTTTGAATCGCTTTCGATTGCTTTTGTATTCGCTGGAGTTTGCGGCGCGATTTTATTTTCTGTCGCCGCAGGTGTAGGGATAATAGGTTGAGAACGCGCAGGTATGTTTAGACCACCACCTGGACGCTTTATGCCCATGCCGGTTGAATTATTTATGTCTTTCCCAATCTCGTTTCCGATCTGATTAATTTCATCATTCGCTTCACGCATCAGGCGGTTGGGCAGCGTCCGCAGTTCGCGCGAAGTTTGCTGGAACATCTTCCATCCGTCTGATGTGACAATATTTCGCAAAAATTTACCGATGGTCTTGCCAGCTTTTTGCATATCCTTTGGGCCAAGGATGATCAGTGCAATGATGACAATGAAAATAAGTTCAGATGGTCCAACGCCGAGAATTTCCATTTTATGATTCCAGTTTTGTATCGTGCTCGATTCGTGTTTTGATGATCTGATGGATCTCATGTTCGTGATCCACCAAAGTGCCCAGCACGCCGTTCACAAAGCGCGGAGCAGAATCGGAGCCGTAAAGTTTTGCCAGTTCCACCGCTTCATTGATGGCAACCTTAACCGGTGTTTCGCGATAGACAGCGAATTCCCATAAGGCAATACGCAGGATGTTACGGTCGATGGCGGCGATCTGGTCAAGCGGCCACTCGGGAGCATATCTTGCGATCAATTGGTCGAGGTCCTGGGCGAGGGGCAGTACACCAAAGATGATCAGGCTTGCAAATTCTGCAAGATCATCGGCAAGCGGAACTTCTTCCAGGCGGGTCTTCAATACGTCGCCTGGAAGATGGTTATTTGCTATATCAGTTTCGTAAAGTACTTGCAGAGCAATGGCACGCGCTCTGGATCGGGGTTTCATGCTTTCAGGCCTCATTATCCTCGTAATCAATATCTTCAATGTGTATGTTGACGTGACCGACTTCCATGCCGACCATTTCCTGAATGGCGCGCGCAACATTTTGTTGAACGTTGCGGCTGACCTCGCGGATGTTTACATTTTCCTGGAGGATGAGATGCAAGTCAGCGTATACTGTATTCTCTTCCGTTTCGATCCGTACCCCGTCGCCTGCTCCCCGTTTAAAGAAGCGATTCACACCCCCGGAGACGGGCGCGAGTCTGCTGACACCGGGCACACTTAATGCTGCAAGACGTGCAATGGTGGTGAGAACGTCTGGAGAGACGGTGGTTTTGCCTTGCGTGTTTTCTGTCATTTTTACTCCTTTCAATTTTCGATCTGCATCCTGATTTCGATCTATACGTCCTGAGCGGAGCCGCATGTTTTTTGCGGCACAGCCGAAGGATAGGGATTACATCATTGCCATGCCGCCATCCACGCCCAAAACCTGGCCGGTGATATAAGCGGCTTCATCTGAAGCGAGAAATGCGGCGGCGTAAGCGATCTCTTCGGGTTTGCCTTTGCGAGCCAGTGGAACCATCTTGAGCGCGGCTGCCAGTGTTTCGGGAGTCATATCCGCGAGGATCTCAGTATCCACAAAGCCCGGCGCAATCGCGTTGACCGTGATATTGCGTGATGCGACTTCGCGCGCGAGGGCTTTGGTGAAGGCGATCTGTCCGCCTTTGGAAGCGGAGTAATTCGTCTGCCCGGGATTTCCCATTTGACCGGCAACCGATGCCATGTTGATGATGCGTCCGACACGTTTGCGCATCATGTGTTTGACGGCGGCTTTCGAACAGTTGAAGGTACTCTTCAAATTGGTGTTGATGACCGCGTCCCAATCGGCTTCAGGCATCATCATAATTAATTGGTCACGGGTGATACCCGCGTTGTTGACGAGGATGCTTAAGTCACCAAATGTTTCCACTGCGAATTTCACCAGAGCTTCAGCTTCCTTGAAATTTGAAACATCGGCCTGATGAGCGGCAGCTTTCCCGCCCGCAGCCTGGATTTGTTTTACCACTTCTTCAGCGGATTCAGGGGATTTATTGTAATTGACCACAACTGCCGCACCGCGTGCTGCAAATTCGAGGGCGATCGCCCTGCCGATTCCGCGTGAACCACCGGTGATGAGCGCTACTTTATTTTCTAAAGGGAATGTGAGTGACATGACTATAAACTCCTGTGTTGAAATTATACATCATGTGCAATAACCCACTGTTCCCTCTTTGGAAACGCGATTAGCTCTTTGCAGAACGTATTCCAAAGGCTAGAGCAAGCCCGCCGCCCAGGGCGAGGATCGCCGCCCAGAGGAAGGCATCCTGCCAGAAGCGGATCGGGAAGAGTCGAATCAGGGTGTCTGAATAATAGAAGAGCCAGGAATCGCCAGTGAAGAATACCTGATGGAAGAGGGTGAAAAACTGCCAGAATACATCGGGATTAAGAACAATTCCCACGCCGGCGATCAGTCCGAGTGCCGTAGCCAGCCCGATCATCCACATGCCGCCGCGCCGCAGCCCGAGGACGTAGTCCGGCATCCATTTTTGGCGGTAGGCCAGGACTGCGATCAGGATCAAGCCCACGAGAGAGATCATCCAGGCTTGCAATGCGCCGCGCACCACGTTCTTTACATCTGCCATGTGACTGAGTTCGCGCTCATTATAGAGCGGATTGCCGTTATCGAATTTTAAGTCGCCGAGATAGGAAATATCCGCGCTGTTGACGAGATATTCCAAAGCGAAGGGCGCCCATTGCAGGCGATCCTGCTGCGTGAAACCAAATTCATCGGCGGGGAAATAGGGCATTCGATATTCAACATTGATAAAGATCGGGCTGAGTAAAATGCGCAAGGCTGTGCCGATCAAGGCCAATGGAACAAGAAGGGAGGTGAGATAGGATAGAACGATTTGTGTGTTAAGTTTCATTGTCTCTCTAGTATAAAAAATATGGGTAATGAGTTAAGTTGAAGTGGCAGGCCTAAACGCGAATTTCTCGAATGAGGCGAATGGCGAAAAAAACTAATGATATGTGAATAACTTTAAAAGAGTGAGGAGATTTTTTTCTTCGGAGTACGGAATTCAGTTTGACTCTATGCCGCTTATGCCAAAATCTCTTCCCAGTTTAATTCTTCAAATGCTTTGTGTAAGCGATGACCGTCGTTCACAACGATAACTTAGATTGGTAAACAAGTTTTCTGCAGGTTCGCGCACGGGCTCAAGCGGAACCACATCATCTTCTGTCCCATGGACAATGATTGTTGGAACAGAAAGCTCAGTTTCTTCAGATTAAGCGGCTCACCATTGTAGGATCCGATATACCGCTCGGGCGCAGGAGCAGGAGCGAGCAATATCAATTTCCGAACTTGCGTTGGGTGTTCGCAGGTGAAGACAGCTCCCATTAATCCGCCATAGGATGAGCCGATGATGACCCAGTTTTTTTTGCGTCCAAGAATCGGTTTGAGTTGGGCCATGCGTTCTTCGAAGGTGCCGGTGAAATCGGGGGTGACCATGCCGGGGAATTTTTCTGCGAACTGGCGCGCTTTGCCGCTTTGGCTGGAGCTTTCGAGACCATGCAGATAGATGACTCTTGAATAGTCCATTTCTGTTTTCTTCTTTCTTCTGGTGATGGTTTTTTTATCGATGTTTGCCGGTTCTTCTTTGGGTTTGTATATTTCATCAACGATAAAGTCATCGATATCTTCGGAATCTTCAATCTTAGGCGTGGATAGCGGTTTTGCGCGCAGTAGTTCGCGCAATTCAGTTTGCAGGGGCGGCGGGAAGGATGGGGCAATACGGCGCATGGTGACCACGGTCATTTGATTTTCGGTGGTGGTCAAAATATGTTTGAGCAGAAAAATGGTTTCGTTGGATGATGCGCGATATAAGGCGACGATGAGATCTGTCAGATCGTTTTGCAAAGTGGATGGCGCTTCTTCGATGATCGGTTCGACCATGTCGAAGATCGGCGGGAGGTTTGTATTATCTGCATCCGCGATCATGGGGATCAGGGCCTGAATGCCGTTTGACCATGTGCGCATTCGGGCGGGATGTAAATATTCACGGATTAAATTAAAGAATTGACCGGGGGTTTCCTTGCGCATGCGTGTAAGGCTGGTTGAAAGCAAGGCCGAGCGCACATCTGCATCGCGGACTTGCTGCGTCCACGCGGTGAGGCGGGGTAATAGGCGTTCTTCCTGCGGCGGGATGCGTCCCAGTAAAAATGCGGCGAGTAGATGCGTTTCGAGCGCGCCTTCGTCCCAAAGAATATCGGCAAGTTCAAGTGCGAATTCGGGATTGGCTTCGGCGACTGCACGCAGTTCATTCTCGATCTGTGTGAGCACGGCAGATGGTGTGCGGTAGGTTTTTAAGTTGGAGCCGGGGGCGACGTTTTCTTTTGTTCTTAATGTATGGTTGACATAGAACTCAAGCATCTCGCGTAAATGCTTCATGAATTCATCCGGCAGAAAAAAGAAATCTGCAAGACGGTTGGCTTGTTTGCGGAGACGTGCGAGGTCAATGGCGGGCATAAGGACAGTGGACAGTGGACAGTGGACAGTGGACAGTCATCATTGCTGACAACTACTCACCATCCACTGCCAACTGTTTTTAATACGCTTTTGCGAAATACACTTTTCTCTTGGAAGGTTTGCCGCAGACGATACAGGTGCCCTTCGGTCTCAGGTTGTTCGAAAGGAATGTTGCGTGTGGTGGCTTTGCAATCTTCCTTAACCTTGCCTTCACATTCGCGCGATTCACACCAGTAGGAGAAGGCCCAGCCATTTTCAAGCACCTTCTTCATTTCATCATAATCCTTGGGATCATGAATATTGGCATCACGAAACTCGGTGGCGCGCTGGAGGAGTGAAGCCTGTATTTCGACCAGAAGCAGGCTGACGGTTGAGTCGAGACCCGCTTGTGGGACGAAGGATTTGCCTTCACGGCCTGGGCGGTCACGTCGGGCGAGAGCAACGGTTCCCTTTTCCACATCCTTGGGTCCGACTTCAATGCGTACGGGAACGCCGCGCATTTCCCAGTCGTTGAATTTGAATCCGCTGCTGACGTTGTCGCGGTCGTCCATTTTGAGGCGGATGCCCGCAGCTTTGAGTTCTTTGAAAAGACGGTCGGCCACTTCCATCACTTTGGTTTTCTCTTCATCACTTTTGAAGATAGGCACGATCACGGCTTGAATAGGGGCCAGACGTGGAGGAAGTACAAGTCCCTGGTCATCACCGTGAGTCATGATGATGGCGCCGATCATGCGTGTGGAGAGTCCCCACGAAGTTGTTTCGCAGAATTGCAATGTGTTATTTTGATCGACATATTGAATTTCGAAAGCCTTCGCAAAATTTTGTCCGAAGTAATGTGAGGTGGCAGACTGCAATGCTTTTTTATCCTGCATCATGCCTTCGATGGAGGTGGTGATCTGCGCGCCTGCGAATCTTTCGGTGTTGCTTTTCTCGCCTTTGATAACAGGCAGCGCGGCTTCGTTGATGGCGAAGTTGGCATAGATATCAAGGATGCGGAACATTTCCTCTTTGGCTTCTTCAGAGGTGGCGTGGGCGGTGTGACCTTCCTGCCAGTAAAACTCTGCGGTGCGCAGGAAAAGTTTTGTGCGAAGTTCCCAGCGCATAACGCTGCCCCATTGATTAATTAAGATGGGCAGGTCGCGCCATGATTTGATCCACTTGGCATACATGTAGCCAATGATGGTTTCAGAGGTGGGGCGCACGACCAATGGTTCTTCGAGTAATTCGCCGCCGCCGTGTGTGACCACTGCCAATTCAGGTGCAAAACCTTCAACATGTTCTTTTTCTTTTTCGAAAAATGACATGGGGATTAACATGGGGAATGCCGCGTTGACGTGGCCTGTCGCCTTGAATTCCTTATCGAGGGCGGCGGTCATGTTCTCCCACAACGTCCAGCCATAAGGTTTGACGACCATACATCCGCGCACAGGGGCGTAATCGGCGAGGTCTGATTTCAATACGAGTTGGTTGTACCATTCAGAAAAATCATCAGCACGTTTTGTTAATTTATCTTCAGCCATTTTGTCCTCTTTGTGTGTTTTCGTAGGGGGACCCTGTGACCACAGGGATACTCCTACGAATTATTTTAATTTTCCTACTGCAGTTTTTACATCATCTGCAAAGTATAACAACTCTCGCTGATGTGTGGGCATATAAGTATGAAACTCGTTGAAGAACTGATCAAAAGTGGACTGCCAACCGCTCCCGATCAGTATTAGCGGCCTCGGGGGCAGAGATTCTACGATCATCAAATTCCACATCAACGAAATTTCAGCCAGTGTGCCTGCTCCGCCCGGGAGGGCAATCGCCGCGTCACAGCCTTCGATCAAACCCTGTAATCGTTCCATCAAGGTTTGCTTTCGTCTTTCCTCTTTTACCCATTGATTTGGCTTGGATTTGCGCCACTCTTCAATATCAATGCACGTCACGCCGATCACATGTCCGCCCGCTTCGCATGCCCCGCGCGAGACAGCCTCCATCGTGCCCATATACCCGCCAGTCAACACGGTATGTCCGCGCTGGGC
>JADKBB010000018.1 GCA_016715195.1 Candidatus Villigracilis proximus
CGCCCATCGGTACGCCGCCTGCTATTGATTTTGCACAAGTTAATAGATCAGGTGTCACTCCAAAATGTTGAATGGCAAACATTTTACCTGTGCGCCCAAAGCCCGTTTGGATTTCGTCCACGATCAACAATGCGCCGCGCTCATCGCAGATTCTGCGCGCTGCTTGAATATATTCCGCGGTGGCGGGATACACTCCGCCCTCACCTTGCACCACTTCGAGAATTACCGCAGCGGTCTCTTCATTTACGGCTTTCTCCAAAGCTTCGATATTGTTATATGCCACATGCGAAACACCCGGCAAAAGCGGCTCGAATCCTTCACGATATTTTTTGTTATATGTCGCTGAGAGTGAACCATAGGTTCGTCCGTGAAAGGCACGCATGGCGGCGATGAAGTTTTTGCGCCCGGTGGAAATACGCGCAAATTTGAAAGCCGCTTCCACAGACTCTGTCCCTGAGTTACAGAAAAGACTCTATCCAAACCCGGGACAAGCGCTGTGATCTTCTCCATCAGCATGGCGCGTTGATCGTTGGGGAAGGTTTCAAAAAGCGTTATCAGCGTATTGGCCTGCTTATAGAGCGCCTCAGCAATTTTCGGGTGAGCGTGACCGAGGTTGGCAACGCCATGTCCGGATGAACAATCCAAATATTCCACGCCGTTCTCGTCAAACAACGAAGCGCCCTGTCCACGGACGATCGTTAATGTTTGTTTGGCATATACACCAGAAGTATATTTATTTTCTGTTTCAACAATATTCATGGTTTCTCCAAATTAAATTTAGAATGAAGAATGCAGATTTTTTATTCCGCATTCTTCATTCTGACTTCTCCATTAAGAAAAGTGACTCTGTAAACTTCGATAACTCAATTCTTTTTTGCGGATGGCTTGAATGGCAGCGACCGCCGCTGTCCCTGCAGAGAGCGTGGTCAATAATGGAACATTCATCGCGATGGCCGCAGAACGAATCGCTGCGCCATCACTGTGTGCATGCGGACCCAACGGCGTGTTTAGCACCAGTTGGATCTTTCCGGAACGGATCAAATCTACAATTTGAGTGGAACCATCCATTGCTTTCTCAACAACTTCCACCGCCATGTTTGCTTTCTGACACATGTCCGCAGTACCCGGTGTGGCATAAAGACGAAAGCCCATACGATACATATCACGCGCAAATTTCAAACCAGCGCTCTTGTCATAATCATTGACCGTAATCAGCACTGCGCCGCTTTGCGGCAAACCTGTACCCGCCGCAATCTGTGATTTGGCGAAAGCATGCCCAAAGTGAGAAGCATGTCCCATCACTTCACCCGTGGAATGCATTTCGGGGCCGAGCAATGAACTTGAGCCGGATAATTTCTTGAATGGCAAAACAGCCTCTTTGACAAAAAATCCGTCTACACGCGGTTCTTCCAAAATACCAAGACTCTCCAAACTACTGCCCGCCATTACTTGCGCAGCGGCGTATGCGAGATTTAATCCCGTGGCCTTGCTGGCATACGGCACAGTGCGCGAAGCACGCGGATTCACTTCCAGCACGCAGACTACTTCATCTTTCAGCGCGAATTGCACGTTCATTAATCCGCGCACACCGAGCGCGAGACCGAGCTGTTCGGTGTACTCGCGCATAATGCCAAGATGATATTCACTGACTTTATACGGAGGAAGGACACAAGCCGCATCACCCGAATGAACGCCTGCTTCTTCGATATGTTGCATGATCGCCCCGACAACGACTCGCTCGCCGTCTGCGAGTGCATCCACATCGATCTCGAAAGCGTCTTCCATAAATTTATCGATCAAGATCGGTTGACCAGGAGCCGCCTCAATCGCCTTTTGAATGAATCCCGCCAAATGGGGCTCAGACTCCACTAAAGCCATTGCCCGCCCGCCCAACACAAACGATGGACGCACTAAAACAGGATACCCGATTCTTTCAGCAATAACACGTGCTTCTTCAATGGAGCGCGCAATTCCATTTTCGGGCTGGGGCACATCCAACTCTTTGAGCAGTTTTGCGAATTCTTCGCGGTCTTCAGAGAGTTGAATGGCATGCGGTGACGTGCCCAAAATTTTGACACCCGCCGCTTCGAGTCCTGCCGCGAGATTGAGCGGAGTCTGTCCGCCGAATTGCACGATAACGCCGACTGGATTTTCGAGATCAATCACATTCAAAACATGTTCAAGTGTTAATGGTTCAAAATACAAACGGTCTGCGGTGTCGTAATCGGTTGAGACGGTTTCAGGATTGCAGTTGTACATGATGGTTTCGTATCCCATCTTTGATAATGCAAACGCGGCCTGACAACAGCAGTAATCAAATTCAATTCCTGACCAATACGATTGGTCCGCCGCCGAGGATTAAGATTTTCTGTAATCCGTCGGACGGGACTCATCTTCCATTTCGTAGGCGCTGTAGAGATAGGGAGTCTGTGATTCGAATTCTGCTGCGCAAGTGTCGACTCTTTGGAATGTAGGCGTTATTCCTAATGACTTCCTTAGCTCACGGAAGGATGAATGATGAATTATGAAGGATGAATCTAGAAGGCGGGAGATGTGCGAGTCGGCGAATCCCATTTGTTTGGCGTTTCGGAGAAGGACTTTCAGTTCTGCCTCCTGCCTTCCGCCTTCTGCGTTCTGCGCTCCGAAATTCCTAAGTTCTAATTCGCAATTTCTAATTTCATTCATCTGTGCGAGATACCAGAGATCATATCCAGTTGCTTTGGAAATGTCTTCTAATGAAAGTCCCTGCTGAATGGCGCGATACACGCGGAATAAACGATCGGCGGTGGGGACTTGCAGAGTGGCGAATGTTTCAGGATCAGCAACCAGTTCTCGGTTAGGCCCCGAAGCGTCGAGTGCGTCCACGCCAATTTCCAAAGATTGAATCGCTTTGTTCAAGGCTTCTGGAAATGTCCGGCCGAGAGCCATCGCCTCACCCACTGATTTCATTTGCGGGCCGAGAGTCGAATCCACGCCGGGGAATTTTTCAAAAGCCCAACGCGGAATTTTCACTACGACATAATCGAGCGAAGGTTCAAAGGCGGCTTTGGTTTGCTTGGTGATGTCGTTGGTGATTTCGTCGAGGGTGTAACCAACGGCGACGAGTGCGGCGAGTTTGGCAATTGGGAAACCCGTGGCTTTAGACGCAAGCGCCGACGAACGACTGACACGCGGATTCATTTCGATGACAACGACGCGCCCCGTTTTGGGATCAACACCGAATTGCACATTCGAGCCGCCTGTTTCCACGCCGACAGCGGACAGCACGCGATGGGCAATATCACGCAAAACTTGATACTCGCGATCAGTAAGCGTTTGCGCGGGCGCAACGGTAATGCTGTCGCCGGTATGCACACCCATCGGGTCGAGATTTTCGATGGAACACACAACGACAAAGTTATCGGCTTTATCGCGCATGACTTCGAGTTCGTATTCTTTCCAACCCATGACAGACTCTTCGAGCCAGGCCTGACCAATTGGCGATTCAGAAATTGCACTGCGGACAGCTTCTTGAAGTTGATCGGGTTCATAAACCCACGACGCGCCCGTGCCGCCCATCGCAAACGAAGCGCGGACTAAAACCGGATAGCCCGTTTGCTTGATGATCTCTTCTGCTTCAGCCAACGAATACGCTGCGCCGCCATGCGGAATTGGAATGCCAACTTTTTGCATGGTCTCGCGAAACAACATGCGGTCTTCAGCGGCTTTGATGGCGGAAAGATTCGCGCCGATCAATTGCACGCCATATTTTTCAAGCACGCCATTTTCACTGAGCGCCAGCGCGAGATTTAATCCCGTTTGACCACCGACAGTGGGAAGCATGGCGTCGGGTTTTTCCTGCGCGATGATGGCTTCCAACGATTCGAGCGTGAGCGGTTCGATGTAAGTCGCGTCTGCAATTTCAGGATCGGTCATGATCGTGGCCGGATTCGAGTTGACCAGTACCACGCGATAGCCTTCGGCTTTCAAAGCTTTGACAGCTTGTGTGCCAGAATAATCAAACTCTGCGGCTTGACCGATGACGATGGCCCCAGAGCCAGGGACGAGGATGGTGTGGATGTCTGTTCTTTTCATTTTGATCTCATTATTTCGCTCCACTTATCATTTGAAAGAACTCGCCAAAAATATCATGCGCGTCATGCGGACCCGGCGCAGACTCGGGATGAAACTGCACGCTGAAGACTGGCTTGTTTTTCATTCGCAAACCTTCCAATGAGTCATCGTTCAAACTCTTGTAAGTGATTTCAACTTCGCTTGAATTCAAATCACCCGCAGTGACACAGTAATTATGATTCTGTGCAGTGATCAACACTTCACCCGATGGCAAATGTTGAACGGGATGATTACCGCCATGATGACCAAACTTGAGGCGATGAGTATCTGCGCCGAGTGCGCGACCAATCAATTGATGTCCCAAACAAATGCCAAACATCGGCACACCGCTTGCGATCAATCCGCTCACCGCTTCAACAGCGTAAGGCAATCCCGCAGGGTCACCGGGGCCGTTGGACAAAAAGATTCCATCGGGTTTCAACGCCAACACTTCATCCGCAGTTGTATCCGCAGGGACAACGGTCACATTCGCGCCGTAACTTGAAAGGTGGCGCAGGATATTTTCTTTGATACCAAAGTCGTAAGCGACGATCGATAACTTCAGCATTCATCCTTCGAATTCTCAATTCTTTCCACCCACTTACTTCCCTCATCCCCCACCCACCGATAACTCTCCTCGCATGTCACTTCCTTCACCATATCGCGTCCATCGAGTCCCGCCCAATCACGCGCCATTTTCAATAACGTATCTGCCGATGTTCCCTTAGTAGAAAGTGCCGCTTTTTGTGTGCCGCCATCGCGCAATTTGCGAGTCAGCCAGCGTGTGTCCACGCCGCTGATTCCCGGCACATTATGCTGTGTCAGCCAGTCGGATAAAGAAAGCGCCGAACGCCAGTTCGACACCATCGGACTCAAAGAACGAATTACCGCCGCTGAAACCTGCGGTCTCGCAGACTCGTCATCCTCGGTATTAATTCCTACATTGCCAATATGCGACACAGTAAACAGCACCCCCTGTCCGCGATACGAGGGGTCGGTCAAAATTTCCTGATAGCCGGTCATGCTGGTGTTAAACACCAACTCAAACACGGCGTCAGTCTCCGCGCCGAAGGCCCGCCCCTCGATCACGGTTCCATCTTCCAATACAAGTGTGGCTAGTTTCATATATATGTCGGCTCCTTAATTTGGCCGATTATAATGTCTAAACAAATTACTGGATAACTGTTCCATTGCCAGCCAAAGCATTCGAAATCGGATTCTGAATCCGCCCGTCCGCAATGATGACGCGACTCACGCCGCCTTTGAGCGCTTCTTCTGCGCCTAAAACTTTTTTCTTCATGCGACCTTGAGCCGCTTCACTCGCCGCCGCCAACTGACTCTGCGGCAGTTGCCGAATGAGAGTCGACTCGTCTGGGAAATTCTTCATCAGCCCGGGGACAGCCGTCAGCAATAACAAATTCTCCGCCTTAAACGCAGACGCCACCATCGCCGCCGCGCGGTCAGCATCCACATTCAACGCCTCCCCTTTTTCACTGACAGCCACAGGCGCAATCACAGGCAAATAACCCGCATTCAACAACATCAAAAGCAACTCACTGTTGACCGTATCAATCTTCCCCGTGTAATCATCGCGGATGATCTTGCGCTTGCCGTTCTCAACACTCTGCACAGATTCTTTGCGTGTGGCTTGCATTAGTCTTCCATCTAATCCACATAACCCAAACGCATTGACTCCCAGCATTTGCAATTGCTCGGTCAACAACGAATTGACCTTGCCATTCACCGCCATTAAAAAGATTTCAAGCGTCTTTCTATCGGTATAGCGTGACGTATAGCCCGAAGGCGAAGTGATCATCTTCGGCGGCGTACCAAGTCCCTCTCCCAACGCATTCGCCTCCGCAGAACCGCCATGCACAAAAACAAGGCGCTTGCCCTGCTTCAATAATTCCACCGCATCCGCACAGATCGCAGAAAAATCCACACCTTCCGTGCCGCCGAGTTTTACAACAGTAATTGATTCAGCCATAAGTTCTCCATATTGAAGAAAGAAGAAAGAGGAAAGAAAACTTTTCGGTTCTTTCTTCTTTCCTCTTTCTTAGATCGGGTGCAACCCTGCGAATTCCAACCCCAGCGTCTCATCCCAACCCATCATCAAATTCATACACTGCACCGCTGAACCAGACGCGCCCTTCATTAGATTATCAATCGCGCACATAGACACGATGTGACCATTGCTCTCGTCCAGTTCGAATCCTAAATCAGCATAATTTGAGCCAGCCAAAATCTTCGGCTCAGGCACACGATAAATCCCGCGCTGTTCCTTCACCACGCGCACGAACGGATTTTCGTTCGCCACTGCTCTATAAGCTTTCCACAAATCTTTTGTCGCCACACCAGGCTTGGCCTTGGCATGAGCCGTCGCCAACACCCCGCGGACCAAGTCCACAGCAGTCATCGTCAGCGAAACGTCCTTAACTCCCATTTCCTGAATCACTTCCGCTGTGTGACGATGACCAAACGCCGAAAACGTGCGGATCACATTCGCGCGCTCCGAATGCATCGAACCGGAATTTCCTTCCGCGCCGCCTTCTGATGAACCGACTTTAATTTCAATAATGACCGGAGAAGTTAAATCGATCAAATCCGCTTTGACCAATGGCAGCAGCGCGAGGTTGCTCGCCGTGGCATTGCATCCCACCCCGCTGATATAACTCGCGCCCGCAATTTCAGCGCGATGAAGTTCGGGCAAACCATACACAAACTTACTCAACCACTCCGGCGCGGCATGTTTCTCGCCATACCATTTTTCATAAAACGCCGCATCCCGCAGACGAAAGTCCGCCGCGAGGTCAACGATCTTTGTTCCCAGTTTTGCATACTGCTCAATGTTATGCTGCGCCTGTCCATGCGGCTGGGCGAGGAAAAGCACATCCACGGCTCCAACTGCGAAGGGTCGCTGAATTTCAACTGAGTCTTCTTTCGCAGATTGGGATGAGTCTGATACACATACTCACCCACACGCGAACGCGAAGTCACCTGCTTGATCTCCACATTCGGATGACCCAACAACAAACGTAATAATTCTCCGCCCCCATAACCAGAACCGCCGATAATAGAAACTGTAGTCATCAATAATTGCTCCTCAAAAACATTTAAACAAGGACACAAGTCCACAAAGGAGCGGTTTTTTTTCTTTGTGTCCTTCGTGGTTAATGTTTTTCTTTCGCCGCTTTCACCGTATATTCCACGATCTCACCCGCAATATCAATACCGCTCACAGGCTGCATGGTATGAAATTCCATCGTGTGATTGATCTCGTTGACCAAATAACCGCGCTCTGAATGTTCAATAAGATCAACAGCCAAGACTCCGCCGCCAACAGCCGCGGTGGCCTTCAAGCACATCTCTTCGATCTCAGGCGTGATGGGACATAACTCCCCTTCCCCGCCGCGCGCCGTGTTCGTGATCCAATGCTCAGACTTGCGATACATGGCAGTCAACACACGGTCACCGATCACAATCGCGCGGATGTCACGTCCCGGCTTCTTAATGAATTCCTGAATATAGAAAACAGAATGCTGCACAGAACCGAGCGTGGCCTTATGTTCAAGCACCGCTTCCGCTGCGTCACGATCATTGATCTTCGCCAGCAATCGTCCCCACGAACCAACAACAGGCTTCAACACAACCGGATACCCAAACGCTTCGATCGCATCCAACGCGGCTTCGGGTGTGAATGCCACCACATTGCGCGGCTGCGGCACACCCGCCTTCGCCAGCATCGCAGACGTGGTCAACTTGTCACCGCAGATTTCAGCAACCATTGCAGTATTCACAGTTGGCACGCCAAATGAATTCAACAATCGCAGGGCATACAATCCGCTCGTGTAACTGATACTGCGCTCCAGCACCGCGTCAAACGCGCGCCACGGTTCAGGATTTTCCAGATCAAATGAAATCGCGCGGTCATCGAGTCTTTCATAATCAATGCCGCGTTTTTCCATCGCCGCGAAAATCCATTTTTCTTCCACCCGCACACGGGAATAAAGAACACCAAGTTTTAGTCTTCGCTGCATAACATCACCATTGGATGACCACAGACCACGGACGACAGACCATTCCGTCGTCCGTGGTCAATCGTCCATCGTCGTTATTCCCCCCAATCTTCCTGTTCCATGGGCGCGAGTTGCACGGCGGCAGGTTCAATTGAAGTCACTTCGAGATCAACACCGCAATCAGAGCATACGATGATCTCGCCAGCTTCGGTTCCAGCATCCAATCCAATTTGAGCTTCACATTCAGGGCAGGTAACAGTAGACATTTTTATTCTCCTTTGATTTGTTTAATTTGATTTTTTACAGATTGGAGACTCGTGCCGCCAATCGCATTTCTTTTTTCAATGGACTTCATCGGGTCGAAGACTTGATACACATCCGCTTCAAATGCTGGACAGAGTGCCTGATACGCTTCGAGTGACAGTTCCTCCAACCCGACATTTTTCTCGCCAGCCTCGCGGACAGCTTTTCCTGCTATCGCGTGAGTCTCGCGAAACGGGATTCCTTTTTCAACCAGATAATCCGCCAGATCAGTCGCCATCATGAACGAGTCAATCGCGTTTCGCATTCGTTGAGGTTTGGCAGTGATCGTATTGATCGCACCAGCAATGACAGGAAGAATCGCCAGCAACGTATCTGCCGCCGCAAAGACAGGCGCTTTATCTTCCTGTAAATCTTTATCGTAGGTGGATGGCAAGCCTTTGAGCGTGGCGAGCAAACCCGTGAGCATTCCAATGAGTGTGCCAGCCTTGCCGCGAGTCAACTCAAACACATCGGGATTCTTTTTCTGCGGCATGAGACTCGAACCTGTCGAGAAGGCATCCGAAAGTTCGAAGAAACCGAACTCGGCGCTTGTATATAAAACAATTTGCTCCGAGAGCTTGCTCAAATGGATACCCGTCATCGTGGCGCAGAATAAGAACTCGGCGGCGAAGTCTCTGTCTGAAACAGAGTCGAGGCTGTTGGGTGAGGCAACTGCAAAGCCAAGCGACTCAGCCAACGCAGCGCGGTCCACGGGTACGGGGGTGCCAGCCAATGCGCCAGAACCGAGAGGCAAAATCGAAACTCGTTTCACCAAATCGTTGAGTCTCTCACGGTCACGTTCGAGCGGATGATAATGACTCAGCCACCAGTGAGATAACAAAATCGGCTGGGCGCGTTGCAGATGAGTGTAGCCGGGCATGATGGTTTCACCTGCGAGTTCAGCCTGCGCGAGCAATGCAGATTGCAGAATTCGGAATGCAGAATCTAATTCGGGAATGGCTTGTAACATCCACAATCTAAAATCGGTGGCGACTTGATCGTTGCGGCTTCTTCCAGTGTGGAGTTTGCCAGCGGTCACACCGATCAACTCGGTGAGGCGGCGCTCAACGGCGGTGTGAATATCTTCATCGGAGGGGACGAAGATAAACTCTCCCGAAGCGAATTCTTTTCGGACGGTATCAAGCCCGAGTGAGATCGATGCGTGTTCTTCATCCAAAAGAATATTTGCCTTGTGCAAAGCATTCGCCCACGCGATGGAACCATCCACATCCTGAATTGCCATGCGCTGGTCAACAGGCAGGGATGAGTTCAGGTCCCAGGCTTGATCGTTAAGTTTTGTTGAAAAGCGGCCGCCCCAGAGGGTCATGATTGCTCCTTGTTGGTAGGTAGGTAAATTGGGAAACCGATCTACCAATTTACCAGATTCCTAATTTCTAATCACGTTTGAATTTCGAATAATCAGGCTTCGGCATATCGAGACCCGAGATCGGCAGGCCATTCATCGCGCGGACTTTCATGCTGAGGCCGTACAGGCGAATGAAACCCTCGGCGTGACTCTGATCGTAGACATCCTCTTCGCCGAAGGTGGCGAAATCTTCGCGATACAAACTGAACGGAGATTTCTTGCCAGCGGTGATGATGTTGCCCTTGTACAGTTTGAGGCGCACAACACCAGTGACAGGGCCTTGCGTGGAATTGACGAAAGCATCAATTGCCTCGCGCAACGGCGTGAACCACAAACCGTTGTATGTGACTTCGGCATATTTCACAGCGACCATTTCTTTGAAGTGCATGGTCTCGCGGTCAAGCACAAGTGACTCGAGTTCGCGATGGGCATAAAGCAAAATGGTGCCGCCCGGAGTTTCATACACGCCGTGAGATTTCATACCCACGAGGCGATTCTCAACCAGGTCCACGCGGCCGATGGCGTGCGCGCCGCCGATGACATTAAGTTTTTCAACGATCTTCGCCGCTGAAAGTTTTTCACCATTCACAGCGATCGGATTACCGCTTTCAAATTCGATCTCAACATATTCGCCCTGCTCGGGTGCGTTCTCAGGAGAAGTGGAAAGCTGGAACATGGCTTCTTCGGGTTCGTTCCACGGGTCTTCGAGCAGACCGCCTTCGTGCGAAAGATGCCAGAGATTTGAGTCGCGGCTGTAAATGGATTTGATGGTGGCGGTGACGGGTATGTTGTGTTTCGCGGCGTAGGCGATCGCATCTTCGCGTGAGCGGATATCCCACTCGCGCCAGGGAGCGATGATCTTGAGGCGTGGGTCAAGCGCCATGACGGTTAATTCAAAACGAACCTGATCGTTCCCCTTGCCGGTTGCGCCGTGTGCAATTGCATCCGCGCCGACTTCGTGAGCTACATCAACAAGATGTTTTGCAATTAAAGGACGGGCCACTGATGTGCCCAATAAATACTTGTGTTCATAAACCGCCCCCGCTTTTAACATTGGAAAAAGATATTCAGCAGCAAACTCTTCCTTCATATCATGGATGATGCACTGACTCGCGCCGCTGTTAATGGCCTTCTGTTCGAGTCCGCGCATGTCTTCATCGCCCTGCCCCACATCTGCACAAAAGCAGACAACTTCACAGCCGTAGTTCTCTTTCAACCACGGCACGATCACGGATGTATCCAGTCCACCCGAATAGGCGAGGACAACTTTCTTGACTTGCGGTTTGGATTGCGGGTTCATGTATTTCTCCTTGGTTTTTGTTTACGTATACAGAAAATAAAAACGGCCATCCGATGAAGGATGGCCGTTTTGGATTGACTTGTGCTTGTTACCTAGCGCACCGTTGCGTTTATTCCGCCGTCAAAACAAAAAACTCCCAACCTTCTCAAAGAAGTGGGCTTCGGACGACGTGTACGCGGTGCAAAAACTGTAAACATGATGGGCGGTATTTTACCTGAAAAGTGATTTGAGTCAATGAATTTTTGAAACAAACCTAAAAGAGTACCCAAACGGGTAATACGTCACCGACTCTCAGAACTTAACCACCAAGTCTCCAAGTCACAAAGTTTTTTTCTGTTGCGCCTTATTGTCGTGGTAAAAAACACAGTGTGTATTTCTGAAATACACACTGTGAAAAGTCCAGAAGCTAGTTACGCAGGTACTGACTTGTAAGCGAGTTCTTTGCCGTTAGGAGTTTCTCAGGCGTACCTTCAAACATTACTTTTCCGCCTTTGCTGCCGCCTTCGGGTCCCATGTCAATGATCCAATCGGCGTTCTTGATGACGTGCAAATTATGCTCAATGACAACGACCGTATTCCCGGTATCCACCAGCCGATTAATGACCTCCATCAAATGCCCAATATCAGACATGTGTAGTCCGGTCGTGGGTTCGTCCATGATATAGATGCTGCCATTTTTATGCAGTTCACTCGCAAGTTTAATGCGCTGACATTCTCCACCAGATAATGTGCTCAATGGTTGACCTAAACCCAAATAATCCAAACCCACATCGCTCATGGCTTGCAGCTTGCGGACGACTTCTTTAATTTCAAAATATTCGAGCGCCTGTTGAACGTTCATCGCCAGCACATCACTAATGGATTTGCCATTGAGTTTATACGCCAGCACTTCGTCTTTGAAGCGTTTGCCGCCGCAGACCTCACAGGGCGATTTCACACTATCGAAAAATGACAACTCGGTGAAGACCACACCCAATCCCTGACAGTTTTCACACGCGCCCTTCGAATTGAAACTAAACAGCGAAGCCTGCACCTTGTTTGCCGCCGCAAACGCCTTGCGGACATCGTCCAGTATGCCCGTGTATGTGGCGGGATTGGAACGGCTGTTAACTCCCACTGCAGATTGATCGATCACGATCGCATCTGGATGCTGGTGTTGGAAGACCTCGTTGATGAGCGAACTTTTCCCGGAACCCGCCACGCCCGTGACCACGGTCAGCACGCCGGTTGGAATGTCCACGCTGACATTTTGCAAATTATTGACCTTCGCATTTTTGATCGGCAATTTTCCCGTCGGTGCGCGGAACGAATCTTTATCGGGATGGACTGCTTCATGTGCCTGCCCGTGATCGTGTCCGCTTTGAGCAGGTTTGCATAACTACCTTCGTAGACGATCTCGCCTCCATGCGGACCTGCAAGCGGACCCACATCCACGACATGGTCTGCCACTTTGATCACATCCGGGTCATGCTCCACCACGATGACGGTGTTGCCCTTGTCACGCAGTTTCTGCAATAACTCGTTCATGCGATGCACGTCACGCGGATGTAAACCCACGCTCGGCTCATCGAAGATATAAATCACATCGCTCAAACTGCTTCCGAGGTGCTTGACGATCTTTACGCGCTGCGACTCTCCGCCTGATAACGTATCCGTCTCACGGTCGAGGCTGAGGTATTCCAAGCCAATATCCACGAGGTTCTGCAAACGTTCGAGAAGCGCTTTGACAATTGGCTCAGCGGCGGGTACTTTGATCTTTTTCACGACTTCGATCAATTCAGGGATTTCCATGCTGGTCAGGTCTGCTATGTTATATCCGTTGATCTTGCATTTCAGGATGTTCTTGTTCAACCGTGCACCATTGCACTCGGAACAAGGACCCATCGTCATGAAAGGCTCCACCGATTTTTGAGTCCGCTCGGATTTGGTTTTTAGATCCTGCTTGATGTACTTGTTGGTGAAACGGTTGACGATGCCTTCGTAGGTCAGGTTGAAGTCTTTTGCCCCCATTTTGGTTTTGACCTTGATGGGTTCGCTATATAAAAGGTCGTTCAGTTCCTTTTGAGTGTATTTGGATATTTTCTTATCCGGGTCGAATAAACCCGTATTGATTACATTACTCCAGCCCCAACTTTCCACGGCGTATTCTGGAAACAAAATAGCGCCCTCGTTCAGCGATTTGGATTTGTCCAGAAACTTGTCCATGTCCACATCCAGCTTGCGACCGAGTCCGTTGCAGTTCGGGCACATCCCTTGCGGGTCGTTGAAGCCGAATACATTGGTGGGTCCCACGTGGGGCTGCCCGATGCGCGAAAACATCATGCGCAGGATCGTGTTGATGTCGGTGATCGTGCCAACGGTCGAGTGTGAACCGCCGCCCATCCGCTTCTGATCCACCACAATGGACATGCTCAGATTTTCGATGGCATCCGCATCAGGCTGGGAATACTTCGGCAAAAAATTCCGCACGAACATGCTGAAGTTTTCGTTGAGCAGGCGCTGTGATTCAGTGGCAATCGTATCGAACACAATGGACGATTTGCCCGAACCTGAAACGCCTGTGAAAATGGTGATCTTTCGTTTGGGGATGCGCAATGAGACGTTCTTTAAATTATTCTCGCGCGCGCCGCGAATCTCAATATATTCCTGGGGCATGGTCTCTCCTCTATAGTCTCAATCGAATAAAACAAAACGGGCAGGTAAAAGCAAGGCTGCTTTTGCCCACCCAAAACATAAGTGCGGTTATTTTAGAACACTTTTTCTAGAAGGTCAAGCACGGCTTTTCACGAATAATAACCTTGCTTGCACGCGCCTTTTTTATGGTGTAGTCGTATAATTTGTTTATGTGCAAAGCGCATTATACCGAACCCGGGCTGTCCAAATCATAGTGCAGCACACTGACCTGTTCACATTTACAAGGAAAAAATTCAACAATGACGGGTATCAACAACCAACAAGCACATGATTTCCTGAAGAAATCAATTCTGGCGCTCTCGAACATTCCTGAGGAACTCATCGAGCGTCTATTTTCCATTTGCAAATCAGTCAATTACAAAAAGGGGCAGTTTTTTCTAATGGCAGGGGATATTCCAGAATATGTAGGGTTTAATTTAAATGGAATATTTCGGCTGTACTATGTTGATGAAAATGGAAATGACCTGACCAAGGGCTTTTCCACTGCCGGGAAATTCGTCATCTCGTACAGCGCTTTGGCACAACGACGCCCGTCTTTTTTTTACATTGAGGCGCTGGTTGACACCGATGTTTTGCAATTCAACTTCAGCCAATGGATACAGATGGTGGAAGAAGATATCCGCTGGTATCCCTTTCTTTTCAAATTGCTCGAAACGGTATACATCATGAAGGAATTACGCGAAAAATCATTCCTGCTGGATAGCGCCGCAGAGAGATATCTGGCTTTCCAAAGAGATTACCCAAACCTGGAAAACGAGATCAAACTTTATCACATTGCCTCTTTTATTGGCGTCACACCCGAAGCGTTGAGCAGGATAAGAAGCAAACAAAAATTGACCTAGGTCAAGGAAATTAAACCTCCGAAGCAGTAAGATACCTGCAACAAAGCAAGATATCAAAACTTCGGAGGTCATCCATGAATAATCAATCACAAAGAGTCGTACTCATTACCGGGGGAAGTTCAGGCATTGGCTTTGAAATGGCGAAACAGATGGTCGCGCAGCATTCTGTTGTTATCATCTGCGGACGCTCACAGGAAAAGCTGGAGGATGCCAAAAGAAAAGTGCCGCAGTTGGTCACAATTCAATGCGACATCACCAAAGCTGAAGATCGCCTGGCGCTGCACAAACAGATCGCGATGAATTTCAAGGGCTTGAACATGTTGATGAACAATGCGGGCATTGCGAAGCGTTATTTGCTTGCAAAAACAGGGGATTTGGAATCAAGGATGGAGGAAGAAATGCAAACCAACTTCCTGGCTCCGGTACTTCTCACACAACTGTTCCTGCCCATGTTGATCGAGAACAAGGGCACGGTGGTCAATGTCTCTTCCGGGCTGGCTTATGTCCCCCTTTCTGTTGAGCCGAGTTATTGCGCCTCCAAGGCGGCATTGCATTCGATGACCCAAAGTATGCGGGTGCAATTTGCAAAATCGGGAATTAAGGTTGTAGAGATTTTCTATCCCTCCGTCGATACGCCATTTCAAGGCGGACACGCGCCCGATAACGCCATGAAACCGGACGAAGCAGCAGCCATTGCGCTTCAGGGCTTGAATAGCGGAAAGGAAGAAATTCGCGTAAAAATGGCGGGATTTCTGTTCGCCGTGAGCCGCCTGATGCCGAAACGGGCTTTGAGTCTCATCAACGGATTCATCCCGGATAACGTCGAAGAACTACTGGCACATGCTTAAAGGGGGACAACATGACAATCAACATTGAACGGAAACGCAACCCGCTCAGCAGTACGCAAATCCAATTCCTCGCAGATATCGTCTTGTTCGTCGGCATTGTCTGGGCGCTGATGCCGCAAGCAACGGGCATTCCCCTGCATGAATGGGGCAGCCTGCTGGTGATTATTCCATTTCTCGTTCACCTTGTACTAGATTGGCAGTGGATTGTCTCCGTCACCAAACGCTTTCTCAAACGACAGCCAGGAGAAGTGCGATTTAACTATTTTTGGAACTGGTTTCAATTTGTGATGATGGTCATCGCCAGTTTTTCAGGAATCCTTATTTCAAACGCGGTGCTGCCAGCCCTGGGCATTCCCATTGTTGTTGACCCATTCTGGCTGGAAGTTCACCTGTTCAGCGCCAATTCGGTCATGATCATGCTCGGAGTCCATTTGGCGATGCACTGGCAGTGGATTATCGTCAATTTCAAACGGTATATCCTACATTACGGAACCAAAAACGGAGTTGCAGCATGAATACCCTCAAGCAGGTCCTCACTCCGGTGTTGATCATTTTACTGGCAGCAGCCATCATGATTTTTGGTTTGACCCTGTTGGATGATACAGAATGGGCAGATAGTTTTCGGGGCGGGCCGCCAGCCCAATCTGTAGACAGGGCGACGGTCAGCGAAGAAAGCGAGTCGTTGGTGGACGGTATGATTCGCTCCGTGGATGCGTTCCTGAAAGTAGTCCTATTTATGGGCATCCCAGCACTCTTAACTCTGCGCATCCTGCGAACCATTAACCGCAAGCCAAAGAACGTTTTGGATAATCACCAATTAAAAAAGGGGGAGGCGTAATACTACGATGATTTGATATTGCAGAAGAACATCTTTTTTAGCACAAGACTTCAATTCACCGCTTTTTTAACGAGTGCGATGATCTTTGCCTCTTCGGCGGAGGTCAACTTGATCAGCGCAAAAGATGCCGCCCACATATTACCTTCGTCAAGTTTTGCATCGGGTTGGAAGCCGAAGGTGGCATACCTTACACCAAACTTGCTTGCAGCCTGAAAGAAGCAAATCACCTTGCCATCCTTGTCCGCATACGCAGGCATTCCATACCAGGTTTTCGGCATGAGCTCTGGCGCAGCAGCAGAAACGATCTCATGAATCCGCTTCCCCATCGAGCGATCCGTTGGGTCTTTCATTCCGGCAATCGCAGCAAGAATGGCTTTTTCACCTTCTGCCCTATCCTTGCCGGCGCGCGCTTCCGCTTTCAATTCCTGGGCGCGAGCCTTCATCGCGGCTTTTTCGTCGGCGGTAAATCCTTCACTTGGCTTCTTGGTTGGTTTTTTCGCATCTGCCTTGGGGTTCATAAAAATCTCCTTATCTGACTTTGGTTTATTTTGACACTTGCACAAAAACAATTTTATCTTTATAATAAAGATACTTCAAAATAAAGGCAATGTCAAGGGTATATTTCTATGACCAAATCCACAAAGACAGATTTGAAAAAACGAGCCCTGATGGCAGTCAGGGATTATGGCGTTAATCTGACACAATTCCGAAACGCCATGAGTGAATGGGCCGGACTCAACGTAACCGACATGGAATGTCTCAGGCTTCTATTCCAAAAAGGCATTGCCACACCGTCTGAACTTTCCAGATTTACAGGGCTCACATCAGGCGCAACCACCGCCATGCTGGACCGGCTCGAAAAGGCTGGATTAATCGAACGCCGCCCCAACCCCGATGACCGCCGCGGAACTTTGATCGCTCCTGCACCATCGAGTGCCGAAAAAGCCGCGTCATGGTTTGAGTCAGCGCGAAAGGCTCAAGATGAATTAATCTCAAGTTACTCTGAAAGTGACCTGGAAATCATCGCTGATGTCTTTGAACGCTTTGCCAAACTATGGGACGATGAACGTAAAAAAATTCAAAAACACCCATAGCATTTCCGATCAGTTTCCAGTTGTGATTGCACCTGCACGTTCGTAATTCACAATAATGACGCCATTCGGGGAGACTATACTTTCCGTCACCTTGAATGCCATCGGAAGTGTACCGTCAGCAAACAACCGTTTACCACTACCCAAGGTTATCGGATATATCATCAGCCAGAACACATCGACCAGATCATGCTTGATAAGCGTCTGAACGAGATTGCTACTTCCCCACACATGCAAATCCGGGCCTGGCTGCTGCTTAATTTTGGCAACTTTTTCTGCAACATCTCCACTAAAAAAAACCGACGGCTGCCATTCGCTAGACGTTATAGTATTCGAGGCAACATACTTGGTCGCCGAGTTGGCGCCCGGCCATATATCCCCATGCTGCGGCCAATATGGCGCCCAAATATCAAAAGTCTTGCGCCCTAACAACAGGTCAAATGGCATGTTCATTTGCCTTCTCAAGGCAGTTCCGAGAATCTCATCCGAGTATGGCGCTATCCACCCGCCATGCACGAAGCCGCTGGTGGTATCTTCATCCGGTCCGCCCGGAGCTTGTATGACACCATCCAGGGAGATATGCTCAAGCACAACAATTTTTCTTGTGACTGGATTCGTTGTTTTATCTTTGGACATTTGGATCCTCTTTGTAGTTTGATTCGTTGTATTTAAAATATGCGTTCTGCCATCACTTGCATCATCACTCGTTGTTATACGCTTTCTTCAAATCCGCAACGATGATCTTCTTCATCTTGAGCATCGCCTGCATCACCCGCCCGGATTTTTCAGGGTCGGGGTCACCCATCAACTCACCCAACTGCTTCGGCACGATCTGCCACGACAGGCCATACTTATCCTTGCACCAACTACACATCGACTCTTCTCCCCCATCCGCAGTCAACGCGTTCCAAAAATAATCCACTTCTGCCTGGTCTTCGCAATTGACCGACATCGAGACCGCCTCATTGAACTTGAACTGCGGACCTGCATTCATACCCATGAACTCCTGTCCATCCAACTCAAACGAAACGGTAAACGCCTTGCCATCCGGCCCCCGTGAGACGCTGCCAACCTTCGAATTCTTAAACAATGAGACATAAAAATTCATCGCCTCTTCAGCCTGACTATCAAACCATAAGAACGGGGTGATCTTTTTCATTTTAAAATTCTCCTTTTCATTTTGGAATCCATCAGCTTGCTGATGGATAGACAATAACTAGAGTTTATCTATTTTCCGTTGACGGATTTCGCCCTGGCGTCTTTCAAATTTTCCGCGATCCGAAACTTAATAAATTTCTCAATCAATTTGATGGGCATCGGCTTATCGAGGGGAAAGTTAAGCGAACTTTTCGCCGAACGATATTGCTCGATCTGCTTTTGAAACGCTTCATTCCCCGCCGGTATCGGATACATTCCGATATGATTTTTCCACGCTGAAAAATGGATGAAGTACTCGCCGTTTACCTTGAAGGCGGGCATGTTGTAACTGATCTGCCCATCGGCATTCGGAACCTGTTCCTTAATGGTTGCGATGATTTCCCCCATCGCTTTTTGCACATCTTCAGAAAGAGTTGAAAGATATTCTTCAATGGAAGTAAATTTCATACCAAGCCTGCCTTTTCATCCACTTCAAAGATTCCAAACGTATTGCCTTCGGTGTCGATGAAATATCCCTGCCAGCATCTGCCGGGAACCGGGAATTTTTCCAACGCAACCTGCCCGCCATTGGATAGAATCTTCGCGGCAGTCGCATCAAAGCTTTCTACTTCCAACGAGCAGATGAACGCATTCGTCCCCTGTCCAAGAGACGGAGCCTGCACCGGGCGTTGAAGCAGCCCGCCGCGTGAGCCGCCGGTCTCAATATCGTAATATTCAATGGGCACGCCGGGGTTGTGGCTCATCTTCCAGCCGAAGACGGTCTGGTAGAACTTCACCGCACGCCCCACATCATCCACATGGATCTCAAAAAAGATATAACCGTGATTCATGAGTCGACTCCTTTGCCAGATTAACGAACAGGCTCGTAGCGCTGATACAGCACACCCGTAGGAAGAGGCGCGGATTCGATCAACTTCAGGCGCAGGTATTTTCCATCCGGAAATAATTTCTTGCCGTTGCCCAATATCAATGGATAGACATGCAGAACGAATTCATCCACCAGATCATTTTCGATGAGGGTATGCATCAACACACTGCTGCCATCCGAAAGAATGTTTTTGCCGGGTTGGTTCTTGAGTTTGCGAACTTCTTCGACCACATTGCTGCTGATGATGGTGGAGTTGCTCCAAGCCGCCGAAGATTTCAGCGTGGTGGAGACGACATATTTTTTGACATTGCCAAATGGATTTTCTTCGGGCGGCAAAGGCTCAAAGGCATCGCCGTGGGTCTTCCATGTTTTGCGCCCGAGCAAAAGAGTATCGGCGGTCTCCATAGCTTGCGAGAAGCGCATCCCGATGTCATCGTGCCAGAAGGGAATGGTCCAGCCGCCGTGAGTGAAGCCGCCATCGGTATCTTCATCCACGCCGCCGGGGGCCTGGATGACACCATCCAAAGAAATGAATTGATGCACGATCAGTTTTCGCATGAGAACTCCTATTGCAGATAAATTTTGTCCTATTTTAGAACATATTTTCTGATTTTACAAGTGGGAGTCTTAATCAAAAAATCTCCGCCCACCGAACAGACGGAGATTTTTTGATTACCGTTTGAAACGCGGATACGACCCCAACACCCGCAGCATCACTGCATATTCCCCCAAATGGTCCAGCGCACGCTGCACGGTTTCATCTTGCACGGAACCGATCAGATCAATATAAAAAAGATATTCCCATGGACTTCCCTGCAGCGGGCGCGACTCGATCTTTGTCAGATCGATATCTCTCAGGGCGAAAACGCTCATTGCTTTGAACAACGAACCGGGGACATTTTTCAGCGTAAAGACGATGGAAGTCTTCGCTTCGCCCGTCGGGACAGTTGATTCTCGTCCGACAGCGAGAAAGCGCGTATAGTTTTCCGCGTTATCTTCGATGCCCTCTTGAAGAATTTGCATCCCATATAATTCCGCCGCCCGCTTCGACGCAATTGCCGCCACATCCCGCGCGCCTGACTCTTTGAGCATCTTTACACTTCCAGCCGTATCGTAGACTTGCTCCGCTTTGATATTGTGACCGCGCAAATATCCGGCGCATTGCCCCAGCGCCTGCGGATGACTGATGGCCTTTTTGATATCTTCCATCTTCACGCCCGGGTTGACGATCAAACAATGCTGCACACGCAGGAAGTGCTCCCCCACAATATGCAGATCATGACGCAGCAACAGATCATAATTTTGATGAATGCTGCCCGCCAGTGAATTTTCAATGGGAGCCAGCGCCGCGTCACTTTTGCCTGAGACAACTGAATCAAACATCACATCAAACGATTCACATGGGACAGTTTCCACATTCCCAAAATAATTAAAAACAGCCTGCTCGGAATACGCACCGGGTTCGCCCTGGAATGATACTTTCATTGAAACTCCTTATTTTGTTGAAGGTCAAAAGTCGAAAGTCGTTCGACCTTTGACCTTCAACTTTTGACCTTTAATTATTGTCGTTCCGCCCACTCAACGATCTTCCTGAATCCTGCTTCCACATCTTCATCGGAAGCTGCAATCGTCATACGGATGAAGCCTTCACCCTCTTCACCAAAAGCAGAACCGGGAATCAGCCCCACGCCGGCTTCATCTAAAATCTTTTCGCACATTTCAATGGATGACATATTCAATGCGCGCAGATCGAGGAAGAAATAAAATGCACCCTGCGGCGGAATGACTTTTACCTTGTCACTTTCCAGTTCATGCGATAAACGCAAAACCAGTTGACGTCTGCGGCCGTAGGCAGCGCGCATCTCAGCAGTGACATCTTGAATCGCGGGGTCGGTCAATGCGAAGGTTGCGGCTTTCTGAATGAAGGGCGCCACACAGGTAATGGAGTTTTGACCTGCTTTCAACGCGTTCTCGATCACATGCGCGGGCGCAGCGAGATAGCCAACGCGCCAACCCGTCATGGCATACGATTTGGACAGACTGTTGACGAGTAACGTTCTTTCTTTTGCGCCTTCAATCGCCGCTGCGGAAGTAGGCTTCTCTTCATAATATAAACTTCCATAGACTTCATCACTGACGATCCACAGGTTATGTTGGGCTGCGAAGTCTTGTAGTTTTTGCAGATATTCACGGGTGGGATATGCGCCCGTCGGATTGGATGGATAATTCAAAACGATGACGCGGGTCTTGGGAGTCAACGCTTTCAGCCATGAGTCGAAATGAGGGATGAATCCATTTTCGGCGGGGGCAGGGACGCGGATCACATTTCCGCGCAGCATGATGGCCATATTCGAGTGAGTCGCCCAGGAAGGGTCGGGGATGAGGACATCATCGCCGGGGTTCAAGACAGATTGCATGGCGAGATAATAAGCGTGGATGCCGCCATGCGTGATCAAAATTTCGGAGGCGGGGTCGTAGGAAACTCCTTCGTCACGAATCAGCTTGGATGCCACAGCAGCTCTCAGGTCAGGGTAGCCGCGTGATGGGCCGTAGTGAGTCAGGCCGGCTTGCATGGATTTAAGGGCCGCATCGACAACGGCTGGCGGAGTCCCAAAATCGGGGTCACCCACTTGCAAGCCGACGATGTTTTGTCCGCTGGCTTTGAGGGCGAGGATGCGGTCAGCCATGGCAACGGTGGCTGATTGGCGGATGAGTTCAAATTGGGTGTTGATGCTTTGCATAAGGGTTTCCAGTTTATAAGGATTGCTTTCAGGTACGTCCTTCGGCTACGCCGCAAGAACGGCGGCTCCGCTCAGGATGCGTGGAAAAGGGAGTGTATCAAACAAACAAAAATCCCGTCAACTGATTTGACGGGATCATTTTTTACAGGAGACATCACTCGACAAATGGATTCACTGGATCGGGAACATTACTTGTTTTTCCAACAGGCAGCAGGAATGTAAATGTACTTCCCAGTCCTTCCATGCTTTCAGCCCAGATCCGTCCGCCGTGCATTTCGATCATCACTTTTGCAACGGAAAGGCCGAGGCCCATACCGCCATGCCTGCGTGTTAGATGCGATTCAACCTGATAGAAACGCTCAAACACGTGCGGCAGATCTTTAAGGGGAATTCCGAGGCCGTCATCTTCAATGGAGACTTTTACAAAATCAGGCTGCTGCTCGCCGCGAATGATGACATGCCCGCCTTCATTGGTAAATGTGATCGCGTTCTTAACCAGATTACTCAAAACAATGGCAACCTTGCTGCCATCGGCATCCACCAGCAGATCTTGTCCACGTTCCAATTCAACTTTAAGAGCGACTCCTTTTTGAATTGCAACATCACGGAAAGAGGCGGAAACATCTTCGATAATCCGTGTAATGGAAACTTTTCGCGAGCGAATGCTTGCGCCGCCCGTTTGATAATTATCCACGCTGGAAAGGCTTTCGATGATCTCTTTTAATTTGGACGCATTGCGAATGATGGCATCCACTTGTTCTTCGTATTCATTGCCGACCAATTCACGTAAAAACGTGGAATGACCGAGGATCAAACCAAGTGGTGTCCGAAGTTCGTGCGAAGTGATCGCGATAAATTCGTTCTTGAGCCGGTCAAGATCGCGAGCTTCATCCTGGGAAGATTGCATGGTACTCTCAAGCATCTCATTTTGCATGGCGGTTGCAGCCAGAGAAGCAAGCGTCTCCAAAACAAGCGCATCTTCCTCGGTATAATTACCCGAATTGGCTTTATTAAATACTTCAAACACACCCACCGGTCTACCGTGTAAAATAAGCGGAACGCCCAAAAGGGAACGGGTGACAAAGCCGGACAGTTCATCGATCCTGCCATAATGACGTTCATCTTTCTTGACGTCATCGATCATCAGCGGCTTGACATGCAGGAAAATCCACCCGGCGGCGCTGCCATTCAAAGGGATGCGCGCATCCTTGATGGCATCACGATGAAACCATGGCACATATTTAAAATAAAGGTCCTGGGCGGCTTCATCAAACTCCATGAGAGAGGCGGTTTCGCTCTCTGTTAATTCTGAAGCAGCCGAAAGAATGGACTGTAAATACGTTTCAAGGTCAACCGTTGTGCTGAGGTTGCGGGTAACTTCAAGAAGTCGTGCGAGGAGTTTTACCTGATCTACGGTCATATTTACTCTATAGTAAGATTATACTTCAATGGTATATCTGAAATGAAAGATGGGCATAAAGCTACAAGGAAACTGTAATTAAAAATTCAAGGAGAAAATCATGGCAAATAAAAAAGTACGCGTCGCCATTATCGGCGTAGGGAACTGTGCATCCTCCCTCGTACAAGGTGTTCAATTCTACAAAAATGCAAAAGCGGATGAAACCATCCCCGGCATCATGCATACGCAGCTTGGCGATTATCATGTGAGCGATGTTGAGTTCACCATGGGAATTGACGTAAACGTTGAGAAAGTCGGCAAGGATCTTTCTGAAGCCATCTTTGCCGAGCCAAATAACACCTTTAAGTTCTCTGAAGTTCCGCACCTCAACGCCCCGGTCGTGCGCGGCATGACCCACGATGGCCTTGGCAAATATCTAAGCGAGATCATCACCAAAGCGCCCGGCCCCACAGCCGATATTGTCAAACTGCTCAGAGAAACCAAGACCGATGTCATCATCAACTTCCTGCCGGTGGGCTCTGAAATGGCCACCAAATGGTACGTGGAACAGGCAATCGAAGCCGGCTGCGCATTTGTAAACGCCATTCCAGTTTTCATCGCTTCTTCCGAATATTGGGGAAACCGCTTCCGTGATGCAGGTCTGCCCATCCTCGGCGATGACATTAAGTCACAACTCGGCGCGACCATTTTGCACCGTGTCATCACCAGCCTCTTTGTAGACCGCGGCATCAAAATTGACCGCACCTATCAACTCAACTTCGGCGGCAACACCGACTTCCTCAACATGCTCGAACGCGAACGTCTGGAAAGCAAGAAAATTTCCAAGACCAACGCCGTCACCAGCATGGTCCCCTACGACATTGGCAAGGACAACGTCCACGTCGGTCCAAGCGACCACGTCCCCTGGCTCACCGACCGCAAGTGGTGCTACATCCGCATGGAAGGAACCACCTTCGGTAACGTGCCGCTCAACATGGAACTCAAACTCGAAGTATGGGACAGCCCCAACTCCGCCGGCGTGATGATCGATGCAGTCCGCTGCGCCAAGATCGCGCTCGACCGCGAACTCGCCGGCCCGATCGTCGGCCCATCCTCCTATTTCTTCAAGACCCCGCCCAAACAATTCCGCGATGATGTCTGCCGCGATAAAGTGGAAGAATTCATCTCAGGTAGAAGCGACGAATAAAACAGCAGTCAGTTAACAGGTATCGGTGGGACGTTTGCCAAAAGCAGACGTCCCACTTTTTTCAGGTAGAATTCCACACATGAAAACAAACTACGGATTAAAAGCCTCGCATCTTTTCCTAACCCTCAGCCTGCTTGCCGGACTATTGGCAGCCTGCCAACCCGCAGCCGCCACCGCAGATCCCAACATTGTCATGACCGCGGCCTACGAAACCGCAGTAGCACAGATCAGCATTCCAACCGAAACACCAGCACCAACAGACACCCCCGTCCCCACCGCCACCATTCCGCGCACACCGCCCGCACTCCCCGCCACATATCAAACCTCCCTGCTGAAACCGGAAGACCTGCCGCGCACCTATGTAACAGATAGCTGTCAATATTTACAGAATAAATGGAAGTCCAACAATGCGCTGCCCGGCACCATCATCATGCCTGTAATGTTCCACGGTATTACAAAAGATGCAGCAACCGGACCAAACCAGATATCGGCACAGGATTTCAAAAAATTGATGAATGACCTGCACGAGCTGGGATTTCAAGCCATCAACATGCAACAGATGGTGGATTTTATGTACAACAATACAAATATCCCGCCGCGCTCTGTTTTACTGATCGTGGATGATCGTCACTTTGCAGAATCTTTTAACGATCATTTTCGCACATATTATGAACAATGGGGCTGGCCTGTCGTCAATGCATATATTGGCATCGATGAACGCCCCGACCTCTGGGCAGAGAACGCCGCCCTCTCCGCCGAAGGCTGGGTAGACTATCAAGCACATGGCTACATTCACAACATCCCGATCATGAACTCCTCCACTGATGAATTTATCAATGGAGAAATGGGCGGCGCGATCACGTCCCTGCAAAAATATATGAATAAGACTCCCGTTGGATACATCTGGCCTGGCGGAGGCTTCTCAGCCCGCGCCGTGGAAATTGGCACCCAGCTTGGCTACAAACTTGGATTCACCGTCAACCAACGCGGTCCTGTCATGTACAACTGGATTCCACAAGCTGATGCAGTCAATCAATCCAACCCAATGGCGATACCAGAAGTACCAGCCAACAATCCACTGATGACCATTCCACGCTATTGGGATGTGAATGCACGCGGCCAGCTTGACACGGTGATCCAGATCGGAGAACAGGCCGCCCTGTATGCCGAACAAAATAAGGCCATCGAACTGGAGTATTACGATATCGTCTGCGCGCCCTCATTAGGCCCCATTCCGTAAAGCTGTAAATAAAGAGTTCATCAAAAATATACTTCCGAACACGAAGGTTTATGAGTGCTTGAACCCGGGCGTTTTTTCTAATTAGGCAATTCGCTCTTTACATTGGTTAATTACCAAGTCTGACAAAAATATCGTTTACAATGTGTCCTATGAAAAAGAAGGAAAATAATAAAGTCTCCATCCTTTATCGAACAACGAGCATGTTAATGCTCACATTCATCCTGATCTCGTGTACTCCGTCATTTATCCCCACTCCGATCAACACAACCGAAGAAGTATTGACAGAAAATGCAGTGATTCCCACCCTGCCGGCATTGTTTCAGTCCAACTACTCCAATCCACTGGACACGCCGCATACCTATATTCAGGATTCCTGCCAGTATATAGTCAACAGATGGAATCGATTAAATGCCGAACCCGGCACAGTCGTGATGATCCTCATGTTGCACGACATCATCACGACTCCCTCCGAAATTGACGGGGATGCCGGGGATGTGGATATTAACGATCTGCGCAAGATCATCAGTCAGCTTAAATTTCAGGGTTTTGAGGCGATCAACACCAAACAATTTCTGGCATTCATGGAACGTAATGTCAAGATTCCGCCGCGTTCCGTGCTCATTATCCAGGATGGGATTCATGGCCTGGAAAACTACAACAAAGGTTTCCGCGAACATTGGGAAAAATGGAATTGGCCGGTCGTCAACGGCTGGGTCAGCCAGCCAAACATGGACGACCAACTCTGGACTGACAATATCGCACTGGAAAATGAAGGCTTCGTAGATCATCAGGCGCAGGGAGTAACAGACGGCACACTGCTCTCTGACGACTCATCCAAAGTAGTGATCGCGCGCGAACTAAAAGGCTCGCTCATTCCCTTTGAGGAACAATACCGCAAAAACCCGATCGCCATTATCTGGCCCAACGGCGGGTTTGGACAACGCCCCGTCGCCGCGGCACGCCTGCTTAATTATCAACTTGGATTCACTACCAATTCACGCGGCCCGGTGATGTATAACTGGGTGCCGCTTGCAAATGAATTTGATCCTGAGCGCCCGTCTTTTATTCCAGAAGGCACGTTCAACGATCCGCTCATGACCCTGCCGCGCTACTGGCCGCATGAAGCGCTGAACGCCATTGACCAGGTGCGTATCACTAACAATGAAGCAAAGGCCTACGCCGAAGCAAACAAAGCCGCAGAATTTGAATATTACCGGGTCGTTTGTGAGCCCATTTACGGCCCGATGCCAACACCCTGATATTTATTTTTTCGGAGGACAATCATGACAGACTGCATTTTTTGCAAGATCATCACAGGCGACATTCCAAGCACCAACGTATTCCGTGACGAACAGGTAACGGCCTTTCGTGACCTCCATCCCGCCGCGCCGACCCATATTATGATCGTACCCAACAAACACATCGACTCGGTCAATATGCTTACAAATGACGATGAACAGTTAATTGGTCATCTCTTCACAACAGCGAAACAACTTGCCGCACAGGAAGGCATCGCCGAAGATGGCTACCGGCTCATCATCAATACGAATGCAAATGCCGGGCAGACTGTATTTCACATCCACCTGCACCTTTTGGGCGGCGCTCCCATGCAACATCCAATGGGATAAAGATCAAAGCGATCAGCGAAACGGCTGGTCGTTTTTTATAGAGTCAAGCGAGACTTCGGAAGTCTTTTTAGAGGCTTCATCGCGTTGAGGCTTTAAGAAAGACTTCCGAAGTCTGAATACTAGATTGACTCACGCAAAAATATCATTTATAAACCGTCCCAACTCAAACACCGATTACTGAAACCTGGAGTCTTCACATGCCTGAACGAGAGATATACCTGCTTTCCCCGCGCGCACTCAGCCCTGAAACCATTGCGGTTGCTTTTGCAAAAACATCACGCGCACCTGAATCCTTTCGCGAGATCGCCGCGGAATTAAGTGACGAAAAGTCAGCGCAGTTCCATGAAAAATGGGTCGTTGGCTACGGTCACGCATCTGTAGCGGAACATGCGGTTCTGCATTTTGCATTCGAAAATGTCTCACGCATTGCGATCGAAACCATCGAAAGCAGCCGGCTTGCATCTTATACTGAAAAATCCACCCGCTATCAAAAATGGGGACAAGCTGACTTCACCATCCCGCCCGAACTTGATGGACATCCACTGCGCGATGAATTTATCGAAACTGTCCGCCTCCTTTTCTCGACCTATGCTGAGTCGCTCGACCCTGTAAAGAATCTCATCTTAGGGAAATCCCCGCGCCGCGAGAATGAAAGCGACGAAGCCTACGACCGCCGCATCCGCTCACAATATGTGGACCGCTGCCGCTTCATCCTGCCTGCCGCCGCAAATGCAAATGTCGGCATGACCGCCAATGCGCGTGTGATCGAAATGGTCATCCGCAAGATGCTTTCCCATCCGCTCGCGGAAGTGAGACAGATCGGCGAAAAAATGAAGGAAGTAGCCAAAGCCGAAACACCGACCTTGGTCAAATATGCTGATGCAGTCCCCTACGTTGTAGAAACAATCAAGGATTAATATGGAAGTCAGGCAGCTTGGAATTGAAATCAAAATCGGATTGGTGCAACTTAATCGATTATGACAAAGACGGCGAGAAAAAAATCCTCGCTGCGGCTTTGTACCGCTTCAATGAGATACCCTTTGCTGATGCGCTGACGTATATAAAATCGCTGAAGAAAAAAGAGCGCGCCGAATTAGCAGATACGGTACTAAAGCGTCTGGGAAAATTCGACGTCCCATTGCGTGAACTGGAATATTCCAACTACACCTTTGACATCGTCATGGATCAGGGTGCGTATGCCGAGTTCAAACGTCACCGCATGATGACGCAGACTCCACAGCGCCTGACGACTCATCTCGGGTACACGATTCCGCTTCTCGTAACAGAAGCAGGTTTCGGGTCCAAGTATGAAGCGGCGATGGAAGCAGCGATCAAGATGTATGAAAAGTTGTATGCGTTCAATCCAGATGTCGCGCAGTATATTGTCCCCAATGGATTTAATCGCCGCGTGCTGGCGCAATTCAATTTACGTGAAGCCTTCGCCTTCTGTCAATTACGCACAGCCGCCAATGCACATTTTTCGATCCGCAGAGTTGCGCAAAAAATGTATGAAGACATCGCACGCGTACATCCGTTGTTGGCTAAATACATGAAACTGCACAACGAAACATGGCAGGGCGTGGAAGAAAATTATTTCACCAAGGTATAAAAAGATTAACCACAAAGACACAAAGACACGAAAGCTCAAAGTTTTTTCTTCGAGACTTCGTGTCTTTGTATTTGGCTTTTCAAAAACTATCTTATTCTTCGTCTTCGGATTTCTTCACGCCAAAGATCACATCGATCTTCGCCATGATCTCAGGGGTAATGCGATCCACCACATCGGCGGCTTTCATATTTTCGTGCACCTGCTCCACACGGCTCGCGCCAGTGATGACCGTGCTAACAAACGGATTCTTCACACACCAGGCCAGTGCCAGTTGTGAAAGCGTGCAGCCAAGTTCTTTGGCGATCGGTTCCAACGCTGTGACCTTGGCAAGTTTCTGTTCATCGGTCAACAGATTCTTCAACCACTCATAGCCCTTGAGCGCACCGCGGCTGTCTTTCGGAATACCGCCTTTATATTTACCAGTCAACAACCCCGAAGCCAGCGGACTCCAAATGGTGGTGCCGTAGCCATAATCTTTATAGAAGCGGACATAATCGCCTTCGAGTCGTCCGCGCTCGAACATGTTGTATTGCGGCTGTTCAACAACCGGTTTGTGCAAGTGATGACGCTCCGCGATCTGAATCGCCTGCGCGATCTCAGAAGCAGACCATTCTGAAGTTCCCCAATATAAAGCCTGCCCCCATTCGATGATGTTATGCATCGCCCAAACTGTCTCTTCAATTGGCGTGGTCGCATCGGGACGGTGACAGTAGATCAGATCCACATAATCAAGCTGCAAACGTTCGAGTGACCCGGCAATGCCTTCGATCAGACGTTTGCGATTAAGTGTATTCTTTTCGTTGATGCCTTCATTGATACCCCAAAAGAATTTGGTTGAGATCAAATAACTGCTTCTGCGCCATTTCAATTCCTTGAGCGCCGCGCCCATCACTGTTTCTGATTTTCCGCCCGCATACACTTCAGCGTTATCAAAAAAATTCACGCCCGCATCATACGCCGCGGCCATCATATCCACTGCGGCTTTCACATCTGCCTGCGTGCTAAACGTAACCCACGAGCCAAAAGACAGCTCACTGACTTGAATGCCGGTCTTACCGAGATGACGATATTTCATTGTTGCCTCCAGAGATTTTGTTCGCAAGCAGGGCGGGGTGTGGAGTGGATGGTATAATCACCTAATGCGTAATCTAATATTGACGTGTGTATTTCTTCTGACAGCCTGTGCACCCGCGTCCATACCCAACACTTCCAACAACTCGATCGAACCCTATCTTACAGTCACCCCCAGCCTGACCTCCACACCCAACGTGCTTGTCATCGCTGAAACGCCCCTGCCAACAGCCACCCCCTTTATTTACACAATTCAATCAGGCGATACTTTCAGTGAACTTGCCGAGCAATTTAAGATCTCACAGGATGCGCTAAGAGCGGCCAATCCGGATGTCTCTCCGAACAGCATGTCAGTCGGGACGATTCTTCTCATCCCAGACAGTTCCCAACCCCTCAGCACCGCATCAACCCTAACGCCTGTGCCTGCTCCTGTCACCCAAACAGTTTGCCACCCTTCAGCAGATAACGGCCTTTGGTGCTTTGCGCTGATCCATAACGATACATCTGATGTCCTTGAAAATGTATCAGCGCAAATTACATTACTCGATGAAAACAATAACGCACTCGCGAGCCAAACTGCCTTCCCCCCACTGGATATTATCCCCGCGAACTCATCATTACCTGTCTATGTTTTCTTTCCCAATACATCGGCAAGCGCAAATATACAAATTCAATTATTGAGTGCCATTCAGTCCAACAATTCACAACGCCCTTCTGCATCATTACATAACACCATCGCCCAAATTAACTGGAACGGACTCTCCGCCCACCTCAGCGGACAGGTCATCCTGCCTGCTGAATCGACAGCCGCAACCCAGATTTGGGTCGCGGCTGTGGCGTACGATAAAGATGGTCAAGTTGTTGGGCTCAAACGCTGGGAAGGCGGAGCGATACAGCCCGGGGGAAATATCTCTTTCAGTTTTTTAGTCTCCAGTCTCGGGCCTAAGATTGATTCGGTAGAGTTTGTTGTCGAGGCCAGACCGTAGACGATGGACCATAGACCGTTTTTACGGTCCACGGTCCATCGTCCATTGTCAAATATTTACTTCCCATCCAACCACATATATCTTTCAAGCGGCACCGTGATCGGAGTAAACACAAAGCCCTTCACATACGGCTGCACAAGTTGATAAGAAACCGAATGCGTTGTGAACAACACGGGGGCATCATCCACGATCATTTGCTCGGCTTGTTGATACATGGCAATGCGTTTGGTTACATCCTGTTCAACACGCGCCTGCTCAAGAAGTGCATCCAACGCAGGGTTGGAGTAACCGCCTTGATTTTGATTGGAACCGCTATGGAAAAGAACATCGGCAAAATTCTCAGGATCGGGATAATCAGCGCACCAGCCGCCGCTAAATATCTGTCCGTGGTTGCCTGAATAAATTTGCTCGTAATAATAATTGTATTCAATGTTCTCGATGTTAACCGTCACACCAAGATTCTGTTCCCACATTTCAGCCATCGCGGCTACATCAGAGCTGACATAACTGCCAATGCCGCCGTTCGTATAAACGATGGGAGGTAATCCTTCTGCGCCGCCATATTTGGATTGTTTGAGCAATTCGCGCGCCTGTTCAGGATCGTAGTCCAAACCTTTAAGCTCATAATTAAATCCGGGCAAGCCAGGCGGGTATGGACCAATCGCCGGCAAAGCCTGTCCGCGCAGCACAACATCAATATAACGCTGACGATCAAACGCCATCGAAAACGCCTTGCGGACATTCACATCATCAAAGGGCGGTTGTGTGCTATCAAATACAACATAGCCCGTGCAAAGATCAACACCTGTCACGAGTTGACTATGTAACGGCTCTGAGGGATCAAGCATACGGTCTATATCGTAAATTCCAACACCAGCCACATCCACATCACCGGTTTCAAACAAACGCAGATCATCACCCGCGTAAAGTTTTATCACCACATACGGAATGGAAGGCGCGCCAAGATAAAAATCCAGATTGGCTTCATACACAATATATTCAAAAGACTTCCATTCGGTTAAACGATATGGCCCGGTGCCGTTGGGAGTGCGCACCCATTCTTCGCCGGTTTCCACATTTTCCTGATCCACGACAAAAGCAGTTGGGAAAGTAAGTTTCAACAGGAAGTAGGGCTTGGGCGCATCAATTGTGACCTGCAAGGTGAGATCGTTGATCGCCTGCAAACCGCTGATATGATCGGCCTGCCCCGCGGCCATTTCACGCACGCCCACGATATCGCCCAGATAAGTCAACACCGTATCAGACGCAAGCTGGGGGCTGGCTGCCCGTTCCCAGGAATAGATCACATCTTTGGCAGTGACAAAGCGGTTGTTGTGAAAGCGCGCGTTCTCACGCAAGTGGAAGGTATAGACCGTGCCGTCGTCACTGACTTCCCATGTTTCTGCGATGTCAGGTGTGAGATTCAAGCGCGGGTCAAAAGAGACAAGTCCACTAAAGACAAGTTTGTTGCCTGAGCTATACGTCGTGGCGGGATCATAATCCCGCAGATTGGTGGATTCTCCGCCGCCGTAAACAATAGCCTGGTCGAGCGGAATATCCACCTGCAAAGCGGATGCTGTTTTTGCGCTGGTGGAAAGAACGAGGGAAAGCACAAGTGTCAACGCGAGGAATGAAAGCACAAAACTCTTTTTGAAATTCTTAACCATTTTTGCCTGCCTTATGATTTTGCGAGCGGACAATTAATCCCAGGGCCAACACGCCGAAGACCAGCAGTATCATGCCGCAGAAACAGATCAAGGCAATGGTCAATGCGATCGGCGGTCCCTTGGGGGCATCCCCTGATTCAGTAAATGATGAAGTAGGGATTGCATAAGGTGTAGGCGTCATTGCCAATGGCGCACCTGAAACGGGCACGTAGGTGGGGACAAATGTCGGGGTGGGCTGGGATGTCGCTTGAGCAGAAACAGGTCGAGGCGCGGCCCCGACCGATTCTCTCCAGAGGTCTTCCAATCCATCAGTGTCGAATCCATAGACTTCGACCAGTGCATCGTCGATCGGTTTTGCATCTCGCAAGGCACCGAGTAGTTCTGTTATTTTTTCCTGCCCATATTCATTAATCAAAAAAGTAACAATGCTATGCGACTCGCTGTAGGAAAGATTGGCTTTGTCGGCGAGTTCGGAGAAACCGCCATTCAACGAACGAATGGTTAAGACGGTGTTGTTGCTAATGGCCTGGTCAAGTAGAGACTGCATATTGTCATCCAGCGCGCCTTCGCTGAACATGGCGAGTCCTTCATTCAACCATGTCGGAACTGTGCCGATGCAGGAAAATGTAAAATGTCCGACCAGAATATGGGTCAGCTCATGAATGACTGTATTTTTATCCCATGTGGAATCAGACCCCGATACCCCCATGATAAAAATATTATAGTCAGGAAAAGCCATGCCGCCTGTCCATGAGGGTTCATAAAGAATGGCATCGCGCATATCGTCGTAATTTGGATAAACATAAAGATCAATTGGGGAATCTGTGGTCAGCCCGGCCTGTTCCTTGTTACGACGCAAGCCTTCAACACCGGCATCGAGCATGGTTTGGGCAAAGGATTGATCATTGCCATACCAATGCAAACGCAAGTCACCGCTGGTTATGGTTTGCCAGTCATGCACATCGTCCAGCCATATGGCAGTGTTTAATTCACTGGAGAACTCAGCGCCACTTTCATCAGTGTACCGCCAGCGCCACCAGATGCTTGCTCCCGGCGGAAGTGAACCGCTCTGGCGCATATCCCATGTCCACACGACCTCGGTTGTTTTAGCGGATGTAAATTCAGGAAATGCGATGGCAATCACATCACCGCAAGTCTGTTGTTCATTGCCATATTCCAAAGTTACAGAAGTTATGCTGGAACTGGCTTCCAACGTGGCTGAGAATGTCGCCGTGTTTGGAAAATCAAACGTAACCTGATCCTCTGTCACATCTGCGCGCGGCGCGGCAAACACGGGCTGCGCGGGAAAAACAAGCATTGCAAATAATAAAAAGAGATTTATTGTTCCAGTTCGCATACGGGATCCTCCTTAAAATTTTTCCTACTATATCACCAAACAAATTATCACACACAAATGGGACAAAATCGGGAAGTTTTAGTGACATACATCCACCCGCAAAACTAAGGGTTATTTAATCTCGCCATGTAAAATGAATATATATTGTTACATTTTACACATTTTCATATTTTGAGATATTTCGATCTCAAAAATCCTTTCGGAGGAATCCATGCAAATCAATAAATTCTTTCTTGGCGGCGCGCTCATTCTGGCCGCAGTTGTTTATCTAATTTTCTCATCCACACAGGCCAGCGCTGAATACTTCATGACCGTGGACGAAGTCAAAGCTGAAGGCACTGCAGCCATCGGCAAAAGCTTGCGTCTCTCCGGTGCTGTGCTCGGCGACTCGATCCAATACGATCCAGAAACACTCACCCTCACCTTTGATGTGGCGCATGTCTCCGGCAATAATGCCGAGATCGAAGCGCAGGGCGGGCTGGCACTGGTGCTTTATCAGGCTGTGAACGATCCCTCCCGCCAGCGTGTGACCGTCATATATGTCGGTCCCAAACCAGATCTGTTGCGCGGTGAGGCACAGGCCATTATGACCGGTAAACTTGGTGAAGATGGTATATTCTATGCCGATGAACTTCTGCTCAAATGTCCCACCAAATATGAGCAAGCCGTACCTGAACAAGCCTCATCAAATTAATTTATGATTGAGTAGCCGGGCAGATTGGATCGTTGACTGTCAAAGAGAGCAAGATATGCTCAAACAGTCAACGATATAAACACTCCGCTACCAAATCAAACAAGGAATTCCTATGTTCGCAGAATTTGGATATGGCATTTTAGTGGTAGCTTTTCTGGTTGCGCTTTATAGCGTGGTTGCGGCAATCTATGGCGCAACAAACAAATCGGCTTCTTTGGTTGAAAGCGCGCGGCGCGCCATGCTGCTGACATTTCCGCTGATCTCCATCGCGGCCGCATCTTTGATCTATCTATTGGTCAACGATCATTATGAAGTTTCATTCGTGTACGAAGTGACCAGCCGCAGTATGCCCACCTACCTCAAGATCACAGCCTGGTGGGGCGGACAAGCCGGCTCGCTCGTATTTTGGTCTTTTCTTCTTTCCGCCTTCGCATCTGCAGTCACTCTGCGCAAATGGGAGCGCGATATCGAATTTCTGCCGTGGGTGATCGTGGTCTGTTCTGTCACACTGATTTTCTTCCTCGGCCTGGTGATCTTCTACGAAAATCCATTCACACGCTTTTGGCTGGTCGGTGGAAATGTAGAACCGCACATGTTCGCCCCCTTAAATGCGACTCTCTTCACTGCTCAAGATGGGCAGGGATTGAATCCGCTTCTACGCCACCCGGGCATGGTCATTCATCCGCCCATGCTTTATCTTGGCTTCGTCTCCTACGTGATCCCATACGCCTTCGCCATGGCCGCGCTCATCACCGGCCGCACTGATGATCGTTGGATCCGCCTCACCCGCCGCTGGTCTTTGTGGGCCTGGCTCTTCCTCTCCTTCGGCCTCGTGCTCGGCGGACGTTGGGCTTACGATGTATTAGGCTGGGGCGGTTATTGGGGCTGGGACCCGGTTGAGATCGCGGCCTTCATGCCGTGGCTGACAGGTACCGCATTTTTACATTCTGTCATGATCCAGGAAAAGCGCGGTCTGCTCAAACACTGGAACATGATCCTCGTCATTTTGACCTACTCCTTGGTTATCTTCGGAACCTTCCTGACACGTTCTGGTGTGCTTTCCTCAGTTCATGCCTTTGCCAACAGTCCGATCGGACCATTGTTCATGGGCTTTGTCAGTCTCTCGTTGATCGTCTCCATTGCGCTGGTGATCTGGCGCTGGCCTGACCTGCAAAGTGAAACTGAAATGAAGTCCATGCTCTCACGAGAAGCATTATTCCTTCTGAATAACCTGCTCTTCATGAGTATTCTTGTTGTCTGCTTCTGGGGCGTGATCTTCCCCCTCGCTTCAGAATTATTCACTGGACAAAAGATAACGGTAGGCCCGCCCTTCTATGAACGCGCTACAGCTCCCCTCTTCTCAGCTTTACTCTTCCTGATGGCGGTTGCTCCACTCTCTGCCTGGGGACATTCCACCGTACAGACTCTGGGCCGCGCCATGTGGAAATCCGCTGTCGCCGCCTCGATCGTGACCGTGATCCTGTTCTTCACTTACACCAGCAAGATCGGCGCTTTGATCGGGTTCTTCCTCGTTACGCTCATCTTGTTCGTCACCTTTCAGGAATTCTGGCGCGGCGCACGCGCGCGTCAAAAAGTGCAAGGCGAAAATTTCTTCACTGCACTCTCACGCCTGATGGGACGTAACCGCCGGCGCTATGGCGGATACATCATCCATATCAGTATGGCATTGATGGCAATCGGCATCCTCGGTATTGAAATATTCCAGACCTCCACCCAGGGACTGCTCGCTCAAGGCGAAGAACTGGAAATCGCAGGCTACACCGTAAAATATCGTGAACTCGCTTCATGGGATGATGCAGGCAAAGGCGTGAACTTCACCCGCGCAACTGTGGATATCTATGAAAACGGAATCTATCTCGGTGAACTTAACCCGCGCATTGACTATTACTTCGACTCACAACAAAACATGACCATCCCTGGAAACCGCTCCACGTTTCGAGATGACCTGTACATCCTGCTTGTAGACTGGCAGCCTGTATCCAACATGGGCGCGACCTTCAAAATATACGTTAACCCATTGGTCAACTGGTTGTGGATCGGCAGTTTGCTATTCCTGGTCGGCATTATTTTTGCAGCATGGCCCGATCATGACCCGGCAGAAGAACCAGTCCGCAATGTACGTCGGGTGGGTCAATCCAGCGCGGCGGATTAATAAAATAAGTCAAAGGTTAAAAATTGAAAGTCTTGCGGCTTTCAATTTTTAACCTTCGACTTTCTGGAGATAGCCAATGAAAAAAATATTACTCACCCTTGCTCTTACATTCCTACTCAGTTTGTTTACCAGCGTTGTCTTTGCACAAGACCCCACTCCCTCTGATGATGAAGTCAATGCTGTGGCAAGCCAGCTTTACTGCCCCGTCTGCGAGAGCACGCCGCTGGATGTATGCCCGACCGAAGCCTGCCGCCAATGGCGAGATTTGATCCGTCAGCAATTGGCTGACGGCATGACCGAAGACCAGATCAAACAGTATTTTGTTGATAACTACGGCGCGCGCGTTTTGGCCGAACCGCCAAAACAAGGCTCGTACTGGCTCTTCTATATCCTGCCGCCTGTGATCATCCTTGCCGGCGCGATCATCCTCTTCCGCTCACTCAAAGCGTGGACAAAGCCCATCGCGGCTCCAGCAAGCAGCGGCGCAGAACGAAGCGAACCGTCTAAAGATGAATATGTCTCAAAGTTTGAAGAAGAATTAAAGAAAAGAAAATAATCACAACAGACCTGACAGGTTTCCGAAATACTTTTATGATGTCAGGTCTTTAATTGGAGAATGTTATGACTGAAACAACCAACCCCAAACGCGGGGTGCCCATTTGGGTGCAGATCGCCATCTGGTTATTTATTGCGGCTCTGCTTGCCCTGGTGGGTGTCACACTTAGCAAACGTCAGCAGGGAACGGTACAGCCCGGCGACACGATCCCAAATTTCACATTGCCTTTGTTTAGCGGGTATGAATATGAAGGCCAAAACGAAGTTAAGCTCTCGGCCTTTGAAGGCAAACTGGTCGTGCTTAATTTTTGGGCTTCGTGGTGCAAACCCTGCGAACAGGAAGCCGCCGAACTGGAAGAAGCCTGGGAATACTACGAACCCAATGGAGATGTGGTCTTCCTCGGCGTGGACTATGTGGATACTGAGCCCGAAGCACGCGCCTACTTAAAAAAATTCGGCATCACATTTTTCAACGGCCCCGATATGGGAACCAAGATCTCACAGATATTCCGCGTGCGCGGCGTACCTGAAACATATTTCATCGATCAAAGCGGAACATTGTATTATGTAAAAGTCGGACCGTTCGTTTCCGTGGACGAGATCAAATCCATCATTGACCAAAAACTCCCCTAAGGCGGACACATGGAACTAGGCACAATCTTTCTTATCCTGGCTGTGATCGTGATCGTTGGCATATATCTGTACGCGCCATTCACAACACGCGCACGCCGCAATCGTGTAAACGAATCACATGAAGTCTCCGCCTTAAAAGCGGAACGTGACCGCGTGATCAACTCACTGCAAGAACTTGATTTTGATTTCAACCTCGGCAAAATCCCTGCGGGAGAATACCCCGATCAACGCGCCGCTCTTTTACAAAAAGGCGCGGATATTCTACGCAAACTCGATGAACTCGCGCCCGTATCTTCATCAGCGCTCAATGCTGAAGCGCGCATTGAAAAAGCCACAGCCGCAGGCCGCGCCGACGCAGCCACCTCCCGCCCACTGGCAGACAACGACGATGATCTCGAATCGATGATCTCAGCCCGCCGCAAACAACACAAAAGCAAATCTGCCGGCTTCTGCCCGAAATGCGGCAAGCCTGTATTGATATCCGATAAATTTTGCCCGGCTTGCGGAAAATCATTAAACTAACGTTGAACGTTAACCGTTTCGCGCTCCCTTGAGGAATTCATGAAATTACGCCACACCTTACTTTTAGCGACCATCGCCGTTCTTCTCACCGCATGTAACTTTACCCTCGCGGAAGATGTCACCCCTCCACCCGGATACGTGCCCCCCACCCCAATGCCCACCATGGGGCCGCTTTATCCTGCCAGCGCACCAAACCCAGCCAACGGCGCGATCATCTATGTTGAAAAATGCGCGCCCTGTCACGGTGATACCGGGTTAGGCGACGGCGAACAAGGCAAACAATTACCGGTCACGGTCATTCCAATTGGTTTACCTGAAACCGCGAGCAAGGCGCTCCCATCTGCCTGGTACACACAAGTCACACAAGGCAACCTCGACCGCTTCATGCCGCCCTTCGCAAGTTTGAACGATCAGGAACGCTGGGATGTCGTGGCCTTCGCGCTCACCTTGCACACCACCCCTGAACAGGTCGAAACCGGTAAATCTCTTTTTGAAACCGCCTGCGCCGACTGTGCCAAAAATTTCAGCAACCTCGAAATGATGTCTGCGCTTTCTGAAAATGATCTCATTCGAATCATCAAAGAAGGCAAAGGCGACATTCCTGCTTTTGGAAAAGATTTTTCAGATGACGAAGCACTGGCCGTCGCAATGTACCTGCGGACTTTGACCTTCGCCACGCTTCTTCCCACCCCGACAGTTGCTTCGGCTACCGAAACACCACTCAGCGCCGACGCAGAGACTCCGTCCGCTGAGATACTGCCCGTTGATGGCACACAAGTTACAGGTACGCCTGAAGCGGTTATCGTCGAGGGCATCGGGAATGTCAGCGGCTCCATCGCAAACTTAACCGGCGCAGACCTTCCATCTGACATTAAAATTAAATTGACCGCTTTTGAACATGGCGCTGATCCAAATGCCGGGCCGCAGGAAACAGCCTCTTTTGAATCAACTGTCAATCCAGATGGAACCTATTTATTCGAGAATATCAACATCCCTGAAGGCATCATTTACATCGCAGAAGTGGAAGTGAATGGACTCACCTATCAATCAGGATTTGCGATCGCGGAAGCCGGCATGACAGAATTGGTCATCGCGCCCATTACGGTATATGCCACCACCGAAGAGTTCACAGCCTTAAGAGTTGACTCGCTGCAGATGTACTTTGATTTTGCCGGTGAAGGTTCTGCGCAAATCTTCGCGGTGTATTCCATTACCAACACCAGTGATAAAACTGTGATCATCAACATGGGCGAAGATCAGGAAGTTCCATTCATTGCCTTCCCCGAAGGCGCAGAAGCGCTCGGCTACGAAGCCGCCCAGGATAGCGCCGCTTTCCTGCCAACCGCAGATGGATTTGCGATGCCGCCCAGCGAAACCCCTTATGGCCTGATCGCGTTCGCATCCATTCCGAAGGCCAAAGAAATTGTGATCTCACAGGCTGCTCTTTTGCCCATTGGCGAATTAACTTTGTTCCTGCCCGAAGGCGTTGAAGCAAACGGCCAAACTCTTACCGATGGCGGTGTTCAAGCCATACAAACCACGAACTTCCATATTTATACAGGCGGCGCCGCCAATGAAGGCGATCAGATCGAATTCACTTTGACCGGCGAACCCGCAGACTCAACCGCTGTCAACCCGGATGTAACGCAGAATCAGACTCTCTTGATCGGCATCGGCGGACTCGGTGTGGCATTAATCCTCGCCGGCGCATGGATGTTTTTACGTGACAATCGCAAAGCCGCAGATGAAGATGAAGTGGAAGAAGAAGACGATGATGATGAGTTTGAAGACTCAGAATCATTAATGGATGCCATCATTGCGCTTGATGATCTGCACCGCGCAGGCAAACTCTCTGATGAAGCCTATCAACAACGCCGCGCTGAGCTAAAGAATGCGTTGAAGAGAAAGGGTAATTTGTAACCGGGAATTCCCATTACAAATTACGAATTCCTCATGATTGAAGTAAAAAAACTCGTCAAACGTTTTGGGCTTAAGATCATCCTGCGCGGACTGGATTTTTCCGTGGAGCCGGGTGAGTTTGTGGCTTTGCTCGGTCCGAACGGCGCAGGCAAAACCACCTTCCTGCGTATTCTTGCCACACTCTCACGCCCATCTCTGGGCGAAGTAAAAGTGGCTGGTTATAACCTGCCGGCGCAGTCGGCACAAGTCCGCGCAAAATTAGGCGTGGTATCTCATCTGCCTTTGTTATATCCAGACCTGACTGCGGAAGAAAATCTGCTTTTCTACGGGCGTATGTATGGCGTTGAAAATATGTCTGCCCGCATCACCGAAGTTCTGGAAATGGTCGGCCTTGAAAATCGCCGCAAAGATTTAGTGCGCACTTTTTCACGCGGTATGCAGCAACGCCTTGCCATTGGCCGCGCCGTGATCCACGACCCCGAAGTGATGTTATTCGATGAACCTTACACGGGTCTTGATCAAGATGCCTCCGAAATGCTGGATGAAGTGCTGCGTTCTGTTGCAGCCAAAGGCCGCACCGTGGTAATGACGTCACATGATCTGGCCCGCGCCGAAGACCTCGCCACCCGTTTTGACATCCTTTCGCGGGGTGTGATCACTGCCTCAACCACACAAAAGAAGTTAAAGAAAACCAATCTGCTTGCATTCTATAAAGAGTCTCTTGAAGCATAACGAAACATACCCATGAAGACATCCTCTCCATCTCTCTTAAAAGCAACACTTGCAATCGTGCGAAAAGACCTCGCCGCCGAATTTCGCTCGTTTGAAATGATCTCTGCGATGCTGGTCTTTTCCCTGCTGGTCATCATCATCTTCAACTTTGCGCTGGAGTTGGATATCAAAACACGTCAATCAGTTACTGCGGGCGTCTTATGGACAACCTTTGCCTTTGCCGGCACACTCGGACTCAACCGCTCCATGTCTGTTGAAAAAGACCGCGGCTGTATGGACGGCCTGCTGCTCGCACCTGTAGACCGCTCGGCCATTTATTTTGGCAAAGCCATCAGCAACCTGACCTTCATGCTGGTGGTGGAAGCCATTATTCTGCCGGTATACAGCATGTTATACAATGTAAATCTATTTCGGATCGACCTGGTCGGCGTCATCCTGCTTGGCTCCATTGGATATACGGCAGTCGGCACGTTGCTCTCAACCATGTCTGCTCAAACACGCACACGGGAAATATTATTGCCCATCCTGTTGTTCCCAGTTGCCATTCCAGTTCTTTTGGCGGCCGTCAAAGCCAGCGGCGGATTACTAACAGGCGCGGAATTTTCAGAGATACTCACCCCGCTGAATATTCTCATCGTGTACGATGTGATCTTCATTGCCGTCGCATTCATGGTATTTGATTTTGTTGTTGAAGAATAAAAAAACTGCAAAATCTACATTGTCAAAAAACCGGCTTCTCAGGTATTTTTATATCAAATCAAGTTTAATGAACCGTACACAAATCTTATAAAGGAGTTCATTCAATGCAATCCAAACCAATCGCACTCACAATTTTGGATATTATTTCAATCATTGTTCTCGGTGTTGCCGCCTACCTCTCACTTTTCTTTGCCCCCACCGAAGCCGTCATGGGACAGGTTCAGCGCGTCTTCTACTTTCATGTCGGCACCGCCTGGGTCGGCCTGCTCGGTTTTATCCTCGCCGCAGCAGCGGGCATCGCCTACCTCGTCACAAAAAACATGGCATGGGATCGTTTTGAAGTGGCCGCCGTGGAAGTCAGCACCATGTTCTTTTTCATTACCATCGTGCTTGGTTCCATTTGGGCCCGCCCCGCCTGGAACACCTGGTGGACATGGGACCCGCGCCTCACCACCGCCGCAGTCACCGAACTGATCTATATCGCCTACTTTATGCTGCGTCAGGGAATTGATGACCCCGAAAAACGCGCGCGCTTCGGCGCCGTCTACACCTTGCTCGGCGGCCTTAGCGCACCGATCACCTTCATGGTCATTCGCCTCTTCCGCACCATTCACCCGGTCGTCATTGGCAGCGCAAGCGCCGAAGCTCAAGGCGGCTTTGACATGACCAGCGATATGAAAGTGGCCTTCTTCTTCGCCCTCTTCGCCTTCACCGTCATCTTCATTGACCTGATGTGGAACCGCATCCGCCTGGGTCAGCTCGAAGAAAGCGTTGAACAGCTAAAACTCAACGTCGCAATCTGAACCTAACACAAAAAACGGAGAACACCATGTTCCTAGAAACCATGCCCGACACCTCAGCCTACATGATCGCAGGCTTCGGTATTTCCTTTGCAGTCATGGGCATATATGTGCTCAGTATGTATCTGCGAAATACCAACCTAAAACGTGACGCGGAAATGCTCAAATCTTTACAAGCCGAAAACGAAAAGTCAAAAGCAAAGCCCAAACCGAACAAAAAGAAATAGACAGAACGAGACAAAGTCCGCTATAATCAAAGCGGACTTTATTTTTTCCATGAAACGCCGCTGGCTGCTGGGACTCCTCTCAATTATTATTGCCATCTCAGGCACCGCATTCACGCGTAACCCCCAGCCTGTTCCTGAATCCAATCCCCCACCCGGCCCAGACAGAGTCACAACCATTGTTGTGGAATACACAGCCTACGAATGGTACATGGCTACCTGGAAGGGACAAAACATAGTCTGCACTGTGATCGTTGATCATGAAGGTCTGCCGCTCCCCGGGGAAGTCTATCGAGATTGCGGTGAAATCGTCTACAAAAAATGGATAACACAAAAGCCCTGCGTCTCACAAAAACAGAATACCTGTGACGGATACTACACAGTCTTCGTAGACAGCAAACCCATGGAAAAGGAAATATCCATGCTGCTTGCGCCTGCCAGTGTGTGGGTATCTCTCGAAAACTGCGAACCTGTATTAAGCACTTCAACCAATATATGTGAAACAACCCCCGCGCTGGTCATCACCGGGCTTGAACCCCTACCCAATGAATCCATCATCCGCATCGAAGGCACATACGACGGCAAATCTTTTGACTGTGATGGAATTGATACTTGTAAATTCAACATCGACCAAACAGATGAAAACGGCAGCACCGTGGAATTTTGGGCATATTCCAGTTATGGCGATAGCAGTCTCGTATACAGCGCGCAAGTCCGCGTGCAAAAAATGGATGAGGGCGACCCCGATCAATTGTATTGGTATGTGGATGTGCTCTCTTCACAATGGCAGGGACAAAGCGTTGCCACCTGCGCCGATTCATGGAATGTATTTCCGCCTGTTGGCGGCCCGCCCGAGTGGTTGACCACCCCCACACAAAGCGAAGAACTCAGCAGCGACATTCCCTACACCTACCTCGCCGCAAACCTGATCCTGCAAGGCGAAGTGGATGCCAGTGCCTGCACAGACGGCGGTTTGGATGCTGGCGGTGGTGTTAATCAATGCGGGCTGGAAGCAGCACGCCCGGCGGTTAAGGAATGGCAAAATCAATTCGATGAATTGATCCTGACCACTGCGCAGGAAACCGGTGTACCCGCGCGGTTGTTAAAAAATCTCTTCGCAAGAGAAAGCCAGTTTTGGCCGGGCATTTATCAGGCCGGTGGAGACGTGGGACTGGGTCAACTGACAGAGAATGGCGCAGATACCACTCTCTTCTGGAACTCCTCTTTCTATAATCAATTCTGTCCGCTTGTTTTAAAAGATGGGGAATGCGGTGCAGGCTATATGCATCTTGATGAAGAACAGCAAACCTTATTACGTCATGCGCTGGTGGGCAGTGTAAATGCCACCTGTGAAGATTGTCCGTTGGGATTGGATTTGACTCAGGCAGATTTTTCAGTAGGCGTATTTGCACACAGCATGATCGCCAACTGCGAGCAGGCCGGGCAGGTGGTTGAAAATTATACGAACAAAACACCGGGTGAAGTGGCTTCATTTGAAAACCTGTGGAAGTTCACTCTCGTCAACTACAATGCTGGCGGTGGTTGTCTGGCAGATGCGATCACACCCGCGCTTGAGCAAAACCTCGAACTGACTTGGGAAAACATCTCGCCTTTTCTGGCAGGTGCGTGTTCAGGTGCTGTCGATTATGTAAATGATATAAGCAAATAAACTATTTTTTGGACGATCTACTTTCCCGCAGGAATCTACTTTCCTGCGGGATTTTTTTATTAAGGGAGGATTTCTTCGTTTAAGTAATCAGTTTCCATAAGTAAGTCTAATAAGTGAATATTATATAAATCACTTGTTTGCATAAGGTGAATCAATAATAATTGTGAAAAATAACACAACTTGTGAGGCAAAGTGAAACTAAAACCTATTGGCTTACTAATTGCAGGTGCCTGTTTGATCGCAGCTTGTGCGACTGTAAAAGTGGAATCCCCTACAGGGACGGAACCGCCTCTCGCAACAGAAGCAGTTCTCGCGTCGACGCCTGAAGCGGATAAATGTCTGGCTTGTCATACCGATAAGCAGCGTCTCATTGATACGGCCAAACCCGTGGAGCTTGCAGAAGCAGAATCCAAAGGTGTTGGCTGAGGGGGCGATGTGGCTCCGTTGGAGCCATGGGAAAAAGTTTTGGTGGATGCGGGGAAGTTCCTGCCAACCGATCACGGACAAATCGCATGTATGGAATGTCACAACGGTGTGCAGGCTTCAGAGAAGGAAGCCGCGCATGTGGGATTGATCGCCAGCCCAAGTTCGGAACCTGAAAAATATTGCGGCGGTGAATGTCATAGTGAACAAGTTGCCACATATCCATTTGCGCTTCATTCCACCCAGCAGGGATATTGGACTGCGCTTGAAGCGCGCGGGGGGAGTCACCCTGCGTTGGACGAGATGTTCGGGAACCATTGCGCCACCTGTCATACGACATGCGGTGAGTGTCATGTAAGTCAGCCGAAGAATGTGGGCGGCGGCCTCTTTACCGGCCATGTTTTTGAAACGACTCCGCCCATGACGCGTTCCTGCACGGCTTGCCATGGCAGCCGCGTGGGCAATGAATTTCTTGGTAAGAACGAGGGGATTCCAGGTGATGTGCATTTCCGTGAGGCACGTATGAACTGCGTGAAATGTCACGAGGGTGAAGATATGCATGGCACAGCAACGGATGCCATGACTGCTGAAGTAAATCGTTTTGCAGGGACGGAATCTCCCAAGTGCGTAGACTGTCACGAAGAGGCCGCGCCAAATGGGGATAACAATCCGATGCATCAGGTACATGGCGATACGCTTTCGTGTCAGGTTTGTCACTCGGTGACATATACCAGTTGTGATGGATGTCATGTGGCGGTGAGCGAGACCAGCGGGAATCCATTCTTTGAGACCGATGCAACGTATCAAACTTTCCTGATCGGACGTAATCCCATTCAATCTGAAGAACGGCCCTATGCCTTTGTGCCGGTACGCCATACTCCTGTCACAGCGGATGCCTATGAATATTATGGTGAAAACCTGCTGCCGAATTTCAACGCAGCGCCAACCTGGGTCTATTCCACACCGCACAATATCCAAAAAAATACAGCACAAAATATTTCCTGCGAAACATGTCATAACGGCGATGCGAGCATCTTCCTTACCGCAGATAAAGTGAGACCGGAGGAAATGGAAGCCAATCTTTCTGTGATCGTTGAGTCTCTACCGCCAATGCTGACACTGGAACAGACGCTTAACGCGCCGACCACGCCTGCGAGTCATTTGGAACATGCCTCAAATTCATGCACAGCCTGTCACACGAAAGGTATTCGCAATGCGCCTGTCAGTCCCGAAGACCACGTAATTTATAAGGACAGAAATTGCTCTGGTTGCCACAAGTTGCAAAAGTAACTTGATAAAGAAAAAATATTAAGGAGAAGCACCATGTCTAAAAAAATGCAAGTATGGTTCGGATTGCTCATAGTTTTCAGTATGATCCTGAGCGCCTGTGCGCCTGCCGCAACACCTGCCGCGGAAGCCACTGAAGTTGCCGCTGTAGTCACTGAAGCCCCAGTTGTAGAAGTCGGCCCGGATGCACAAGCGCTGTTTACCGCCCTCATAGCCGACCTGCCCGCTGATAAAGGATACGGTTCTGTCAAAGCCTCTGCGCTCAGCGAAGAAATGGTTGACAAAGCCCCCTTCATTCTTGATGTACGCGAAACCGCTGAAGTGGAAGAGGGTGGCTTCATCGAAGGCTCGATCAATATTCCGGTACGCGAAGTACTCGCCAATCTCGATAAACTTCCAGGCCTTGATGAACCCATCGTAGTCACATGCGCTTCCGGACATCGCGGCGGCATGACCATGGCTGCCCTCAAAATGCTGGGATATACCAATGTCCGCAATCTCAATGGCGGCCTAAATGCGTGGAAAAAAGCCGAACTCCCTGTAGTCACCGGCTCCATGCCCGCAGCCCCAACAGCCATCAGCACAGCCATCATTGAAGATCAGGCTTTGTACGACATGCTTAATGGCTTCCTCTCGACCTTGCCCGAAGGATTCTACGCTGTAAAATCTGACAAGCTCGCCGAAGAACTGGCAGGCAGCACTCTGCCGACCATCATTGATGTGCGCAGTCAGGCTGAATGGAACAAAGACGGTTACATCGAAGGCTCGATCAACGTCCCCTTCAGCGACCTATTTACCAATCTGGATCAGATCCCCGCTGACAAAGATGCCCGCATCGTAGTGCTATGCGCCTCCGGTCATCGCGGCGGAATCACCATGATGGCACTGCGCTTGATGGGCTATACAAATGTCATCAATCTTAATGGCGGTCTGAACGGTTGGAAAGCCGCCAGTATGCCTGTGGTTGGTTATGTAGATTGGGCAGCCGTTTGGAGTGAATACCTCACCAATATGCCCGAAGGCTACTACACCATCAAAGCGCCAGACCTTAACATCGCCCTCACTGAAAACGCCCCCTTCCTGCTTGACGTGCGCGAAGCCGCTGAAATTGAAAAAGACGGCTACATCGCCGGCGCAGTCAACATCCCGGTACGCGAAGTTCTCGCCAATCTCGATAAACTCCCCGCACAGGATCAGCCCATCGTCATCTACTGTGCATCCGGCGCTCGCGGCGCCCTCACAATGGCATCCCTGCAATTCCTGGGCTACACAGATGTAAAAAACCTCGCAGGCGGACTTGCTGGATGGAAGAAAGCTGAACTCGCAGTTGAGACTGGCGCACCTGCCGCACCGGTAGCTGGTACTGCACCCGAAGTAGACGCCACCCGTTTAGCGAATCTCACTACCTTCTTCACAGACATGCCTGAAGGTTTCTACACCGTCAAATCCGCCGACTTAAACGTGGAATTGACCAGCACCCCCGCCCCATTCATCTTTGACGTACGCACCGCAGACGAATTCGGAACTGGCTACATCGAAGGCGCGATCAACATCACCATCAACGATGTCCCCGCTAACCTCGCCAGCCTGCCCGCCGACAAAGCTGCGCCGATCGTAGCGCTGTGTCAATCAGGTCATCGCGGCGCTTTGGTCATGATGTACCTGCGCATGACCGGTTATACCAATGTCCGCAATCTTGCGGGCGGCATGAATGCCTGGGTAGCCGCTGAACTCCCCGTAGTGAAATAACATACCCCTTACACCAAACAGCCCGCGGGGAAACTCGCGGGCTGTTTTTTTCCGGGGGATTTACCCAGAAATACACATACAACTATTGACAATTCTCACTGGCAATAACCATGACAAACGCTTATTATTGTGATAAACAAGCATCAGAGTTACTTATCAGGGAGAAGAAAATGGTTGAGTTATCCACCTTGCGTGTGTTCCTTGTCGCCGCAGAAGAGAAAAATTTTAGTCAGGCGGCGCGCCGATTGAATATGTCACAATCGGCTGTCAGTCAAAATATTCAATCAATGGAACAGGTATATAACGTGGAGTTGTTCCAAAGACATGGCCGTTCAGTAATTCTGAGCGAAATCGGAGAAGCCCTGCTTCCCATGGCGCGTGATGTACTGCGCGCAGCCCGTCTGATGGAAGACAGTGTACGGGATGTAAAGAATGAGATCGGCGGAGAATTGCTGATCGGCTGTTCCACATCTGCCGGAAAATACCTGATGCCAGCGCTGCTCTCCATGTTCCAATTGGAATATCCTGCTGTTCATCCACGAGTAAAAGTAATGGGACGGGAAGGCGTTTATGACCGCCTGTACAATCAAGTAATTCCTTTTGGCGTTTCAAGCAAACACTTCGATCACCGTGACCTTGAATGTATGCCTCTTTTTGAAGACCGAATCTTTTTGATCGTTCCCATTAATCACCCCTGGGCCGCATACGGCCAAGCCCTGCCCGATGACCTGCTCGATCAAAAGATCATCATGCGTGAAGAGCTTTCGGGCACATGCGAAACAGTGATGCAGGGACTCAAATCCTACGGGATCACACCTGACATGCTCAATGTAACCATGGAACTCGGCAACCCCGAAGCGATTGAAATGGCCGTCGAGCGCGGTGTGGGAATGGCCTTCGTCTCCGAAATGGTTGCAGCACGCGGACTGGCATTTGGCCGCATTAAAAAAGTTGAATTGCAGGGACTGGACCTGCACCGCACCGTACACATGGCGCGTCACGTTCATTATCCATTTACGCGTGCCCAAAACCTGTTTTGGGATTTCGCAAAAGCCCAGCACGACAAACTAAATACAGAGATTTGGGACAGCCTGGTGAATTTTTCTACAATCTCTTGAGTTGTGCTAAACTAGGCACACGATGTCATTGTCAATATTCTTCATCCCCTCGAAGATAGCAATGACATATTGATTCCAGGAGGCCCCATGCTTTCACTCATTGAAAAGATCCTCTTTGTCGTTGCAACGCTTGTCTCTCTTTATTTTACATATCGCGGCGTGGCAAGGATCATGCAGCATATCGGCAGCGGACAGGGCAAAATTGACTGGTCACTCGCTATCAAACGGATTGGCGATCTCATTGTTAAAGTGGGATTGTTCCAACCCGTTTTTCGTTTCAGATTAGGACCCAGCATTTTGCATGGACTCATCGGCTGGGGCTTTCTCTCGTTTCTGCTGATCAATCTCGCGGATCTGATCTACGCCTTTACAGGATTCAAACTCCTTGAGCATACCGGCCTGTTTGGAGATGCCTACCGCCTGCTCGCGGACATTGCCAATGTCGCCATCATCGTTGGTATTTTGGCGATGGCATTTCGCCGCTTCATCCTGCGGCCCGCGACTCTGACCACACGTGAGACGACTCTGCTTAATCCGCAGGCGCGTTTCGGTATTCTGCGCGACTCTGCAATTGTTGCCACATTCATCTTTATTCACAATGCGATGCGCTTTTTGGGAGAATCCTTCAGCGTGGCATTGGCAGGTGAAGCTGACAGATGGCAACCCACTATTTCGGCAGTGGCAGGCTTATGGTCCGGTGTGGATGCGCGTGCGCTGGTAGCGGGGGAACATGTTGCGTTCTGGTTGTCGATCGGGGCAGTCGTCGCATTCCTTCCGTATTTCCCATATTCAAAACATATTCATCTTTTCTTTGCGCCGTTGAATTTTGCATTGAAGCCTGAAAGAAAATCAATTGGCGAATTAAGTTACATCAATCTTGACGATCAAAGCATTGAACAATTTGGCGCGGCAAAAATGAAAGACCTCGGCTGGGAGCAGATCATGGACAGTTACGCCTGTATCATGTGCTTCCGCTGTCAGGAAGTTTGCCCCGCGTATAACACCGGAAAATTATTATCACCCGCCGCATTGGAAATTAACAAACGCTATCACTTCAACAGCGGCGGCACGACCGATGTGGCGATGACAGAATTAATTTCTGAAGAAGCAGTTTGGGCCTGCACAAGCTGCGGCGCCTGCGTGGATATTTGCCCCGTGGGCAATGAACCGATGCGCGACATTTTAGACATCCGCAGAAATCTTTCGATGATGGAAAGCGCATTCCCCAAGCAATTGGAAACCGCGTTCAAAGGCATGGAACGCAATCAGAACCCGTGGAATGTTTCGCAAGCGGACAGAATGAAATGGGCTGATGGCATGAGCGTGCCAACCATTGAACAAAATGCTGAACCTGAAATTTTATGGTGGGTTGGCTGCGCGCCCGCTACTGATACACGCGCACAAAAAACAGCGCAAGCCTTTGCAAAAATTTTGAACGCGGCAGGAGTTAATTACGCTGTGCTTGGCAAGAATGAATCCTGCACAGGTGACTCAGCAAGACGCGCCGGCCGTGAAGATATTTTCTTTGGCCTCGCTTCACAGAATGTGGAAATCTTGAATGAAGTTGCGCCAAAACGAATCGTGACAACCTGTCCGCATTGTTTGCATACGATCAAGAATGAATATCCTGCCTTCGGCGGAAATTATCAGGTCATTCATCACACCCAATTAATTAATGAATTGGTTGGTGCGGGAAAGATCTCGATGAATCTTGAAGGCGACAAGATGAAAGTTACTTTCCATGACCCATGTTATCTGGGACGTCACAATAAGATCACAGACGCACCGCGTACAACATTGGATAGTGCCGGTGTGACAACTATTGAAATGCCGCGCAACGGAGCCAAGTCCTTCTGCTGCGGCGCAGGCGGCTCACAAATGTGGAAGGAAGAAGAGAATGGGACGGCGCGAGTAAATGCCACCCGCTTTGAAGAAGCCAAATCCACCGGCGCGGATACGGTTGCGGTGGGCTGTCCATTCTGCATGACCATGATGAGCGACGCGTCCAAAGCCGATGGCGGAAGTATTCAAGTGAAGGACGTGGCCGAGATCGTGGCGGAGAGAATGAAATAATTTTAGAAAAAGGGATGCGTCTATAATCACATCTCCTTTTTATTCCCAAACTTCGGAGCAGATGATGAAACTCATCGAGGGACGAAATGAATATTTATATGTTGAATACTCAGAGCCATATCAGTTCAATAAACTTGTTGAGCTAATGTACGAAGTAATCACCATATGTGAGACCGAAAGTTATCAGAAATTTCTCGTGAACATCAGCAATATGACAGGCAAAGTACGCCAGATTGACCGTTTCGAACTCGCGATGAAAGGGGTATCTCTCTTTCAATATAAGGGAAAATATGCGATCGTCTATTGCAAGGAAGAGATCAACAGCTTTGCTGAAACCGTAGGTGTCAACCGCGGATTAAATGCCCGAATTTTTGACGACATGAACGAAGCAATTTCATGGTTAGGAATTGAAAGTAATCAGTGATCAAAAGGCGGACAGAAATGTCCGCCTTTTTTCATCCTTCCTAATTCACGCAAAGCGTTCATCCTTTGTCTTTGTTATAATCTCCCCTAAGATTATCCAATTCAGGAGAGAGAGTACATGCCCAAAAAGAAGGGTACGATTGCGCTTCCCCTCGATAAAGAAGAGATCATAAAAGATTACCGCCTTGCGTATCAAAGCAGACAGGCTTCTCTTATTGGACGAAGAGAAGTATTAAGCGGCAAGGCAAAGTTTGGCATATTTGGCGATGGCAAGGAAATCGCTCAACTCGCCATCGCCCGCGCCTTTCGCAAAGGTGATTGGCGTTCTGGATATTACCGCGATCAAACCTGGATGTTCATGCTTGGCGTGATGAGCATCCAGGAATTTTTTGCCCAGTTATATTCCCATGCCGATGTCACCTACGACCCCGCCAGCGCAGGGCGGCAAATGAATGCGCACTTTGCTTCGCGCAATTTATATCCCAACGGCACATGGCGTGCGCAAACAAAAATGTATAACGTCGCCAGCGACATCTCCCCCACCGCCGCGCAAATGCCGCGCGCTGTGGGTCTTGCCTATGCCTCGGTCATGTATCGCAAATTACAAGAACTGCACGAACTCAAGGATTTTTCAAACAACGGGGAAGAGATCACCTTCGCCACCATCGGCAACGCATCCACATCTGAAGGTTTGTTCTGGGAATCGGTCAACGCCATCGGCGTGCTCAAAGCGCCGGCCATTGTCACCATTTATGATGACGGCTACGGCATCTCTGTCCCCAATCAATTTCAAATGGTCAAGGAAAATATCGGCACACTGCTCAAAGGCTTCGAACGCGATTCAAGCGCGCCGCCCGAAACCATTGAACGCGGCTTCGATCATTACACCGTCCGCGCCTGGGATTATCCCGCGCTGGTCGAAACCTATCTCAGCGCCGCCGAGATTGCGCGCGAATATCACATCCCCGCATTGATCCACGTCATTGATGTGACTCAGCCGCAAGGGCATTCCACATCAGGCAGCCACGAACGCTACAAAACTCCCTGAGCGACTCAAATGGGAAGAAGAATTTGACGGACTCAAAAAAATGCGCAAGTGGATGATAGACCAGCGCGTCATTTCTGCGCCCGAGCTTGATGCCGTTGAAAAAGCAGACTACGCCACTGTGGAAGGATTCCGCAAAACCGCATGGGACAATTTCCTCGCTCCGATTCTCGAAGAGCGCAATCAAGTACTCGACATGCTCGAGGAGATCGCCAGCACGTCGAACCATGTTGCAGAGTTGCGAATACTCAGAGATCGGCTGTCAGTTCTCCCGTCGGTGGCGAGGCGTGATATTCACGGCGCAGTGCATGAAGCGTTGAGAATGCTGCGCGATGAATCGCATCCCACAAAAGGCATCCTCATTCAGTGGAAAGCTGAAGATCAGAAAATTAATGTAGAGCGCTACAGTTCGCATTTATATTCCGGTACAGCGTTGAAAGTTCCAGAAGTGAAGCCTGTCTATTCCAAGTCATCGCCGATCGTGTTTGGGTTTGAGATCATGAACGCCGCATTTGATTCCGCGCTGGCACGTGAGCCGCGCTTGATCGCTTTCGGTGAAGATGTTGGAAAACTCGGTGACGTGAATCAGGGTTTCAAAGGCATGCAGGAAAAGTACGGTAAATATCGTGTGACCGATACCGGCATTCGTGAAGCGACGATTTTGGGTCAGGCCATCGGCATGGCCATGCGCGGACTACGTCCGATCGCTGAGATTCAATATCTTGATTATGTTTTATACGCATTGCAAATCATGTCTGATGATTTAGCCACATTACACTGGCGCACCGCCGGCGGACAAAAAGCGCCCGTGATCGTAAGAACCCGTGGACACAGACTCGAAGGCATTTGGCATTCCGGCTCGCCGATGTCTGGCATTATCAATCTTGTGCGCGGCATGTATGTTTTGGTTCCGCGTGATATGACTCGCGCCGCTGGTTTTTATAATACGCTGTTGAAAGCCGATGAACCCGCAATCGTTGTTGAAGTGTTAAATGGCTATCGTGTAAAAGAACGCCTGCCCGATAACATCAGCGAAATGACATTGCCGCTCGGCGTGCCAGAGATTATTCGCGAAGGCAAAGATGTGACCATCGTCACCTACGGCGCAAGCTGCCGGGTGGTATTGGATGCCGCCGATAAATTAAGCAAAGTTGGAATCGAGATCGAAGTGATCGACGTGCAATCGCTTTTGCCTTTCGATATTCACAGCATGATCGTTGAGTCACTCAAGAAAACAAATCGCGTGCTATTCGTCGATGAAGATGTGCCTGGCGGAACAACTGCCTACATGATGCAGGAAGTCATCGAAAAACAAGGCGGCTACTTCCATTTAGACTCCCCCGCGCAGACTCTCTCCGGCACAGCCCATAGACCCGCCTACGGTTCAGATGGAGATTACTGGAGCAAGCCCAGCGCAGAGACGATCTTCGATGCGGTGTATGAGATGATGCGTGAAGTTGATCCGCTGGCATACCCAAAGATTTATTAACCGCAGAGGCGCAGAGTTCGCAGAGAAGAGCAAAAGAGCAGTGATTAGGAGAATATGATGAGTGGAATGCTAAATCAGACGACAGAAGCTATCTTGATTCGATTGAATAAGATAAGCCTTTAGGACACAGGGCTACTTAATCCGCTTATGAAGAATGTCTTTCCCTGAAGCTAAACATGCGAAATATTCCATTTCAAAAACAGGTTCCACTCGTCCATTGGTGTATAAAGGCACAAAGCTTGGGCAAAGCGGAGATACGAATTGACTTACTTGTAAAAAGATGAGGTTCAGATGTCGAACAAATTAAAAGCCATTGACACTGGATTGCAACTGCCCTGAAGCACACCATTGATCAAAAATGCGATCTCGGTAGTTGCCTTGAAAGTTGGTCTGATTCTGGCGGTATCAAAAATCCGAAATGTTGGTAAGGCATAAAGCGACTTGTTCTGGGACTCAAAGAATAAAAAAAACTCCGCGCTCTCTGCGTCTCTGCGGTGAAAATTCTTAAGGAGAATTTATGGCAACTAAGGTACTCGTTCCGAGATTAGGCGAAGGCGTTGACGAAGTAACCGTTACAAAATGGCTCAAACAGGTTGGCGACTCGATCAATGAGTTGGAACCTTTGCTTGAAGTGAATACAGATAAAGTAGATACCGAAATCCCAGCACCGGCTTCGGGTGTGATTCTCAGTATTAACATGCCGGAAGGTCAGGCCGCGAAAGTTGGAGAATTGCTGGCGGTGATTGGAAAAGTGGGAGAGACCGTTGATAGTGGACAGTTGACAGTGGACAGCAGCAAAGAGTCAAAAGTCGAAAGTCAAAAGTCAGAGCCGCAGCCAACCGCCCACCACCAAACACCTACTACCAACAAAGACATTGGCTTCATCTCCCCCGTCGTAGCAAAGATCGCCGCCGAACACGGCGTGAATTTATCCCAGGTACACGGCACCGGTTTAAGCGGACGAATTACGAAGAATGATGTGTTAAGTTATGTCGAAGGTCAAAAGTCAAAGGTCGAGCCTCGTTCCACACAACCTGTGAACCTGAAACCTGCCAGCCTGACACCTGATACCTCATCACCTGATACCTTAATCAAACATACCTCCATGCGCAAATCGATCGCGGAGCATATGGTCATGTCCAAGCGGACTTCTCCGCACGTGCTGACTGTAATGGAAGCAGATATGTCTCGTGTGATAAAACATCGCGCCGCGAATAAATCCGCTTTTGAAAAAGACGGCGTCAACTTAACCTTCACCGCTTACTTCATGAGTGCCATCGTCAATGGACTGAAAGCCTATCCAATGGTCAACTCTTCGTGGAGTGATGAAGGCGTATTGGTTCACAAGAATATCAATATCGGTATGGCCGCTTCACTTGGCGAAGAAGGCTTGATCGTGCCAGTCATCAAAGGCGCGGACAATCTTTCATTGTTGGCAATGGCGCGCTCGGTCAATGATCTCGCCAACCGTGCGCGGAATAAAAAACTGCAGCCCGATGAAGTGCGCGGCGGGACGTTCACACTCACCAACCACGGCACCAGCGGATCACTATTCGCATTCCCGGTCATCAACCAGCCGCAATGCGGCATTCTGGGAATCGGCGCCATGCAAAAACGTGTGATCGTCATCCCCGCTGACGGGACACGTGATGACGCAATCGCCATCCGCCCGATGGTGTATATGTCCTTTGTCTTCGACCATCGCATTTTAGACGGCGCATCAGCCGATTGGTTTTTGGCAAAGGTAAAAGAGACTTTGGAGAATTGGTCATGACAAATTTCGACGAACGCGCAAAAGATTGGGACTCTGATCCTAAAAAAATAGAACGCGCCCGCACTGTGGCAGAAGCCATCCGCAATACAATTCTGGTCACGCCGCAAATGTCCGCGCTGGAATATGGCTGCGGCACAGGACTATTAAGTTTTGCACTTCAATCTGATCTGGGACAAATTACCCTCGCAGATACATCACAAGGCATGTTGGATGTACTTGGCGAAAAGATCAGCACCGCAGGCGTAACGAACATGCATCCCACACGCCTCGACCTCACCACAGACTCTCCCCTGCCCTCTCAGCGCTTTGACATCACATATTCACTGATGACATTGCATCACATTGAAAAGCCCAAAGACATCCTGAAAAAATTTCATGCATTACTCTCCCCTTCAGGAATATTATGCATCGCAGATCTGGATAAGGAAGATGGGACTTTTCACACCGACGGCACAACCGATGTCCACAAGGGATTTGAGCGTACCGAACTCCAAACATGGGTTGAAGAAACGGGATTTACAGATGTCAAATTTTCGACCGTGTGTGAGATCAAAAAGAAAATCAACGAAGTTGAAAAAACATTTCCCGTTTTTCTGTTGACCGCCAGAAAAACAACATGAAAGTATTGACCGGCGAACTGGAAGCCTATTGGGAACAAGGCTGGGAAGGTCGCATTGAATTCGCTTTCCAGTTTGAAGGCAACAAAGAACCATTCTTTCTAGAGAATGGATATCGCCTCACCATTTACGAAACAAACGAAAAAATACTCTGGTCTGGAAAAATTCAATGGGTCAAACGCGGCTTTTTTGATAACCACAAACTAAACGCCGATATCTGGTCTTATACAAAACAAAAAGGCGTGACCTACGCCGAGTGGCTGGGCTGGTTCTGGCACAAACCGCCTTTGAAGGCAAAAATTGAAATTGAGGAATAAACATGGCAGAAAAACAAATGGATCACCCGAACACCAACAAAAACATTCATCCGCCTTTCGTGGCCCTGTTTTATATCTTCATCGCACTGGTTCTCGGCAGAGTCATCGTCATACCATTCGTCATGCCGCAGATCGCAAGAAATATCGGATTGGCGCTCACCTTCATCGGATTTCTATTTGGTGTGGGCGCCTTCATTGAATTTCGAAAAGCGCGCACAACACTTGATCCGCATGGCTCGGTAAAAACACTGGTGATGAACGGCATCTATCGCATCACCCGCAACCCGATCTATTTTGGATTTCTTCTCATGGTGATCGGCTTTCCGCTGAACTACGGTCACTTTTGGGGCTTCCTCACTGCGCCGTTTTATATCGTCAGCATGAATCAGCTTGTGATCGAAAAGGAAGAAGCCTATCTGGAGAAAAAATTCAAAGAGCAATATACAGCTTACAGATTAAGAGTGAGGCGCTGGTTATAAATCCCAAAGGCGGCATAAGTCGCCTTTTTATTTTCGCAGATTGACTTAGAACATAATTTCTATTATTATAGAGAAACAAAATCGGAAATCCTATTTAAGGAGAAAATCAAATGTCCATTCAAACATCTGAGATCCAATTGAAAGTCAACGACAAAACTGTAAACGCGTATCTTGCAGCTCCACAAAATGGCGGGCCGGGAGTTTTGGTTTTACACGCGTGGTGGGGATTGAAACCATTCTTCAAACAGGTTTGCGATCAACTTGCCGAACAGGGTTTCACCGCGTTCGCGCCCGATCTCTATCAAGGCCGGGTTGCAAAAACGATCGACGAGGCCAAAGAGTTCATGGAGCAAAATGATTTTGAATTCATGAGCGAGATCGTGAAAGCCGCAAACGCTCACCTAACCTCTCTTTGCGCTGGCAAGATCGGCGTGGTCGGATTTTCAATGGGCTCAGGCTGGGCATTGGCCGTGGCAGAAAATAATCCTAATGTTTCTGCGGCTGTACTTTTCTATGGAGCCGGCGAGGCTGATTTTAGTAAAGTGAAAGCAAAAGTTCTCGGTCATTTTGCGGAAGTGGATGAATGGGAGCCGCTTGAATATGTGCAAGGAATGGAAGCGGGGATGAAATCTGCGGGCTTGGACGTGACGCTTCATCTCTACCCGAAAGTTGCTCACTGGTTCGTTGAAGAGGATCGCCCCGAATATGACTCCGCATCCGCGCTGCTGGCGTGGTCGCGGACATACGAATTCCTGCGAAAAAATTTGTAACTTTCAACTGCCCTCCGCATCAAAAGGAGGGCAGTTTGCTTGTAGTACAATTGGTTTAAAGTTTAACCATTCTCAATCTTAACTCTCTGGAGTGAATTAAATGTCAGAAAATTTTGATGTCGTTGTTATTGGTGCCGGCCCTGCGGGCTACGTGGCTGCAATTCGCGCCGCTCAACTTAAACAGAAAGTCGCAATCGTAGACAAGCAATGGCTTGGAGGTGTTTGTTTAAACGTAGGCTGTATCCCTTCAAAGTCACTGCTGCGTAACGCTGAGATCGCCCACACCCTGCGCGAACGCGGCAAGGAATTCGGCTTCAGCATGGACAATCTGAAACTGGATTACGGCGTGGCGGTAAAGCGCTCACGTCAAAACTCAGATCGTCTGGTCAAAGGCATTGGCTTTTTGATGAAGAAGAACAACATCCCTGTCTTCATGGGTGAAGCCAAATTTAAATCAAAAGATACAGTCGCTGTGACCGATAAAAACGGCAAAGTGACTGAACTCAAAGCAAAGAATATCATTGTCGCCACCGGCGCAAGTGCCGCCTCGCCTGCCGCATGGAAAATTGACGGCGAGAAAGTAGTCACCTATTGGGAAGCCATTCTTCAGAATAAATTACCCAAGTCTGTTGTGGTGATCGGCTCCGGCGCGATCGGCGTGGAATTCTCAACCATCTGGAATTCCTACGGCGTGGATGTGACCATTGTTGAAATGCTGCCGCGCATCGTTCCGCTTGAAGATGAAGAAGTTTCAAAAGAACTCGAAAAGGAATTCAAGAAGCGTGGAATTAAAGCCATGACCGGCCACAAAGTGGAATCTGTCGAAGCAACTGCAACAGGCGTCAAAGTTGTTGTCAGTGCAGATGGCAAGCAGACCACACTCGAAGCAGATCAGGCTTTGGTTGCGATCGGTTTCCGTCCCAATTCAAAGGGACTCGGCCTCGAAGAAATCGGCGTCAAAGTTAACGAGCGCGGATTTGTTGAGATCGACGAAAAAATGCAGACAAATATCCCTGGCATTTGGGCCATCGGCGATTTGACCGGCAAACTCATGCTGGCACATGTCGGCTCGGCCATGGGAATTATCTGCGCTGAAAATATCGCCGGCGCAGAAACAGTCACACTCGATTATGAAATGATGCCACGCGCCACCTATTGTCAGCCGCAAGTAGCTTCATTTGGATTGACCGAAGCGCAAGCCAAGGAACGCGGATACACAGTCAAGATCGGCCGCTTCCCCTTCCAACCAAATGGTAAGGCGCTCGGCATGGGAGATTATGCGGGCTTCGTTAAACTTGTGATCGACGAAAAATATGGCGAGATTCTCGGCGCGCACATGATCGGCCCCGAAGTGACCGAACTGCTGCCCGAATTGACTCTCGCGCACATGATGGAACTCACCCCGCACGAAATCGCCCGCAACGTCCACGCGCACCCGACGCTTTCCGAAGCGATCATGGAAGCGGCGCACGCGGCAGAAGGCAGCGCGATTCATATTTAGAAAATTAGCCAGAAGTCCACCAGATAAAACAGAGAGAACGGTTTGCCTACAAAAACTGACTTGCATAAACCCTAAAATAAAAAACTCCGAGTTTATCGACTCGGAGTTTTTTATTTATATTTTTTCAACGACCCAGAAATGTGAAAGTCCCAAACCTTTTAGCGGTGTGGCTTCGAGGAATTGTAAAATTGCACGAAGTATTTTTCCCAATGCACCAAAGCGCGCAATGATGTTATCGTAGGCGCCGAAGATCACAGTCCGCTCGATGAATTTCACATTCAAGCCATCGAACAATTTTTGCATGTCACTTCTTGAATAGACACGCACATGCGGCGCAAGTTTATTGCGCAGCGCACGCGGCAGATAATTCACGAATAATTTATTTCCAAAATGATATTTGTCATTCCAGAATATTCCGTGCGTTTCATACGGATATCCGCGGTTGGGACAAAAGATCACAGCGCGGCCGCCGGGTTTCAGCACACGGATCATCTCACAGACGGCGGAGCGGTCATCTTGAACGTGTTCGATCACTTCGTGGCTGAGGATCAGGTCAAACGTCGAAGAAGGAAGCGGGATGAATTCACCTGCGGCGTTAATGATCTCATCCGAATTGACTCGCGCTTCGGCCGCCCGTTCCAGATCATATTCCAACCCGATCACACGCGACCCGAGGCCTGTCAGCTTTTCTACATACATTCCCACCCCGCATCCATTTTCAAGGACGAGTCCGGTAATGCGTGGACCTGCGGCCTGTACGATCATATCCAAACGGCGCTGCTGCCCTGCGCGCCAAACATAGGAAGGTTCGCCGCGCAATGCGGCTTTCTGCATATCTCTTTCAGTCATAGCTGCCGATTATACCTTGCGCCTTCCCTCTCTCTATGCTAAAATTTTGCGCGGACGGAAAACCCAATAGAGACGACATCGAAAAGTGGGTAACCCCCACTTTTCTGCTTGTAAATAGGAGTAATGGAGTAAGCAGCATGGCTAAAAACGAATTCGCATTAGCATTCAATGAAGTACTTGAAGAAAAACAACTCGCCAAGGATGTGGTCGTTGCCGCGATCGAATCGGCAATGGTCTCTGCGTATCGGCGTGCTGTCAGCGCATCCACTGCTCAACATGTCGAAGCCAAACTTGACCCCGATACAGGGATCGTCACTGTTTTCGCCGAGAAGGAAGTGGTCGAAGACAATATTGTTGACGACCGCACCGAAGTGTTGTTGGAAGTGGCGCGCAAGGTAAATCCCGAAGCCCAGCTCGGCGACATGGTGGTTGTTGAAACCACTCCCGCTGACTTTGGCCGCGTGGCCGCACAAACTGCGCGTCAGGTGATCCAACAGCGCATCCGCGAAGCTGAGCGTTCAAATCAAATGCAGCATTTTGAACGTCAGGTCGGCGAGATCGTTTCAGGGCTGGTGCAGGCTATTAATGCACAAGGCGCAACCATCGGTCTTGACATGAAAGCCGAAGGCGTGATGCCCAACAACCAGAAGATCCCGGCGAAAGACTTAAATTACATGACCGCATTCGCGCCGTAGTGATGGAAGTTAAAGACGGTACACGCGGACCACAAATTGTGCTCTCCCGCGCGCACCGCAATTTCCTGCGCCGTTTGCTTGAGAATGAAGTGCCTGAAATTTATCATGGCATTGTTGAGATCCGCGCGATCTCGCGTGAGCCAGGCGCTCGTGCAAAGGTGGCCGTCTCTGCCACACAGCCCGGCATTGATCCGGTAGGCGCGTGCGTGGGTATCAAAGGCGTGCGTATTCAAGCCATCGTCAAGGAATTGCACGACGAAAAAATTGACATTATCCAGTGGGATCAAGATCCCATCGTTTATATCTCCAAGGCCATTAGCCCGGCGCGTGTGAACGGCGTTTATCTCGCTGACAATGAAGGCGCACGCACTGCGACCGTGGTTGTAGGCGAAGATCAACTCAGCCTCGCGATCGGCCGTGATGGACAAAATGCCCGTCTGGCCGCGAAGTTGACCGGCTGGCGCATTGACATCAAATCACTTAGCGAAGCCGCTGGCGATTCACTTCGAAAATTACAAGGCAACGCAGAACTTTCTGCCATGCTGCCCGCCGCTGTGGAAGTCATTCCGCAGATCGAGGAAATTCTCGCAAAGAAAGCCGAGAATCGCCCGATCATGCCCGAAGAGTACACTGTGCTTGGTCAATTCGTTGACCGTGTGGAACGCCGCACGATCCAGATCAAGGAAGAAGCCGCCCGCGAAGTGGAAGAACGCACAAACACCGCCCGTGCAGAAGTCCCTGCAGCTGCGTTCAAAATGCCGCTCGAACAGGCAGGTCTCAAGGAACACATTTTCAATATTCTTACCGAAGCTGGTTTCGAGACCATTGGCAGCCTGATCTTTTCGATCAAAACTGAGCCCGACAAAGTACTTGGGTTGGCGGGCATTGGCTCGAAAGCCATGCAAACTATTGAAGAAACGCTGGCTGCCCTCACCTTCCCTGAACCGGAACCTGTAAAAGTGGAAGAACCTGTTGCCTCCATTGAAACGGTTGCCGCAGAACCAGTGGCGGTTCCTGTTGCAGGGGAAGAAATGCCTGCTGCGAAGAAACAGGCTGACGGGAAGAAAGATGCGAAGCGTGTTGTCGAAGTAGAAGAAGAACTCGCAAAAGACGGCGTCAATCTGGATGAACTATTCAAGATGAAGCCGGAAATCTTCCAAAACACCGGTCCTGCTGAAGAGGAATCCAGCGACAAGAAGAAAGCTGGCGGCAAGAAAGGCAAGAAGAAGGCCGTGGAACTGGAGTTCGACGAAGGTCTTGGCACAGTTGTTGGCCGCAAGATCCACAAACGCGGCGATAGCACTCCTGACAATGATTGGGAATAAACCTTCGGGTACATTGAAGGTGACCAAGAAACCTGTTCAACGAGTAAAGCACGTACCCCAGCGAACCTGCGTGGGATGCCGCGAAGTTCTGCCCAAAAGAAAAATGGTGCGGATCGTTCGCACAGTTGACGGGGTACGGATAGACCCAACCGGTAAATTAGCCGGAAGAGGCGCTTATTTGCACGACAAGCGTGATTGTTGGGTGCGTGGAATGAGGGGAGCTTTGACGCATGCGCTCAAAGCAGAATTGACCGCCGAAGACCGCGCTCAATTGGAAGATTTTATGAATACTCTGCCGACTCATCCCGGGGATGAGTCGGAGACAGAGGCCAACGGGTAAAACCATGTGAACGATTAGCCACTCGCTTACAGACATCTCGTTGGGGAAGCAGAAAAGATGCGAATTTTTATATTAGGATTCGCAAACCAGAAGGAGGTGGCCTATGAGTAGCAACGGTAATAAGATTGAATTGCCCGCCAGCATTGTAATTCGAGACCTGGCGCTGAAGATCGAAAAAAGCCCCATTGACCTAATCAAAAAATTGATGACGAATGGTGTTATGGCAACCATTAACCAGACCGTGGATTTTGACACAGCCGCGATCGTAGTAGGTGAATATGGGTTTGAAGCTGTTCTCGAAGCCGTGGATGAAGCCGCCAAGGAAGAAACGGGAGAAGTCCCCCTTTGGCGTCAGATGATCGCGGGAGAAAATAACACGTTATTGAAACCGCGTCCGCCGGTGGTCACCATTCTCGGACACGTGGATCATGGCAAGACCAGCCTTTTGGATGCCATCCGTCAAACTGAAGTTGCCGCAGGCGAAGCTGGCGGAATTACACAACACATCGGCGCGTATCAAGTTGAAAAGAAGGGACGCCTCATTACGTTCCTCGACACTCCCGGCCATGCCGCGTTTACGCAAATGCGCGCACGAGGCGCTCAAGGCGCGGATATCGTTGTGCTCGTGGTTGCTGCAGACGATGGTGTCATGCCGCAAACCCGCGAAGCCATTGCCCACGCAAAAGCCGCACGGGTTCCCATGATCGTGGCCTTGAACAAAGTTGATAAAGCGAATGCCAACCCTGACCGTGTGAAACAGCAGCTCGCTGAGTTGGAACTCGTCCCTGATGATTGGGGCGGCACGACCATGGTCGTCCCTGTTTCTGCAAAACAAAAACAGGGCATTGATGATCTACTCGAAGGCATTTTACTCGTCGCAGACAGCAATGAGATCAAAGGCAATCCCGGCGGAAAAGTGATCGGCACCGTCATCGAAGCCGAACTGGATAAAGCCAAAGGCGTAATGGCAACTTTGCTCGTTCAAAACGGAACGCTCGAAGCAGGCGACATCGTTGTAGCAGGAACCGCTTACGGAAAACTACGCGCCATTACAGATTACAAAGGCAAGCTGATTAAGAAAGCGGGTCCCTCTACGCCGGTAGCTGTTATGGGCTTAAGCGGCATGCCTTCCGCTGGAGATATTTTTCAAGTCGTCAACTCAGAAAAAGAAGCGCGCACTATTGTTTCAGAACGTGTTGAAACCGCCAAAACTTTATCTCAAACCAAGAAAAAAGTTTCACTCGAAGACCTGTTCGCTAATGTACAGGCCGGCGAAGCCAAGGGACTTAATCTCATCATCAAAGCAGACGTGCAGGGTTCTCTTGACCCGATCGTCAATGAATTGAACAAACTCGGCGAAGGCGAGATCGGATTGCACATCCTGCACGCGGAAACAGGCAACATTGGCAACAATGACGTTATGCTCGCTGCTGCCTCGAAAGCCATCATTATCGGCTTCAATGTCCAGGCGGATGTGGATGGTCGCCGCCTCGCTGAAAAAGAAGGCGTGGATATCCGTCTGTACGAGATCATCTACCGCATGACCGAAGACATTGAGAAGGCGCTCAATGGTATGCTTGAACCCAAACTCGTGGAAAGAGTTGTCGGCCGCGCGCAGGTATTGGTCGCATTCGCAGCTTCCAAATTTGGCAAGGTTGCCGGATGTAAATGTACCGAAGGCGAATTAAGACGCGGCGCGCGCGTACGCCTCTACCGCGCAGCAGACATGATCTACGAAGGCGACCTCTCCTCTCTGCGTCATGAAAAAGAGGATGTAAAAGAGATTCGTCAGGGCTACGAATGCGGCGTCGGTTTCAAAAGTTTCAACGACATCCAACCCGGCGACCAGTTGGTTTGTTACATCGTTGAATAATCAAAAATAAATTATGCCATCAGGAATTCGCCTACAACGCATCGCGGACCGTGTCCGCCAGGAACTCTCGGAGCTGCTTATCCGCGAGATCAATGATCCGCGTCTGCAACATATTTTCATTACAGACGTAAAGATAGATAAGGAACTGGCTTTCGCGGATGTGTATGTCTCAGCCATTGAAGGCACAGGACGCTCCGCCGAAATCCTCGCCGGACTGGAATCTGCCTCCGGTTTCTTTAGGCGGATCCTCGCTGCCAAAGTGGAATTGCGCGCCTTCCCAAGATTGCGGTTTCATTGGGATCCCACGCCGGAGAACGCAGACCATATCGAAAAGGTTCTGGCCGGGTTAAGAAATAAAAAATAGAATAAGTTATAGGGGGTGCGCCAGAAGCGCGCCCCTTATATTTTAATTTTTGGAGGATACTCATTAGTGGACAATCAACTCATAGGGGAAATAAAAGATAGATTAGGTGCGGCAAAAAATATAGTCATCGCTTCGCATGTTCGACCAGACGGAGATGCAATCGGGTCATTGCTCGGTCTTGGGCTCGCCTTGCGGGATGCGGGAAAATCCGTGCAAATGATCCTTGTAGATGGCGCCCCCGCTTCATTCAAATATCTTAAAGGAAGCGAACTCATTACAAAGGAACCAAAAGGCGATCACGATACATTTATTACAGTAGATTGCGCAGACTTCAAACGTACGGGGAGTATCTTTGAAAATTTCGGCCAGCCCGATATTAACATCGACCACCACAAAACAAACGAAAAATTTGGAAAACTTAATCTGATCGAAGCAGACGAGGTCGCCACAGCCGCGATCCTCACCAACTACCTGCCTGCCTGGGGATTAACCATCACCCAGCCGATCGCCGCCGCATTATTGACAGGCATCCTCACCGACACACTCGGCTTCCGCACATCCAACATGACACCAGAAGCGCTTCGTCAGGCTGCGACCCTTATGGAAACCGGCGTGGATATGCCGGAGATCTATATGCATTCTCTGGTAAGGCGATCATTCCCAGCCGCACGGTACTGGGGCGCAGGACTCTCCAGCCTGGAAAGCAAAAACGGAATTGTCTGGGGCACACTCACCATCGCAGACCGTAAAGCGGCCGGCTATGGCGGCAATGACGACGCAGACCTGATCAATATGATCTCAGCCATTGACGGTAACAAAGTGGGCATGGTCTTCGTTGAACAAAATACCGGCCACGTCAAAATTTCATGGCGTGCAATGGAAGCGGGCATTGATGTTTCACAAGTTGCAAAACACTTTAAAGGCGGCGGTCATGCCGCAGCCGCAGGAGCAGATATCGAGGGAAGTTTGAGCGAAGTCCAAAAGAAGTCCTAAAAAAGACACGTGAACTGTTAAATTTGTAAAGATGATAGCAAGTTAATAGAACCATTGTACTGGTTGCAAAATCGGACATTTATGTCATAATTATCTTGATAACAAGTCAAGGAGGAATAAAGTATGAATAGTCAGGATGTAAAAAATGCTATTTCTGGTGCTCTCGTAGTAGACAAGCCTGTTGGTATGACATCACATGATGTGGTGCAGGCGATCAGAAATGGAACAGGTCTTCGCCGTGCGGGTCACACGGGAACACTCGACCCACGCGCTTCAGGTGTATTGGTAATTCTTGTCGGCCCCGCTGTACGTTTAAGTGAATACGTCTCTGCTTCTGATAAACGCTATCAGGCCATTATCCGTTTGGGCGGCTCCACCGACACCTTTGACGCGGAAGGTCTGGTCACACCCACAAAAAACCCCGTAGACGTAACCGAAGCACAATTTGAAGAAGCATTAAAAACTTTTATTGGTGAGATCGAACAAACCCCGCCCCCCTACTCTGCTGTAAAAGTGCAGGGACGCAAAGCCTACGAAATGGCACGCGAAGGTGAGGAAGTGGATCTCGCTCCACGCAAGATCACCGTGCATCATCTCGAAGTGCTTGAGTGGGCTCCGCCCGAAGTTGTGATCGATGTGCATTGTTCATCCGGCACATATGTCCGCTCGCTGGCAAATGACCTGGGTGTCATGCTCGGCAGCGGCGCATATCTCGTTGGCCTGCGCCGCACCAAAAGCGGAAGATTCTCATTGCGCGATTCAGTGCCGCTCAGAAAATTACAGGAATCCTTCACCGCCGGCAACTGGTATCAATACCTGATCCCCGCCGCAGAAGCGCTTGGCGATTGGCCCGCAGTGGAACTCAACCCCGATGAAGTGGAAGGCGTACGTCACGGGCATCGCGTAAAAGTAGTCGGTGATCCCACCGAAACAAAAGTACGCGGCGTCAGCACACAAGGTGAATTGGTCGCGCTGATGGAAATCTCCATCAACGCAGACGGCACCCGTGAATGGCAGCCCAAAAAAGTTTTCTTCACTTCAGACTAAACCGAGTAAAATAAAGATTAAGCCGCCGCTAGGCGGCTTTTTCATCCTATGCGACATTATCATTCCCTCGAAGAAGTTTCCGCAACAAACGCATGGCTCACCATCGGCGTCTTTGATGGCGTCCATCGCGGGCATCGCGAGATCATCCGCAAACTCACAACAGACGCGCACGCGCACAACGCGCCGGCGATTCTGTTAACCTTTGAGCCCCACCCTGCCAGCGTTTTATCAGGGCAGAATATAAAATGCCTGACCACACCAGATGAACGGGCGGATTTACTCGCCAGCCTCGGCGTGGATATCGTCATCACACAGCGCTTCACCCGTGACCTGTCAACTGCCACTGCTTTCGAGTACATGTCCCAGCTCAAGCAGACTCTCGGCCTCAAGCGCCTGCTCATTGGCTATGACTTCGCGCTCGGCAAGGGACGTGAAGGCAACGCAAATCGTCTGGCCGAAATTGGCAAAGAGTTAGATTACGAAGTTGAAGTCATCCATGCACTGGGTGATGAAAGCGGCGTGATCTCCTCCACAGAAATTCGTAAACTCGTTGCCACAGGTAATGTGACCGAAGCCGCGAAACTGCTGGGCTACAATTACACCATCAGCGGAGAAGTCATCCACGGTGCAGAGCGCGGACGACAGATCGGCTTCCCCACCGCAAACGTTGATTACCCGAAACAAAATCCACGCCATCCAATGGCATCTATGCCTGCTGGGCACACTGGGGAATGAGAAATTCATGGCTGCCACCAATATTGGTTTTAATCCCACTTTTACACCGGAAAAACAAGTCGCCAGCCTCGAAGCCTATCTATTGGATTTTGACCGCGATATTTACGGGCAGCAGGTAAGCCTTGAATTTGTCTCCCGCATTCGTGACGAATGGAAATTCACCACAGTGGAAGCCTTGATCGAGAAAATTCATGAGGATGTAAATAAAACACGTGAGCTGCTTGGTAAATAAAAATCAAGAACCTTTTTATATTAACAGTCAATAAAAAAATTCTCAAAGAATCGGGTAATCAACAAGGAGAAACCATGATGGAAAAACCACAGCAAACTTCCCCATTTCCCCAAAGCCAGCCGATCAACTCCACGCCCCCAAAAGCAAACTCCGAAGGGCCTGGCGTCTTTTATTACATTGCCGGAATTTCACTTCTTAACTCCGTGCTTGTAATTTTTAATATCGGTTTTTATGGAAGTCTCGCGATCACCATGCTTGTAAGCGGCATCGGGCTGGTCGTTGCAGAATCGGTCAACGGCGGAACCATGGTTAGTTTTATGATCCATGCCGCCGCGTTTCTGGTCAACGCGGTGATCGCAGGGATGGTCGCAGGAGTTGGTTTTCTCTCTGGCAAGGGATATGCCTGGGCGTATGTATTTGGCATGGTTGCCTATACCGTAGATGCATTAATCATGCTCTGGCTTGGTGACTGGCTTGAAGTACTCGTTCACCTTTATGTGCTTTATCTGCTCTGGAAAGGCTGGACCAACTTAAGAAAGGTCAATGCCGTTATTGCAAAAGCCGAAGAAACATCTCCCAGTGTAATAGATTAAACCATGCGACAACGCTCGGGTATCATCCTGATCGAAAATGACAAACTCGCCCTCATCGAACGTCACCGTGCGGGATTGCATTATTTTGCCTTCCCCGGCGGCGGCGTAGACGAAGGCGAAACCATCGAACAAGCCGCCGTCCGTGAAGCGGAAGAAGAACTGGGAATTCAAGTGAAAGTCATACAAAAGGTTGCCGAAGTGATCTTCAACGGAAAGCCCCAATACTACTTTCTGGTAAAACACCTCAGCGGTGACTTTGGAACCGGCACCGGCGAAGAATATGGAGAATATAATCCCATACACGGCACCTACCACCCACTCTGGATGCCCGTGGCCGAAATCCCGGCCCACAACGTCGTCCCGCGCGAACTGGCAGACCTGGTTGTGCGTTGCTCAAAAAAAGGCTGGCCCACCGAGCCAGTTATAATCATTGAAGAAAAAAGGTAGTGGACAATAGACGATAGACCATTGACCATAAAACCATCACCGCCGCACGGTCTCTTTCTTCTTTCTTATTTCCTCATCCTTCATAATTCATCCTTCGCACTTCCATGCATATTCTCATCATTCATCAGGCATTCGCATCCATCAACGAACCCGGCGGCACACGTCACCATGAATTTGCGCGCCTGCTCACCACCCGTGGACATAAAGTAACGGTCATCGCTTCACCTGTCAGCTATATTACGGGGAACAGCACACATCAGTCCAACTCTGAAATCGAGGGTGTGACTATTTTGCGCGCTGCCGTATACGATGCACATCACAAGTCATTCATCCATCGTGTGCTGGCTTTCTTCTCGTTCATGATCTCTTCATTTTGGATCGGGCTGGGCGTAAAACATGTGGACCTTGTGTGGGGCACGTCACCGCCGATCTTTCAGGGAGTGACCGCCTGGGCGCTGGCTCGTATCAAAGGCGCAAAGTTTCTATTCGAGGTGCGCGACCTGTGGCCGCAGTTTGCGATCGCGGTGGGCGTGTTGAAGAATCCCATTTTGATCGCGCTCTCTGAGTGGCTGGAACGCTTCCTGTATCACAGCGCTGACCGGGTGATGGTCAACAGCCCGGGATTTTTAGAACCAGTTACCAGTCGGGGAGCGAAGCGGGTGGATCTGATTCCAAACGGCGCAGATCCGTCGATGTTCGATCCAACTGATAGCGGCGCAGCCTTCCGCCAATCCAATACATTAAAAGATAAATTCGTGGCGCTTTATGCGGGCGCGCACGGTATGTCAAATGACCTGCAAATCATTTTGGAGTCAGCCAGTTTGCTGGCGGATGTAAAAAATATTCACATCGTTTTGTTGGGCGATGGAAAAGAAAAATCTGCATTGATGGCGCAGGCCAAAGAAATGAATTTATCAAACGTGACCTTTTTGCCTTCTGTGCCAAAAACAGAGATGGCTTTGGCGCTGGCCGGAGCGGATGCTTGCATTGCGATCCTCAAGCCGCTCGAAGAATATAAAACAACATATCCAAATAAAGTTTTTGATTACATGGCGGCGGGGCGGCCTGTGGTGCTGGCAATTGACGGTGTGATCCGTGAAGTAGTGGAGGCCGCAAACTGCGGAATTTTTGCGTCGCCCGGTAATGCAAAGGAAATCGCAGATGCAATTCGCACACTCGCCGCTGACCCTGAGGAAAGCCTGGAGATGGGATTGAGAGGCCGCGAATATCTCGAAGATAATTTCAGCCGGGCCGTGATCGGCGACAGGTTGATTTATCTTCTTGAAGATCTGATTTCTAATCGCTGAAATTGGCAAGCCATATCGATTGCATAATAGACCACGAAAAATATTCGTGGTCTATTATTTTTCGGGAACATTTCATACTTTTCTTCGTCCATTCTATAACGCCGTAATAAAAATTCTAAAGGAGAAGAAAATGAAAATACGTTTCAACCTGTTGATCTTGTTTGTGCTGTTGGGGGCGCTGATTCTCAGCGCGTGTGGAGCGGCTCCATCTACAGAAGCGCCCGCCATAAGTGAGGAATTTATGTTTGAAGTCCCCGCTGCCGTGGAGAGTGCAGGACAGTCAGATGCTGTACTGGAAGCGCCTCTTCCTGCATCTGATATTTCAGCGGCTCCAATTGCCAACACGAATGCAGAGCGCGCCGCTTTTGCATCTTCACACATGATTATCAAAAACGGAGATGTCAAACTCCTCGTTGAGGATACCGATATTGCGATTGATCGTGCCACACAAACCATCGGTGACATGGGCGGATATATCATTAGTTCGCGGGTGTGGTATCAGCCGCATTATGATGGCGAAAATTATAAATATGCCACCATTACCATCGGTGTGCCTGTGGACCAGTTTGAGCGCACGCTCTCCCGTCTGCGCGCGCTGGCTGCCAAAGTGCTTGATGAAACCGCTTCAGGCGAAGATGTGACCAATCAATTCGTTGACCTGCAATCACAAGTGACAAATCTTGAAGCCACACGCGACCGCATCAAGTCATTCCTTGAAGATGCAAAAACTGTGGATGAAGCCTTGCGCATCAATCAGGAACTCGCCAATGTGGAAGCTCAGATCGAACAGATCAAAGGCCAGATGAATTATTTGCAGGATCGCTCTGCCTATTCCACGATCACAGTCAACTTTGAGCCTGTGCTGCCCTGAATTGATCTCCACACCCACCCCAACCCCCACGCCGAATGTCTGGCAGCCGGGCGAGACTTTCAACAATGCCAAAGAATCAGTGACTTTTGCTTATCAAGGCATCATAGATTTCCTGATCTGGGTTCTGGTTGTGTTCGTCCCAATCTTTGCCCCGCCGGTTTTGATCATCTGGGGTCTGTGGAAATTACTGACTCGCAAATCGAAGAAGACACAGTAATAAGTAATAAGTAAAACGAGGAAGACGTGGTCTTCCTCGTTTCTCGTTTCTCTTTCTTATTTCTTCTTTTATCCTCACTGCATTCTCACTGCATCTTAATCCGCCATAGATCCATCGACTGATCATATCCGCGGATTTCACCTTGAAAGCGTGTCAGCGAATTGGGCGGCGCATTCTTCTCAAGAAATTCGATCACTTCCTCATCATTGCGAATCGCATCAGAAAGGATGGCTTCACCGCCTACTGAAAAATTCGGCAGGCGCGCAGTGATGTTAACCGTGGAACCGAAATAATCCAACCGGTCATTTAGATTAACGACAATGCACGGCCCGTTGTGAATCCCAACTTTGAGCGATAAGGGCGGAGTTCCACGCTCTGCAATTTGCTTCTGCACCGTCCAGATCGCGCGCACCGCAGAGACCGGGCTACGGAATGCAGCCATGATCGCATCACCCATGGTCTTTACAATCGAGCCGCCCTCCGCAGCAACAGCCTGCTCCAAAATTTCAAAATGTTCGCGCACACGTCCAAAGGCGGGCGCGTCACCGATCTCACGATACATGCGCGTTGAGTTGCGCAGATCAGTAAACATCAATGTGGTTGCGCCTACAGAAATTTCTTCACCGGGGCGTAACACTTCACTTGAGAATAGATCACGAAAAACCTGCAGTGTGGTCACATCGGCTGCCGTCGCCGCTTGATCTGACCAGGCTGTACGCATCAGTTCAACGGTCAGGGGTTGATCCGTTTCATTAATCAAATGAATATAGGGCATGAGTCCCAATTCAGTCACACCTGTCGGCCAACCCTTGTGATTTATACGAAGGTCAATTTTTTCCGCACCGCTATTATTTGCCAATAAAATCTGTGCCCCTGATAATTGTGGTGAGCGCAGCGAATATCTTCCTTCGCTAAGCATGGTTGAAAATGGCAATTCCTCACGCGGCGGCACGATCAACGAAAACGCGATATGCGGCTGACGCTGCGGACTGCCCACACAAAACTCCACAGTGGCATCCACAGCGCGCACCGATTGATTCGGACGAAAGATCACTTCAACATTATGATCAAAGTTCACTCTGAAATCAATCTGACAGGTATTGCAATGTGATGTGGCATGCACATCATTCAAACGCGCATAATCTTCGGCAACGCCGCGGCACTCCGGGCAAAGCAAGTCCCAATACAGATCCAGAACGCCAACACGCGTGGCATACAAAAAAGCCTCCAACACAGCGCGGCGCGAAACGCCCCAGCCATCGGCCAGTGCATAGGGTCTCATACGCTGGATGGAAAGATCATCGGCGTGTTGTAAAAATTCATAAAGCGGATTAAGAATCGACTCGTCCACGCCCTGATCTTTGAGCCGGTCGCGCATAACCTGCAGCCTGCTCCTGCCATTCGAGGAGAGTACTCTTCCTTTTGGAAAAACCAGTTCCGGGCCGCCGTTCGAAGCGATGCGGTCGTATCGTTTAAATACAGTTTCAAATTGTCTGGCGCTGACAATTCCGATCGCCAGCGGAATGCTCACATCCCCCAAAATATTTTTGGCTTTCACCAATACATCATAGATCATGCGCGTACCGGAAGGCTGCAACCGCTCCAGACGACAATCCACACGCATCTCTGCCAGCGGACCTTTCCGGTAGCGGCGTAAAATCCCAAAGCGGTAGGGATACGTCCACTCGAAGGGTTCTTCCTCCCACTCCACTTGGACCAGGGGAATCTTGAACCTGACAAGTTTGATGCCGTTTGAAATACTGAGCAGCTCCATTGGCGGCAGGCCTGTATCACGATTGAAACGATTCGTATCCGACACAAGCGGCCAGAGCGCCTCAGGCGAGGATTCCAGATCCCATGTCCATGTGTAGTGATATTCTTTTGCCATAGTAGATCAGACGCTCATTAATGGAACAATTTTACTCATGTTTATATCACAGAGTATTACAATGAAATGGCAGGTTGTTTGCTTTAACATCCCATTAACAGATAAAAATTCCTTTATGGTATATTCTCATCAATGCCTGAAACAATTTTGATCGTTGAAGATGAACTCTCTCTACAAGAGACCCTGGCCTATAACCTGAAAAAAGAAGGTTATACGGTGGAAACTGTTGGGGATGGACGCGCTGCGCTTGAATCTGCAAGGCGCTTAAAACCGGATCTGATCGTGCTTGACATCATGCTGCCCGAAATGGACGGCTTTGAAGTGGCACGCATTCTACGCAAGGAAATGTCTGCTGCCATTTTGATGCTCACCGCCCGTGATGATGAAATAGACCGTGTGGTAGGCCTCGAAGTTGGCGCGGATGACTATCTAACCAAACCATTTTCGATGCGTGAGCTGTTGGCACGCGTCAAGTCACAACTCAGGCGTGCGCGCTTGCTGCGCGAAGAAATGGGCAAAAGCAGTTCCTCCGCTCCGGCACATGAAGTGCTGGCGTTTGATAACCTTGCCATTAATCTCACGCGCCGCGAAGTACTGCTTGATGGCGAACCGATTCAGATCAAGCCAAAAGAATACGAACTGCTGCTCTTCCTTGCCGAACATCGCCGCCAGATGCTTTCACGTGAATTCATCCTGGAGCGCGTTTGGGGCTGGGACTTTATCGGCGATAGCCGCACGGTGGATGTACACGTCCGCTGGCTGCGCCAGAAGATCGAAGCAGACTCCTCGAACCCTACACGCATTGTGACGGTAAGAGGCGGAGGCTATAGATTCGAAGGATAGGGGAAAGAGGAATGAAAGATGAAGAAAAGATCAAAGGTCAAAAATTGAGATGAATTCATTTCTGTTGAGTTTAGTGATTGTTTTATTTTTTGTCGCTGCCTGGTTTATGTGGCGCTATTATGATTTAAAAAAACGTGTGGATGAATATGCCCGTCTGGCGCGCATTTCACCGGAAAGACTCCCCACAGACCTAAAACAAATTGAAAATCTTTCAAACGCCATCGCATCGCTCAAGACGAGTTTTGATCTTCAGCTTTCAACCGTAAACTCCGAGAACGCGCGCCTCTCGACAGTCCTTGAGCAGTTGACCGACGGTGTGATCATTGTGGATGCGAATGGATTGATTCAATTTGCGAATCCAGCGGCACAAAAACTTTTTGAAATTTCAGACGCGCCCGGACATAGCGTCACCGAGGTTGTCCGCAATCATCAATTGGTCGATGCCTGGCGGCGATGCCAGCAGACAAATGAAATGCAAAGCGAGTCAGTTGAGTTGCCGATGCGCCGCCTGTTTCTGCAGATCATCGCCATTCCTGATACTCATTCCAGCGGAAGTTTACTGCTTGTGCAAGACCTGACCCGTGTCCGCAGACTTGAAACCGTGCGGCGGGATTTTATCTCAAACGTATCACATGAATTGCGGACTCCCCTCGCCTCGCTCAAAGCCTTGACCGAGACGTTACAAAACGGCGCTCTCGCAGACCCGGAAGCTGGTCCGCGTTTCCTGAGCAGGATCAACACTGAAGTGGATGCGTTAACGCAGATGGCTCAGGAACTGCTTGATCTCTCACGCATCGAGTCGGGCCAGGTGGAATTAATCCTCGCGCCGCTTTCACCAAATACTCTGGTCACATCGGCTGTAGATCGTATGAGGATGCAAGCCGAACGTGCCGGGTTAAAATTATCGATCAAGTGTGAAGACGGCTTGCAAAATATCTGCGCGGATCAATCGCGGCTGGAGCAGGTGCTGGTCAATATTATCCATAACGCGGTCAAATTCACAAAACCGGGGGGCGAAGTGTCTGTCGAAACAGAATCAAGCATCGGCGGGGCAAGATTCGCTGTGCGGGATTCGGGAGTTGGAATTCCAGAGGAGAGTCTGACTCGTATTTTTGAAAAGATCTTATCGTGGATCGATCCTGCACAGGTTCCGCACGGGCTTTGGGCTTTCGATCTCAAAACATATTGTGGAAACTCACAATGGGAAAATCTGGGCGGAGAGTAATGAAGGTCGTGGAAGCGTGTTCTATTTTATGATCCCTTTTGCAAAGAATTAAAAAATATCCCGCAGGATTTAACTCTGCGGGATATTTACTCTATAAAAAAGACTAGCTCATAAATTTTTCCTGAACATCCACCGCATCCTTGCCTGCTTCAGGAATAATGCGGTTATATTTGCCATCAGGCTGCAAAACACGCGCGCGCATGTTGTCTTTCAGATACGTATCCAAAACGCGCTGGCGCAGGTAATGAACATGATCCTTGTTCTCCACCGGGAAGACAACCTCAACCCGATGATTGAGATTACGCGGCATGAGATCTGCGCTGCCGAGATAAATATTTTCCTTGCCGTCGTTGTGGAAATAAAACAAACGGCTGTGTTCAAGATAGCGCCCGACAATACTGATCACGCGGATGTTTTCGCTCACACCTTTGATGCCGGGGCGCAAACAACACATGCCGCGCACCAGCAGATCAACCTTCACACCCGCCTGCGATGCCCGATACAAAAGCTGGATCATGTTTGGGTCAACCAGTGAATTGAGTTTAAAGATCAAGTGCGCCTTGCGTCCCTGTTGGGCATGCTCGATCTCACGCAGGATCATTTTCTCCAGCTTCTTGCGCAAACTGACGGGGGCGACCAATAATTTTCGGTATTCCTGTTTTGTAGAATAACCGGTTAAATAATTGAACAGATCAGTTGCATCTGCGCCGATACTTTCGTCACAGGTGAACATACCCAGGTCTTCGTAGATGCGGGAAGTATTCGCGTTGTAATTGCCTGTTGCCAGATGCATATAACGGCGGATGCCCTCCCCTTCCTGACGAACCACCATGCTCACTTTACAATGTGTCTTTAATCCAACCAGTCCATAGACCACATGCACGCCCACTTCTTCAACGCGCGCGCCCAGCCAATATTTGATTCTTCATCGAAGCGAGCTTTCAACTCAACCAGCACGGCAACCTGTTTGCCGCGTTCGGCGGCTTCGAGCAGGGCTTCGACCACCGGCGCATTTGAGCCTACACGATATAACGTTTGTTTGATCGCCAGTACTTGCGGATCACGCGCCGCAGCATTCAGAAAATCCACAACGGGATTAAATGAGTCGTACGGATGATGGAGCAGAATATTTTCGTTTCTGATCGCTTCAAAAATATCAGCTGAGGTTGCAGCACGTTTAAATGCCTTGGGAGTGCGCGGCTTATATGGCACATCCTTCAAGTCATGTCGTTCCACATTGCTGTAAAGCTGCCATAATCCGCTTAAGCCAAGCGGACTATCCAGCGCATACACATCATTACGGGAGACTTCAAGGTTATCCACCAGCAGTTCACGGACGGTTTCAGGCATGGATTCATAGACAGCCACCTGCACCACCGAACCGAATTTGCGCTTGCGGATGCTTTGCTGCATGGTCTCAAGCAGGTCGTCTGCTTCAAGTTCCTGAATTTCGATATCTGCATCGCGCACAATGCGGAAGGGATGCGCAGAAATCACTTCCATGCCGGGGAAGAGATCATTGAGATTGGCAGCGATCACCTGTTCAAGCCAGACAAAATAATGCTGGTGTGGAATTGTCCCATCTTTACGGACTCCGCCCGAAGAACGCTTGATCGGCAAAAGGCGCGGCAAAGTATCCGGCACTTTAAGACGCGCAAACTTTTCATTCCCTTTTTTGTCGCGGATCACAATAGCAAGATTTAAACTCAAATTTGAAATATGCGGAAAGGGATGTCCCGGGTCAAGTGCGAGCGGTGTGAGCACGGGATAAACCACTTCTTTAAAGTATGTATCCGCGCGTTCTTTTTGTGTCTTGCTTAACTTATGATAATCAATGACATGAATGCCATCTTTATCAAGTTTGGGCAAAAGTTTGCGTTGATAGCAGCGCTGCGCATCGATCATCAGTTCCTGCGACAATTTACGAATGGCAGCCAGTTGATCGGGCGGAGTTGCGCCATCTGGAGAGACATCCATAATGCGCGCTTCCACCATCTTACGGATGCCGGAGACGCGCACCATAAAGAACTCGTCCATATTCGAGCCGAAGATGGCAAGGAATTTCACGCGCTCAAGCAAAGGCTTGGATTCGTCCCAGGCTTCTTCAAGCACACGGCGCTGAAATTCCAGCAAACTCAACTCACGATTGATATAAAGGGAAGGCGAAGCAAGGTCAATCGCTGCTTCAACGGAAACAGTTTCAGTCATGTTTATTTTTCACTCATCTCAACCAGGATACCGGGTGTAAGTAACCATTCTAACGTAGCTTTGCGAGTATGGTGAAGGTCATCGGCAGAAAGCCTGCACACGCCGCCTTTTTTGATGGTCATGTCCACGCCTGCATTGTCAGAGATCAACAAACTGATAAGAGCGGTTAAGAAAGGTTCATGCCCGACCAATACGATGCTATTTGCGCTGTACTTCTCATTCATTTCTGCGATCAATAGATCGGGATCACCCATCGGGACCAGATTCTCGCTAAACACAATTTCCTTCTTCTTGAAGACCTCGGCCAGAATTTCAGCCGTCTCACTCGCGCGGACATAGGGACTGGAAATAATGAGGTCAAATTCAACGCCGATGGAGCGCAGTCCCTTCGCGATCAGACGCATTTTCTTTTTGCCTTTATCCGTGAGCGGGCGCTGACTGTCGTCTTCGTATTCGGGCGTGCCTTCGTCCACTGCAATGGCGTGGCGGATGATATATAAGTTCATGATTTATTTCTCCTGAGGATAAGTTTGGTCTGGCGCAGAGCGCCAAAAAGTAAATACCTCACCCTTGTCTTCGATGTAACGCGAAACGGCAAGGGTATGGCGTTCTTTGTAAAAAGAGCGGGCGGGTTCGGGGTTGTAGGAAGCAGGCGCCAGGCTTTCAAAATCCGCGAGTTCCTGCGAAGCCACTTCCATATCTTGAATATCGCCCATGGCTGTTTGATAGTCATGCATCTTCTTCAACTGATCAGATGGGAAATTTTCAAGGATGGGGAAAATCGCCTCGATCATGTAGCGGAATTTCTTAAAGGCAATCCGTACGCGATGGATCGTGGCTGGCTGGTTCGGATCGATCTGAGTATACCGTTGATTCACAAGCGCAAATGCTTCATCCACGGCGGAGAATATGCTTAATTCCAGATCGATCTGCTTAATGGATTCGACCTTTTTGTGCAGTTTCTGAATACGTTTGGAAAGGTCCGCAATTTTTAACGATTTGATCTCTTTGCGTGCCGCGCGCAGCAGTTTCTTTTCCTTATGTTGTAAATGTTCCTGAAAAGGATGAAGTGCCGGAGTCTCTTGGATCATTTCAGAGATATCCGCCAGCAGCACCTGCGTATCGCGCAGTTCATCCAGATTATCGAGTTGATCTTTTAAAGTGCGGCGTATTTTTTTAATCCCCGGGTCTTTCATAACCGTACGCAAAAGATCAAGAAAAGAAAGCAGGCGGCGTGTCGCCACGCGGAAATCATGCACCGCTTCTTCAGAAAATTCCAGACGGCAGTTTTTTAATTCGGCTTTGTATTTATCACGACGTGCGTTTAATGAATCCAATAAAAGGGTTTGCGTATTCATGTTTACATCACTCTACGATCTTTAATTTTACGCCAAAAATATCCTGAAAGAGTCTCTGACGTTTTTCAAGCGTCCAGCGCTCCAGCATCAGATCGCCTGCCCCCAGCAACTTCAGTTTCCATGTATTCTTTTGTTCTTCAAGCAGAATATCTTTCACACGGCCCGTGTGGCTCACATCCAACCCATCTGCGAGGCGCATCAGCGCCGAGAGTTTTATTACTATAAGGCGGTCTTTGGGATGCAGGCTTCTAAAGTTATCATCCTGCAATGAAGGTGTTGCCTTGCGATGATATTGAATAATATTGGCAACAATATTCTGACGTTCCTCGGTCAGGCCGATCAGTGGATTGGCTTTCAAAATATAGTAACCGTGTTTGTGATGATCCACCGTATTAATAAAATGACCGATGTCATGCAGCAAAGCGGCAACTTCCAACAGCAATTTATTTTCATCATCCAGCTCATGCAAATCTTGAGACTGGTCAAACAATCTGCCCGCCAGATATGAAACCAGTTCGGCATGTTCGCGGTCAAACTGATATTTTTCACCCAGCCGCAGCGCGGAAGTCCACACTTGCTCACGCCCAGAAATCGGCGTAGCCGCCTGCAAGTTGGAAGCCATGTCCCACAGCACACCGTCTTTCAAGCCAACATTGGGAATGGTCACTTCCTTGATCTTCGCTTCATGCACGATCATTTGCAGGACGATGGACGCAGGCAGGATGACATCTGCGCGATCAGGTTTTAACTTGAACTTGCGCATCCTTTCTTCAACCTTCAACCTGCTCAATGTTTCAACCAGCGTATCCAGCTCTTCGAGAGTGATGGCACGGTCACTATCACGTTTGAAAATTTTCTCGCGTAACCTGCCCATCTCCTCGATGTTGCCCCCCGTCCCGACGCAAATGTCTATTTTTTTTGAACCAATTTCCCGGTCAATGCGGCGACGCGCCGCTTCGGCGTATTCCCGCACCAGTTTGTGAAAAGGCATCGCGGCGTTTTTTTCTCCGCTCAATTTTTTGAGCAGACGCACGGTTCCCATATTGTAACTTTCAGTGGATAGGATATTCCCATTTTGTGAAAGAGTCACTTCCACGCTGCCGCCCCCAATATCAATTAATAATACGTGTTTGTTTTTCAGGTTTACAGCCTGAGACACAGCCAAATGGATCAGCCGTGCTTCCTCTTCCCCGCTAATGGTTTCGATCTCAATTCCGGTGGAACGCGCGATGCGATCAATGAGAAGATCGCCGTTGACCAGCTCACGCATGGCACTGGTGGCAACCGCGCGGATCTTTTCCACTTTGTGATTATCTGCGATCCTGCGAAAACGGGTGAACGCATCCACAGCCTGCTGTGCGGTTTCATCGCTGACCATGCCTGTCGTAAAGGCATCCTGTCCCAGGCGCACTGGCAGGCGCAGATTTTCAACTGCTTCAACTTTCCCCTCATAAACAATTCGTCCGACGACCATACGCATGGCGTTGGAGCCAACATCAATTGCCGCAATAATTTGCATGGTTCCGTTCTTTATTTTGGAAGGCGGGGGCTGACAAATGCCGCGTCACCGAGTTCTCCGGTCTCAACATAAATTGTGCGTTCACAAATATTCGTCACACGATCTCCAGCCCGCTCCAGATTATGCGCCACCCAAAGCAGGTAATTGGCGCGTTCCATATTGTGAGCGCCGTGAACAACAAAATCCATTAACTCAGCATAGAGACCGTTATACATATTATCAATAATATCATCATCAGAGATGATGCGAACCGCGGAGGGCGCATTGGTGTGGATAAACGCGGTCATCGCGCGGTGCAGCATATCGGAGGCTTTGATCCCCATTTCGTACGTGGTACTCAAAAAGCGCGGAACGCTAATGCCTTCAGACATCAGATTAATCCGCGCGATCGTTTTGGCGTAATCACCGATTCTTTCCAACTCAGTGCAAATGTTCATCGCAGATGCCAGAAAGCGCAGGTCATGTAAAACAGGAGCCTCAGCCGCGATCGCAACGATGATCTGCCCCTCCAGGTCAAACCGTTTTCTATTGATCTTCAGGTCATTATCACGAACAATCTGAGATCTCTCCATATCATGATCTTTCAGGGCAGATACAGATTCGATCAGGGCGGTCTCCACCATGCTGCTTAGAATCAATAGTTCATCGCGAATAATTTGGAGCTGCTGGTCAAGGGTTTTACGTGGCATATGATTTTTCTTCCAAGGAATGGCGTCTTTATAAGATAGTCGATTGAAGTTAACACCCACCAAAGGTATTGTTAACAACGAGTTAAGAAAAATCAGAACTGAATTTAAACAATACATTAATTTCCCGTTCCCCGCGGCTTAATACACACTGGATACACTTGCTCAAAAACAAACAGGGAGCAGCACATGGGCAATATCCTTTTTATTTGCGGGTCATTGAACCAAACCACGCAAATGCACGCAATCGCTCGTAATTTAATGAATGAAAACAACTGCCATTTCACTTCTTATTACGGAGATGGGATAGTCAACTTATTAGCCAAAATAGGCTGGTTAAATTTCACAGTGTTGGGCGGACGACATAAACGCGAAACTGAGGAATATTTTTTGCGTCACAACCTGCAAGTTGATCCGCGCGGAGAAGCACATTCGTACGATATGGTGGTTACATGCAGTGATCTGTTGATCAAAAAAATATCAGGGGCAAACGTACAGTATTGGTACAGGAAGGAATCACAGAACCCGAGGGAATCATGTATCACCTGGTGAAATGGCTGAAACTCCCCCGTTATTTAGCCAACACATCCACCAATGGATTATCCAATGAATACGATATGTTTTGCGTAGCCTCCGAAGGGTATGCGGAATTATTCGTCCGCAAAGGTGTGCCAGAGAGCAAAATAGCGGTGACAGGAATTCCAAATTTTGATAATTTAAAAACCGCGCACAACAATAATTTCCAATTTCACGGTCATGTACTTGCAGCCACATCTCCGCTGCGCGAAACCTTCCGCTTTGATGACCGCCGGGCTTTTATTCAAAAATGCAAGGCGATCGCCGGAGAGCGCACACTCATCTTCAAATTACACCCTCTGGAAGACGCAGAAAGAGCCATCCGCGAAATCCACGAAAACGCTCCAAACTCGCTTGTCTTTGCCTATGGCGATATTAATCCGATGATCGCAAATGCCGAAGTGGTCATCACACAGCAATCCACCTGTACGTATGTCGCAATCGCACTGGACAAGGAAGTTCACACGAACTTAAATATTGAAGAATTGAAACAATTAATGCCTCTCCAGAATGACGGCTTATCTGCGGAATACATCTCCCGCATCTGCGAACGTGTGCTGCACACACCCGCAGAAGTATTACAGGCAAAACGCAGGCAAGCCCAGCCCCGCCTCAAACGGGAACAAGCCCGGTTTTATTAATCTTGCATTTTTGTTTACCAGTTGTTAACTGTTTCTTAGGTCATTATTAAAAGTATTGAAGTATTATATTGAATATAGAAATGGAGAGCGTATGGAAACAATTTTACCTTCAGTGATTTTTGTATCTATGGTTGTTATCTTCGGTGTCGATGCGACCCGCAAACGCCGCGACTTTCTGAAGAAAATCAAACGCGCTTAATTCATTTTTCTCCTCCTTATTGCCTCTCTGAGGCATGCTACCCGCCACTCCGCGGGTAGTTTTTTGTTAACAGAAGCTATACAATTCCTTAAGACAATCTTCACAGGTTTTTAACCGCCGGCAAGTACACTTTAGCTATTAAAAAATATTATTCACAGATTTTGAACATCTTTTGAAGGCATTTTTGTAATCGTTAAGCAGCACAAATTACTGCTTTTGACAGGAGAAATAAAATGGGACTCGCCGATTTACATTTACACACAATTTACAGCTACGACGGCACCGCCTCACTGGCTGCTGTTTTAAACCGTGCAAAACAACTCGGACTGGATGTGATCGCCATCACTGACCATGACGAGATCGCGGGCGCCTTGAAGGCGATGAAACTCGCATCAAACTACGGCGTGGAAGTGATCCCCGGAAGTGAAATTACCACCGCTGACGGAGACCTGCTGGCCTTCTTCATCACAGAAAAAGTTCCTGCCGGCCTTTCACTGATCGAAACCGTTTTACGGGTACGCGAGCTGGGCGGCGTTTGTGTGGCTCCACACCCCATGGCGGGCGGAATGGGAATGAAAAGCCTGAGCGCACGTACGATTTTGGAGGCATTGCGCAATCCTCTGGTGGCAGAGACCTTGATCGGCATTGAAACCTACAACGGCACATCCATTGACCGCATCAGCAATCATTCTGCAAATCTTCTTGCCAGCAGTTTGAGTATCGCCAAAACAGGCAGCAGCGATGCGCATGTGATAGACACCATCGGATTTGGAACAACTGAATTTGAAGGCAGCACCGCGGCAGATCTATTAATGGCCTTGAAAAATAAAACAACCAAAGCCCGCAGACAAAACGAGTGGAGCGCATTTAGAATTATCGGCAGTTGGGGAATGCGTTATATGGAAAGTGCGTTTGTCCGTTTGACGGGTCTTGCCTGGGCATAAAAAACCATCTCTTTATAAAATCGTTGCCGCAACTACTTAAAAAGGAACCAATAAAGCAAAAAGAACCATAAAAATTCTAGACCATGAGCAAAATTAACCAATGAAAAATATTTTAGTCACAAATGATGACGGCGTCCTTGCGCCCGGGCTTTTGGCTCTGGCGCAGGAAATGCGTCATCTCGGGAAAGTCACCATCCTCGCACCTGATCGCAACTGGTCTGGCGGCGGACATGTAAAAACATTAGACCGCGCCTTGCGTTTGCGTGAGTTCCATCTTGAAGATGGTTCACAAGCTTTTGCAAGTGATGGCGCTCCATCGGATTGCGTTGCGCTGGCAATGCTCGGTTATTTCAAAGAGCAATTTGATCTGGTGGTTTCCGGTATTAACGTCGGTGCAAATCTGGGGCATGATGTCACCTACTCAGGAACAGTCACTGCGGCGATGGAAGCTGTCATCGCGGGTGTGCCCGGTGTGGCAGTATCACTTGAAGTGCCGGAAGGACTCGTCGGCCCGATTGATTTTCAACCCGCCGCCCATGCCGCCCGTATCACCGTTCAAAATGTACTCGCCAATGGGTTACCCGCTGAAACCTTATTGAACGTCAATGTGCCTTTTCTGAAAGCAGAGGATATTCATGGCTTTCGTCTCACACGCCAGGGACTGCGTGTTTATCACAGCCGCCTGGACGAACGCACAGACCCACGCGGACGCCCCTATTACTGGATCGGTGGTGACGCGCCGACGGGTGTCTCAGAATCAGGAACAGATGTCGGGGCGTTGGCTGCGGGGTTTGTATCCGTCACCCCTTTACAGCTTGATCTAACCGCCTACCGCGCCATTTCCGATCTGAATACATGGAACTGGCATTCCCAACCTTTTGAATTATCGCTCCTTACTCCTTCTATAGTCACGGTAGAAAAGTAAAAACGTTCATTCACTCCTTCTTAGTTGTCTTCCACGCGAAGACACTGCCCGTCATTTCTGACGGGCAGTTTTTTATTAACGAGATGTTAACCTATTCTTCCATTGCCCTTAAGAGCAGTTGTTTATCATCTCACTGTTGTATATAACCTATAGGAGAAAAGAAATGTCCAAAACAGTACGTTCATTTTTGTTTGTAGTAGTGGCCATGAGCCTCTTGCTCGCCGCCTGCGGCGCCCCAGCCACCGAAGTTGCAATTGAAGCCCCCACCGAGGCTGCTGCCACTGAAGTTCCCGCTGAACCCACCGCCGTCCCCGCTGAAGACCCAATGGCGATGTATGCCCCTGACGCAGTCACTGGCGATGTCATCACCGCTGGTTCCTCCACCGTGTTCCCTCTTTCCGAACGCATGTCCGAACTCTTCCAACAGGAAGGTTACACTGGCAACATCACCGTTGACAGCATCGGCTCAGGCGCTGGTTTTGAACGCTTCTGCGTTGCCGGCGAATCTGATGTAGCCAATGCTTCCCGCGCTATCAAAGACAGCGAAGTTGAAGCCTGCGCCGCCATCGGCCGCGAACCCATCGAATTCCGCGTGGGTACCGACGCCCTCACTGTCGTCGTCAGCGCTGAAAATGATTTCGTCACCGCTCTTTCCAAAGAACAACTTGGCAAGATCTTCACCGGCCAGATCACCACTTGGAATGAAATTGATGCAGCCTACCCTGCCGAAGCCATTCTCGTTTACGGCCCAGGCGCTGACAGCGGCACTTTCGATTTCTTCAATGAAGTCATTGTTGCTCCTCTCTACCTCAATGCTGATGGAAAAGCTGATGTCGCCGCTGGCGAAGAAGCTATCCTCGGACTCGAAGGCGCTCAGTTCTCTGAAGATGACAACGTCCTCGTTCAGGGTGTCGAAGGCAGCCCCTATGCCATTGGTTACTTCGGTTTCGCTTACTTCTCTGAAAACTCCGGCGCTTTGAAGGCCGTTGCTGTTGAAGGCGTCGAACCCAATCAGACCACTGTCGATGATGGTTCCTATCCCATCTCACGCCCGCTTTTCATCTACTCTGACGCGAAGATCCTCACCGAGAAACCTCAGGTTGCCGCTTTCATTTACTTCTACTTGAGCAATGTCAACGACAACATCGTCGATGTCGGTTACTTCCCCGCTCCTGAAGCTGACCTCACCGCTTCAATGGACGCATGGATGTCTGCTACAAGCGGCGAAGCCATGGCTCCTGCTGCTGATGAAGCAATGGCAATGTACGCCCCTGACGCAGTCACTGGCGATGTCATCACCGCTGGTTCCTCCACCGTGTTCCCTCTTTCCGAACGCATGTCCAAACTCTTCCAACAGGAAGGTTACACTGGCAATATCACCGTTGACAGCATCGGTTCAGGCGCTGGTTTTGAACGCTTCTGCGTTGCCGGCGAATCTGATGTAGCCAATGCTTCCCGCGCCATCAAAGACAGCGAAGTTGAAGCCTGCGCCGCCATCGGCCGCGAACCCATCGAATTCCGCGTGGGTACCGACGCCCTCACTGTCGTCGTCAGCGCTGAAAATGATTTCGTCACCGCTCTTTCCAAAGAACAACTTGGCAAGATCTTCACCGGCCAGATCACCACTTGGAATGAAATTGATGCAGCCTACCCCGCCGAAGCCATTCTCGTTTACGGCCCAGGCGCTGACAGCGGCACTTTCGATTTCTTCAACGAATCTGTGGTTGCTCCTCTCTACCTCAATGCTGATGGAAAAGCTGATGTCGCCGCTGGCGAAGAAGCTATCCTCGGACTCGAAGGCGCTCAGTTCTCTGAAGATGACAACGTCCTCGTTCAGGGTGTTGAAGGCAGCCCATACGCCATTGGTTACTTCGGTTTCGCTTACTTCTCTGAAAACTCCGGCGCTTTGAAGGCCGTTGCTGTTGAAGGTGTCGAACCCAATCAGACCACTGTCGATGATGGTTCCTACCCCATCTCACGCCCGCTTTTCATCTACTCTGACGCGAAGATCCTCACCGAGAAACCTCAGGTTGCCGCTTTCATTTACTTCTACTTGAGCAATGTCAACGACAACATCGCTGATGTCGGTTACTTCCCCGCTCCTGAAGCTGACCTCACCGCTTCAATGGACGCATGGATGTCTGCTACAAGCAAATAAAAAAAATAAAAAATAACACGGGGCTGGTCTCATAAAAAATGGGGCCAGCCCATTCGTGCTATATAAGCAAGCCTATGGAATCATAGAGCGAAAAATGAAACAAGAAAACACAACCCTGGAAAATAAAAATTTCCGTCCGCTCGATCTAAAAAAGAAATTACGCCCCGGTGAATCAGTCATCCAATCCCTGCTATTCATGTCGGGAATTTTGTCTATTTTCATCACCGTCGCCATTGTTTACGAACTGGGCAAGGAAGCCCTGCTTTTCTTCACCACCCCCGGTGTAACCCTGACTAAATTCTTTACGACAACCCAATGGTCACCAGGCATTGGACTTTTTGGAATCTGGCCGCTGGTGACATCGACTCTCATCACAAGCGCGATTGCCATCTTCGTCTCGCTTCCTCTCGGACTGTCAGCGGCTCTGTTTCTAAGTGAATACGCCTCCCCGAAAGCGCGAGCCACCTTAAAACCCATTCTTGAAGTACTGGCGGGAATCCCAACTGTTGTATATGGTTATTTTGCCCTACTCTTCATGACCCCCCTCCTGCAAAGTATTTTCGGCGACGCAGTGCAAGTGTATAACATGCTGTCTGCGGGGATCGTGATGGGCATCATGATTCTGCCTTTGATCTCCTCCATGAGCGAAGACGCCTTAAGCGCGGTACCGCGTTCTTTACGTGAAGGCGCATACGCCATGGGCGCAACAAAATTTGAAACCAGTATTCAAGTTGTTTTACCCGCCTCCCTCTCTGGTGTTGGCGCGGCGTTGATCATCGGCATCTCACGCGCCGTCGGTGAAACCATGATCGTCGCAGTTGCGGCAGGTTCAGGACCAAACTTCACTTTTAATCCCTTCAAAGCAGCCGAGACCATGACCGGTCATATCGCCCGCATTAGCGGCGGCGACTTGAGTTATAACTCCATTGATTACAACAGCCTTTTCGCAGTTGCGTTGATGTTATTCCTTGTCACCCTGGTTTTAAATCTCGTCAGCCAGGTGATTGTTGAACGTTTCCGCGAGAAGTACGAGTAGGCAATCATGAATCCAACAGATAACCATTATCCCGAAGGCCAGTCTTTTCGTAATTCACTCAATAGCCGCTACCGAGTCGCATCCATCTGGCAGGCGCTATTTTTCTCCGCCTTACTGATCGCCATGCTCAGCCTTGCAGCCCTTCTTTACAACGTAGTAGACGGCGCATTCGGTTATGTAGCTTATGAATACAAAAACGACCCGGCAGAATTCAGCGCAAAACCGCTCGATGACCTGAACAAACAGGAATTACTTGATATTCTAAAAGCCAATCTTTCAGATGGCGCTTACAACAAGTTAAATAATGAACAGGCAATGGAAAAACGTTCCAAGTCTGATTTATACACACTCGTTTTGGAACGTTTGATTCAAATTGACACAAAACAAACCTGGTCCATGACTGCTTCAATTTTTGACGCAAACGAAGTCAAAGCCGAAGCTGCAAAAAAATACCCGGAAGCAAAACTGGAATTCCGTTCATGGCTTACACCGATATTCCTCACCACACCCATGTCATCCAAAGCGGAATTTGCAGGTGTACGCACTGCCATCCTTGGCTCATTATGGATGGTGGGCATCGCCATTCTCTTCGCTCTGCCAATTGGCACCGGTGCGGCGATCTATTTGCAGGAATACGCCACAAAGAACTTTTTAAACCGCATTATTCAAACCAATATTAATAATCTCGCAGGCGTGCCAAGCATCGTCTATGGAATGCTCGGGCTGGCAATCTTCGTCCGCGCACTGGAACCCTTTACCAGCGGAAGCATATTCGGCATCACAGACTCAAACGGACGCACGATCTTATCCGCCGGCCTAACCATGGGCATCCTCGTCCTGCCGCTGATCATCATCAACGGACAGGAAGCCATCAAGGCTGTGCCTGATTCACTACGACAAGCCGCGTACGGCATCGGTGCCACGCGCTGGCAAACGATCTGGCACCATGTACTGCCCAACGCCCTGCCCGGTATTCTCACCGGCAGTATTCTGGCCGTCTCCCGCGCCATTGGCGAAACCGCCCCGCTGATCGTGGTGGGCGCATCCACTTTCATCAGTCTTGACCCGGAAGGCCCATTCTCCAAATTTACCGCCCTGCCCATTCAAATCTATCAATGGACAACCCGCGCCCAAACAGAATTCCATTCCATTGCAGCCAGCGCCATCATTGTTCTGCTTGTCCTATTGTTAACCTTAAACGCCGCCGCAGTCATTATCCGCAACCGCGTGCAGAGAAAATATTAAGTGCTTGAAGGAATAAGCCATGCAAATCAACGAAACTCCTCAATACTCGATCGAAACCAAAGATCTATCCATTTTTTATGGAACATTCAAAGCCGTCAGCAATGTGAGTATGCTGATCGAAAAGCAAAAGGTCACGGCCATTATCGGGCCGTCAGGCTGTGGAAAATCCACGTTGCTGCGCTCCATCAACCGCATGAATGATTTCGTGCCAAACTGCCATGTAACCGGCGAACTGCTCATGCGCGGACAGAACCTATACGGCTCGAACATTGACCCGGTGGAAGTCCGCAGAAGCATTGGCATGGTTTTCCAAAAGCCAAATCCATTTCCAAAATCCATTTATGAGAATATCGCCTGGGGCGCGCGCATCAATGGCTTCAAAGGCAACATGGATGAACTCGTGGAACAATCTCTGCGCAGCGCCGCACTCTGGGAGGAAGTAAAAGATGTGCTTAAGAAAAGCGCCTATGAACTCTCCGGCGGACAGCAGCAGCGTCTGTGCATCGCACGCACCATCGCCATTCAACCCGATATTATTTTGATGGACGAACCCGCATCCGCGCTTGACCCGATCTCCACCCTGCGCATTGAAGAACTGATGCAGGAACTCAAGAAAAACTATACGATCATCATCGTCACCCACAACATGCAGCAGGCCGCGCGCGTATCAGATTACACCGCCATGATGATGTTGGACAAGGAAGGCTCGCGTTCCGGTACGGTCATCGAATTCTCTGAAACCAAAAAAATATTCACCAACCCCAAAGACAAACGCACAGAAGATTATGTAACGGGAAGATTTGGGTAATAATGCTTACACCCTGAGCGGAGTGCCGAGCGAGAGCGAGAAACGCAGCCGAAGGGTAATTTGAGATTTATATCCTTCGGCTCCGCTCAGGATGTAGATGGGAGAACGTATGTCTAAATCAAAAGTCTTATTCCTTTGCACAGGCAACTCTGCGCGCAGTCAGATGGCCGAGGGACTCCTGCGTGCATTGGCCGGGGAACAGCTCGAAGTTTTCAGCGCAGGCACAGAGCCGAAGGGCAGCATCCTGCCTGAGGTCCAGGAAGCGATGCGCGAAGTTGGAATCGACACCAGCGGACAGTGGTCAAAGTCTGTGATGGAATATATGGGCAAGGTCAACTTCGGATACGTCATCACAGTCTGCGCTGACGCCGAGGAGAATTGTCCGGCTGTATTTCTTAATATGGGAACACACCTGCACTGGCCGTTTGACGACCCCGCCAAATTTTCAGGCGACGATGAAACCCGCCTCACCTCCACCCGACGCGTGCGCGACCAAATTGAAGAGCGTCTGCGCCTTTGGTTGACTGAGCAAGGCATCACACCGCACGCGTATCGTTAATAGTACAATAGACAAAAGCAGACTTCTGAAATTTTTATGAAGAGGAAATTATGATCCGAAAAACATTTGAAAACGAGATACAGCAGGTAAAAGATGAAGTGCTTCTGCTTGGCTCGATGGTGGAGCATGCCATTATTGCTTCGGTGGAAGTGTTAAAGAAGCGTGATATTAAAGGCGCAGAGAAGATCATCGCTGATGATAAAGAGATCAACAAAAAAAGATTTGCGATTGAAAATCAGTTGATGATCCTGATCGCCACACAGCAGCCCATGGCGCATGACCTGCGTCTGCTGGCTTCGACCATGGAAATTATTTCCGAGTTGGAGCGCATGGGCGATTACGCCAAAGGCATCGCGAATATTAATGTCCGCATGGGTGAAGAGGCTTTGCTCAAGCCCCTGATTGATATTCCGCGCATGGCGCAGATCGGCACAAGTATGCTGCACCGTTCCTTAAGTGCGTTCATCAATGAAGATGTGGAAACCGCGAAAGCCATTCCTGTTGAAGACGACGAAGTGGATGCTCTTTACAATCAAATTTATCGTGAGCTGATGATGATCATCATTCAGGATCCAAAATCCATTGAGCGCGCCAACTGGCTCCTATGGGTGGCGCATAATCTTGAACGCGTTGCTGACCGTGTGACTAATATCTGCGAGCGGACAATCTTCATCGCCACAGGTGAGTTTGGCGATATCAAATCCAGTGATGATGAGTTTTGGAAGAAGTAATTTTTTTAGGGGAATAATAATAAGTAAAAAGTAATAAGTAACGAGTAAAAAGTAAAAACGAACTCACCCCGAAATTAAGGTTTCGCGGGTGAGTTCGTTTTTAAGAAAAAATGGGACGCAGATCGCTTCGCGCGTTGATTCACGCTGACAAAAGCGAAAAATCAGCGTTTTCTGCGTGAGTCAGCGTCCCAAATTAAATTCGGGATATGTCTTGTTTTATTTCCGGAGCGCGGACTTCAGTCCGCCACGCGGCGAATCACCTACCCCATTCGGCCGGTAATATATGCCTCGGTTAATTCTTCTTTGGGTCGGGTAAACATTTGATTCGTAGGCGCGAACTCAACCAACTCTCCCAGCCAGAACAAGCCCGTGTAATCTGAGACGCGCGCCGCCTGCTGCATGTTGTGCGTCACGATCACGATCGTGTAATCCTCTTTTAATTCTGCGATCAATTCTTCCACACGCAGAGTTGCGATCGGGTCCAGTGCGGACGTGGATTCGTCCATCAGGATAACTTCCGGCTGCACTGCCACCACGCGCGCAATGCACAAACGCTGCTGTTGACCAAGAGACAATCCCATCGCATCGGATTTCAGATCTTGCTTTACTTCATCCCATAATGCGGCACGTTCCAGGCTGCGCTGCACAACATCATCCAAATTCACATCCATGCCCATCACACGCGGACCAAATGCCACGTTGTCATAAATTGACTGCGGAAATGGATTCGGTTTCTGAAAGACCATCCCCACTCGTTGACGCAAATTAACCACGTCCATTTTGGGATCGTAGATATTCTCGCCTTTGAGTAATATCGTTCCCTCAACACGCGTATCGGCGATGGTGTCGTTCATGCGGTTCAAACAGCGCAAAAACGTGGATTTGCCGCAGCCAGACGGCCCGATCAATGCGGTCACTTGTTTCGGCTGAATCTCGATATTAATATTCGAAAGCGCCTTTGATTTGCCATAATAAAAATCAAGTTGTTGGACGGAAAATGCAGATGAGTCTGTATTCATGTGGTGATTGTATCAAAAACCAGGGATGAATTATGAAGGATGAAGGATGAATTTTATACATTGTGTATTTGTTTATCTGTCTACCAATCTACCCGCCTACCCACATTTACCGTTTACTTGTCTACGCCCCTCCCACCGACTATAATCCGACCCGATGAAACGCCTCCTAACATTCTTTCTTCTCTCTTCTTTTATACTCACTTCCTGCGGATCTTCCAATAATAGTTCCTCAGACTCCAATTCCCCGGCAAACTATATCGAAAATAAAGGCTCCGATACCATCGTCAACCTCGCGCTGGCGTGGGCCGAGCAATATCAGGGCGACCACCCAGATGTCCGCATATCAGTAACAGGCGGCGGGTCAGGGACAGGAATCGCGGCCCTCGTCAACGGCACCGTGGATCTCGCCAACGCGTCCCGCAAGATCAAGGATGAAGAGATCGCCGAAGCGCAAGCCAACGGAGTTGAACCGTTGGAACATATCATTGCGCGCGACGCGATTGCAGTGATCGTTAATCCGAACAATCCGGTTAGTAAGTTAACACTGCAACAGATTTCAGATATTTACAGCGGCAAATATACGAACTGGCAGGAAGTGGGCGGAGAAGACCGCCCCATCGTGCGCCTGTCACGCGAAACAAATTCCGGCACCCATGTTTATTTTCTTGAAACCGTTTTACGCCTCGGCAGCAAGGATGATAAAACTTTATTTTCAATGGATACCTTATTGCTTCCATCATCCGAGGGCATCATTTCAGAAGTCCGCGATAACCCGAACGCCATTGGCTACGATGGACTCGGCTACGTGCCTGACGATCTAAAAACAATTGCCATCGCAGAAGAAGCAGGCGGCGCATATGTTTTGCCTTCCATCGAAACCGTGAACGATAAAACCTACGCCATCGCGCGTGATCTTTATATGTATACCAACGGCGAACCCGCCGGCATTATCAAAGAATATCTCGATTGGATCCTTTCCGACGAAGCGCAAGTGATCGTTGCCGAATTGGGTTTTGTGCCCGTATTAAAATAATCAGACCCTAAAGGCGCTGAGCAAGAACGCTTTTCTTTTCATCAAAAACCTTTAGGGTCTTAAACGAGGAATTATGGAAAAATCCTTATCATGGCGTGAATTCATCATTACCAGATTAATTCAATCTTCTGGGTACTCTGCCATCCTGTTTGTTGCGCTCATCTTTTTCTTCCTGCTGCGCGAAGGCCTGCCCACGCTCGGCGAAGTGGATGCATCCTCACTGCTCAACATTCGCTGGTATCCCATTGAAAATTATTTTGGCATCCTGCCGCTCATCACCGGCTCGCTGATCGTGACCCTCGGCGCAACACTCATCGCCGTCCCTTTTGGAATTGGCACCGCGGTTTACATCTCTGAGATCGCGCCGCGCTGGGTGCGTGAAATCTTAAAACCTCTGGTGGAATTGCTTGGCGGACTTCCCTCGGTCGTGCTCGGATTTCTTGGCATTCTCGTTCTCTCGCCATTTCTACGCGTCTTTCTTAATCTGCCAACTGGTCTGACAGCCTTTACAGGTTCTCTGCTGTTGGGAGGGATCGCAGTTCCGACGGTCGTGTCTGTGGCCGAGGATGCGCTTGATTCTGTCCCACGGGCTTATCGTGAAGGTGCATGGGCATTGGGCGCCACCAAATGGCAAACCATCTGGCGTGTGACATTGCCCGCCGCCAAATCAGGCGTGTTGACCGCCGTCATGCTCGGCATCGGACGTGCCATCGGCGAAACCATGACCGTGATGATGGTCACAGGCAACGCGCCGGTGCTGGCCGTAAAACTTGGCAGCCTGTTCTCCCCCGTCCGCACGATGACAGCCACCATCGCCGCAGAAATGGGCGAAGTTGCGAATGGAAGTACACATTATCATGTCCTGTTTTTTATCGGCATGGTTTTGTTTATCATCTCGCTGGTCGTAAATGTTATCGCTTCGTCTGTTGTCTTCCGCGCCAAGAAACGCGCGGAAAGAATTCTTTCGTAATCATCCATTCTTTCGTCTTTCATAACTTCAAGGAAAGAAGAAAGATGAAAGAAAAATCACACTCAAATGATGAAATTTCTCGCTCAAAATCGTCACACCGTCCAACGGCTTGGATTTTCCGCCATCACCCTGATGGCGGTTGTCACTGTCCTGCCGATCGTTGGCACAATTCTCTTTATCCTTTTCAAAGGCGGATCTGCCATTTCAGTTGAATTTCTGACCGGCTTTCCGCACGATGGAATGCGCGCGGGCGGAATTTTGCCCGCCATTATCGGCACGTTATATCTGACGATCGGCACAGCCATTTTTTCCGTTCCATTGGGAATCGCCGCCGCCATTTATCTTGCTGAATACGCCAAAGACAACCAGTGGACTCGTTTGATCCGCATTGCAATTATTAATCTCGCGGGCATTCCCTCGGTCGTCTATGGATTGTTCGGTTTGGGATTATTTGTTTTATTCCTGCAATTTGGCACATCCATTCTGGCCGCTTCGCTTACGCTTTCGATCATGACCCTGCCGGTTATCATCAGCACTTCTGAAGAAGCATTACGCGCCGTGCCGCAGGCCTTCCGCACCGTGAGTATTTCACTCGGCGCAACCCGCTGGCAGACCATCAGCCGCATTATTTTGAAGGAAGCTCTGCCGGGCATTCTAACAGGCGTCATCCTTGGCCTGGAACGCGCCGCGGGCGAAACCGCTCCCATTCTTTTCACGGGTGCTGCATTCTTTCTGCCGCGTCTGCCGCAATCCCCTTTCGATGCAACCATGGCCCTGCCCTATCATCTATTCGTTATTTCCACACAAGTGCCTGAAATGCCGATCCAAATCCAATATGGAACAGCGCTTGTGCTATTGGTCTTTGTATTAACCATGAATGTGATCGCAACAGTTATTCGTTCGCGTGCAAGAGCGAGGCGGCAGTGGTAAACAAAATAATCATCGAAAATCTTATCCCTCCAATACTCCGACGGCACCGAGTCTTTGCGCGATGTCAGCATGGGAATTCGTCAGAACGCTGTGACAGTTTTATTCGGTCCGGCAGGAGGCGGGAAATCCACTTTGCTGCGCTGTTTGAATCGTCTGAATGATCTAACAGAGATCAAAGCCAGCTCGGGGCGCATCCTGATCGACGGGGAAAACATCCTCGACCCCAAAACGGATGTGATCGCTTTGCGCCGTAAAGTGGGCATGGTCTTTGCGCGGCCTGTCCCGTTGCCGATGAGCATCCGCCAAAATTTGACTTATGCGCTGGAACTCGCGGGCGAAAAACGCAAATCAAAATTAGACGAAGCTGTGGAACGCAGTTTAAAACTCGCCGCGATCTGGGATGAAGTGAAAGACCGTTTGGATGAGCCCGCCATCGCCCTCTCCGGCGGACAACAGCAGCGCGTTTGTCTGGCGCGTGTGATCGCATTACAACCGGAAGTTATTTTGCTGGATGAACCCACCTCAGGCCTTGACCCGATCTCCACCGGCAAAGTGGAAGCCGCGCTGCTTGAACTCAAAAAAGAATACACAGTGATCCTCGTGCCGCATTCTGTTCAACAAGCTGCGCGTACCGCTGATTACGCCGCGTTCTTCTTAACAGGCGAACTGATCGAATACGGCGAAGGAAAATCACTATTCACCGTTCCCAAACAAAAGAAGACCGAAGATTATATTATGGGAAGATTTGGGTAAGACACAGGGCTGGAATAGAGCATTCTTTAAGTCCGAATATTGAAAAAAAAGAGCATCACCACAGAGAACACAGAGTCCACAGAGTTTTTTTCTCCGTGATCTCTGTGGACTCTGTGGTAAAAAGTTTTTACGAAATACCTCTTTTACGCTTTTCTAAAAACCATAAACTGATACATGCGCCTTGCTTTGTATATCAAAGGGAGTTTTCTGCCAATTGGCGAATCTTTGGATAAGACGCATTCCGGCAATGCGAGCCATTAAATCCATCTCGCCGGGTGTGATCAAACGACATACGATCGGCGACATGGTGATGCCTTGCGTAGTCAGGTGGACGTGGTTCTCTTCGAGCAACTGTGTGACCGGATCATAGCGGGCAACGTCCAGAGACACAGTGTCAGTGCCCACATGTTCAGCATGGACATAATCCGGTTTGTCTGGAGAAATCCATGCGTGGGGTAATGCAGTTTCAACTACGAAGCATCCATCAGGGGAGAGATGATGAGCCGCATTTTGAAAGCAACGTATCTGGTCATCAGCCGTCAGCAGATTAAAGATTGTGTTGTAAACGAGATATACCAGACCATAGTGCTGGTTGGTTGTCGTTGTGCTCATGTCACCCATTGTTACATTAATTGGATGATTTCCAATTTTGGCGCGGAGTCTTTCAACCATGTGCGGGGATAATTCAATGCCATCGACTTGAATCCCCTTTTCTGCCAACGGAATGGCGATGCGGCCTGTGCCAATCGCAAACTCAAGCGCAGGCCGTCCCTGAGCAATCGCTGAAAGAAACGAGGCAGCCGCATCCTCGTCACCGCGCAGGTCGTCATCATAGCGCGCGGCAACATCTTCTCCGAAACTTGTAGCAGGATCAAAGTCTTTCATGATTTTGTGATTCCTTTGCGGTTGCGGTGTTTTTGATTTTACAAGATACTGCATTTTTAAAATTGCTGTGGAATAAACATAATCCAAACATTAAAGCCGGTGCCGCCATGAAGTGGTTATTAAATGGAACTTCCGCACCACGATGTCACCCGTGCCCCGGCAAAAAAAACATTAAGCCTCATGACCAGGTCGCCACGGCTCATCCGTGTGAGTGAGCCAGACCAACTCGGGGTCGAGTGCGAGCACTCGCAGCTGACCTTCGGTGTGCGGCTCGTCAAGTTCGCCGAACCAAACCGCCACGTCGCCGCCAACGACAATCGGACGCCCATCAGTCTCAACAACAACCACCTGCATCCCATCTGAGTGACCTGGTGCCGGGACGAGCCGGAGCCCGGGAAGCAGTTCGAGTTCGCCGTCGACCGGCACGTACTGCACGCCTGGCGCATCGACCCACTCGCGAATCGTGTAGTTATCCTTGCTGCGCGCATCGTCAAGCTCCCGACGCTGGACATAGATCGGCTTGCCTGCGAAGAGATGGTTGCCACCACAGTGGTCGAAGTGCAGATGTGTGTTGACGACGATGTCAATACCGGCGAGGTCAAAATCCTGCTTGTTCAATGGAAAAAGGCGGGGATCAAGATCGGCTCCCGCCGGGTGCAGTTCCGTCATGCCAGTGTCGACCAGCACACGCGCGTCGGGATGGTCGATAACATGCACATAGACCGGCATCCGCTCGCCCTCGGCGAGCAAGTCAGCAACGCGGACTGGTGTGATGGTGATTTTCTTTTTCATGGGTATTCTCCTTTATTCGATAATAGAACGCACATTCTATTTTGTCAAGACGAGAATACCACCTTTTTCGAACTTGGCGAAGCGCCCAACCGTTTGCATGGACTGTGTCTGGAAACAGAATCCCCAGCGGACAGTCCGCGCTTTGTTTATATAATTTCAAAAATTTATCTCTTTTCGCAAACCTATCAACTTCTTCCCGCGCATTCAAGATTCAATAATATAAATCAACATAAGTGGCTTTATCAATCAGAAATGTCTCGTTTGCGAGCTTGGTTGAATGCCGTGATTAACGTGACCGTGAGAAGAATGCCTCCTGCAAGCTGGAAACCGCTATTATCCGTGTAAGTGTCCACTGCAAGGAGCATAATTATGGGAACAATAAGAGAAATTGTACCTGGCGTGATTTGCTTTAAATTCATGATATTACTCCTGCTGACTATAAAGTTGATGCATATTTAACGTATAAGCGCCCAACCGTTTGCATGGACTGTGCCGGGCAGGCGTAGACTCCGCTTGAAAACAGAAAACACGGCGGACAGTCCGCGCTTTGTTGGGCTGCGAATTTATCAAAGAGCAATATCTGTTGCACATCCTAAAAAATTTATTAATTCTCTAACTTTTACCAATACTCAGGTTTACTCAACGCTTTTACGCAAAATGATTGACCTGCTATTGGTTCAATAGAATTACTAATTAGTGATTGACCAAGCCATCCTTCTGGATACGTAAGTTGTAAAGGCGCTTTCACCGTTTCTTCTTTTACAGGATTAAAGCCAGTCTTTGAGTAGTAATTAGGATTTCCATAGGTCATAACTAATTCTACTCCTTCATCTGTCAATCTCTTGATACCGTAATTAATCAATTTCTGACCAATGCCTTTGCCTTGGTAGTCAGTATGCACAGCAACTGGGGATAATATAAATGCACAAATGCTGCTTTCAAAAGTTAATCGGCTGAAAAATATACAGGCGATAATTTTTCCATTGTCAACGGCGACAAACCCATATAAGTCTTTCTCGTCCGTTTCTGTTATTAATTCACTAGCCAAATTTCCAATAAGAATACCTTCAGCCTGACCTTCCAGGTCTGTGAACACCTTTGTAAAAAGGCTTTAATTTCATCAGCATTGTTTGAGTTATATAAAAATAGTTTCATCATCTTTTTTTCTTCATTGCTGAAAAAACATGACTCTTCAGCAGCCCAATGGTTTGCATTACCCGCACTGGGGGCGGGGACGGCGAAGCAAATCCGACTGGAAAAACGATAAGGCGTAGAAAATTGCCTGAGATTGCCGCAGATCCCAGCGTCAGGTGCACACTTTGTTAGGTGGCGTTGAATTGAAATCGGAATTGTTCATTAGGAACATCAAAGACCCAAGAACCTTTTCCTTTATCGTAAACTAAATAAAAAACTAAATCTACTGGTATATTTTCACCTTGTTTATAAAATGACATCTTAGTACGACAGCGAATAGTATAAGCTGTTTGGTCATAGAAATTAATAGAATTTACCTTTATGTCGTCAATTGTATTCCAGTAA
>JADKBB010000019.1 GCA_016715195.1 Candidatus Villigracilis proximus
GTTTCGACGAAGTCCGTTTTGACAAAATGGGCAACACCATCGGACGGATTGGCAACGGAAAGCGTGTGATTGTCTATGATTCACATATTGATACAGTTGGAATTGGCGACCCGCACGAATGGGAGTGGGATCCCTTCAAAGGCAAGATCGAAGATGGTATTTTGTACGCGCGTGGCGCCTGCGATGAGAAAGGCTCCACGCCCGGCATGATCTACGGCTTGGCTATGGCAAACGATTTGGGCCTGCTTGAGGGATGGACTGCTTATTACTTCGGCAATATGGAAGAATGGTGTGATGGTATAGCCCCCAATACTTTCGCTGAAGTTGACCCGAAGATCAAACCTGATTTCGTTGTGATCGGTGAGCCGACCAAGATGCTCGTCTATCGCGGACATAAAGGCCGCCTTGAAATGAAGGTGACTGCAAAAGGCAAGTCAGCTCATGCGGCGAGCAATCATCTGGGAGACAATGCAATTTATAAATTACTTCCCGTGATCGCAGGCATCCGCGATCTTGAGCCCAAACTCGGTGACCATGAATTTTTAGGTCACGGCAAGATCACAGTTTCAGATATGCATGTCAAAACTCCTTCCATCAATGCGGTGCCCGATGAAGCCATCATCTTCATTGACCGCCGTATGACCTTTGGCGAAACCAAGGAAATGGTTAAGAAACAAGTTGAAGACCTGATCCCCGCTGAATTCAAAGATTCGGTTAAGTTGGAGGAACTCTTCTACGATGAACCTTCCTATACCGGTTTCGTCTTCCCCGTGGACAAATACTTCCCGGCCTGGGCTTTGGAAGCGGAACATCCGCTCGTGAAAGCCGGTCAGGAAGCACGCACACAGATCGGTTTGCCGGAAGCCGCAAGCAGCAAATGGAATTTCTCCACTAATGGTATCTATTGGGCTGGTAAGGCGGGCATTCCGTCAATTGGCTTTGGCCCCGGTGACGAAGAGACTGCACACACTGTTCGCGATAGTGTGTCTTTGGAAGATATGGTCAAGGCCACTGAGTTCTATGCGCTTTTGCCGAGTTTGATTAAGTAGGAAAGTAAACAAGTAGATAAGTATCAAGTAGACATGTTTACCTGCTTACTTGTCTACTTGTTTACCTACAATGCCCATGAAAATTTTAGAAATCCGCCGTCATTCAATCCGTTCTCCATTGGGAGTACACCTTAACCAGATGGGCGTTGACCTTGCCCGTATGGTGGGGCAGAACCTCGGTCCGTTTGACCGTGTGGTGACATCCACGCTGCCGCGCGCATTTGAAACCGCCATCGCCATGGGATTTGCCGTGGATGAACAGAATGAAATGATGTCCACTTATGGTGGCGCTGTTGAAAAAGAAGCGCCGTGGCCGCAGTCCTATCAACAATATGCTTCAGCGGTAAAACGCGGCGGAGTAGCGGCGAAATATGCAAATACATTGGCACAATATTATGCCGGTGTGATGGATTTTATTTCTGAAGGGCGTTCCGCGCTGGTTATCAATCATGGCGGAATCGTTGAATTGGGCGTTGTGGGTTGTCTGCCTAATGTTGATTTTTCCACCTGGGGCGGGCCGGTCAGTTATTGCGAAGGCGCAAGATTGTATTGGGATGATAAATTTATCCGCGCAGAAGTATTGCGTGTAAATCAATAAATTATGGAGTAGGTAAAACTCCAAAAATAAAACAAGGAGATTAAATATTATGCAAACAAATTTTCGAGGCCGTGATTTTATTGGCGATCTCGACTTCACCAAAGAGGAAGTCGAAACCGTTTTGGAAGTAGCCTGGGATCTGAAGCGCAAGCGCGCAATGGGTGAGCCTCATCCATACCTGCGTGATAAGGCGCTGGCGATGTTGTTCTTCTTCTCATCCACCCGCACCCGCGGATCGTTCGAAGCTGGCATGGCGCAGTTGGGTGGTCACGGCGCTTTCATTGACAGCAACACCACACAAATTTCTCATGGTGATACCCCCGTGGAGATCGGCGAAATTTTTGGCCGCTACTTCGACGGCATCGCCATTCGTCACTGTGACTACGGTGATGGCAACAAATATTTGAACGCAGTCGCAAAGAATTCCCGTGCGCCTGTCTTGAACATGCAATGCGATATTTATCATCCCTTCCAGTGCCTTGCTGATTTGATGACCATCATGGAAAAGAAGGGCAAGGATTTGCGCAAGAAGAAGATCGTTGTTTCATGGGCCTATGCCGCTTCCTATCTCAAACCGATCTCTGTTCCTCAATCTTTGATCCTCCAAATGCCGCGCTTCGGCATGGATGTCACCTTGGCCTACCCGCCTGAATTCCCGTTGATGCCCGAGATCGTGGAGCAGGCCAAAGAACAGGCTCAACTCGCCGGCACAAATTTTGAGATCATTGACACCAAAGACGGCATGAAGGAAGCCTGCAAAGATGCCGATGTGATCTACGCCAAGTCATGGGGTCCGCTGTTGACCACGACCGACAAGGTCGAAGGCAAGAAACTTCAGGACATGTACAAGAACTGGATCATGGATGACGACAAACTGAAGGTCGCCCGCAAGGACGCCATCTACATGCATCCATTGCCCGCTGACCGTGATGTCGAAGTCACCAGCAGCGTGCTGGATGGTCCGCAGTCAGTGGTATTTGACGAAGCCGAAAATCGCCTGCACGCGCAAAAAGCCGTCATGGCGTTGACGATGTCGTAGAAAGTAAAAAGTAAAAGGTGAGAAGTAAAAAGCAGCCAATTTTCTTCCGCTACTTTTTACTTCTTCCTTCTCACTGCTTTTCTTAAGGAGAGCCCATGACCCACAAACTCGCTGTAATCGCCATTGGTGGTAATTCACTTATCGTTGATGAAAAAAATGTAAGTGTTGAAAGCCAGTATAAAGCTGCAAAGGAAACCGCTGTACATATTGCGGATATGATCGAGCAGGGCTGGGAAGTAGCCATCGGCCACGGAAACGGCCCGCAGGTTGGATTCATTCTCAGGCGTTCAGAGATCGCCGCTCGTGTTGAAGGAATAAAAGAGATCGTTGAATTGGAAACCGTTCAAACGCTGCTCGAAAAAGGCATCGTCACCATCACCGTTGGCGGCGGCGGAATTCCCGTCGTTGACCCCGGTGACGGAAACTACGAAGGCATCGCCGCTGTTGTAGATAAAGATTATGCTTCATCATTATTGGCACGTGAACTTGAAGCCGACCTGTTTGTTATCTCGACCGCAGTGGAAAAAGTGGCTGTCCACTTTGGCAAGCCTGAACAGAAATGGCTTGATAAAATAACTCTTGCCGAAGCCAAAGCCTATCTCGCCGAAGGCATACATTTTGCCAAAGGTTCCATGGCGCCCAAGATACAGGCTGTGATCTGGTTCCTCGAAAACGGCGGCAAGGAAGCGCTTATCACCAATCCCGAAAATATTGGCCGCGCCCTGAAAGGCGAAACCGGCACAAGGATCGTTCGATAAATAAATTTTGCACGGGCAGATTTATCTGCCCGTGCAAAAACATCATATGAAAAAAATTCATCCATCCATCACCCTTCTCTTTGCCGCCATCCTCGCTTATGGCTTGCTCATCCCACAGCTTGGCTTTTATTGGGATGACCTGCCCATGTCGTGGATTCGCTATCAATTGGGCGTGGAGGCGATGACAAAATATTTCTCAACCAACCGTCCCATTTGGGCATTGCTGTATCAGGTCACCACGCGCATCCTTCCGCATGAGCCGATCTACTGGCAGGTCTTCGCTTTATTCTGGCGCTGGGCTGGCGCGGTCACATTGTGGGCCACGGTCAAACAATTATTCCCGCAGCGTGAAAAATTTGCGCTCACATTAAGTCTGCTATTTTTGCTCTATCCGGGTTTCAATCAACAGTGGGGAAGTTATCTTTACAGTCATTTCTTCATCGTCCTCTTTTTCTTCCTGTTTTCCTTTTTGCTCATGCTGCGCGGCAAAACGATTCCTGCGTTGATATTTTCTGCGCTCAATCTTTGGATGATGGAATATTTCTTCGTCCTCGAATTGATTCGTCCCTTCATCATTTGGACATCGCTTCAAGCTATTTCTTCTCCCAAAGAACGCATCATCCGCACCCTGAAACTGTGGACGCCCTATCTGGCAGTTTTTGTGCTGGCAGTTTTATCACGTATCTTCATCTTCAATAATCAGGTGTATGGCTTTAGTATTAAAGATCAACTGGTGGAAGCACCAGTTGCAACCATAATCCTGCTTTTGCAAAATATCTTCACCAGCCTGTGGACAGTCACCGGCGCGGCGTGGGCCTTGATCTTCCAATTCCCGAACCCGTCTGTTGATGGTCCGCGCATTACTTTGATCTATTCGGTTGTGGTGGTCGCTGTCGGGGCGCTGGCGATGTTTGGGTGGCAGAAGCAGGCTCAAGTCGAAGAAAGAAGCGGACGGGAAATTGGCTGGATAATCGCCCTGGGCGTCGTCATGCTCTTGTTGGGCGGTCCGCCTTTCTGGTTGACGAATGTTCCCGTCTCTTTGGGCTATCCTGCAAATCGGGCCACCTTATCTTTTTTGCTTGGCGCAAGTTTTGTGTTCGCTGGTTTGTTGGAACTTATTCCGGCAAAAATAAAATATGCGGTTGTGGTTGCGTTTGTTGCGCTGGCAGCGGGACGTCAGTTTTTGTGGGCCAATGAATTCCGCCGTGATTGGACATACCAGAAAAATCTATTCTGGCAGATGACCTGGCGCGCGCCCGGTCTTGAAAAGAATACGATGGTTTTGATAAATGAAGACTTGAAATACTATGCAGATAATTCATTGGGCGCGGCGTTGAATTGGGTCTACGCGCCTGATAATCACACAGATGTTGTGGATTATGTTTTGTTCTATCCCACGAACCGTGAATATTTATCTTTTAATTTGAATCAGCCAGTGGACTATGATTTTCTGGCCGGAAAATTTCATGGCAACACATCACAGACTGTTGTCTTTTATTATTCACCGCCGCGTTGTTTGCGCCTGCTTGATCCTGAGATCGACGGCGCGAATCGTTTGATCCCTGAAGATTCTTTATTGCGCGATGCCGCGTTTTTATCATCCACTGTGCCGATATTAAGTGAAACCACTGCGCGTATGCCCGATGTTTATGGCCCTGAACCCGAACACGGCTGGTGCTATTATTTCCAAAAGGCAGATCTTGCGCGTCAAATGGGTGACTGGGAAACTGTTACCCGTTTGGGCGATGACGCTTTTGCGCTGGACGACTATCCTAATGACCCGATTGAGAGATTTGTTTTCATTGAAGGATACGCTCATACAGCAGATTGGGAAAAGGCGGTAGAATTGTCTCAGAATTCTTACAAGGTATCGAAAAGTTATGTAGGTCCGCTTTTATGTAAATTGTGGGACCGTATCGAAAGAGAAACTGAAAATACCTCTCTGCAAAAAAAGACTCTGGATGGAGTCCGAAGTAAATTTGAGTGTTTGCCTTAGCGGTGAAAATTTTAACCTCTGGTAGAATTGTTTAGACAACTATAAAGGAAGTCTCGGCACAGATCACCTTTGTACGTTTTGTTCGTAAAACTCAAATTTCAATAAGGAGAAGAAGAATGCGTAAGAATTTTGCTCGTCTGGCCATGTTCGCTCTGGCCCTCATGCTCGTCCTCTCAGCTTGTGGTGGAACACCCGCTGCGACTGAAGCCCCCGTTGTTGATGCTACCGAAGCCCCAGCTATGACCGAAGCGCCTGCTGTCGCCACAGAAGCACCCGCTGCTGAACAGTTTGTTTTCGGTTTATTGATGGTCGGCCCCTATAATGACAATGGCTGGAGTCAGGCTCATTATGAGGCAGGTCTCTACCTCGAAGAAAAACTTGGTGCCAAGATGGTTTACCTTGATAAGGTAAATCCCGCCGATCGTCCCGGCACCACCCCCGATCAGCTCGCTGAAGAATTGGTTGCCCAGGGCGCGAAACTTGTCATCTTCAACTCTGATGACATGAAAGATGCCTCCACCACCTTCGCCAAAGCCAACCCCGATGTATTTGTCATCATGGCTTCCGGTGATCAGGTTTGGCCTGAAGGCAATATCTACGAAGAAATCCCCAATCTGACCAATATCATGGGCCGCATGGAATATGGCAAGATGATGGCTGGCTGTGCCGCCGCCCTCACCACTGATACCGGAAAGATCGGTTATCTCGGACCATTGATCAATGACGAAACCCGCCGCCTTGCATCCTCCGCTTATCTTGGCGCGAAGCATTGCTGGGAACAGGCTGGTAACGATCCTGCCGGTTTGGAATTCAAAGTAACATGGATCGGTTTCTGGTTCAACATCCCTGGTGTTACTCTTGACCCCGTTCAGGTTTCCAATGATTTCTACACCACAGGTTATGATGTTGTCATCTCCGGTATCGACAACCCCGTCAATCTTGGTGAAGCTCAGAAACTCATGAGCGAAGGTACACCTTCCTATGGTGTGGCCTATGACTATGTCGCCGCTTGTGATGCCGCTCCTGAAGTTTGTATCGGTGTGCCGTATTTCAACTGGGGTCCTGAATACCTCAAGGCTATTTCCTCCGCTCAGGATGGTACATGGGAATCCCAATTCATTTGGGCCAGCCCTGATTGGGCTGATATCAATAACCCCGATACTTCCACTGTCGGTTTTGTGAATGGTCCCGCATTGAGCGAAGACGCTGCTGCCGCAGTTGATGCCTTTGCCGATGAATTGGCTGGTGGCCTCAACCTGTTCGCTGGCCCGCTTAATTTTCAGGATGGAACACCTTATCTCGCTGATGGTGAGGAAGCTACCGACCAGCAGATCTGGTACCTGTCTCAACTGCTCGAAGGTATGGAAGGCTTGAGCGCTTCCGAATAAGTAGATCCCGTTTTTGTAGGGGCGCGGTTATCGCGCCCCTACATTTTTGTATCATGGAGTCCCACAACGCCCATGAACGTCGAACTCAAAAATATTCACAAACATTTCGGCAAGACCTATGCCAACAAGGGGATCAATCTCGCCATTCCCGCAGGCACGATCCAGGGAATTTTGGGGGAGAACGGCGCCGGTAAAAGCACCTTGATGAAGATCCTCTCCGGATTTATTCAGGCAGATTCCGGCGGTCAAATTATTTTAGACGGAAAACCCGTCACCATTCATTCACCCGCTGATGCGATCCATGTTGGCGTGGGAATGCTTCATCAAGACCCATTGGACTTTCCGCCAATGCGCGTACTTGATAATTTTTTACTTGGACGCTCCGGCGGACTTTTCCCCAACCGCACCGCAGTCGCCCGTGACTTTAGCCTGCTCGCTGAAAAATTTGATTTTTCCCTCGACCCGGACAGTTACGTCGACTCGCTCACTGTGGGTGAGCGTCAACAACTTGAAATCATACGTCTGTTGTGGCTGGGGGCGCGCATCCTCATCCTTGATGAGCCAACCACTGGAATCAGCGCTTCACAAAAAACAAAACTATTCGCCACACTAAAAATACTGGCTGAACAAGGCATGACCGTCATCTTCGTTTCTCATAAACTTGAAGATGTGGAGCATTTGTGCAGTCAGGTTGCCATTCTGCGGGCTGGTGAATTGGTGGGCGAAATGAAACCTCCATTCAGCACCACCAAACTGGTCGAAATGATGTTCGGCAAAGCAGTGACTTTGGGCGAGCGCCTAACCGCTGAAGTGGGTGATGCCATTCTTTCCCTTAATAATATTTCCCTTGAGGATGTTCGCTTAAAGATAAAAGATGTAAGCCTTGATCTGCGCGCTGGTGAAGTGATCGGCCTCGCTGGTTTGGAAGGTTCGGGGCAGGGCATGTTCATCCGCGCCTGCTCGGGGTTGGTGCGGCCTGTCGGAGGCCGGGTGCAGCTCAAAGGTCACGACCTGACCGGCAAGTCGTATCACACCTTTAAGAATGCGGGAGTCAACTTCCTGCCGGCGGCGCGTCTCGAAGAGGGATTAGTCCCCGGCTTGAGTCTGACAGATCATTTTGTGCTGGCCGAACAACCCAAAGGGATTTTTATTGACCGTGCTGCGGGCGAAAAACTTGCAGAGGACCGCATCAAATCATTTAACATTCGCGGTACACCGCTGAGTACAGTGGAATCGCTTTCGGGTGGTAATCAACAACGCGCCGAACTTGCGTTGTTACAAACTCCACTTTCAATGATCCTGCTCGAACATCCCACCCGCGGATTGGATATTGAATCCGTGATCTATATCTGGGCGAAACTGAAGGAAAGATGCAAACAGGGCGCGGCGATCATTTTTATTTCTTCAGACCTGGAGGAAGTATTGCAATATAGCGACCGTGTGCTAGTGTTCTTTAGCGGCAAGGTGTCACCTCCCATTGATGCGGCTACAACCAGTGTTGAACAACTCGGCCAGTTAATCGGCGGCAAGGGTTGGCCTGAGAAGGGAGGCAGCCATGCTTAAAGGTCGTTTGGGCGCGGTTCTTTTTCAATTGATCGCTCTTGTACTTGCGCTTGGATTTGTTTCATTGATCCTGATCTCTGCCGGAGCTTCTCCGATGGAGGCGTTTAAGAATATGTTTACAGGCTCCTTCGGTTCGATGCGAAAATTTGCCGAAGTCCTTGTGACCTTTGTGCCGCTATTGCTTGTGACGGCCGGTTTGTTAATCACCTTCTCTGCCGGCTTATGGAATATCGGTGTGGAAGGTCAGATCGTGCTCGGTGCGATCACGACGGCTGGTGTATTACGTGTATTTGTTGATAGCACGCTGCCGCCCGCTTTGATCATTACACTTGCGATTTTGGGCGGCATGATCGGCGGTGCTTTATGGGCGTCGTTGGCTGGCCTGTTAAAAACATTTGGCGGCGTGAATGAGATCTTTGGTGGCTTGGGCTTGAACTTCGTATCTACTGCGTTGACCTTGTATCTGATCTTCGGCCCGTGGAAGCGTGATGGCGTGGCGTCGATGAGCGGCACAGAACCTTTCCCTGATCATTTTTCATTGCCGCAGGTTCCCGAACTGCGGATTAGTTTATGGGCTTTGGGCATTGCAGTGGTCGGGATCGTGTTCGTGTATTTTATTTTGCAGGGCACATACTTTGGTTTGAAACTTAAAGCCGTCGGCAAAAACTTCCGCGCGGCGTATTTGTTGGGAATTCCCACCTGGCAATATTCAATGTACTCGTTTTTGATCTGCGGGGCATTGGCGGGTGCGGCGGGAGCCATGCAGGTGACTGCTGTTTACCATCGTTTGATCCCCTCCATTTCAAGCGGATATGGATATCTTGGTTTGATGGTAGCCATGCTGATCAATTATCAGGCGATCTGGGCTGTGCCAGTCGCTTTGTTCTTCGCTGCTTTGAACATCGGAAGTATTCAACTGCCCATCGTCATGAAACTGGATTCATCACTCGCCGGCGTTTTACAGGGCGTGCTGGTGCTTTTCGTTTTATTGATGGAAGGCGCGCGGCAGAAATTCGTAAAGAAGGCATGAGAAAATTATGAATCAGGAAAACCTTCTCGTTGGTCTGGCTGGTGTACTTGCGGCTGCTGCTCCCATTATTTTTGCTGTGTTGGGTGAAACATTTTCCGAGCGTGCAGGAGTGATCAATCTCTCGATGAACGGCACGATTCTGCTTTCTGCCATGGGTGGTTTTGCCGTGGCCTATAACACCGATAACATTGTGCTTGGCTTTTTGGCCGGCATGTTGATCGGTGCGCTGGTGGCGCTGGTTGTGGCCTTTGCCAGTATTACACTGAAACAATCTCAGGTGGCGGTTGGATTTGTGCTCGCGCTTACCTGTCGTGACCTTTCCTATTTTCTCGGCAATCCCTATATGGGACAGGCTGGTCCGCGTTTGCAGTCGCTGCCCATCCCGTTTTTGAGTGATTTGCCTATTGTTGGTCCGCTTTTGTTCAAACAGGATTTCATCACCTATGTCAGTTTTATTGCCATTATTCTCGCCTGGGTCTGGATCTATCGTACGCGTCCCGGTTTAATGTTGCAAGGCATTGGTGAAAAACCTGCCGCTGCATTTATTCGCGGTGCGAATGTCAATTTGATGCGCTATGTCTACACCATGATCGGCGGCGCATTGATCGGGTTGGCTGGTCCCGCGTATTCACTCGCTATCCGTGCTGGTTGGATGGGAACCATCTCAGGCCTCGATGGCATCGGCTGGATCGCCCTTTCCATTACTATCTTTGGCGGTTGGAATCCATCACGTGCAGCATTTGGTGCATATCTCTTTGCCTTTTTACAATGGCTTGGACTGGTATTGCAGGGTGTGTTTACACAAGTCCCATCACAGGTTTTGCAGGTTGCGCCCTTCCCATTGATGATCCTCACACTGTTGCTTGTCAACATCGGCAATGCCGAATGGGTCGAACGCACGCTCGCGGCTATGCCTGAGAACGCGCGCAAAATATTTGCAAAGGCCCTACGTGCCATGCGGGCCTCTCCGCCCGCGGCGCTGGGTGTGCCCTTCGATACAGATTAATACTTCAAACCTCCGGGAAGCAACTGTCTCGGAGGTCTTTCTTTATATCGGGTAAAATTACGCCGTTATGAAAAACTTCACTGGCTATAAATGTTCGCTTTGTGGTGCGGAATATCTTCAAGGGCAGGTTACCTATACCTGCCCGAAGGATGGCGGCAATCTGGATATCGTTCTGGATTATGAAGCCATCAAGAAGAAGTTTCAACCCGAAGACATCACCTCGCGGACTGAATCCTCGCTTTGGAGGTATCTGCCTCTTTTGCCTGTGGATGAACCTGCGGGTGACTCTACTCCCTTACACGCGGCAGGCTGGACGCCGGTATTTGCTCTGCCACGACTGGCAGATAAATTAGGCCTCAAGCATCTCTGGCTGAAGGATGAGTCACGAAATCCCACGGCATCCTTTAAGGATCGTGCCAGTGCCGTCGTTGTGACTCGCGCGCGCGAACTCAAAGCCAAAGTAGTGGTGACTGCGTCCACAGGGAATGCGGGTGCGGCACTGGCGGGTATGTCGGCGGCAGTGGGGCAGAAGGCTGTCATCTTTGCGCCCAAGTCTGCGCCGCAGGCCAAGGTGGCGCAATTGCTGATCTTCGGCGCGAAAGTCATTCTGGTGGATGGTTCTTATGATGACGCCTTTGATCTGACTGTAAAAGCCGCGAATGAATTCGGTTGGTATTGCCGCAACACAGGCTACAATCCATTTACATTGGAAGGCAAGAAGACTGCTGCTTTTGAAATTTGGGAGTGGTGGGAGAAAGCTCATCGTGACTGGCATAAAAAAGACAGTCCATTGGATAGTCATTCCCCATTATCTATTTTTGTTTCTGTCGGGGATGGTAATATTATTTCCGGTATTCATAAAGGTTTCAAGGATCTATTCGCATTAGGCTGGATTCCCAACATGCCGCGCATTGTTGGCGTGCAAGCCGAAGGGTCCGCCGCGATTGCAAATGCGTTTCATGCCAACACTGAAATTATTACTCCCGTCTCTGCAACCACAATCGCAGACAGCATTTCAGTGGACTTGCCGCGTGACGGAGTCCGTGCGGTGCGGGCGGCAAAGGAAACCAACGGGACGTATATTACTGTCAGCGATGATGAGATCATTAAGGCAATTGCAGAGCTCGGTGGCATGGGGATCTTCCCCGAACCTGCCGGGGCTGCGGCATATGCCGGTTTGGTAAAAGCAACAGGCTCGGGCGCAGTAGGAAGCGATGACCCCGTCCTCGTGCTGAATACAGGCAGCGGACTCAAAGATGTCCGCGCGGCGATGCAGGCTGTCCAGTCTGCTCCGATCATTGAACCAACTTTAGAGGCTGTGAAAAAGATTTTATGAAAAGCAATCAATGGAGTCTTAGTTTTCGTTATGTAGTGGGTGCTGTTATTTTTGTGGCTGTGATCGCCTTGCTGATCTATGCGCGTGAAGCGACAAAGATGCTGGTGATCGCTGCCTTCGCGGCGTATTTGATCAGTCCGGCTGTGACGATGTTGATGCACAGCACAAAATTATCGCGAACGGCTGCGGTGAATATCGTTTATTTTTCTGCATTGATCGTGTTGGTGGGTGTGCCTGCAATATTGACACCGATCTTTTTCGATGAAATAAAGATTGTCGCCAGCGATCTGCTTGATCTTTCAAAACAGATCAGTGTTGCGCTTATACAGCCGGTACAGGTTGGCGGCATGGTTTTCCATTTTGAACAACTGGGCGAAAGTTTTGGACATTTTCAAGAATCGATGCTCACGCCATTACCGGAAGAGGCGCTGGCTTTACTGGAGACAACTTCAGTTAATGTTTTGTGGTTTTTGGTGATTCTGGTCAGTGTGCATTTATTTATGAGCGAATGGCCGCGTATGCGCGAGTGGATGATCGAACTTGCGCCGGAGCCTTATCATCAGGACATGCATGAGTTATATAAACGCCTGCGCAATGTGTGGATGGCTTATCTGCGCGGACAGATCGTGTTGATGGTGGTGGTGGGGGTGGTGTTCACGGTGGCCTGGTTAATCCTTGGCATTCCAGGTGCGTTGGTGCTGGGAGTTCTGGCGGGCTTATTTACCTTGATTCCAGATGTGGGTCCTTTTTTGGCGGCCGGGCTCGCCATGGGCGTGGCTTTGTTGGAAGGCTCCAGTTGGATTCCACTTTCAAATTTTTGGGTGGCGGGGATTGTCGGCCTGACGTATCTGGTCTTGATCAACTTAAAGAGTTTTTTCCTGCGCCCGATCATTATGGGACGCAGCCTGCACATGAACGAAGGCTTGATCTTCATTTCGATTATGATCGCCACGATCCTTGAAGGAATCATGGGCGCATTATTGATCGTGCCGCTTCTGGCTTCGGTGGTTGTGATTATGGAATACTTGCGCCGTCGTGTGTTGGGATTATCTCCCTTTGCCGCTGAAGATGACAAACAATTTGTGACTCCGCCGGAAAAGATAAAGACAAGGCGGCAGCTAAAAATCTATAAAAAGGAAGTCCCGAAACAGGATTTATGAAAATCACTTATTCGATCATTGCTCCCATCTATAATGAGATAGATAACCTCCCTGAGTTGTATCGCCGTGTTAAAGAAGTGATGGATTCCTCCGGCGAACCGTGGGAGCTTATCCTCGTGGACGATGGCTCAACAGACGGTTCAACAGACAAAATTCGTGAGTTGGCCCAGGCAGATAAAACAGTGCGGCCTGTGATCTTTGCGCGCAATTTTGGTCATCAGGTTGCCATCACCGCTGGCTGGGATTATGCGCGCGGCGATGCGATCGTCATCATTGATGCGGATTTGCAAGACCCGCCCGAAGTGATCCTTGAATTGGCAAAAAAATGGAAGGAAGGCTACGAAGTTGTGTATGCCGTGCGCGGTGAGCGTGAAGGTGAATCGTGGTTTAAGAAATTTACTGCCGCCATGTTCTATCGTTTGATCTACAGCATCACCGATGTGAAAATCCCCGTGGACACGGGAGACTTCCGTTTGATGGATCGCAAGGTCGTGGATGTGCTCAAGCAGATGAAGGAACGCCATCGCTTCCCGCGCGGCATGTCAGCCTGGGTTGGGTTCAGGCAGATCGGTGTCACCTACAAACGCGCGGCGCGCGTGGCAGGTGTGACCAAATATCCGTTCCGTAAGATGCTCAAACTGGCGCTGAATGCCATCACAGGCTTTTCATATTTCCCATTACAGGTTGCCACATATTTCGGTTTCTTTTCTGCTGGCGTTTCGATCCTTGCCATTCCTCTGGTTGCCATTCTGCGTTTAGCTGGCTCGCACTTTTTTGAAGGTCAAACCACCACACTGGTTTCAGTGCTTTTCCTGGGCGGTGTGCAGTTGATCTCGCTTGGCATTCTCGGTGAATATATTGGCCGCTTATATGATGAAGCCAAAGGCAGACCGTTATATATTGTCCGTGATGCGCCTGAAGATCAGTAATCTGTGAATAGTCATCAGTAACCAGTCGGCGGTCACCGAAGGGAGCCGCCGACTTTTTTCTTTGCCCTTTCCTCTTTCATAATCCCATGTCATTAACTTTTCTCAAAGACCGTTCGTTTATCCGTGAATTGCTTGTGATCGCAATTCCCATTTCCTTTCAACAACTCATCAATGCCTCGCTTAACATGATCGATGTGATTATGGTCGGGCAATTGGGTGAGACCTCCATTGCCGCGCTGGGTTTATCCAACCAGGTTTTCTTTGTGTTAATTTTGATCCTCTTTGGCGCGACCAGCGGCATGGCGATCTTCACTGCGCAATTTTGGGGCAAGCATGAGATCGAACCGATCCGTAAAGTGTTGGGGATGAGTCTGCTTCTCTCTACTGCTGTTGCGTTCATCTTTACACTCGCCGCCACTCTCATGCCCGAAAGAGTGCTTGGCTTTTACACAAAAGATGCCGAAGTCATCAGCCTTGGCAGTAGTTATCTTCGCATCGTTGGCTTTTCCTATATTCCCGTTGCCATTGCCACTTCATACATTGCGGTTTTACGCAGCATTCAACTCATTCGACTTACCGTCGTTGCCACTATTACAGCATTAATTTTCAAAACGATTCTGGGATATGGATTGATCTTCGGCATCGCCGGACTTCCCGCACTCGGCGTGCGTGGGGCAGCCATCGGCACCGCATCAGGCTGGACTTTGGAACTGGTTCTGCTCTTGATCTTAATCTACACTCAGAAGACTCCCCTCGCCGCCAACCCGTTGACATTCTTCTCCTTCGATATGCCTTTCTTTTTGCGCGTATTTACCACTGCGATGCCCGCTGTTGCCAACGAATTATTCTGGTCATTAGGCATCACAACCTATAACGCCATCTACGCCCACATCGGCACAGACTCAATTGCTGCGATCAACGTCAACGCGACGATCGAGGAGCTTGGCTTTGTTGTCTTTATTGGGCTGGGTAATGCCTGCGCGGTGATGGTGGGGAACCGCATCGGCGCGGGACGTAAAGATGAAGCCTATGAAATTGTCCGGCGGGTAATTATTTTAGGTGTGGCTTTTGCTCTGGCTGTTGGTTTGATCATTATTCTTTTGCGTGAAGTTGTGGTCGGTTTATATGACCTTTCACCAAGCGGCGAGAATAATGTCCGCTGGCTGCTGCTGGTGATGGCGTCCACTTTATGGATCCGCATGTTCAACTTCTCAACTTTTATCGGCGCGCTGCGTGCCGGCGGTGACACCCGCTTTGCATTGCTGATGGAAATTTGTTCGATCTGGTTGATCGGCGTTCCAGCCGCATACATCGGCGCTTTTGTGTTGCATCTCCCCGTGTATTTGGTGTATCTGATGGTCATGCTTGAAGAACTTGCCAAAGCCTTTGTCAGCAGTTGGAGATTCAGGTCACGCAAATGGATTCACGATCTGGTAAATAATTAATTTAAGTTGCCACCCTATTCAATTTCATCGCGGAGGGCACAGAGAAAAAGCCATAAACTCCGCGAACCCTGCGCCTCAGTGGTTCAAAATAGTCTTATAAAGGCTCTTGCCCTAAAAGTAGCAACTCGGGTTAATTAACTCACCCTGCGCAGTATAACTCCGAAGGAGTGAAATGATTCTAGAATCAACGCAAAAAATCGTCCAACCCCGAAGGGGTGTCATGTCATGCAATTCTATCATCCCTTCGGGATTGTTTACTGCGTAACGGCAGTCATACATAAAAAGGAGCCGCAAAACTGCGGCTCCTTTTTATATTATGCCTGAATTTTGATGGCGGTATATTTTGCTCCGCCCCGCATTCTGCCGATGAAGCCGAAGATGTAGAACATGGCGCCGTATTTTTTCTTCATCAATGTTTCTACGTGTTTGATGGCTTCTGGAGATTCGTTGGTTTGAGCGCGGGCGTCCTGCCACTCGCCTGTGGGTTCGCCAGAACCTGTGGACGGCGCAACGCGGACCGTGCCATTGTTGCGAATCCGCTTGGCTTTGCCCGCCCCGGCCTGGGTCCAGACTTGAAGCGCTTCTCCATCCCGCACAAACCAAACGGGAGTCTTAATTCCCTGTCCATTTTTGCGGAAGGTTTCGACGTTTAAATATTGTTGTTTTTCAAATTGATCGAGTTTCATGGGAGTCCTTTATAGTGATTTGATTTCCAATCATTAAAGCGCTGCCGCCCAATGTTGGATAGTAGCAGGGTGATGCCGAAGGCAATCAGAATGTTGGTGATAAAAAAGAATACAACTTCTTCAAGCGGAAGAATGCCGAAGAAGAGAATGCCCGTGGTTTGTGCCGGTGAGATGGCCCAGGTTGTGTCTTTGAGCGCGACAATATCAGCTAGTGAAAGATATATGCCGGGAATGAAGATCGCAAGAAAGACAAGTTTGCGGTAATACCAGAGAATATCTGCGCCATATAGTAATTGAGGGAAGATGGCTGGCAATGCCCAAAAAAGCGTGATGGATAAATAAGTGATGGGTTGATTATCGCTGAAGAACAGGGCTGTGAAAATTACCCATACAATAAATAAGATCACAGCAGAAACAATCCGCGCGGACTTTGATGGCTGGAAATTTTCTTTTGGTTCAGAAATTCTTCTGGCAAGAAACCACCACCATAAGCCTGAGAGAATGGTTTCCACAATAAAGAAAGTATATTCTTCAATGGGCACATAGCCGAAGACGATGCCTGTCACGAGCGCGGGGTTGTAATACCACACGCCGGTTGCCACGAGATAATTATCCCAGGGCGTGGTGTAGACTACGGCCAAAATCACATGCACAAGAATCGCGATCCACACGGCGCGTCCATTTTGGAAGCCGGGCGTGGGTCTATTATTTTTATTATCCCAATACGTGATCGCAAGAAAGATGACGATGGGAAGGACAAGAAAGCGAAGGAGGAATCCGAAGTAGGTCATGGGTGGTTAGTGGTTGATGGTTGATGATTTGTGGTTGGTAGATTGGTAAATTGATGACTGCTTACTGTCAACTACCACTGATAACTGTCAACTGACAACTGCTCTCCTCATCACCTTCATCATCACTCCGGGTCTTGGCTCCAGTGTAGCGCCCATATGAGCGTGGACTTTGTGCCCGGTGAATTCAAAGGTGTGGGTTTGCAGTAAACGTGTCATGACGATTCGCGCCTCGGCCTGACCGAATGCGGCGCCAATGCAGGCCCGTGGACCGCCTCCAAATGGGATGTAACTCATGGGCGGAGTCTTACGTCCGTGGGCGAAGCGTTCGGGGCAGAAATCTTCGGCGTTCTCCCAGATTTCGGGGTCGCGGTGGGTGAGGTAGATCGAGTAGAACAGGCGCTCATTCTTGGGGACTTTGTTTCCGTCGAAATCCATTTCTTCGGCGATGCGCCGGTTGCCGATATGAATCGGCGGATATAGCCGCAAACTTTCCTTGATGACATGATCGAGCAATGCAGATTTTTCCTGCGTATCCACTTCATGCAAAAGTTGAGTATTTGTTTCAGGGTGTTGACCTAGCAGGGCAAATACCCAGGCCAGCAAAGCAGTGGACGTATCATGCCCGGCGATCATCATCGTCAACATCTGGTCGCGGATTACTTTGTCGGTTAAGCCGGCGTCAATCAAATGTTGGAGCAGATCAGCTGGTTCCACTTCGCCACTGTCTGACCATCTTTCATTTTCTTCGGTCATGAATGATCTCAAACAAATAATCATCCAGCACCTTCAACGGTTTGCGGAATCCAAAGCGCGGCATGTTGCGCCAGATGATCCAGCCGCCGGGGGAGATGTATTCGATGGCTTTGAGAATCGGATTCCAGATGCGCGGCAGATCGTCCCAGACATCTTTGCTGAATAGAGTCTGCATGATGATGAGCAGTGCAATCTTACGGCTCTCGACCAGCATATCCACAGTTTCACCATTTTGCCATTGGGAGGTGACTCTATCAGCTTGGGAAATCATCATTTGGGTGTAACCAGCCAACCGCGCAGGATGAAGCGGGGGTTCCATCAAAGCGCGATAGCGGTCATGTTCGTCACCGTCCACGATCAATACGCCGCGATCGAGATAATCGGTGACGGGATCTGTGTTGCGCCATGTGACCTTCTCGCGCTCGGTGACCAAAACCTTGCGCACAAATTCGGGGCCAAAGACAACATACGGGCGAAAGCCGGGGATTGGAATTTGAAAGAAACGGCCAACATGCTGCGCCATCACTTTCAACGGGCCAAGCGGAGATTTTTCTTTGATCAATGCGCGCATTGCGGCGCGGCCGGTTTCGGGAGAGAGAGGTTGAGTCATTGGAGTGTGGAAAGAAATTCGGTCACGGCTTGCATGAATTCAAGCGGACTTTCTTCATGCGGCAGGTGTCCGCTTTGGGCGATGACGCTCAGTGTGGCGTTGGGTAGTTCTTCTGCGAGGCGCAGCGATTGTTCGGTGGGGACGATGCGGTCGTCGTCGCCGGTGATGACCAAGGTTGGCATTGTGATTTCGGTCAGCCGTTCGGCCAATCCGCTTTCCTGACTGGCGACTGTGAGCTGCCAAAGCGCCTTGTCCCAGTTTTCAACTTGAAGCGGTTTTTGATAGCCCGCGAAAATTTCGGGCGTGATCTTTGATGGATCGTGAAAAGCAGTTTTTAGAAACTCAGTTCCCTGCGCCTGAAGTTGACGGGCGATCAGCGGACCGACGTGATTCATTTGCGGCGTTTTCAAAATGGATCGGCTCCAAGCTGGCGCGCCGCCGCCCGCGTAAACAGCGGCGTCGACAAGGATCAGGGCTTGCACGCGTTCGGGGTGCTGCAATGCGACCTGCATGGAAACCGTGCCGCCGGCTGAGTTGCCAACCAGAATCGCTTTTTCAATCTTCAGTTCATCCATCAATGCGATGACGATATCCACTTGCGCCTGCGGCCCGTATGGACTTTCACCTTCCCATTCAAGCGGACGTTCGGTCAACCCGAATGCGGGGCGGTCGTAGGCGATGACGGTTCCAACTTTTGATAACGGCTCTGTCACTTCACGCCATGAGAACAGGCTCGCGCCAAATCCATGCAGCAAAATAAAAACAGGTTCGCCTTCGCCCCATGTTTTGTAATGGACGTTGACTCCATTGAGTTCGATAAATTTGCTGTCTGCGTCTTTCAGTTCTTCAATTGTTTTTGTGTTTTCAAGCGGCGGCACTGGAATCAGAAATGGTCCGATCGTAATGATAAGAATGAGAAGGATTAAAATAATTCCAGTAATGCGCAGAAACATTTTCTTCATATTTATTTCTCCCGATTAATTTTCAATAACATAACAGCCGGCGTTAGTGGGGTGATCTTCCACGAGCGTGTTTGGTTTGATGTTGCGTATGATCCACAGGATCAGAAGATCTCCGCCGGCGGCGGTTGTGTAGAAAAAGCCGAAAAAGAAAAGCAGAACATCTCCACTGAACAGACTGATGATCCACGGCACGATGCCGAGCAAAAGTCCGGGCGCAAAAGAACCGATGCGATAAGGTTGAATGTCCATTGGTTCTTTGCAGTGCGCGTAAGGTGTAAGAGATTTCCATTGAAAGCCAAGTTTAAAAGCGCTTAAGGGTTTCTTCGCAAAAAATGCCCATGCGAATACATGAATCAACTCATGCACCAGAATGCCGAGCAAGAGTGCCAATGCATACAAGGTCATATTCGCGCTGGCTGGAATTGCGGGGTATCCATGCAGCAAAAAGAAGGGCAGGATCTGAATCACAGCAATCGGCACAGCGATCAGCAAAGATTTGCTTGTCGCTGCACTCATTGGAATGGACACATCTTTTTTATTTTTGTTCATTTTGCGTTTTCTCTTTTGACATGTTATAGGCGTTCATCGTTCTTTCTTTGACAAGGCCGCGATCTACAATTGGTTTTTCAGGATAGCCAGTTACTTTAATTTCTTTTTCCCACGGCGCGTGAATTTCTTTTGCATTCAATCCGCGCAATTCAGGAATCCACTTGCGGATGTAATTTCCATCGGGGTCAAATTTTGCGCTTTGCAAAATGGGGTTGAAAATTCTAAAATACGGCGCGGCGTCGGTGCCTGTGCCGGCTGTCCATTGCCAGCCGCCGTTGTTGGCCGCCAGATCGCCATCGAGCAGATTTTCCATAAACCACGCTTCGCCCCAGCGCCAATCAATCAGCAAATCCTTCACCAAAAACGACGCGACGATCATGCGTGCGCGGTTGTGCATCCAGCCGGTTTCTTTAAGTTGGCGCATGGCCGCGTCCACGATCGGCATTCCGGTTTGTCCATTTTTCCACGCGCTAAATTCCGCTTCATTATTTCGCCATTGAATATTTGCAAGTGAAGCATTGAATGCGTTTTGCCTGACACGCGGAAATTGATATAGGATTTGGATATAGAACTCGCGCCAGATGAGTTCGTTCAGCCAGATCTCTGCTCCGTGTTTTTCTTCCGCGCTTCGCCCCTGACCCAAGCCTGCTGTGCCGTTCTGACAGCTTGTCTCAGCCCGAGCATTCCGAAACGCAGGTAGGGTGAAAGCGAAGATGTGCCGTCCAGGTCCATGCGGTTGCGGGCTTCGGCGTACTGGTAGATGGGGGATTGGGTAAATTGGTTGAGGCGACGTAATACTTCTTTTTCACCTGCAGGAAAAAGCGGATTGCTTACAAATTCAGGCAATGGCTCTGAGGAAATATTCGCGGGCGTGTTGATAGCTTTTGGCGCAGGGATTAATTTTATTTCCTGTAACAACGACTTCCATACTTTGAGTATGGCGTGTAAATTGTGTAAGGAGTACCATCCGCTTTTTTGACGAATTCAGGATGATGAACGGTTTGACCAAGAATCAATTGCAGTGGAAGTTGACTCGCCACCAGCGCATCACGTTTGCGGGCGTAGGGTGTGTAATCTTCTTCGGCGAAGATGGTGGTTGCATTGGTTTCTTGAATCAACTGGCGCAACACGTCCACGGGTTTGCCGCTGCGGATGATGAGATACGATCCACGGGTTTGCAGATTCTTATGCAGAGAGGAAAGCCCCTCGTACAGAAAATTCTTCCGGCGTGGAGATTGGGTGGAAAATGCCGGGTCGATGATAAAGACTGGGAGCACGTCACCAGTTTCCAGCGCGGAATGAAGCGTTGGGTTATCAGTCAGCCTTAAGTCGCGGCGAATCCACCAGATCGAAGTCATGCAAATTCCATGTTGTTAATTTCAAGGGTGATTTTGTTATTGCGGTCTATAGTCAACTTGCCTGTGTTGTTTGCGTTGTCGTTGAAATTTAGAAAACCATAAGCGCGGATGCGGGTGCGGCCAATCAGTGAGAGCGCGAGTTCGCTGGTGAGAACGCCCGTCAGATCGGCGGAGTAATTTCCTGATTTAAAATTAAATTTTGACGGGGCGGGCATGCCCAATCCGCGCAGGCCAACGGTGGTGCCTGTGATCTCTTCACTGCCGGAGAAGATGTCACCGTTGGGCATGGCGGCAGTGTAGGTGATGAAATAATGCGGCGATGTGGAAACCAATTTTGCGGTGACCATTGCGCCTGTCATCGGGTCTGCTTCGGTGATCTCAGCGCCTTGTGAATTGAATTGCGGTTGATAGTAGGCAGGCCCGAAGGAAGTTGATGAAGTGACCGCGTACTTTGCGATTTGCGCGAGGGCTTGATCGCTTTTGTTTTCAGCAAGCAGCGCAGGGACAGACATCAGCCATTGTGTTTTGTGCATACGGCGTACCACGTAGCCTAGCAGGGTGATTCCGGCTGGGGGTAATTCGTAACGGGTGATGTTATCGGGCATGATTCAACTCCTTGAAAATTGCGATAACCACAAAGACACAAAGTCTCGAAGTCACTAAGAAAAAAACTTTGTGTATTCGTGCCTTTGTGACTTTGTGTCTAATATTTTTTGAATAATTTAATCCGATACAGGAACTGGTGCAGGTTTATTCTGTTTGAATGTGGCAACGATGGGATTGTTGTAGATGGTGATGAAGACATACACACTCACGCCCACCATGACCACTGCGCCGAATATTCCGGGCGCCCATGTGCCAACTTGTTGTAACAACACGCCGCCGAGCAGCGGGGCAATGATGCGCGTGGAACTTTCGACTGCGGCGGAGAGACCGAGGATGCCGCCGATCTCCTGTGGCGCTACGGCTTTGGTCAGTGTGCTGGAAAGCAGCGTGTTGAGTAATCCGCCGGAGAGAGCGGTGGGGGTCATGATGATATAAAGCCAAAGCACAGAGGGAGCCAGCGCCCAGCCAAGCAGGGAGATTCCCATTAAGACCACTGAGACAGTGATCAGTAAATCTTCACGGAAGCGGTTGGTAAGACGGCCAACAAGAAAGCCTTGTACGATGACAGAGAGCACGCCAACGTAGGTCAATACAAAGCCGGTGTCGCGTGCGGTGAGATTGAATTTTGCCAGCGCATACAACGAGAAGATGGTTTGGAAGATTGCGAAGGCCAACCCAAAAAAGAAACGGGTGATGAGAATCGAGCCGGTGAACGGGCGTTGGAAGGCAACGATCAACGCATTCAAAGGTCACGGCGGGACGTTTCTCGGTCATCTGGCTGCGCTTTTCTTCGGTCAGTGATTCAGGAAGCCAGGCGTAGATCAGAATGAGATTGATAAAGGAAATTGCGGCAGCCGCAAAAGCAGGGACCGCGTAGCCCCATTGGCTGAGCAATCCGCCGGTGACGGGGCCAATGATGAAGCCGAGACCAAACGCCGCGCCGATCATACCGAGTCCCTTTGAGCGGGATTTTTCATCGGTCACATCGGAGATGTAGGCTTGCGCAACACTTAAGTTGCCGCCTGTCAGGCCATCAAGAATACGGCTGGCGAATAACATCCACAGGGAATTGGCGAAGCCGAGCAGCAAAAAGCCAAGGAAGGTGCCGAAGACGCTGAGCAGCAAAACGGGGCGGCGTCCGAAGCGGTCTGAGAGTCGGCCAAGAATTGGAGCGCCGATCAATTGCATAACTGCGTAGGATGCGATCAAAATTCCGGTGGTGGTTTGGTTGGCGCTGAAAGTTTCTGCGTAATATGGAAGTAATGGCAGAATTAAGCTGAAGCCGAGTAGATCAATAAATACTACTAAAATAATAGAGAAGAGTCTTTTGTTATTCATGTTTTACTTTGAGTCCTTCGTGTTTAAATATTTGGATTGATAGGCTTCCTGATAGTGCAATTCGAATTCAGGAGTTTTTCCAGTTTTGGTGATGTTCTCCCAGCCCACGCGGATCAGGCCGAGCAGGGGAGTCCACGGTTTGAATAATTTGACTTCGGTAAATTCTTTGCGGTTACTTGCAACTGCTTTTACCAGTTTATCTGAGGCATATTTGGCGGGCTGCCCAAGAAAGCGCAAAACAAAGCCGAAGTTTTTCAGCATTTCTTTGCCGCGCTTGCCAACCACAATGGGACTGGTCAGCATGTCAGTGGTCATCATGCCCGGGCTGAATCCTAAAATTTGTATGCCGCTATCTTTGAGCTCTGTGGCAAGGCTGCGGGTAAATGAAGTGACCCACGCCTTGGTTGCTCCATAAAGGCCGGTGGGGGATGCGGGACGCAGGAAACTTCCATTACCGTAAATGTTGACCAGCAAACCCTGCTTGCGCGGCAACATGTAATGCATAATCGCTTGTGTACATTGCAGCAGACCAAAATCATTTGACATGAACATATCCAAAGCGTCCTGCGGATTCATGTCCAGCATCATGCCTGCTGCGTTTGAGTAACCCGCGTTGTTAACCCAAACATCAATGCGACCAAATTCCTTAACGACATCTTCAACCAATTTGTAGACTTGTTGCTCTTCGCGGACGTCCATCACGAATCCGCTCACGCGACCTTTGGGCTGGAGACTGGCCAATGCGCCATCCACTGCCTGTTGGCTTCTTCCGGTAACAGCGACAGCTGCTCCTGCTTCGAGAAACGACTCTGCGATGGCGTAGCCAAATCCACGGGTGGAGCCGGTCACTACAACGATCTTGTCTTTAATTTTTTGCATACGTTTCTTCATTCATTGTTTTTAGAAGATCGAGAATTTCTTCGTTTGCTGGAATATCGGTCATATCATGTCCATAGTGGACAAAACGCGCGATTCCTTTTTTATCAATTGTGATCTGTGCTGGCATACGGCCAAATTTGAAGAGATTAACTTCCTGTCCATAAAGTTTCAGCACCGTATGTTTTGGGTCAGGCAGACCAACGAATGGAAGATCGTGCTTTTGCCAGTACTCTAAAAAGGCGGCTGAGTTTTCGGGTCCGATTACCAGAATTTCGGTGTCTTGTGCTGTAAATTTGTCGTAATCGTGGCGCAACTGCGCCATGTGCTTTTGGCAGTACGGTCAGACAAATCCGCGGTTGAAAACCAGAAGAATATTCTTTTTGCCTTGAAAACTTGCGAGACTGACTTCATTTCCATGAAAATCGGTTAATGTAAAATTTGATGCGGGTTTGTTGAGTTCGGCGCGGCTCATAATGAAATGACCAAAATGATGCCGAAAACAATTTCAACAACCAGGCTAATGACATTTGATTGAACAACAGATTTATCCACGAACATTGAAACAGCGCGAACGAGTCCGATGCCCAGATAGGTGACGCCCAACATCATATAAGCGACTGGAGAGTTAATCACCAATGGAAATACACCCAACACGATGAAGAGTCCGCCCAATATGGAGCGGATCTCGGTGATGCCGCGTCCGCCCTCGGGACGCAGGCCCGTAAAGCCGGTAATGGATTCTGGCTTGAAGAGGGAAATCAATCCCGTCAGAACAGTGGCAATTGCTGCGATGATTTGTAGAATTTGAATGATCATTTTTTTCCTTGTAATATTTTCAAAACCCGCGCCGTTGACTTTTCCACGGGGCAGGGGTGTCTTCGCGATATTCATCCACACTGGGGCCGCGGAGTTGGGCAAGCCGCCATGTTCCGTATAAGTAGCTGAGTATCAACAATAAGATTGTCGCGGGCCAGCCAGTGATGAAATTGGTGATTGCCAGTGAATTGACGTTTTCATTTTCGAACAATGCAAATTGCAGGAACAAGCGGGCGGCAAAGAAGACTGTCCATGCGAAGGTTACTTCACTATAGGCAGGCCGCACCAGCGGATGCCAGTACCAATCCAGCGGCCAGCGGCGGGCGAGATAACTTGTCCATGCGACCATGGGGCGGCGGATCATTAAGCTGACGACTGCCAGAAGCAGAGTCATACTTCCGCTGACAAGGCCGGGCAGAAAGAAACCTTCTGATTTTCCAAGGAACCATGCGATTCCGATTGCGACGGCTACACTTCCCACACCTGCCAGTGCATATAGCAAAGATTGTTTGCGGATGATTCGCGCAATTGCGATGACAATCGAAACAGTCAACGCGCTCCACATCGCGGCTTGAAAACTGATCAGACCATTGATTACCAGAAAAATGATCGGTGGAAGAATTGCATCTAGAAAAGAGTTGCGCCCTGCAAAGACAGTGCGGAGTTCTTCAAGTAGTTCACGCCATTTATTAGGCTGGGCTTGCGTTTCTGCATTTACTTTTTCAGGCATGTTTCCCGAGCCAGAATTTACGCCAATCGTCTCCGCTGTTTTGCAGGGCGAGGAAAGCATATAAACTGCCGGCAAAGAAGCCCAGAGTCATCATGGCAATTGTCCACAGGATGGCAATCGGCAGGGATTTTTCACGATAGATGATCCATGCGGAAAAGAGGGTGAATCCTGTGTATAGGTCAACGAGTGAGACGATGCCCCACGGCATGGCGAATAGTTTGCTGCCTTCTCCGAAAAAGTCACCGACGGTGAAGCCGTAGATGAGAACTGTGGTCATGGCGAGCATACCGAGAATGGAAATGGTTTTTGCGAGTTTCATGGTTTTACCTCTTTTTGCGCGGAAGTATGCGCGGCATAAATGATGGGGTGTTTGCGATATATTCAGCGTAGCCGGGTTTTGTGTCTTTTAATGATTTTTCAAGCATGGCGACACCAGAGACATTTCTTAATAGATAGGTCATGATGAGCGGACTGAAGATCGTCCACCATGCACCGCTGATGAGGGCCAGCAGATAGAAGCCCCACCATTGAACCGCGTCGCCCCAATAGTTTGGGTGACGGGTGACGCTCCAGAAGCCGGTGGTGAGTAATTTGCCTTTGTTGGCCCGGTCTGCTTTGAAACGTGCCAGTTGATAATCGCCGCCAGCTTCAAAGGCGAAGCCTGTCAGCCAGATAATTGCTGTGATGAGGTCGTAGCAGGCCAGAGCGGAGTTTGATGCGCTGCCCGTTTGCGTCGCCAAAAGCGGAGTGGAAATAATCCACAATAAAATACCTTGCAGCAGGAAGACCTTGAAAAAACTGCGCCACCACCAATCTTTGCCAGCTTCTTCTCTCCATTTGGCGTATCGGAAGTCTTCGGGCTTGCCGTGATTGCGTTGGAAAATATAAAGCGATAGGCGCAAACCCCAAATGGTAGTGATGATGCCAAGCAGAATGGTGCGCGCACTCATTTCGCCGGGGATCAGTAGCGTGCCGACCCAGAAAGTGATGACGAAACCCGTGCCCCAAAAAATATCGACGATGCTGGAGTTTTTGAGGGCGAGGCTAAGCAGCCAAAGCGCAGTCATTAAGCCAAGAATGACGAGGCCTGAGTTGAGCCAGAGATTTAAAAATGACATAAATTATTCCTTTGAGATACAGGCAAACCCGAGCGCGCCAATTCCAAGATGCGCGCCGAGGGCTGGGGTGATCTGAACGATGGGGACTTCACCCTGCGGAAAGAAGGAGCGTACCTGTTCGTAAAGCGCTTCGGCTTCTTCCTGAACTCCGGCGTGAAGGATGGCAAGTTTTTCATAGGGGGCGTATTCGGTCAGCCAGCCAAGCAAACGCGCCGTTGCTTTTTTTTGTGTGCGGGTGCGGTGTGCGGTGGCTTTGCCCATGTTCATGTGCAGCAGGGGTTTGATCTGTAGGATTTCTCCAAACCTTGCTATGGCAAAATTCATTCGTCCGCTGCGGCGCAGGTATTCGAGAGTTTTCAAAGATGCGAAAACGTAGGTGCGTTTCATTGTTTCCTGAAGCGCGGAAATGATCTCATCTAATTTGCTGCCAGCCTGTGCAAGTTGAGCGGCTTTTTCAACGAGGAAACCGGTGCCAAGGCTGAGTTGGCTCGAATCCAGTACGGTGACGGGGATGCGGGTATATTGTTCGGCGGCAATGCGCGCCGAGTTGACTGTGGCGCTTAATGTTTCAGAGATGTGAATGGACAAAATAGCTTGCGCGCCTTCTTCAGCGAGACGTTCATAGGCTTGAGTAAAGACATCCACGCCGGGGGTGGCGGTCTTTGGGGAAGTTTCGTATGTGGGCAGTTGATCGTAGAACTCGGTTCGTGAGAGGTCTATGCCGTCGAGAAAGGTTTTTTCGCCCACGTTGATATGCAATGGGACGACTGTAATTTTATGTCTGGCCACGATTTCAACCGGCAGGTCACAGGTGCTGTCAGTAACAATACGAATATTCATTGTGATATTCCTTTTCAATTCTTTCTTTTGATTCGATGCACTGCGCAACTTTTAAAAATAGGGGCAGGCAGCGGATTATTTTTAAATAGGCAAAATTTCTACTTGTAATCTTTATGCTAATCGGCTGGCTTGTGCTCTTAACCAGGCTTTGATCGGCTCACCCTGACCATTGATGTGTTGATCCACTGCTTGTGAATAGGTTTCCATGAAGTAGGTCAATTCCTGGGGAGGTCTTTCATAGGATTGGAGCAATACCTTGAGCCATTCCATTTCATCGGTGACATGTTCCATATCTCCGAGCTGCAGGGCGGCGGTGATGTTGTCACCTAGAAATTGAATGCCCGTGTTTAAATTTTCAGCATTGATCCCGAACGGTTCAGCCAGTTGTTTAATGGTGCTTTCAATGTGGGTGCGCTTGGATACAAACGCTTGATGCGCAGCAAGATGCTGCGGGGAGGCGGCGTGGTAAGCGTTGACGTTGTTCTTTGTCTTTAGTAATTTTTCTACTTTTCAAGGAAGTTTCAATGTGCTGCCCAGGTAGTCGCCTGGTATTTGATGGATCAGATTGGGAAGAATGTTAAAGATGCGTCCGCCGAATCCAACAGGTGTATTTTGATTGATCAGATTAAGGGCAGTCGCCTGTAACGCGGCGGCGCTGATCAGAGTCTGAGCTACGAGGATGGTCAGGTTGGCATGTACGGCTGACACGGTTTCTTTAAATTGTTCAGCGGGTACATTGGCGCCGAGATAGATCACATTCAATCCGCGGCGGCGCAGGAGCAGCGAAAGAAGTAAAGGCGTGAAGGTGTGCCATTCATTGGGCGGGCAGCCGATCAGTACTGTTTGGTTGCGCGTTGGTGCAGGGGATGCGCTGAGTAATGCATCGAGGCGGCGCATGGCAAGACCCGATGCAAAGTGCTCCTGTTGTACCGAAGCGTTGTTCTCATACCAAAGTGCGCCGATCTCAGCCATGCCTTTTTGTAAAACGTCCATGCAAACGGCTTCAACCGGGAAAATTGAAAAGGCCTGATTCAAGACTTGCTCGGCGTTTGTTTCGCTAAAATTTAAGCAGGCTGCGATCCATTGCGCGCGCAGGGCTGTCAGATTGGTATCAGGTGAGACGTACATGGCAGGAATCATTTGAACGGCCGATAAAGATGAAGGGGTAAAACCAGCCAGCGGGTCCACGCCTGATGCGTGGTGTTCATTCCACAAGTCCACTGCGCGTGAGATCGAAAGCCCTTCGGCTTGACGCGCCATCAGCCATTTGATCGTCTCAATATCATATTGCGAATAGAGACGGTGCCCGCCTGCCGTACGTTGGGGCATGGGTAAACCGTAGCGTCGTTCCCAGGCGCGCAGAGTGTCTGCCGCAATATTGGTTTCTTGCAGAACGACTTTCAGGTTGAAGGCGGGATTTTTGCTAAGGGACATTATTGGTTTCTCCGAAACGGGAAATTAGGCTTTGGCAACCTCAGTTGCTCTTGCCATGTTTTGTACAGATATTGTACCCATTTCTTTGAGAATTCGTTCAGTTGTTAAGCGAGCGGAAAGCAGGACAATGGGAAGTCCCGTGCCGGGGTGGGTGGATGCGCCTGCGAAATAAAGGTTCTTATATTTCTTGTGACGATTATGCGGACGCAGATAGCCGACCTGCCAGAAGTTGTGACTCAGCCCAAAGGCCGAACCGTTGACCAGATTGAACCGTTCCTTCCACACCTTGGGCTGGTATGAAATCTCAAACTTGATATGCGCTTCGAGATCGGTGGCTCCGAGTTCGTTGGCGAGGCGGGTGAGTACAGTCTGGCGGGCACGTTTCACCATGGCGTTCCAATCCTGTTCACTGCGCGCATCGAGATGACCAACGGGGACCAACACGTAAAGCGTATCTTGTCCCACAGGGCCGGCTGTCGGGTCGGTGCGTTTGGGAGCATGGACATAGAACGAAGGTACTTCAGGCAGGGTGTGGTTATTAAAGATTTGATCGAACGAAGCCTTGTAATCACCGCCCAGAAAAACATTGTGATGCGCGATCTGTGGATATTCCTTATCCACGCCCCAATAAAACATAATGGTGGAACAGGTATAAAGTTTGTCCTCGATCAGTTTTTTTGCTTCAGCGCGATCGGGTAATAGTTGATCGTAGATATAAGGCAGGTCTGCATTGCCTACGAAAATATCAGAATGAAACTGGCGGCCATCTTCAAGTTCAGCACCGACAACTTTTGTGTCATTTACATGCAGGCGTTTGACAGGGGCGTTGTAAATAAATTTCACACCGAGTTTCTCAGCCACATTTGTTAATGCTTGAATGCCGGCGTACATTCCGCCCATCGGATACCAAACTCCTTCAGCCAGTTCTGTGTATTGCAGCAGGGAGTAGGTGGCAGGCGCATCATAGGGGCTTAATCCCAGGTACATATTTTGAAATGTGAAAGCGGCTTTGAGTCTTTCATCTTTAAAGAAACGGCCCGTATTTTTATAGTGCTTGCCAAGCGCTTTAAGTTGGAAGATCAACGGCAAATTGGAAAGGCTGAAATATTCAAAAATATTAAAGAAGTTGCGCCCCACAAATTTCTCAAGCGAGATCTTGTAGTGTTTGCTGCCTTCGGCAATGTAATTCAGAAAACCCGTAAAAGCGGTCTTTTCCACTTTCTCAAGTTGAGTTTGCATCTTGCCGATATCAGAAGTCAGTTCCAGTTCCAGCCCATCATCAAAGCGCACTTTATACGTTGGATCGATGCGGCGCAAGTCAAGATGATCGCTCATCTTCTCACCGATCGAGGCAAAGGTTTCCTCCCAGACTTCAGGCATCAGAAACAGGGTTGGGCCAATGTCAAAGCGGTGACCGTCTTTAATGATTTGGTTACAACGTCCGCCCGGGGTGTCGTTCTTCTCCAGCACGGTCACATCGTATCCATTTTTAGCGAGGCGGGCAGCAGTGGCAATTCCACCGATCCCGGCACCGATTACAGTAGCAGTTTGTTTCATAATTTCTCCTTGGAAATTTACACAAACAATATTAGCAATTGATTTTCAATCTTTATTCTATTGTACACCTTGTCTATAATTTGTCAAGTTATTCTTTGCAAAACCTTGACAAATCGGATGAATCCGGTAGAATATTGCTTATCAGAGCATAATAATCATGGAGAGAAAAATGCAGGCACAGGCAAACTGGGAAAGTCAATTACTCGCCCTTGCAGGGCATGTTCCACATCCATCCACCCATCCTTTTTTCTCTTATTGGGCCGGAGATGCCACCTTGCGTAGTGCCTACAAACAGGCTGATGTCATTACGGCTGCGCATAGCAAATCATTCCACTTTGCTTCCGGCTTACTCCCTGAGGAAAAACGCTCCGCCGCCCGAGCGCTTTATGCTTTCTGCCGCACAGTGGATGATATTGTGGATGAAGTTGAATTAAAAAAAGATCGCGACTTTGAACTGAACTACTGGCGGAATATTGTACAATCCGCTTCCTCCCCGACCGATGACCTGGTCGCCGCCGCATGGGCAGATACCCTTACCCGTTACCATATCCCGCGCCACTACGCCCTGCAATTGATCGATGGCGTGGCGCGCGACCTTTCCCAATCGCGTTATCAAACGTTTGACGACCTTGCCACTTATTGCTACGGAGTTGCGTCAACGGTTGGGCTGATGAGCATGTACATTGTTGGTTTCAAGAGTCATGAGGCCGTTCCATACGCGATTAAACTCGGTGTAGCCTTGCAAATGACCAACATCCTGCGTGATGTAGGGGAGGACTATCGTAATGGGCGTCTCTACCTGCCGCGTGAAGAATTGGCTTTCTACGGAATCAACGAATCCGATATTGCGGAAGGCCGCCTGACTGATAACTGGCGTCAGTTTATGAAATTCCAAATTGACCGCACCCGTCAACTATACAAAGATTCATGGGCAGGCGTAAAGATGCTTGAGCGCGAAGGTCAGCTCGCCATTGGTGCCGCATCCACTTTTTACTGCGGTATTTTGGATGATATCGAAAAACACAATTACGATGTTTTCACCCGCCGCGCATCTTTGAGCGCGTGGGGAAAAATTCGTAGGATTCCCTCTTTGTGGTGGAAGATACAATCGTTGTAAGCAGACAGCAAACCCTCCTATACAAACACGGGCGTGATGAACGCCCGTGTTTGTATTTCTGATTATCCCAAGTTGCTACGTTTAATGCTTTAGTCGCTTTGAATGGACACCCAGTAACGCACACCTGCCTTGGCGGTGCTTGAGAGCCGCTAAGGCGCGAAGATTCTATTGTTTTCTTTTGCGCCTCTCCTTGAGTTGGATTTTAATCGCCAGGTATATCGGAATGTAAATGGTTTTGATTTTGATTTATTTTCCGCTATAATTTTGCTATGAACCGCATCCTGCCTTTTATTTTTTTGATCTTATTGTCAGCGTGTTCATCCATCCCTCAACCTATACAGGAGAATACTATTCCCATGCGAGATATCCGCTATCTTGCTCTTGGCGATTCCTACACCATCGGTGAAAGTGTCGCTGAAAATGAACGTTGGCCAAATCAACTGGCGGCCATGCTCTCCGCGCAGAATCTTAAAGCTGAAGTCACCATCATCGCCCGCACCGGCTGGACCACCGCAGAACTCTGGCAGGGGATTCAGGCCAGCCCGCCGCAAGGAACGTATGATCTGGTTTCTTTATTAATTGGCGTGAACAATCAATATCGCGGCTATAGTGTGGACGAATACCGCGAAGAATTCCGTTTCCTGTTGAATAAATCCATTGAATATGCAGGCGGAGATGCAAACCGTGTCATCGTTTTATCCATTCCAGATTGGAGCGTGACTCCCTTTGCAATTGGCCGGCGTGTAGATCTGATCTCAAATGAGATTGACCTCTATAATGCGATCAACCGCGAAGAGACCGAGTCTGCGGGCGCACATTATGTGGATATTACGCCCATTTCGCGTGATGCTCTCGAAGATAAATCCCTGCTTGCATTCGATGGCTTACACCCATCTGCCCAAATGTATAAACTATGGGTTGAAGCAGCCCTGCCCAGTGTGCTTGAAATTTTCAAATAAGAAGTAAAATCCAATATACATTTACATTGAGGAACCATGCCAAAAATCAAAGCTGTTAATCATGTTGCTGTCGTTGTGGACGATATGGAAAAGTCTTTATTGTTCTGGCGCGATGCATTGGGGATCGAATTGCACGAACTACGCGATGTCCCTGCTGAAAAATCACAAGTTGCCTTTTTGCCCGTTGCCGGCGCTGAAGTGGAATTGGTCATGCCGACCAGCGACGACTCAGGCATCGCCAAATACCTCGCCAAACGCGGACCCGGTCTGCATCACATCTGCCTTGAAGTGGATGATATCGAAGGCATGATGTCACAAATGAGGGAGAAAAATATCCGCCTTATCAACGAAGAACCGCGCACTGCGGCAGATGGGAAAAAATATGCCTTCATTCACCCTGAGTCCACGGGCGGGGTGTTGGTGGAGCTGTATCAGATCTAAATTCCGCAGTCCCACATGAGTGGCGGTAAAGAAATTTATATACATTAAAAAGAAGATACATGCCAGAAAACATAGAAACTATTTTGAGAGACGAGTGCGGACTTGTAAAAGACCGTTTAATCATTGTAGGCGTTTCAGGAGGCCCGGATAGTTTGTGCCTGATGGAAACCCTGCGATTGGCTGGCTATTCGATTCTTGTTGCTCATTTTGATCATCAACTCCGTATGGAATCTGGTCAGGATGCGCGCATGGTGGAAAAAACCGCCGCGCGTTTGATGTTAGGCTGCATCATTGACGGCACAGATGTACGCACATATGCCGATCAGGAAAAACTTTCATTGGAGGAGGCCGCTCGCAACCTGCGCTATCGCTTTATGTTCAACCTGGCACGCGAACGGAATGCACAGGCGGTGGCGGTGGGCCATACAGCAGATGATCAGGTTGAAACAGTGCTGATGCATTTCCTGCGCGGCAGCGCCATCAATGGATTGAAAGGCATGTCTCATCGCTCGATCATCAAATCCTTTGATGCAAACATTCCGATCGTGCGTCCTTTGTTAAATATGTGGCGTGAAGAAACCGTGGTCTATTGCGCATCCAACGGTTTGCGTCCGCATTATGATTCGAGCAATGACTCGCTTAATTTTCAACGCAACCGCATCCGTCATCTTTTGATCCCAAATCTGGAAAGTTATAATCCAAAATTCCGCGAAGCAATTTTGCGTATGTCGCAATCGCTAAAAGGGGATTATGTTTTTTTAATGGAGACATTGGAGACTGCCTGGCGCGCGACTGTGACCTCCGTTGATGATGAATCTGTCGCTTTTGATGCTCATCTGCTCGCCAGTCACTCGATCGGACTTCAACGCAACCTGATCAAACACGCCATGTATACTCTGCTCCCCGGGCTGGAGGTGAACTTTGCCGTGTTGGAGCGCGCTACAAAACTGATCAACGACTCTGTTGCATCTGCCCGTGTGGATTTAAAGGGTGGTGTGCGAATGTTTCGTGAGTCAAACCGCATCTATATCTGTACACAGGATGCCGAATTGCCGTTTCATATTTGGCCGCAACTGACGAGTGCCGTGAGTGTGCCCGTCATGATTCCCGGGCAGGCGGATCTGGCGGGCGGCTGGAAATTTACCTGTGAGCGCTGGCGAATCCCGGCTTTGGCGCAGGAACAGGCAGAACGGAATGAGGACCAGTTTCAAGTCTGGTTGGATGCGGATACACTTCCTGCTTCCCTTGAATTGCGCATACGTCATCAAGGTGATCATTTTGCTCCACTGGGGATGGATGGTCATTTGCAGAAACTTTCCGATTTTTTTGTTAATGAAAAAATGCCGCAACGCGCGCGTGAACATTGGCCTTTGTTGTGCATGGGGGATACGATCATCTGGGTGCCGGGCTATCGTCCGGCTCATCCATATCGGTTGACGGATTTAACGCGCAACGTAATTTATTTTTCTGTTGCGCGTCCGCTGGAGAAAATTCGCTAAAAAATCCCGTCCATTTTGGACGGGATTTTTTTATTTTATTTCACCATTTAATTGCTTTAGTTTAATGAAGAGTTCACGCCATTGGATCTTTGAGACACCAAGTTTTTGGCGAATGGTATCCACTTCCATGCCGGCTTGATAATCACGCAGGGCGCATGTCCAGCGGCACATATCGAAGGAGAGGTGTTTGGTCAGGTTGGCTTCTGTACCAATGTCTTCTAGCAGGTATTCAAGCCTGCGTGGCGACCATGCAAAGACTTGATCCGCAGGCCGATATTGCGCGAGATATTCTTTGTAGGCTGTGATCCAATCTTCGTTCAGTTCAATTTTGCGTTCCTTGTAACGATTGGCTGGGCTGGCATAGCGGATAAAAACATGCGGCCCATTTTTTGCTTCGAGGTCAATATGATTAATGTGAATGCCGAGACATTCGCTTTTTTTGATGCCTGTGATGAGCAGGAGATAAACGAGTGTATAGAAACGGGCATCTGGTTTGGTTTCCCGGCGGTGACGGTCTGCGGCAAGCAGGATGGCTTCGTATTCATCTCCAGTCAGTACCTGCGGCAGCGGACTAATGGCTGAGCGCTGTAAAACCTTTTCAGCGGGATCTATGGATAAGGTGCCGTGTTGATGCAGCCAGCGAAAAAATGATTTTATCGATGTGATGCGCCGTGACAGGGTCTTTGGGCTGCACGGAATGCCGCGTTCTTTTTCCATCCAGGCGAAGAAGCGATTGAGATCATCGGTGGTGATGCTGCCAATGGATTGATCGGGCGCGAGGAACTGAGTCAGCAGGCGCACATCTGAGAGAAAGGCCTTGACCGTGTTCGAGGAACGTCCCTGATCATACATGAACATTTCCCAGCCGTTGATGGCGGTGGGGAGCAGGGTTTTACTTGTAATATGTGCAGAGTCGGTTGTTTTTGTCATGGTATTAATCCTTGCAATGCGCCAGATAGCGCATAGTCTTTTCGTATAGTTTAGCGAATATGAGAGGGGTTGTCAACAGGGGGGGATATGCGAAATCACTTGGACCCTTCTAAGATTACCTGCAAAAAAAGGATGGATTAATTGCGAAAGGTCTTGCGGTTGGAAGCAGGGCTCGTAATCATTACCGAGGATGACACGATATTGCACGGGGCTGTTTGCGTCGGGGAGGGAAATTATATTTGCGGCAAACAGGTTGAGGGTTGTGATGATCGTCTGCCGTTGGGCAGGATCCTGCGCGGGGGTGAAGTCTACGATGACGGATGAGGTATAGTCGCGGCGGTCGGCATTCGAAATAAGGGTTTGATATCCAGCGTAGTTGAGACGTGAGGCGGCGAGCGCATCCCAGGTATCAGAAGGTGCGCCATTTTGCACGTCAACGGTGATGGTTTTTCGTTCAACTGCGAATGTGGAAAGTGTTGTGGCTTCAATCAGCATTTGGTTGAGTTCGGCTTCGTTGGGAAGTAAGACCGATGCGCCGCCGGGGGTTGTCCACGGGCTGACATAGGGCGGGCGGATGTAATAGCCGCGAATATTTGCGTTGGTGAAGTTGACCGCATAAGGTGACATGAGCAGCAGGTCTGCCAGCCCAAGGTCTGTGATGATGGTGCTTGAGAAGTCGTTGTAGAGTTGAGGAATTTTGTTGAAGGTATCTGTTTGCAGGGCTTTGGTAAAGATGGTGCGGATGACTTCCTGCTGACGGCGGCCACGATCAAAGTCGTTGGACTTGGAGCGTGAGCGCGCGTACCAAAGGGCGAGGTCGCCATCCATGTGAATCTGGCCGGGGCCGACGGTGAAGAGCCACCAGTTATCTTCATTTTCGGGGTCGTATGTCGGGTCGATTAATCGCCAGTCGGTGAAGGCGCAGGAGATCGGCACTTCCACGCCGCCGAGCGTGTCAACGATGCGGCGAAAGCCGTCAAATTCGACCATAGCGGTATGGTCAATGCGGATGCCGAGATTGTAAGTGACGGTGTCTTTTAATAGTCCGGCTCCGCCGCCTGCGTAACTGGTTATTTCTCCACTTTGGTAGGCGGTATTGATGCGCTGCATCCCCACGGTGGGGATATAGACCCACAAGTCGCGTGGAATGGAAATGAGCGAGACTTGCCCATCCTTGGGCCAGACGATGGCGATCAGGAGCGTATCTGTGCGATAAGATGAACCGGGACGTTTATCTGAGCCGATTAATAGGAAGTTGATCGTCTCATTGTCGGTTAAGGGTGGCAGGGCAGTTGGGTTGACCGCTGCAATTTCAGCAACGGGGGGGGCGGCTATGGTTGGAAATAGCTGCGCAATATCTACTGTAGCGGTTGGGTCAATGGGTGGAATTGGATGTAGGGGAAGGAGTTTCAGTTGGGAATATCTGTTCAGGTGTGGGTGTGTTTGCGCTATACGATAATAAAGAAGGCAGGGTCGGCGTGTATAAAGAAGGCTGAAATGGAGTTGGGGTAGGGGATGCATTCGGCGCAGAGGTGATCAAGATAAAGGGCTGCGGCGCAGATACAGCCGCCTGTGCAGTGGATCCGCAGGCGGAAAGTGCAAGCGCAAAAACAGAGAACAGAATGATGAATGAGCGATATGATTTCATATACGAATTTTGCAGGTGTGAAAAATTATCATTCTGTATTTATATTATTTTTAGGGTGTCGCAGTTGTGAAGGCTGTGGGGCTTATGGTTAATGTAGGCGCCGCCGTGAGCGTAGGGATCGCCGTTGGGGTGGCAGGCACAGACGTATCGCTTGGCGGGGCAGTGATTGTGAAGGGCAGGGCTGTTTCTGTCAACGGGTCGGTGGGATAGGGTGTCACCGTACTTCCTGGTATGGGCGTTGGGTTTGGAGTGCGCGTGGCTATATTACCGGGAACCCAAAGAATTTCGCCTGTATAGATCAGGTCGCCTGGCAGACAGTTGATCGTTCTGAGTAAAGCGGCGCTTATATAATAATTTGTCGCGATGGCGTACAGTGTGTCACCGGTTTTAACTGTATACGATCTTGCCCAGTTGACTGCACCCGGATTGCAGACCGCAACTGTACTGGTCGGTGCGGGCGGCACATACATGCTTTTGCCTGCAACAAGATTGTCGCTTGGTAAACAATTGGCGCGGCGAAGCTCATCCTTGCTGACACGGTAACGTTCCGCGAGAATATCAAGCGTCTCTCCGGGTTGAATGATAATTTGATTTACCCATCCAAACGGAGGTGGACACGAAGCAGGCGTATTGACAAAGGTTGCAGTGACCGTGGCAGTTGGAGATTCAAGCCCGAGGGTGGGCGTGATGGTCGGAGGAAGTGTGGCTGTGGCAGTGAGAGGCGCAGGAGATGGAATCAGAACATTAGTCGTAGTGGGGGCCGCCTCAGGGACAAACTCCACCAGAGAAATCGATAACGCTCCGATCATCAATCCGGTTGAGATCAGAGCAACTACGAGCGCGTTCCCAAAACCGCGCAAGTTTTGCATTATTTCTTTCCTTTGGCTTTAAGTTTTTTCTCTGCCATTGCCGCCCCCGCGATGGGCAATAACACGCTAAAGGTGGAGCCAACCCCATTTTCACTTTCAACCCAGATGCGCCCATGCTGCGCCTCGGTCAGCGCCTTGGCAATCGATAAGCCTACACCTGTATCGCCCACCCCTTGGATGAGAACATTATCCGCTCGATAGAGACGGGTGAAAACACGCGGCAAATCTTCGGCAGCGATGCCCACACCCGTATCGGCAACCTGGATCAGGATGTAATCCAGATCATCTTCGGTTCGAGTCTGAACCATGAGCCTGATCGTGCCTTCGAAGGGAGTTGCCGACCCTGCATTTTGCAAAAGATGAATGAGGATTTGCTGAAGCGCTTCACGGTCTGCTTGAATGGGGGAAAGTTTCTTTGGCAGTTCCAGATGCATGGAAATATTTTTTTCACGCACCTGGGTACTGGTATAGGTCATCGCATTGTCAATGATCGTATTTAAATCCACTGCTTCAGGTTTGAGGTCGTTCAATCCTGCTTCGAGTGTCGTGATCTGAATCATGTCATCGGTCAAGTTGTGGATGCGCTCTGTCGAAGCCTTGATGCGTTCCACAAATTTGCGCTGTAACGCGCCGAGAATCCCCACAGATTCGCCGAGCAGCAGATCCGTGTATCCCACAATCGAGGATAACGGCTGACGTAATTCCTGCGAGATGGAAGCGATTACTTCCGCCTGTTCCGTGCTCTTCACATTAACACGACCCTGTTCAGCCTCATGCATTTTCATATTGGCTTCGGCGAGTTGATTTTGTAAATGAGCCATCTCTTGCAAAGTTGCTTTCAGGTCCTGTTCCACCTGTGGCGTGGAAGACGTGGAAGGTTGTAGTTTTTTCCCTGCGCGTAACTCGGCGCTTTCAAGTTGTAACTGTTCAATAATGCGCTGCGACTCTTCCTGCGCGGCACGCAAAGATGCCATTTCCACTGAGCCGCTTTTTTGTACTTCTGCGCGCGAGGCATCCAGTTGTTGAGTCAATTCTGAAATGCGGCGTTCCAATCTTTCAACCTGAACGAGCGCCTGATCGCTTTGTGTTTCCAGTTTACTCATCTTCTGGCTGCGCTTGATGATCGGCACCAGTGATGTGGCAATATTAGCAAGGAAAGCCTGATCCTCCGCCGTCCATGTGCGGTCTGAGTAGGGGGAAAGCAAAAGTAAACCGCCCAGAGATTCTTTTTCTGGAGTTAAGATCGGCACACTCAGTAAATGCCCCGGGTTGGTCAGCCCGAGAATTTCTGCCAGACCTTTAATGTCTGCCGAGGTACTGCTGGCAGGCATCCGCAGCGGACGCCCGCGTTGTAACGAATTCGCCAGCATTGGAATGGAATTTTTGCTTAACGAACCGCCGTCCAAATTATCTTCGCGAATCAGGTCATAACCGCCTGCGATTACCATTTGGTTATTATTATCAGTTAAATAGATCATAAAACACAAGTCAGCGAGCAGGGTCTGCGCGATGGCGCGGGTAATGGCCTGGCTAACTTTTGTGGGATTTGATTCCGCCGCAAGCGCGAGCATTGCATGGAAGGTCTTGGGGTCTGTGCTGTACCGTCTGCGCTCAAGCGGAATGGAATCCTGTCTCATGGCCGCAGAACGTTGGGGTGTCGCTGCCACAGCAGACGTGGAGACAGAGAAACGCTGTGGTAATGTCAACAGAATTGGATAGGCCGCCATATAGGCCAAACGCACGATCCCTGAATAATTTCCATTGATCTGGAAAAGCAAATGTCCCACATGTCCTAAAAATCCGAGAGCAAGCATGATGATCCCATTCCACATGCCATCTGGCTTGCGAATGAACAGGATTGCCATCCCGCCTAATATCAATAATAATGAAGCGGTTTGCCAGAAAAAATCGTCAGGGGTTTGGTTATAGGTGGTGAGCGTGCTCTGTGTTTGCCAGGTCAGCAAACTTAGCCCCAACGCCGTCAATACCAGCAGGCTCAATAGTGAAGCTGCTGCATCTGCTCCACGGCTGGGTTCGGGAAAACCAAACAGCCAGGTGATCCAAATAATGCCAAAGACAACAAAGGCGCGATCCATGGGCGGCAGAACCGAAGTCGGGTCTATGATGTGCTGCCAGCCCAACCCGCTGAACATGAACATAATGACTTGAGCAATCAGTAAAATACCAAGCCCCACAAAAGCGCGCCGCGCTTGTGGATATTCACTCGTTCGCCAATGATTAAACGCTGATTGAAGTGCGCTGGCAATGGCGATCACCAGCACAATATAGTAAACCATGTTTCCGGGCGGTGCAATCAGGGTTTCAAAAATTTTATTGAATAATACGCTCATTTCCTTATCATTATACTGCCACTTGAAAAAATTATGGCGTACTCACGTATAATTACCATTACAATGCGTAACAAAAAAATTATCGTCCCTCTTACGATCATCCTTCTGCTTCTCGCCGCGCTGCTGTCCGTTATTATTAGCGGCTATACTGCGATCAACCGTGCCGAGAATCAATTCGCTGAAAAGAATTACGCTGACGCTGCCGAGTCTTATCAACTGGCTGCACAGCGATTTCCCTGGCGTGAAGATCTGTGGGAAAAGACAGGTATCGCCTTCGCTTCCAGTAGTAACTTTTCACAGGCAATCTTTTATCTGGAAAAATTATCCGCGCCATCCGCCGAAGGTTTGATGTGGCTGAGCTTTTCCTACCAACAACTCGGAAATTATCCAGCCGCCATTCAGTCCATTCAGCAAGCTATACAAATCAATGATCTCTCCAACTTTTATAAAATACTTGCCTTGCTATATCGTCACGAAAAAGATTGGACGTCTGAACGCAATGCGCTTGAAGATCAACTGCTTCGGGATTCAAGCGACGTCTACGCCCGATACAGACTCGGCCTCTTGTTGAGTGTCCTGGAGCCGGAACAGGCTCTTTCCAATTTAATGCTCGCTTCCTCTCTGGACCCGCAATTTGATCCCGCAGCGCAGACATTGCGCGCCGCTTTGAATTTATCTGCCACACAACCCGATGCATCATCGCAAATGGTGACCATTGGCCGCGCTTTGGGCTTGGTGCAGGAGTGGGACTTGTCGATCGTGGCGTTTGAGAATGCCATCACACTTAATGCAGAGAATGCCGAAGCGTGGGCCTGGCTTGGCGAAGCAAAACAGCAAACAGATTTGGATGGACGCGTGGAACTCGATCAGGCAGCGGCGCTCGATCATACGTCTGTCGTTGTCCGCGCTTTACGCGGGTTGTATTGGAATCGTCAGAAAAAATATCCACAGATGCTCGCGGAGTACTTATTGGCCGCAAGATATGAACCTGAAAACCCTGCATGGCAGGCTGAACTCGGCAACGCCTACACCTTGAACGGTGATCTGGCTATTGCGTTGACTGCCTACCAACATGCGACGGAGCTTGCGCCAAATGATTCAACGTACTGGCGTTTACTTGCAATTTTTTGTAACGAGAATGGCGTGTATCTGGAGAATGTAGGTTTGCCTGCTGCACAAAAAGCCGTGGAGCTTGCGCCGGATGATCCGCTTGCTTTGGATACTTTGGGATGGTCGTATCTCTCCACGGGCAGATATGCCAACGCAGAAAAAATTTTGTTGGATGTGATCGAACGTTATCCGGAGCTTTTTTCCGCGCATATTCATCTGGCAATGACCTATCTTGCACAAGGTAATCATCCCGCTGCTTTTAATGAATTGACTTATGTTCGCGATGCAGATTCCGGTGGTGCGAGCGGGTTATTTGCGGAACAATTGCTCGCAAAATATTTTCCGTAATAAGCAACATATATTTTGCAACTTGCCATCTTCCTCATGATAAAATCACAACTATGAATCGCCTCTTAACTTTAATCTCCTTCTTAATTGTTTTTTCCTCCGCTTGTTCCACGACCAATCTCACTGCTGTGCCACAGGAGCAATCTCTGCCTTCTGGAAGCGTGCTGTTTCAAGATGACTTTACTGGCCGCGCATCAGGCTGGGATCGGTTAATGACTGCCGAAGGCACCATGGACTATGATGCAGGCGGATATCGTATGCTGATCAATGCAATCAATACGAATTTTTGGACGACACCTCATAAGGACTTTGCCGATGTCCGCATGGAAGTGGATGCCGGGAAATTAGGCGGGCCGGATGAAAACCGTATCGGTTTGATCTGTCGTTTTACGGGCAATGATTATTATTTCTTTATGATTACCAGTGATGGGTATTACGGTATTGGTAGTTTTGCCGGCGGGCAGGCTGCCTTGTTTAATCAGAGTGAAATGAAAGTGGACGGTAATATCAGAACGGGTCTGGCCGTTAATCACCTGCGTGCCGATTGCGTGGGCGATAGCCTTACGTTTTTTGTCAACGGTTTTCAAGTGGCGTCTGCTCAGGATGGAACATTGAAATCTGGTGACGTTGGTTTGCTGGCTGGCACATTCTCTCAAACCGGTGTAGATCTGGTATTTGATAATTTTGTGGTCTTGAAACCATAAATGGGGCGGTGGACAATGAACGATGAATCATGGCCTGTCGTTCATTGTCCATTGTCAACTGCAAAACTTTGAATTCGGGATAAGTGTCACTTTTTGAAATGGGGGAGAACTTGTATAATACCTGTACAATCTTTCACAGTAAATTTATTACAGGAGCAAATAAATGACAGCTCAATTAATTGACGGAAAGTTGATCGCTCAACAGGTGCGTGATGATGTCGCGGCAAAGGTTACTGCACGAGTCGCGGCGGGGAAGTCCAAGCCGACACTTGCAACTGTGCTCGTCGGCGAACGGGTGGATTCGGCTACTTATGTCCGCGCAAAAGGTAAGGCTTGTGAAGAGCTGGGCATGGGGTCAGTTAGTCACCATCTGCCTGCGGATATTTCACAGGACGATCTTGAAAAAGTTATTAAAGATCTGAATGCAGATAAATCGGTAAATGGCATTCTGGTGCAATTGCCTTTGCCTTCTCATCTAAATGAAGAACGCGTTCTACAGTTGATCAGCATCGAAAAAGATGTGGATGGTTTCTCTCCGTTAAATATTGGCCGTTTGGCTCAAAAAGGACGTGAACCATTATTTGTCCCCTGCACTCCTTATGGTTGTATTTATCTGCTCGAAAAAGCCGGCGTAAAAATTGACGGTGCAAATGCTGTTGTCCTTGGGCGTTCAAATATTGTTGGTATGCCAGCCGCTTTGTTATTGATCGGCAAGAATGCCACAGTCACTGTCTGTCACTCGCGCACAAAAGATATCGCGGCAGTCGTACGTGAAGCGGATATTCTGATCGCAGCCATCGGCAAGCCTGAATTCGTGCGCGGCGATTGGATCAAGCCCGGCGCGGCAATTATTGATGTAGGCATCAACTCCAAACCAGATGCGACAAAGAAGAGCGGCTATCGTTTGGTGGGCGATGTCAACTTTGATGAGGCGAAGGAAGTCGCGGGCTTTATTACTCCGGTTCCGGGCGGAGTTGGGCCAATGACGATCGCGATGTTGATGAACAATACCTATCGCGCGGCGGAAATTCAAGATAAATAATCAACACCGAGAATTAATAATAAATGACCAGTCCCGTCGCGAGGCGGGATTGATTTTGTAAAAGTATAAAACTCGGAGGATGTATGAAGAAGTTTTTTAAGTGGGTAGGGATTGTGCTGGGTGGGTTCGTGGGGTTGATTGCGATTGCATTGGTTGTGATCTACGTTGTCAGCCAATCGCGCTTAACGCATGTTTATCAGATCGCAGAAGAGCCAATTTCCATCCCAACCGATACGGCTTCCATTGAAAAGGGCAGGCACATTTTTCAGTTTCGCGGCTGCGAAGCCTGTCATGGAGAAAATCTCGAGGGTACAGTTTATTTGGACGACCCGGCCGTCGGGAAGGTGATCTCGTCGAATCTCACAACAGGTAACGGCGGAGTCGGAAGCGCAATGTCCGATTCTGATTGGGCGCGTGCCATTCGCCATGGAGTCCGCCCAAATGGGACAGGATATCTCTTTATGCCGTCTACCGAATTTTATTTCTTAAGTGATGAAGACCTGGGTGCGGTCATTGCTTATATCAAAAGCGTTCCGCCCGTGGATAGCAGCCTGCCCGCCAGTGAAATTTCTTTTACCGGCCGCATCGTGATGACTTTGGTTAAGGGGATTACTTTTATTCCTGCTGAATTAATTCCACATGACGCAGCGCGTCCCACCGCGCCCGAAGTTGGCACTACACCCGAATATGGCGAGTATCTGACGCAGTCTTGCAAAGTGTGTCACGGATTAACAATGTCTGGCGGCGTGATCCCGGGCTTCCCATCCACCTGGCCGCCTGCGCCTAATATCACGTTTGGCGGCGGCTCTGCTTTGCCCACATGGACAGAAGACGAATTCATCAACACCATTCGCACTGGTAAGACTCCTGAAGGCAAGGAATTGCGCGCCGAATTCATGCCGTGGAATTCCTATAAATTTATGAGCGATGATGAATTGAAAGCTGTGTTTGTGTATTTGGAATCTTTGCCGAGGTTGGAATACGGTAATAGATGAAGAATGACTCCCCGCTTATTATTTTATTTGATCTTAATTCATCTAAAATTTTTCGGAAAAAATAATTGAAGTGTTCAATGGTATACTGCCGGCCGTCGTAAATAGATGTTCGTACTTAATATGGTGATTGAGTCATAATGGAAAAAATTCAGCGATATCCGGTTCTGATCTTTTCAGTAGTGTGGGGAGTTTCCGCAGTGCTGTTTTTAGCTATTCTTTTTCTTGCCGTATTGGGCGGTCCGGTTTCGGTGCGGGAAATCAATCCGTCCAAAATTACAGCGTTTGAGTCCGGCGCCCTCAATCCATCTTCTGTTTCATACCGCATTCCAAATATGGGAATCAAGTCCCTGATATTTGGCGGACTGATCTCTCCGCTGCAGGTTTCCGTTTTGGAAAATGGTCTGCCGCTGCCGGTGGTTTTATGCGGCCTTGAGCAGTTTCAGTTTGACAGCCAAAATTGCTACGCAATTCAAAGCGGGCGGGTTTATTTTTCATCTTCTGACGGAAGTTCAGTCCTTGAAAATGGGAACCTATACCAGATCACCTGGCATTGGAAACCCAGCATATTTCTTGTGTTTGCCAGTCTGCTGTTTTTGATTATTGCCAGTGTGATGCTTGGAAAGAAAAATCCCTGGATGGCACAACGCTTGTCTCAAATTCGTGAATGGATTGCGTTACAACCAATGGAAATTTGGGTCGTTGCCGGTTTCTTTATATCCTATGTTCTGTTTTTTTTCATTCCCATCTTTTTAAATACACAGGGCACAATGCAGCAAAACTGTTAATGGGCATGTAAGCCTAATTTTCCTGAAACCATGCTGGGTGGCAGCGATCATCAGGTTATCGTGGAAGGTATGTCGAGAGATTTCTTTTTTACAGAGCCAAAGTTTGTTATACGTGCTTATCCATACCCGCCGTTTACCCTTTTGTTCCACACTTTGTTTCTTCCTTTTAGTTCAGTGGGTTCATACCGTGTCATTTCATTTTTGACTCTGACCGCTTTTACTTTGGTTGGTTTTTTCATTCCCGTTCAATTCAATCAGCAAAAAAAAATGACCATCCTGCCGGTGTTTTTTTTCATTACAGGCTTGTTTTCATATGGATTTCAGTTTGAGCTTGAGCGTGGACAATTTAACTTAATTTCCGTTTCTCTCGCACTAACTTCCATTTGGATCTTCCATAAATATCCGAAAATACGCTGGCTTAGTTATCTGTTCTTCACAATGGCAGTCCAGTTGAAAATGTATCCCTTAATCTTTATATTGGGATTGATTGACAACTGGCAGGATTGGAAAGGAATCATCAAGCGCTTTGCTTTGCTATTCATTGTGAATTTTGCCGCGCTATTTATTTTAGGTTACAAAAATTTTATTTTATATCTTCAAGTTATGTAACTTTTCGTCTATAGGGAGTACCAGTAACTGGATCGGCGGTCATTCCATTAGTGCGTTTGTCAACCTGTTGTCTGCAACCATTACAGGGGAATATGTAAATCCAGATTGGGGCTGGTTGCAAATTTTATTTACTCTGATCGTGTTGATCTGTTTTGCGATCATTGTATATCGTGCATATAAACAAAACCTGCCCGGTCCCAATGCAGCCTTGCTGCTGGGATGTGCCGTGCTTGCCCAACTGCTTCCTTCTGTCAGCTTTGACTATACTTTATCCATGCTGCCCGTTGTGCTTGCACTCGTTTTTTCAGATATTCGCAAAATTGACAGGGGATTGAGCGCCTCCATCTTTTTGCTCATTTTGGGCATGGCTTATGGAAGCGTACAGTTTTCCTTTACTCAAAAATTGGTGACTGCTGAAATGTTGTTTGTCAATCCCAGTATGATCCTGCTATTGGTAAGCGCTTTTCCTGCCCTGTTCCTGTTGATGATATCTGCCCTTGGACTTGGCTTTTCGCAAAATATAACTACTCAAATGAAGAGTCAACCATGAGTATGGTCACGATCAACCTGACCTTATGATTTAAATTCGCTTTCCAGTATAAATAGAGAACCTCCACCCTTTCGAGTGGAGGTTCTCTATTTATACCCTTGACATAGTATTGATTTGATACTATTATTTACTTATTACTAGTAAGAAATTGACACTACTGAAAGGAGTCATATGAATGAAGTTTCCGCACAAACTAAAAAATTTCAAAAGGAGCTGAACTCCGGTACATCGTCTCTGGTGATGTTAAGCGTATTAAGCCGCAGCAAAGAGCCGATGTATGGCTATCAAATCGCAAAACTGCTCGAAGAAAGCGGACCAGACTTTCCCATGATGAAGCAGGGGACTTTATATCCAGTGCTTCGCTCTTTGGAAGAGAACGGCTTGTTAAGCAGCATGGTCGAACCTTCGGTTTCCGGCCCGCCGCGCAGATATTACAAGATCACAGATGAAGGTCAGAACGCTTTGAAAGAATGGCTGGAGATCTGGAAGCAGACAAAAAAATTTGTTGATGCAATTTTAAAAGGATGATGCCATGTTGAATACAATTGAAGAATATCTTGAAGCTTTGAAAACCGAAATGCAGGAGAGCGACTCCGCTCTTTTACAGGATGCCCTCGCCGATGCCCGTGAACATTTATCCACCGCATTGACGGTGGCACGCGAAAAAAATTCAGAACTGAATGAAGCCGATGCGTTAAAGATCATTATCGATGAATATGGAACTCCCGAAGAAACTGCCTCCGCATACAAGGAAGTGGAAAAACGCACCTCTCCCATTCTGAAACAAAATGTCAAACCGCAGTCAGCATTTGTCCGCTTTTTTGGTGTCTATGCAGATGTGCGTGCCTGGGGCGCATTGCTTTATATGCTGATCTCATTTATCACAGGCGTTTTCTATTTCACATGGGCCGTAACCGGTGTTTCAGTTTCTGTGCCGTTTTTGATCTTTATATTTGGTTTCCCTTTCGCACTTTTATTCCTGCTCTCCGTACGCGGACTCGCCCTGCTCGAAGGCCGTCTTGTGGAAGCCTTACTCGGTATACGTATGCCGCGACGTCCAGTATTCTCACATCAAGGCATGAAATGGTTCGATCGCCTTAAGGCACTCCTGACCGACAAAGCCACCTGGCTTATGCTGGTCTACATGCTCACTCAATTTGTTTTAGGTGTGGTTTATTTCGTCTTGATCGTAACCGTGTTAAGCGTTTCACTTTCATTGGTGGCCATTCCTTTTATACAGGAGCTTTTTAATCAAGGCGGAATCTATAACAATGGAATTCAATACTCCTTTCCCACATGGTCGTATCCACTTTTTGTTTTGAGCGGATTTATGCTCTGGACGATCTTTATGAACATTGCACGAGGCATCGGTCAACTGCACGGACACTTTGCAAAATGGATGCTGGTTAGCGACGAAAAATAGCAGATAAAATAAAAGTCCCGCATCAACACGGGACTTTTACCTGCTGCTGTTTAATTATTTTTTCTTCCCCTAAAGCGGATCCTGCAAAAGACCTGGCAAAATCAAGTCTACTTTCTAATGTAAAGACCGAGATGATTTGCAACCTCGCGTTCCTTCCCTTTTATATTTTGGTCAATCGGAGAGTTGAGCAAACGTGCCTTCCCATCCATGATCCCCTTGATAACCATTGCCGAAGAACCGCCGCCATCCATATTGACGCCCGTATACACACCGTATGAAATGAGCAAGTCAGCCAGCTCAGGGAAAGTAACACCTTCACTGTAATCTGTCTGACGCCCATCCACCACCATAAAGATCAACCAGCGTCCGTTTTTATTCACACCCACCGCAGTCCGTGGACTTGGTGTCGCAGCCGCCAGATTTTTAACGCGCACACCTTTCTCCACTACAAGGCGGTCACCGGCGATTGCATTAAACGGCTGGTTTTGAACTCCATTAACGGTCACTTGATTGCGGGCGCCAATATAAATAATGGGCTGAACAGTCTTGATCGGTGAATATACTTTTCCACGCGAAGCCGCATAGCCATTGGCTTTGACAGGATCCCCGCCGTTCGGGCAGGTGGTCGCAGGGTTGACCGATGCATCAAGATAACTGAATCCATCGCCATTGATCGCAGCAAATAAACTGAATTCTTCCATGAATTTTGAAGTGGTACGCGTGCATAAAATTCCAGCAGGGTGTGAAGATGGAGTCACAAGGAATTCGAGTCCGGCTGTTGTTAAGTCTATTGCCATGACATGCATTTTATTTTTGCGCGGCGTGGTCAGGTCTTTTTGAAGATAGGTGACGCCTTTGAAAAGATTTTGCCTGATCGATGCGGGACGGGTATTGCTTAGAAAAACAAGACTCTTCTTTTCACACCATCCCACAAGCCCATCCACACGACGGATTTTAAACCAGACAGGGTTGGTTGTATCGTCTAATGCGGGCAGGGTATCATCCAGCAGCACGGTGCCCAGCACTTTTCCGCTTGTACTTGCTGTTTCACGCACCGAAATTGAAGCAACACCAACCCGATACCATTTTTTGTCGGCATCGGTTGGGATGGGGTCAGGCACTGGGGTGTCATCATCCGGTATCGTATCTGTACTGACAAGGTTCTGGACTACGCTCCAACCCACTAAACTTCCATCAAGTTTACGGACATTTAACCAGGTACGATCTGCGTTTGCACCGATCTCTTCTACGATCTCGCCAAAAATTAAGTGTGCCCAGTGATGGTTCTAAGGAATTGGGTGCATCAAGTACAGGCAGGGTCGTGGATGTAACTCGATATTTTTTATAAACAACCGGTGGCGGATTATTGTCCACGCTTTGCAAATATGTACCTAAACACCAGCCAACCAGAGTACCATCTGATTTCTTAACTTTTAACCAGGTACGATCTGCGTTTGCATCAACTTCTTCCACGATCTCATCGAAGGAGAATGATCCAATCGATGTGAAAGACAACCCGGGTCCCAAACGTACCTTCAAGGAAGGTGTGGCTGTGACGCGATATTTTTTTTCCTCAACCGGCGGCGGGGTGGTGGTTATGCTTTGCAAATAAATGGCAAAACTCCAACCGCTCAGGCTGCCATCAGCCTTGCGGACTCGCAGCCATGTCCTATCGGAATTTGCGCCGATTTCTTCCACGATCTCATTTGGATATAGCAGCCCAATCGAATTGTATGTCAACCCCGGTCCTTCGCGGACTTTTAGAGAGGGGGAGGCTGTTACACGATACATTTTTCCGGTTGGGGTGCCGTCATCCGGATCGGGATCAGGGTCAGGATCCGTCGGAACGTCGCTTAGATTAAAACGGGCTTTGAGCGCAGCCAGATCACCATTGAAATAATTTAGATCAATGCCGTTGCTTTCCACGCCATATAACTTTCCGTCACCGGTTTCTGTATATTGCCAGAATAACCATTCGTTGGCCGTCCATGGTTTTGGAACCAGTGGTTGAGTGGCGCCATAATTGGCGATCCATAACGGGTATTGATGGAAATATGCAAGTTCGGCAGTTTGTGTGGCGGCATTTGGAGCGTTATCTCGCCAGTAATAATAACCCGTGTAAATGCCGATCTCTTTGCCATTTACTAGGGCTTTTACTCTTTCAATAAAGGTGTACCAGTTTTTCCAGCCCTTGTATGCGCCATTATAGGTTTCTTCAAAATCTGCAAAGAGGGGCAGTTCGCCGAAATCACCGCCAAATTGCTGCACCCATAATTCTGCCTGGCGTTTGGGCTCCACGCGGCTGTCGTAGAACCAGTAGGAACCTCGCGGTATGCCTGCCCGTTTTGCTTCGCGCCAATTGGCTTTGAAGTCTGTGTCCACCCATAGGTTTTGCCCCGCGCGGATAATGACATATCCCGCGGATAATTTCATTTTTACAAAATCAATGCCTTGCGGAGTTTCGGGGTCGTCTTGATAAAAACTAACATCGGGGCCGATGACGTTTGCCATAATATTCTCCTTGAGTGTGTTAGCGCTGATCTCGCAATTTCTATGCGAGATATTTTTCATCAGTTTATAAGATTATACCAAACGGCACTAACGCCGTTTGGTATTGGTTTTTTGATCAGGTTTTATAACTAAACAGAAAAAATGTTTCAAATATTATTTCCGATAATATCTATGATTAGAAATTCACAATTGTGGAGTCCATCAGCTTGCTGATGGCAGGCATCAAAATTTTAGCTGTCAATACCATTAAACTGCATTCTCAAAATGGGTGATGACCGGGTTGATTCCCGGCCTGCCTTCCACTGCGATGACGTCAATTTGATAATGATCGATCTCGTGTTCGGCGCAGTAATGTTCGGCGGCATCGAGCATGTGTTGCTGCTTGGTGGGGGTGATGGCTTCTTCGGGGAAGAAATCTTTGCTTGATGTGAGTGTTTTTACTTCAACAAAAATGGTGATCTCTGTCTGCTGCGCGATGATGTCAATTTCACCATACGGAGTGCGGATGTTGCGCGCAATAACCTGATAGCCGTGTTCACTGAGCCAGTCTGCGGCGGCGGTTTCACCCCATGCGCCGATTTCTTTTTTATATTTCGTCATTGTGTGACGCTTTCCAAAAGTTTACGCAAGCGCACAGACCAACTGCTCTTGCGCGGTTGGGCATCGTTTACCAATTTTTCATAATGTTTCAGCATGATATTTGTTGTGCGTTCGATGGCATAGGTGGACGATGCCTTTCGCGCTGAGTCGCCCATTTTTTTACGCAGGTCCAGGTCAAGACAGAGGCGGGTTAACTTCGCAGTAAAAGCGGGCAGGTCGTGAGTCGCAAGCAGTCCGGTCACACCATCCACAACAGTATCTCCAACGCCCACAGAGTGAATGCCCATCACGGGCAGTCCCGCGCCCATGGCCTCGATCACAGAAAGCGGATGGACTTCGGTGACCGACGCAGTGACGAATACATCACACATCGCAAGATAAGATGGAAGTTTAGCGTATTCGATTTTGCCCGTTAAGCGGACTCGCTGATCGAGTTCCATTTCGCCGACAAGTGTGCGGATCTCTTCTTCGTATTGCTGGACTCCGCTTCCGAGCAGCAGTAGTTGTGCGTTGGGGATTGCCTGCGCTATGCCCGCGAAAGATTTTAAAAGGAAGGGAATATTTTTTTCAAGCGCGATGCGCCCCGCATAGATCAGAAGGATGTCGTTTTCCTTGTATCCAAATTCTGCGCGTGATAATGGTTTGGCTTCGATGAAATTTTTTAAGTCCACGCCGTTTGGGACAACTTCTATGTTACTGGTTACATTGAGTTGACGCAGAACTTTTTCCATGCCTGCCGAGGGTGCAACCACAAGCTGCACTGCATCACAAAAAGATGGCATATAAGCTTGTAAAAGCCCCTGGCTCATTTCTTCGGGCATCATCGGCAAATAGGCCTGTGCGTAAAGATCGTAACGGGTGTGATTGGTGTAGACGATGGGAATATGCAGCAGGCGGCAATAGCGCAGTGCAAGCCTTCCGCTTAAAAATGGATGATGCACATGGACAATATCCATGGTTTGCAGAAGTTGTTTTGCGGCGCGCGAATAGCGCGTGGATAAATAAAATCCGGTATCGGCCAATGGCACGCCGTGATTGCGTATGACATGTAATTCGCCATCCTGATAATCGACATCGCCAAATGTGAAGACAAATACTTCATGACCTGCTAATTCAAGATAGCGTTTGTTGATATCAACGTAGTTGGTGATTCCGCTGGTGTACGGCTTGTAACTATCCACCATCATTCCGATTCGCATAGCACTATCCTAAGACACGCACGGATGAATGTCAAGTGAAAATAAAGGATAAAGGCGGAAGGGTGGGTATGGAAGCGCATGATAAAATTTGATTCTCAAGGAGCCATGATGGTTGCAAAAATGATTTTGCGTGACAAGGAATATGAAGTGAAGCCGGGTATGGCTTTGGTGGATGCATTGAAGAAACATAATATTGTGCCTGAGTCGGTGATCGCGATCCGCAATGGAGAGATGATCACAGATGATGAGATCCTGCGGGCCGGCGACGTGGTGAAACTGGTCGCGGTGATTTCCGGGGAGTTTAGTCAAAGGTGAGGGTTACTGGTATGAAATGTCGTAATTGCGAAAACAAAGCTTCCATTCACATGCGTCAGCACAAACTGGCGTTATGCAAGAACATTACCTTCAATGGATCCCCGAACAAACGGCACGTTTTATTAAGAAATATGAGATGTTCACGCCGAATGAAAAGATACTGGTCGCGGTTTCAGGCGGCAAGGATTCGCTTTCACTCTGGGATATTCTAGTGCGGCTCGGCTATCAGGTGGATGGTTTATATCTTGGTCTCGGCATCGATGGCGGCATCAATTACTCGCATGAGTCTCAGCGGCTGGCTGAAAAATTTGCGAACGAGAACAATCTCAAACTGCATGTTGTGGATATTGAGAAGGAATACGGCCATTCCATTCCGGTGCTTTCAGCAAGCAGTCACCGCGGACATGGGAAGCCGTGCGCGGTCTGTGGGCTGGCGAAACGCCATGAGATGAATCGCATCGCGCGTGACCTTGGGTATGACGTACTTGCCACCGGTCATAATCTGGATGATGAAGCGGCGGTCTTATTTGGCAATACGCTGACCTGGTCGGGTGATTATCTTCTGCGGCAGGGGCCGGTATTGGCAGGCGCAGAAGGACTTGCGCGCAAGGTGAAGCCATTGTGTCGCTTTTATGAACGCGAGATGACCGCTTATGCTATTGCACGCGGGATTGAATATATCTATGATGAATGTCCATTTGCCGATGGGTCGCAATCCATTTTTTATAAAGAGTCACTTAATCTATTGGAAACTGCGCGCCCGGGTGCGAAGCTCATATTCTATTTAAGTTTTTTGGAAGCCAAAAAAGGCGGAAATTTATTTATTGAAAAAAATCTGGGGCATGCGCATTTACATCCCTGCCCCCGCTGCGGTCAACCCACCTCAACCCCTGATTTTGTTCGTTTTGCCGAATGATCGAAAAAGCGCAGACCGAAATCGCCGCTGAGTAATTTTGAGAACGCGGCGAACGTTTAGTTTGAAAAAAAAACAAAGAAAAAAAACCCACCGGGGGGAAAAACACAGCCACCCCGCGGGGGAGGGATAAATTTTTTTTTATAAAATTTGGACCCCCCCCCCAAAACGGAGTAAAGTGAAATTACAAGTCCGCATTCCTTATTTCTTATTACTCATTACTTATCACTCCCACTCACCTCAACAATGTAGTCACCAGTCCGATGAGAAATAATCCCAGTGCGGTGTAGCCGACAAGTTGTTCCTGTGGAAATAGTGAAAAACCGGGAATGTCAAAGCCGGAACGTTTTAAATCCGCACGGTCCGGGACTTCCTGTTTGCCGAGCAATGCTTCTCGGAATTGGATGACGGTCTTGGGGCGGTCATCGGGATGTAAAGACATGGCCCACAGGATGGCTTTTTCGACACGCGGACTCAAGGTGGGATTGATCTCTCGGGGCGGGGTCAGGCTGCGGGTGCTTAAGAACCGTTTGCGCGCTTCGGCAGGCGGTTCGTTGGTCACGAGATTGTAGAGAGTCGCGCCAAAGGAAAAAATATCCGCCCGCACATCGGTATGAGTATCATCGCCGCCATATTGTTCAAGCGGAGTATATAACGCAGTGCCCTGACCTTGAATGATGGTGATCGTCACTTCGTTGGGAGCCATGATCTTCACCAAACCAAAATCGACCAGCTTGATCAATCCGCTGGGAGTGATCTTGAGGTTGCTTGGTTTGATGTCACGATGAATGATGGGTGGGTCTTGATTATGCAGATAATTCAGCGCATCTGCGATCTGTACAGCCCAGCGCAGGACTTCATTTTCAGAGAGGAACATTTTATTGCGGCGCGCTTCCTGCATTCGCTCGCGCAGGTCTTTGCCCGGGACGTAATCCATTACCAGATAGTCGCGCACATTAACTGAGAAGTAATCTGAGACCTTGGGCAGGTTGGGGTGGTCGAGGCGCGCGAGAACAGAAGCCTCACGAAAGAATTGTTCGCGGGCCTGCTCAAAAACCTGGGTTGGGAGAGCCTGATTGTGCTCAACTTCCTTGAGCGCGCATAATCTACCTTCCAGACGGGTATCTTCTGCAAGGTAAATACTGCCAGTGCCGCCTTGTCCGATCTGTTCACGGATCTTATAGCGGTCACGCAGGATCTCCCCTTTCTTTAACGATTGGGGCAACTGCACTCCTGTATTGTGCTGCGCGTGTAACCTGTGTCTGTCTTAATGAGGTGATATTTTCGGCGTGTATCACTTTGTAGATTAAGCTAAAAGTAAATATGCACAGATTTACACTTTTCTGCTATATTATAAACGTCTTTTGTTAATAAAGAGGACTTACTATTTTAGCGGACTGAAGTCCGAATTCCATTTTCATTGAGGCAATTATGGATCATGAAGAAGATTTTCCCATTCTGGTAGCGCAAGACGGCCCGCTCAAAGGTCAACGCTGGTCGGTAAGCCACACATTGATGGTGGGACGTGACCCCACCTGTGAGATCAATGTGCAGGATCGTCAGGTGTCTCGGTTTCATGCGCGTATCACGCCCACACCCGAAGGTGTGACCATCGAAGATCTGGGCAGCAAGAATGGAACAAATCACAATGGGACGGAACTCACCGCGCCGGTCATGCTGCAGGATGGCGACCTTTTGGGTATTGCGCTCGCACAGCAATTTTTATTCCTTACCTCAGATGCCACCATGCCGCTGGCTGAAAATGGTTCCCGTTCCGGGCGTTTGCTGATGGATCAAAAATCTCGTCGTGTTTGGGTCAATCAACAGCAGGTTACGCCGCCTTTATCTGCACAGCAATTCAAGTTGTTGTGGATGTTATATGAAAAGCAGGGACAGGTCATTGCCCGTACAGAACTTGTAACGGTTGTATGGGGTGAAGACCAAATGGCGGGCGTATCTGATCAGGCATTGGATGCCCTGATCCGCCGTCTGCGCGACCGTCTGGCTGCGCTTGACCCAACCCACCAATACATTGATACCGTGCGCGGACATGGCGTGCGGCTGGATAATCCCACGATCGGGGAGTAAATCATCATGGATGCGCAATCAGAAAAATTACTCGCTCAAATGATTCGCAATACGCGGCTGGCTTCACTTGGCACACTGCGCGAGGGAGCGCCGCGAGTCTCAATGGTGGCTTTTGTTCCCGCGGAGGATTTTTCCGCGTTCTATGTCCATGTCAGCCGGCTTGCCCAGCACACCGTTGACATGCAAAAAGATAAACAGGTTGGATTCCTGATCGCAGAAACAGATGACGGACGTGCCGACCCGCAAACACTGGGGCGTGTGTCCATTTGTGCCAGTGCCGAGATGATCCAAAATGGTGAGCCGGGATACACACCGCTCAAGGAACTCTATCTCGCGCGTTTCCCTGAAGCCGAACAATTCTTCAAGCTGGCTGATTTCAGTTTTTGGCGCATCAAGCCCAAAGGCGGAAGATTCGTGGCCGGCTTTGCAAAGGCCTATAACATCACAGTCGAAACTTTACAGAAAGTTTCAGAACGTTAATTAAGACATCCGAAGTTACAAGACTTCGGATGTTATCTTTTAATTAAGGAACTTCAACATGAACACATTAAACCTGCTCGCTGTTTTTGCACATCCAGATGACGAATCAATGGGGATGGGTGCCACGCTGGCAAAGTATTCTGCCGAAGGAGTGGATACACACCTCATCTGCGCTTCTCGCGGCGAGAGAGGCTGGTTCGGTTCCGAGGAGCAGTTTCCAGGTCCGGAAAGACTCGGCCAAATCCGCACTGTGGAATTGCAGAACGCCGTCCGCGAATTGGGGATGAAGAGTCTGCACTTCCTCGATTACATCGATGGGGATGTGGATCAGGCGCCGCATCTTGAAGCGATTGCAAAGATCGTCACGCATATCCGCAAAATAAAACCGCAAGTGGTGGTGACCTTTCCGCCTGACGGCAACTACGGCCACCCCGATCATATGGCCATCGGACAATTCACCTGCGCCGCGATCGTCTGTGCCGCAGATTCGACCTACGTCGACCCGCAGGGACTCGCTGCTCATCGTGTGTCAAAACTTTATTACATGGTGGATGGCGAGAATTTTATCAATCTGGTCGCGCCCTTTATGGGCGACATGACCTTCCCCGTGGATGATCAACTACGCGGCGAATTTCCGTGGAAGGATTGGATGATCACCACCCGCATCGACATGGCGGAGCATTGCTCTGCCGCGTGGCGGGCCATTCGCTGTCATCAGAGTCAGCTGCCAACTATTGGGGCGCTGGCCGACATGCCGGAGGAATCCGCTGCTGCTGTTCTTGCTATGCAGGGAACTTTCTACCGCGCTTTCAGTCTGGTCAACGGGGGCAGAAAGCCAGAGACCGACCTCTTTGAAGGCTTGAGATAAAGTACATAAAAACAAACAGTTCCATTCGGACTGAGCGGTCTGTTATCCCATATTCTTTTTCATCATTCTCTTCAGAGCAACTTTATAAATCTCAGTCAACTTGCCGGTCATGGCCTGGGCCTCGGGGTTGGCATCGCCTTGTGATTCGATCTGGGCGATCAATCCGCTTAGTGCATCCACGAACTGCTGATTGACGATCTCCTCATTTTCCGAAAGCATCTGTTCCACAGCGGCCTCATCGGGCGTTTGCAGCAACTGCTCAATGAACGCGATCTCCGGCGGGGGAGCGCTGGCAGATTGCAGCACCTGCACCATCTTTTGCAGTTTGCCCATCCGCGTGTAATCATTTGACTCGGAAGCCTGCCGCAGCAACTGGTTGACCACTTCCGCCGCATCCTGTGTAAAGGCTTCGATATTTTCCTGCGTGGCCTTTTCCACATCTTCCTGCTTCAAAATATTTTCAACAAATTCCTGCGCCTGCTTGAAACGTGCCTCAAGTTGTTTATCCACATCGGCTACAAATCCCAGCAGCTTCTCGCGGATCGACTCAAGCCTTGTCTTTTCCTCAGCCGCAGCCTGCTCGATCTTCTCGCTCAAATTCTGGAAGAAGACATAGTCCATGCCGCCACGGGCCAGTGAAACATAAGCGCGGATGCGCGCCTCGCTCGGGGCCGCGATGACGAAGTCCAGCAGCAGTTCGCGGGTGAGACTTTTCCCCGCATCCTGCAGGACCTTTGTAGCTGCTTCCATTTCCGCGACAGATTCCTTAAGCTGGCGGCCGAACGCGGTCTCTTCCAGCAGTTGTTTTTGCAGCTCGATCAACGCGCGCGCGATCGGTTCCTGTCCGCTTTGCATGGCGTTTTGCGCGATGCGGCTGAACAACCCGAAGAACTGTTCATCAATATTCTTTTCATTCTGTTTGATCAATTCCAACCGCGCATCGGCAGAGGTCATCTGGATCAGCTTCTCGATCAACAGCACCCGCTCCTGCTGTGACTTGATCATCTCGGATGAAATTCCATCCTTGTTCAAGATCGTCTCCAGCATGGATTCATAAGTGAAGTTGGCCTGCGGCTTGAACAAATAGCCTTTGCGTTTCTCAGGCGGCAGACGATCCACCACCTGTTTGATCAACGGCCCCATCATTTTTTCCTGCTCATTGACCTGCATTCCCAATTCAGGCGGGAAGTAGGTCAGCAGTAATTCCTTCTCATTGTCATGATACACAACAGGAGTGGCAAGGCGGCCATCATATCCGCAGTGCGGACAGCGCGCATGATTCGATTGTCCGCTCAACAAGCGCTGCTTGGCGGCGGGTTCATAGGTCACGTCGAAAAGTTGTTCAACGTTGGCTGCAATAATTTGTCTACAGCGAGGGCACGAAATTTGAGTTTGAGGCATGAAATGATTTCCGATTTTTTAGATTTACGATTTTAGATTGGTCGTGTACTTTCACAAATTAGTCACGGATCGATGTTTCAAGTGTGGAATTACCAATACTGACTACCACACACTACCCAACCAATTCTTCCAACCGATCAATGTACCCTTCCATTACAGCGAAGGTTTCTTCGACAGCCTTGGGAGTGGTCAGATTCACGCCGGCGTTCTTGAGCACATCCAATGGATAGACCGATGAGCCGGATTTCAGGAAGCCGAGGTAATCTTCCACGGCGTTCGGTTCGTTGCGCAGGATTCTGCCGGAGAGCGCGTGCGCGCCGGAGATGCCTGTGGCGTAGGCGTACACATAATAATCCTGGAAGAGATGCCCAAAGGTGGACCAGACCATGCCCACGCGCGGACGATCCACTTTCACCTTGGGACCAAATCCCTCGGTAAACAGATCAGCCATCAGTTCGATCATGGAATCGGCGGTGAGAGATTCGCCGCGTTCCACCCGTTGATGAGTCTCCAACTCGAAGCGTGCCAGGGTCGGCATCTGGAAGAAATATCTGAAGAAGTTTCCGCCGACCGCTTCCTCGATCAACGAGATCAGGAAGTTCTTATCGGTGATGGTCTTGAGCAAATGTCCGCGCATCATGGCTTGATTGAAATTGGACGCCACTTCTGCCACGAACAATGAATAATCAGAATAAGCGAGCGGCTGATTCTTCCAGGTCAGATACGAATGCATCGAGTGACCGAGTTCATGCGCCAGCGTGCTCATGCTTCCCACTTCATCGGTATAGCTCATCATGATAAATGGATGCGTGCCAGACGATCCCCACGAGAACGCGCCGTTCGATTTGCCCTGGTTGGGATACACATCCACCCAGCGTTCTTTGAGGCAGCCCTTGCGGACGGTGTCTACATAATCCTTGCCGAGCGGTGCGAGGCTGTCGCAGATCAGGTCTACGGCTTTTTCGTAGGAGACCTTGGTTTTCTTCTTTGCGATCGGCGCCCACATATCGTAGTAGTTGATTTCTTTTAATTTCAATGCCTTGCGCCGAATGTCAAAATAGCGGTGCCAGACCGGTAAATTCTTTTTGAAGGTGTCGATTAAATTATGAAAAACTTCAACGGGAATATTATTCTCAAACAGCGAAGCCGAAAGCGAATTTTCATGCTTGCGTACCTGGCTGTAAAAAACATTCGTCTTGATCGAAGTGGTCAGGTTGGTGGCAAGCGTATTCTTGAATTCAAGATGCTTGTCCATGTAACTTTCGAACGCGCTTTGTCTTATCTTGCGGTCGGGATGTTCCATCAGCGCGGTGTGGAAGTTGCCTTGTGTCACAACAACTTTTTTGCCTTTGCTATCGATCGCGGGCGCAAATTTGAAATCGGCATTGGTCAACATGCTGCTGCTGTTGCCTGCTCCGCCCAGCGCGTCGCTGACCATGCCCAGTACTTCTTCCACATCGCCCGAGCGCACATGCGCCTGCTTGCGGAAGAGGTTGTTCATATTATGAGACTGAACTGCCAGCTTCGTATTTTGCTTCATCCACTCATCGAGTTTGGGTTTCCCGATCAAAAGCAATTCAGGATTGATAAAAGCAATGGCTCCGGCAATCTGTCCGTACACGGCTTGCGCCTTGCCATACATGGCCGCTGAATTTTGATTTGTGGTATCCACATTATATGAAAAGCCCGCATATACAAAGACATGCATCATGCGTTTCATCAGGTCTTCCACCAGATCAAGCGCTTTTACCAGTGTTTCGGCGCTTTCACCCAGCCGGCCTTCATAATTCTTGATTGCGGGCAGATCGGCAAGGATCTTCTTTACTTCCGCTTCCCAATCTTTTTTGGATTTAAAAACGCTTTCCGCATTCCATGTGTACTTTTTATTCACTTTACTGCGAGGGGGAATTGAGGTTGCCATATGTTTTCCTTTTCCATGAAGATGGGATTATTTTACCTTGATTTGCAACGGCACTACAGAATCAGCGCGGAAGGGAGAAGCAGATTCTCGCGCCACGGCGCAGACCGCCATCAGGATTCGTGTCAGCCCAGATGCGCCCGCCGTGCGCTTCGACAATTGCGCGCGCGAGGTAGAGTCCCAGTCCGGCGCCCTTCGTCTGCTTGACGGCATTCGTCGAACGATAGAAGCGGTCAAAAATATGCGGCAGGTCTTTGGCTTCAATTCCATCGCCTTCATCACTGACGCAAATGATCACTTGTTCAGGGCGCATGGATCCGCTGACTTTGATCTCGCCTTTGGGTGCGTATTTCAACGCGTTCGAAACCAGGTTGGAAATAACCTGCTCGATGCGGGTTTCATCGCCGATGATGACCGGGAAATTTTCTGGGAAATCAGTGACAAGCTTATGCTTTGGAGATTGCGACGCGAAACGCTCGGTCACACGTAACGCAAGGCTGGGGATGGCGACATCGGCTTGATTCAAGCTCAAGCCACCAGCTTGCAAACGCGAGGCATCGAGCAGATCATCGATCATCTTCGATAACCGATCCGCTTCTTCTTCGATGACAGCCAGCGAATCGCTGATGGTGGCCTTATCCCATTTGGCATCATCCCGCCGCAAAGTGGACGCGTATCCTTTTATCAGCGCAACCGGCGTCCGCAGTTCGTGGCTGACGATCGAGATAAAGGTCGCCTTGATCTCATCCGCAGTTCTAAAGTGGGTAATATCGCGCACGCTGACAAAGATATTGCGCAATTTTTTTTCACCGGAAAGCAAAGGCGCATAGGTGATTCCCACCGGCAGATGAGGCGGTAACGGCCTTGAAATATCGCCTTCTACATATAAAGTGGCATTGGGCGTCAGCGGCCAGCCTTCTGTGACAGATTCTTCGAGTGTTCGTCCTTGCGGCTCTTTCTTCCAACGCACGATCTCACTGTGTTTCTTTCCGACGATCTCTTCACGTGTCAGACCGTATAATTTTTCAAAGGCGGCATTGCATCTTTCGATCACCTGATCTGCATTCAGAATCAAAATCCCATCTGCCGCAGAATCCAGAAGCGCGTCAAGGCGTTGCTTCTCGTAAGAGACCTGTCCATAAAGTTGCGCGTTGAATACCGCAATCGCGGCTTGATCTGCAAAAGATTGCAGGAGCACACGGTCATTAGGCGTGAACAGGTCGGCATAATTACGGAAGATAAAGATCACGCCGATCACCTGTCCGTGGGCGGCGAGGGGCAGACCGGTTCCGTTGAGCAATCCCATACTGGCGGTGTAGGTCAAATCTTTTAACATGCGATTAAGTTCCAGCACATCCAGTTCGCCGACCTTTTCTTCGGCCAGTAAAGGCGTGAGGTAACTTAAAAATGCCGGAGCAATGCCATGCGCGGCGGTCACGCGCCAGCCGTCGGGTTGTTTGAGCGCGATTAATCCCGCCTGCCCCGCCAGCATTTCAATCGAGACGCGCAAAATGCGCGCCAGCAGTTTCTCAAGGTCTAATTCCTGAGTCAGCAGACGTGAGATTTCGAGTAAATAATCTCGTTGACGAACGCGGAAATCCGGGAGCATGTTGGAAGGAAGCATAGGGAAGGAAAAATAGTGAATGGTATCTATCAACTTACTTTGCTATTTTATCACTCGCAGGCAGTGGACGTGTGTAAGAGTTGCGTAAGCGAAAAATGGTTTCAAAATAATTACAAAACTGTTATTTCAATCAGTTGACATGGATAAATAACACTACTACAATCTTTTGAAATTAGTACTTTTGGGTGATGACACGGATGCATTGACCCAACACTTGGATTGGTCGCTTCTCTTTTTTTGTGGAGTAAATGTGTTGGCGAGCAAACAGCGAAACCGGCCGTTAGTTGGTCTGATTTGCTGTTTTTTTTTCTATATATTTAAGTTTCAATTTTTTCAATTTTTTTATTCAAAGGATGTGCGCCATGTTGAGATCATTCAAATTGCTATTTTTGACCGTTGTGATGATAGCTTCTCTGTTCCTGGGTCCGGTTACGCCTGCCTACGCGTTGACATACCCGGCTGAGATCAATAAAAGCTTTACGCCGATTGCGATTGTCTCGGGTGGTGTTTCCAAATTACGGGTTACCATTTATAACCCGAATGCAAACCCGCTGACCAATGCAGGTTGGACGGATAACTTGATCGGTGTGCAGCCGGGCTTGTCTATTGCGAATCCACCCAATGTGTTCCATACTTGTGATGGTACCGTACCTGGATCTGCAACAGTGACAGCGGTAGCAGGTGGAACCACGATTTCATTAAGTGGGGGAACCGTTCCAAGGCAGATCGTGAACACTCCCGGCAGTTGCTATGTTGAAGTGGATGTCACTTCAACCACACCCGGCAATCTGATCAACACACTTCCAGCAAGTGTTCTCACGGCTACCACTCTTGATGGCGCTACACCCGTTGCGATTACCAACACGACACCAGCCAGTGCCACTCTAAATGTGATTGGTGTGCAGCCGCCTTCTTTGAGCAAAGGCTTTGTGCCCAATACGATTTCAGTTGGGCAGAAAAGTACGTTAACGATTACTCTTCGTAATAACGATACCAAAAACCCGCTGACCCAGACCACACTTACTGATTATTTACCCGCGAATGTGGTATTGGCGACCCCGGTACAACACTTAGCAGTTCCCATCTTAAGTGGCTGCGGCGGTTCAGCAACATTGTTGAACGGGCCGGGTGGAACTCCTGTTGCTCCAGGTGACACCGCGTTGACGCTCAATAATGCGACCATTGCAAAAACCTCCAACTGTGTGATTACGGTGGATGTCACTTCATTAAATCAAGGTTCTTATCTAAATACGATTCCTGCCGGCCCTGCCGGACTTGGCTCAATTAGCACTCGTGAAGGTGTGACCAATGCCAGCCTGGCGAGTGACACATTAAATGTTCAGGCGTTTACCTTGAGCAAGTCATTTGCGACCTCGCCCATTGCGGCGGGTGGTGTCAGCCTGATGACGATTACCATTAATAATATTGCCAGTATTCCTTATACCGGCGTTACATTGACCGATACCTTCCTCGCTCCCGCCGCTGACAATCTGGAGTTTTTAGATGACGCCTCGAAGACCACGACTTGTATTAGTGGGAGCGAGGTGATCACTATTTCACGGGTTGCGCCGGCGGTAAATTTGGACAATCGATTGGTACTGACGAATGGCAGTATCGCCGCCAACTCATCCTGTACGATTACGGTCAATGTCCGTGCCAAATTGGGGACACCAGCCGCAACTTATACAAATAATATTCCCATCGGGGCGATGTCCACCACTCAAGGCGCTACCAATCATGCGCCCGCTTCTGCCACTTTAGCTGTTACATCACTCTCTATTGCGAAAGCCTTTTTGCCAACTACTTTTGCGGCCGGGCAAACCAGCACGCTGACGATCACAATTACAAATCCTTCTGCCAGCCCCTTTACTGGTGCTACTTTGGCAGATACCCTGCCCACTACCCTTTTACTTAGCAATCTGAGATATGCCAGGCACACCCAACACTACTTGTACTACCGGGAGCCGACCACCTGTGTTGGGCTCGTTTATCTGGTGCGCACCAACACGTACTGTAACCTTGACTGGCGGCACGATTCCAGCCACAGGTAGCTGTAACATCGTCGCCCAAGTCACAACCCTTGCGGCTGCTCCATCGGCCAATAATTACTGATAATACGGTCCCCTGCTAGCGCCCTAACAACTTCCGAAGGCGGTACGAACGTTGCTGTTGCAATAGAGCACAGTTACGGTTACTACAGTTACGGTTAGCAAAGCTTATTCACCCACTACGGTGGCTTACCCCAATGCCAGCCGTTTGACGATTACGATTACCAATCCAATCACCGGTGGCGCGTTGACCGGCATCACCTTAACTGACGTTTTGGATTCCCGCCTCGAAATTGTAGCGGCTTCCTTCCGGCTTCCCAGCTACTACTTGTGGCGGTACACTGACAGCAGTGGTGAATACCCAGACCATCAGTCTGAGTGGAGGTTCTCTACCTGCAGCACCAGCTGCAGCGACTTCGTGTACCATTACGGTCTATGTCAGACCAAAAGTTGATACAGCTTCAAGTACAGGCAGGCATTCCAAAATACAATTGATATTGGAGATTTAGATACCGCTGGTCCAGGCCCAACCAATAGCGCTGTCGCTACTGCCGATCTAAACGTTAAATTCAGTTACTGTTAGCAAAGCCTTCCAATTTTCCAGTTTTCAGGCAGGCACCAACAATACTCTAACGATTACTCTCACAAATTACACTGGGTCTAACTATACCGGTGCGAGTATCTCCGACACTCTGCCTACCACGCCGAATACCAACCTGAGATTTACAGGTACCCCAACGACTACTTGTACAGGTGGAGCCGTTGTCTTATCTGGCGTACCCACAACGCGCACTGTAACGATGACTGGTGGTACGATCCCTGCCCTTGGTAGTTGTACCATTACCGCCACCGTCACCACAGATGCGAGCGCACCAAATGCGGCTTATACCGGAGCAAATGCAAACACGATTCCGGTTGGCGCTTTGCTCACAGATCAGTTAGTTAGTAATACCACCGCTGCAACAGCGCCCGTCACGGTTTATTCCACTGGCGCGGGTATGACGGCTGCCAAGTCTTTCTCGCCTGCAACCATTAACAACGGCGGAAACTCAGACCTGTTATTAACTTTCACCGCACCTGTCGATACTGCACTTAGCGGTTTTTCATTTACTGATACTTTCCCATTGGGTATGACGATCAGCAACTCATCGCCTGCCACCAATACCTGCGGTGGTACGTTGACCGCTGCTACGGGTACGGGTGTTATTTCCCTAATCGGCGGCAACATTGCCATCGGAGCTTCCTGTACGGTACATGTCTTCGTCACCAGTGATACAGGCAGTGGAGCAGGGGTGGTTTATCCCAATACGATTAACCCGATTGATATTACCAACACCGAAGCCAGGTCAATCCCTGGTGCGGTTACAGCGAATCTGACCGTGCTGACTCCCAGCACATTAACCATGACAAAGGCCTTCTACCCGACGATTGTCAACCCGAACGGCTACTCGACCTTAAGAATTTCACTATCGAATACAAACGCCGCTGCTCTGGTCAATGTCTCGTTAACGGATACTACACCTGGTTGGCCCGGCACTTTAATCAATGGATTCGTAGTGGCTCCCACACCCAATGCCAGCACCACTTGTGGTAGTGGCGTCGTTACAGCTGTTGTCGGCTCGCAGACGATTTCCATGGCAAATGGAACCATCCCCGCACAGGCGGATGGCATCCCCGGATTTTGTACGATCGATGTGGATGTTCAGGGCAAGTCGACCAATGGCGCTGTTCCTGTTACCTATACCAATACTGTTCCCGCTGCAAATGTGATTGGAACCATTGAAGGCACAGGCTCAACCATGAATGCCCTGGCTCCAGCCACCGCCAATATTACGGTGCGTAATCTCACTCTCGAAGTTGTTAAGGGTTTTGTGCCTCAATTGGTTTATGGCGGCACAGTCTCACAGATGAGCATCACCTTAAGGAATCCAAGCGCGGCAGCAGAGTTAACTGGCATCTCTTTTACCGATAACATGTTTATCTCCGGGGATCCAGTCCCAACTAAAAATTATCCAGCAGGCCAAATGATTATTGCCACTCCGCCCAATTTTGACCCTTCAGATTGTGGGCCGGCCGCTGTGATAACAGGTACCCCTGGTGGCAGCACTTTTTCATTTAGCGGCGGCTACCTTGCGCCTGATACAGAATGTACGCTGACACTTGATGTGTCGATGACTGTTAACGGGAACCGCACAAATAGAATTCCTGCTTTCACAGTCACCTCTTTCAATGGAGCGTCGAATCCTACTCCGGCTGAAGCCTCGCTCACCAACCTGGCGGGTGCGAGCATTGACAAGAGTTTTTCTCCCATCCTGCTGCCTGCCGGTCTGGGAAATTACTCCTTGCTAACCATTACAATCCGCACCACTGCGCTTGTTGCTTTGACCAATTTAGGTTTTGTAGATAATCTTCCAGCCGGCTTGGAAGTATCGGGCGGGTCTGCGCCTGCTGCGGTTAATAACTGCGGCGGTACCTTGTCGGCTGCGCCGGGAGATACCACAATTCAATTGACGGGCGGTATCCTTAACCTTGGCTTTAGTACCTGTACCATGGTCATTCCGATTTCTGGCGCTCTGCCGGGTGCATATACCAATACCATCCCAACCAACACTCTCACCAATAATGAAACCATTTCCAATGTGGAGCCTGCGATAGATACGCTCACGCTCACTCCATACAGTCTTGGAAATCGCGTTTGGTACGATACGAACAATGATGGCTTGCTGAATAATAGTGAAGTGGGCATCAATGGCGTGCGCGTGAATTTGTACAAGGATAACGGCGCAACTCCCGGTGTTTATGATGCAACCGATACCTTTGTTGGCTTTCAAACCACCAATTCTTTAGGTTACTATCGCTTTGATGGACTGGGCGCTGATAATTATATTGTGACCATTCCAGCAGATAACTTCCGCGCGGTGACGGGCGACAATGTCCCCGGCGATCCATTGGCTGGATATTTAAGCAGCGGATCATCCTTAGCCGCAGATGGTTCTGTTTCTGACAGTTACGGTCCCGACCCTGACAACACTGTGACGGATAACGATGATAATGGCGTAACCACCTTCGTCAGCAATGTTCTGGACTATGTCTCAGCGCAGGCAGTGACCATCGGAACAGGATCAACTGAACCGACGACTGATGCGGATCCACTTCCAAATCCGGGTGCAGGCGAAGCGGTTAATAATCAAAGTGATCGCACTGTTGATTTTGGTTTCTATCGTCAGCAGTTAAGTAATCAGATATTTAATGATCTCGATAATGACGGCGTGTTTACAGGCGCAGATTCTCCACTGGCTGGCGCCATTGTGCAGTTGTATGCCAGTAATGGCACGACTGAAATTCTGGTTGGGCCTGATGGTATTTTGGGCACCGCAGATGATGCGGCGGGCGGGGTGACGACGCTGGCAGGTGGAACATATCTCTTTAGCGGGTTGCCTGCTGGTGATTACATTGTGAAAGTGACACCGCCATCTGGATACAGTACCGTTGACAGTGCAGATACGGCCACGCCGAATAGCAATGTTGACAGTAATGACAATGGACTCTTCACGAATCCCGGGCAGGTCTCCAGCAATGTGGTGACTCTTACACCTGGCGTTGTTGGCGTAAGTACAACAGTTACGAACAGTACAGGCACCACTCATAACCCGTCAATGGATTTTGGTTTTGTCCCGTTATATAGTTTGGGCAATCGTGTCTGGTTTGATACCAATAATGACAGTTTGTTAAACGGTACTGAAGTTGGTGTCAACAATGTACGCGTGGAGCTATACCTCGATAATGGCGGCACTCCGGGTGTCTTTGATCCCACGGATACTTTTGTCAACTTTGATACCACAGATGCGAACGGCTATTATCGCTTTGATGGATTAAACCCCGTTGACTATGTCGTTGTTATTCCTTCAACTCAATTTGTTCTCAACGGTCCGTTGGATGGATATTGGAGCAGCGGCACAAGTGTTGATATCGCGGGCAATATCAGCGATGTCACTGCCAATGACCCAGATATTGATGCAGATGATAGCGACGATAACGGCCTCTCAACGTTTGCCGGGAACAATATCAATTATGTATCCGCACAGACAGTGAAACTTGGCCCGGGTGCAAGCGAGCCGATCAATGATAACGATCCGGCGCTTAACCCTGAGACAGGCGAAGCGGCGAATGACCAAAGCAATCGTACAGTAGACTTCGGTTTCTATCATGTGAGCCTAAGTAATCAAGTCTTCTGGGATATTAATGCTGATGGTTTGTTCGACGCGGGCGATGTCGTGCTTGCCGATGCGATTGTGCGCTTATATGCCAGCAATGGAACGTCTGAAATTCTGGTTGGGCCGGATGGCATTTTAGGCACAGCAGATGATGCCGCAGGTGGTGTAACCACAGGCGTAAGCGGTACCTATCTGTTTAGCAATTTGCCCGCTGGCGACTATATTGTGAAAGTAACTCCGCCCGCCGGTTTTGCCAGCACTATGGATAATGCTGATAATCCGCCCACCAACGATACGACCACACCAAACGATAATATTGATAATAATGATAATGGTGTCGGCACACTCGGCGGCGAGGTTGCCAGTAACGCCGTTGCTCTCACACCCGGCGATGCTGATGTGAGTAATACCGTTACGAACAGCACTGGCACAACCCTTAACCCGACACTTGATTTCGGCTTTGTTCCAAATTCAAATCTTGAATTTAGCCTTGGGAATCGCGTATGGTTTGATACAAACAACGATGGATCGCTCAATGGCTCTGAGGTCGGAGTTAATAACGTAAGAGTTGAGTTATATCTGGATAACGGCACAACTGCCGGCGTGTATGATGCGAGCGACACTTTTGTCGATTTTGAAATTACAGATCCAAGCGGCCATTATCGTTTCGATAATCTGTCTGCTGGAAATTACGTGGTGCTCATTCCGCCGACTCAGTTTAGCACTGGCGGCCCGTTGGATGGGTATCTAAGCAGTGGGACGGTCATCTCAAACAGCGGCACAGTGACCGATGGAATTGGTCCTGACCCGGATGGTACTCCCGCTGACAGTGACGATAATGGCGCAAGCAATCTGATCAGTAATACGGTTAATTATGTTTCGTCTCAGGCTGTAACCCTCGGGCCAAGTACCAGCGAGCCAACCGGTGAGACGGATCCATTGACCAATCCTGATCTTAATGAAGAACCGGATAACCAAAGCAATCGCACAGTGGATTTTGGCTTCTATCGCCAGCAACTGAGCGACCAGATATTTGTCGACTCTAATAACGATGGCATCTTCAACAGTGGAGATTTGGCAATGACCGGTGCAACTGTGCAGTTGTTTACCGGTGATGGCTTGATTGAAATCAGAGTCGGACCGGATGGCATTTGGGGAACCGCCGACGATGCGGTTGGCGGTGTAACCACCGGCGTAGACGGCCTGTACTTGTTTGGCGGTTTACCGGCTGGCGATTATATTGTGAAAGTGACTCCGCCCTCCGGGTATGCCAGCACTGCGGATGTGAATGCAGATACCACCACGCCGAACAACAACGTGGATAATAATGACAATGGCATTGGTGTAACAAGCGGACAGGTCTCCAGTAATGTTGTATCGTTAACTCCAGGCTTAACTGGATCCAGCACCATCGTTACAAACAGTACAGGGACAACGCTTAACCCATCCCTTGATTTTGGTTTTGTCCCATCCAATGGTTTCTTAAAGACCATTACTGGCACAAGTGAAACATTCACCAGCGGCACAAATGTGGCAATTGGTGAGATTGTGACCTACCAAATCACCATGGACCTGACGGCTTCCATCACATACAACAACGTTGTCGTGACAGACCGCATGGATAAAGGACTTGCTTTTGTGGATTGTGTTCTTGTGAATGTTGCTGGTACAGATGCGACAAGCACGGTTTGCCCGCCAGTGGTTTCTTCCATTGTAAATCCGGGCGATTCTGTGGCGAATCCGGCAAACGCGGGCAGGCAGGTTGTCTTTAATGTTGGCAATATCCCTGTCTCCGCCACAGATTCAACACTGGTAATTCAATATCGTGCCATCGTTCTGGATGTTATCGAAAATCAGGATGCCGGTACTTTGAATAACGCGGCAACTGTATCGTGGACGGGCGGCGTGCTTTCCTCAAGCGCGTCCAATGTGACCATTGTTGAACCTGACCTTGTCATTGAAAAATCAGCCGCCCCGGTGGTTAATGTCCCGTTGGGCACACCGGTTCAATTCACATTAACGATCAATCATACGTCTCCTGAAAGTACTGCTGATGCGTTCGATGTCGTAGTGACGGATATTCTGCCGTCTACTCTTGAATATATTCCATGCAGTATTACCTATAGTGGATGGATACCGACCAGCCCGACATCACCGGCATATTGCCCGGGAGCCGCGACAGACCTTACCTTTACCTGGGACACTTTCCCGCGTGGTGAAGTTGCTGTGATCACATTCAGCGCCCGTCTTATGGGGGCGCCTGCTCTCAACGCAGCATCTGTTGCATGGACATCTCTGGATATTGACCCCGGATCGAATGGACTGCCTATTCTACTTTCAACCTATAACACTGAATCCACTGAAAGATGGTATGACCCGTTGGACAATATCAATATCTATTCAGTATCTGACAGTATTGCGATTAATGTAGCGGGTACCGATGATGATGGAGATGATGATAATGTGAATCTGCCCAGATCCTTGCCCGCAACAGGTTTTGCTCCCGGTGTGATCACACCTCTGGCGCAACAACCGCTGGACAAGTTATATACAGCTACCGGAGTATGGCTGGAGATCCCAAGTCAGAATGTGAAGATGCAGATCGTCGGCGTGCCTCTGGTCAACGGAGATTGGGATATTTCATGGCTCTCGAATGAAGCAGGCTGGTTGAACGGCACTGCCTTCCCCGGCTGGGACGGAAACAGCGCCCTTACAGGGCACGTAACGCTGCCAAACGGTAAATCAGGTCCCTTTGCCGGATTAGGCAGCCTCAAGTGGGGAGACAAGATCATCATCCGCGCCAATGGCGAAGTGTACACTTTTGAGGTGCGTGAAAATCGCACGATCAAGCCATACATTACATCTGTTCTCAAACATGAAGAGGATGCCTGGCTCACGTTGATTACCTGCAAGACATACGACAAATCTACAAATACATACGCCAATCGTATTGCTGTGCGGGCCGTTTTGGTGAGTGTGAAAGAAGATGGTATTACAAATTACTCAGGCGGTGGGCGCTAACCAATAATAAAAAAGGACGGTGCTGCAAAGCACCGTCCTTTTTTGATTGGATTTTGTCGATATTAAATTTTTTGTCCGCGAAGTTTACCAAGAATATGAATTTCAGCTATTTTCGTGAAAACTCTATCTCCGTTTTTTATTGTGAGCTTACCAGCTCATCTTATCGAGGGTCTGTGGAAGCAATCAAGGAGTTGCGGAAAAATTATGGGGGTTGCCAGTATTCATATGGAAAACGATAACCTGTTGTTAATATGAAAACCTCTTGAATTTAATATAATTGCCGAACTCTCAAAACACAGGTGATAAATATGGAAATGCATTACAGTGAACTGGACAATGGCATTAATTTGATCAAGCTTAACGGTAAATTGGACATCATCGGCGCAAGTGAAATCGAAAATAAGTTTGCGGGCTACTGCTCCGGTGACAAGGTCCGTGTGATCGTGGATATATCGCAGGTGGATTTTCTCGCCTCCATTGGCATTCGTCTGCTGGTGTTGACTGCGAAATCTGTCACCAATCGCGGCGGGAAAATGGTGCTCTTAAGTCCCACCGCTGAAGTGCAGAGTGTCCTTGAAATCACGGGCATCCCGGCCATCATCCCCAGTTATTCTCATCTTGAATCTGCTGAAACAGTTTTGCTGGCTTCCTAAAAAATATTTTTCCGCAAAAAAACGGTCTCGTTAACATGGTCTTTCTTAAGACCGGTTCGAGGCCGTTTTTATTTTATAGCTTTTGCAGCCGATAGGGCAGAATGGACGGATCGAGTCGTTCGGGATATCCATCCAATTGATAAGCGATCAAATAGCCCTCGTAGTTGTCAACCGAAAAAGGCCAGGGAGCAGCATGGATGATGCCATCGTCCACGGAATATTTGACGGAAACTTCCTCGTCTTTATCATTCCGTGGAAAGAGTGAGACGGAATCTGAAGCCGGTACATCAAAACAAAAATCGAAGGAGATCTGGTCGCAAAAATCTGTAATGCGATCCATGCGGTCAAATAATTCTTTGGAAAGATGATGCTGCCGCAGTTGTTTGTCAATCGCCTGTGAAAATTCGGCGGTCATTGCTTTGCGTTCACTCGATTCGTCGTGACTGGACAACCGTCTCACATGGTATTTGGCGATTGTATCTGCAACGATATCTGAGTATTGGGTATAAAAACTGCGCCGCGTAATTGCATTCCATTCTTCTTTGCTCATCCCCCCAATCGGAGAATTATCCAATAGTCCATAGCCGCGGTCATGTAATCCCATCCCCATCATCATGGAATTTCGCTCAACGGGTGGAAAATCAAAATCGGCATTGCCCCATAACATTGCCAGTGTTCCCACCAGCCTGAGATGTTCTGCTTGCGGTATTACGATCGGTCTGCGTTTGGACTTAAACACCTTGTATCTCCTGTTTGATACCGATAAGTTTTTTTGAATAAGAATGCAATTTTACATGTAATCTTGTGCCTTTGTAGGCGATAACTTACGCTAATTTAAAAACAAGAATGATCTCATCAACATCGTTTTGCTGACGCTGGCCGGTAATTGTTTTTTACTTATTCGCCCTTGATCTCTTTCTGCTTTTGAAGAACGTTAAATTTCAAAATCGGTAAGAGTGTGCGTTTTGATAGCATCAAAAACCTATATGGAAAAGGAGATTAATATGAGCGAAGTAAATGATTGGAATCAAAAAGTAATTGAAGAATTTCGTGCAAACGAAGGCCGGGTAGGCGGAAATTTTGAAGGCAAGACTCTGCTTCTTCTGCACACAACAGGCGCAAAAAGTCAGCAGGAGCGGATTAATCCCGTGGCCTGTATCAGAGACGGTGACCGGTTGGTGGTGGTCGCTTCCAAAGCTGGGGCGCCCACTCATCCTGATTGGTATTACAACGTGGTTGCCAATCCGCTGGCAACAGTTGAAGTTGGTACGGAAAAGATTCAAGTCCGCGCTTCTGTGGCTGAAGAACCGGAGCGGACCCGCTTGTATGAAAAAATGATCGAGGTCATGCCCGGTTTTGACGAATATCGCCGTAAGACCACACGCGTGATTCCGGTGATCGTCCTTACACCGGTGAGATAATGAACCGCGAAGAAAAACTTTAAAACTTTACAGTAGAGAATTCCTTTTAAAACAAACAACCCCGTGGATAAGGTCATTAAGACCGATCCACCAGGTTATTGCAACCGATGATAATTTCCCCGAACGCAACGAAGCTTCGCCACAATTATCATGATGAACATTGACGAAAGCTCAGTCCAGTGCCAAGGAGGTTGAGACAAAGACCGAAACAAACACTGCCAAAAATATTATTCCAGTGGAATTTGGAGATCATGGCCTTGGCAAGCACCCAGGCAAGGATGGGACAAAGGATCAGCGTGATGCCCAGACAGGCAAACCCTGTATTTACTGCAACATCTGCATTCATGAAGCCGTTAAGCAGGACGATTCCCCCGAACCCGAAAACGATCACGGTCACAAGGACCAGAAGAGCCGTAACCACGGATGAGATGATGGAAGCTGTTTTAATTGACATGTAAGAGTCTCCTGATGTGATTTTTACCTGCTCTC
>JADKBB010000020.1 GCA_016715195.1 Candidatus Villigracilis proximus
TCGTTCATTCGATAAATTCGTTAAGGCTCTACCGCTTATTTATAAAATACTTAATCTACTTTGAGAATTAAGAAAACTTGATCACCTGAATTTAATTTTGGACGCAGATAAACGCAGAAAACGCTGATCTCAGTTTTTATCTGCGTGAATCAGCATTAAAAAAACTCACCCACGAAACCTTAATTTCGTGGGTGAGTCATATTTCAAAATCAAAAAATGCTAGCGCCAAAAAGCGGGCAGGAAAATTCTCAAAGCCACATCAATCAACAAGCCCAACATAAAGAGCGAGCCAAAAGAGCGATTATTGCGGAAGGCAATCGGAGCGAAGTACAACGGCCATCCACCCTGTCCATCGGGGAAACCTTCAGGACGGGTTTCTGGTTTGGGCTTCATCAGCGGAGGCAGGCTTTCACGCAAGGCCGGAATGGCAAACAAAACGAGTAACATCACCGGCGTGAAGAACTTGATCGCGATCAGATAGCCGGTGAAAAGATAAGGCAAAACCATCATCGCGACGACTGCATAGCGTGCGGCTTTTTCACCGATCACGACCGGCAAGGTATGAATCTTCTTCGCGGTATCCACACCGATCTTATCAATGTGCTTGCCGAAAATTACGGTGGTCACACCCAGCACATACGGCAAACTGGCAATCGCAACCGACCAATTCCATTGGTGAGTCAAAACATAATATCCGCCGCCGATCATGAGCGGACCCCAAACTACGAGCACGGCAATTTCGCCGAGTCCGAGTCCTTTGAGCGGCCAGGTATAGAACAGCACAAAGAATGCGCCCGCAGCCAGTAAGATCCAAATGGTCGGGTCATTTGCGTTGATGAAGATCAGGTACAGCCCGGCCACGAGGGCCAGGAAACCGGTCACCGCGAAGTAGGTTAGATGCTGACGTTTGGTCATCAGGCCAGAGGCGATCGGCTGCGCGCCGTACATGGTGCGGTAGTAATTGTCCTTGTCCACGCCGCGTACGAAATCAGTGTAATCGTTGAAGATGTTATTGCTGGCATGCGCCATGATCAAACCAAAGACAAGCGCAATCCACGGGATAAAACTAAACGAACCATCACGCCATGCAAAAAGTCCCGCAAGGGCGGCCGAGATAAAGGTCATCACCAGAACTGCCGCACGGGTGGAGATCAACCACCTTGAGATCACATCAAGTTTTTCCCACTCTTCCTTTGAAACCTCAGGGATCACATTCAGTGCTTTCTTCCACATTGCAAAATTCATTTGCTGCTCCTATATAAGATTTTGGCCAATTATAACCAGTTCAATCTTCTTTGTCAGATAATTATATTTATTTCGGAAACGCGCCCAGATAGGCAGAAATGATCGCATCCCAGCGCGCGTTCGCTTCGTGATCAATTGTTTGAAATTCAGGGTGCGCCTCAAACCAGGCCAGTGAGCGGCGCAGACCTTCAGCCCATGTCACTTCACATTTGAAATCAGGCACAAAGCTTTTGATCTTGCTATTATCAAAAACCACACTATTGGATTTATCACCGATCAAGCTGCCAATTGCGCCTTCATCGAACCTCGCAATGAAATCACTGGGGATGTGGATCACGTTCGGGGTCTGACCGATTGCCTGATACAGTTCCAAATGAATCTGATCCCAGCTGAGAACTTCATCTGACGTAATTTGAAAAATTTCGCCGATGGCTTTTTTGTTTCCGAGCAAGCCAAGCAAGCCCACTGCAAAATCCGCGTTCCATGTCAACACCCACAGGGACGTACCATCCCCTGGGACGATGATGGGCTTGCCCTGTTTCATGCGGTCAACGATCGTCCACGGGTGCTGCCAGCTTCCGGTTGCCGTAGGAATCTGCGAAGGGCCGTAGGTGTGCGAAGGACGGACGATGGTGACGGGGAATCCGCTGGCGCGGTATTCGTTCATCAACTTTTCTTCGCAGGCGATCTTGTTGCGTGAATAATCCCAGTACGGATTCTCCAGCGGAGTCTCTTCAGTGATGAGATAATTTTTCACTGGCTTTTGGTATGCGCTTGCAGATGAGATGAAAACAAATTGATCGGTCTTATCGCGGAAGAGGGAAATGCTGCGGTCAATGTCTTCGGGAGAAAATGCAATGAAGTCGACAACTGCGTCAAAGTGATGACCAGCTAACAGCGCGGAAAGATGCGCTGTATCAGCGTGGATATCTGCCTGTAGAATAGTCGCATCTTTGGGCGCAGGATATTTTGTCGAAGAGGAGCGATTCAAAAGAAAAAGCTCGTGACCACGTTCCACGGCGAGTTCTGAACATGCAGAGCTGATGAGTCCCGTGCCGCCGATAAAAAGAAGTTTCATTATCCTTCTCCCAATTCGGGGATGGGTTCGACGGGGGTGCGATGTGCAATGTAATTTTCAACCCAGAAAATGACGAGGGCAACCCAGACAATGCCGAAGCCGATCAATTGATTGGTCGAACGGTTCTTTGTAAATAAAGACGCCGATCAGAAATTGAAGTGTAGGCGCAATGTATTGAAGCAGGCCCACGATCCAAAGCGGAATGGAACGCGCTGCAGATGCGAACATCAACAATGGAATGGTAGTGACCATGCCCGCGCCAATCAGGAATAGATCCAAGGTTAGGCCATCGTGAAGAAATGCGGCGGTGCTGTTTGATCTGAACAAAGAGCAAATACCCAAGCGCAGGGGGAAAACGATACCTGTCTCAAGAGTGAGTCCGTATAGCGAGCCAAGCGGCGCAAGTTTTTTGACAAGCCCATAGAAGCCGAATGAGAATGCAAGGATCAGGGCGATCCACGGCAGGCGGCCATAAACAAAGGCGAGGTAGGTCACGCCAAGTGCGGCAATAATGATCGGAATCCATTGCGCGAGGCGAAGGCGTTCCTTTAAAAAGATGACGCCCAGTAAAACACTCAGCAGAGGGTTGATGAAATATCCGAGGCTGGTCTCAACGATCATTCATTGTTGACCGCCCAAACATAAACGATCCAGTTGATGCAGAGCAAAATGGCGGCAATGGCGTAAATGCGGATCGCCTTTGCGTTGAGCGTGCCAGCGAAAATCATCCCATTGTTTGGTGAACAGGAAATGACAACCATCAGAACAAAAATGACCAGCTGATGCGATGGCCGATCACCTGAAGGGCGGGAACATCATGAAGAAACTTCCAATAGATCGGGAAAAATCCCCAGGGCGCATATGCGCCGATTCCGTACAGAATACCTTTTTTTCATTATTCTCCTTTGTAAATAGCTGATACGGAAAAAAAAAAATAAGACCTTGTTGTTTGAGCAACAAGGTCTTTGATAAGTGTGGAGTTGTTTCTCTTATAACTTTCTCAAATACCACTTGCCTGAAACCACTTCGGTTACATCGCGGGCAAAATCACTGGCGGTGGCGTAGCGGTCATTGGGGTCTTTTGCCATCGCTTTCGCAACCACTTCCTGCCACACGGCGGGGACATTGGCTTTGACTTTGCGAATGTCGGGGATGGGCAGGTCTACGTGCATGTTGATCAGCGCCGTGGTTGAGTCGTATGAGAAGGGCAATTTTCCTGAAAAGCAACCGATAGAGCACAACGCCAAGGGCATAGATATCAGAACGGCCATCCACCTGTCACCTTTGACCTGCTCGGGGCTCATGTAGGCGGGCGTGCCCACCAACCACTCCCCTTCATCATCAGCAATGGTTTGGGATTTTGCAATTCCGAAATCTGAGAGGAAGGCTTCGCCGGTCGAGTCAAACAGGATGTTGGATGGTTTGATGTCACGATGGATGATCTTGCCCGCGTGAGCCGCATCCAACGCTTCGGACACACGCTTGAGAATGTGTGCGATCTCGGTAAGTTTGATCTCACCCTTTTTGCAGCCGGTCATCGAGCAAACCGCCGGCCATGTAACGCATGACGATGTAGGGTTGCTGTCCGTGCCAGCCGAAATCGTAGATCGGCACAATGCAGGGATGTTCCAGCGCGGCGATCACTTCCGCTTCGCGTTGAAAGAACTCGCGATAGACATCATCCAATGTATGTTTGTACATCAACACTTTGACAACGACCTGGCGCTGAATGTAAGGGTCTTTCGCCAAAAAAATGACGCCCATACCGCCTTGCGTCAATTCCCGTTCAACTTCATAACGTCCAATCGTGGATATGCTCATTTTCACTCAACCAATTCATTTGGAATGTGCGCTAGTATAGAACAATTCAGATGATATGACAACGATTTACTCCCAATCAATTAACTGGCGACCGGAAAACCCCGCTTCGATCTCGTGCCAAAACAGGATGCTGTCCTCATTAAATCTCCAACACAGATACACTTCCCTGCCATCATGCAAAGCCGTGAAATCTATCAAGCCAATGATCAGGTCTTTGACTTCAATGCCCATATCCTGCATTTTATGAAGAAGGACATCGAGGCCGGTCAAAGTCGGGGAGGAGTTTGCTCAAGGCGGGATTCCCGCCATTCCCAGCAGACTTTTGCACCACAGCCCAGAACTCAGGCTGACGGGCGCGGATCTGTTCGCTGATCTGCATCATCTCATTCATCATCGGGCGGACGATGGTTAATGCTTCGTTTGCTTCTTTTGGGGTGTAATATTTTGGCATGGCGCGAGTATACACGGAAAGTGAGTAAACGCGGAAACAGGTAAACATGCTGTCATGTTTACCCGTTTATCGCTTTACACTGCTACAGCTTGATAGCCTTTTTCCTTTACAGCAGCGACGATCTGTTCGTCAGTCAATTTTGATTCATCAAATTCGATGACCATTTCCAGCTTGTGATAACTGGCGTTGATCTCTTTGACGCCTTCGAGGGTATCTTCTAGAGATTCAAGTTTCATGGCGCAGTTGGAGCAGGTCATATCGGGGATTTTGAAGGTTTTTTTTGATCATGATTCTCTGAGTAAACCCAAGAGAAAGACGAAGTTTTAGTCTTACTCAAACACGATCTGGCCGGTGTACATTCCCATCGAACAGGTGAAGAAGAGGGTACTTCCCTTCTCTTGGGCAGGGATGCTGACCTGTACCGTGCCGGTATCTGGAAGCAATTGGTAATAATCCAGAGCCGGGATGACAAAGTCTCTGGCGCAGGAATAGGTTTGGTTGGTAATAAGATTCAAAGTGAGAACTTTTCCGGCGGGTGCTTTCAAGGTTGATGGGACGTATCCATTATCTTCAACGTTGAGGGTAATCTCACCTTCTGGTGTGGAGAGCTGGGGAGATTCTGCCACAGGGGCTGAGTCGCTATTGGACGGAAGCAGGTTTCGGGTCAGGTTTTGAAACGAGAGCGGGGAGCCGAGTACGTTAAGTCCGCCGTCGAGAGTCACAAATCCCAAGATCAAAAGCACTACTGCCACAAATCGCATAAAAAGTTTTTCAAGCCGTGATCCAAGTTCAGTTGTCAAATAGGCAACAACGAAAAAGACAGGGCTGGTGCCGAGCACAAAGGCAAACATAAGTGCGGCGCCCATGACGACGCTGCCCGTGCCGAGGGCGGTTGCCATCATGGCTTGCGTGACACCGCAGGGAATGAAGACCGTCAGCGCGCCGAGGAAAAGCGGCGTGGCGGTGTCTGTCCCTTTGGCGGTGCGGCGGATGTAGCGCGTGATGAATTTCGGCGGCTCAATGGAGAAGTAGCGAAAGATGGGATGGACGTTGAACATGCGCAGCGCGTTGCCGATCATGAAGATGCCGATGGCGATCATGAGCATGGCGCGGGTCATCGGGCTGAGTGTGAGAAATGAACCAAGCCAGCCGAGGAGTGCGCCAAGCAAAGTGTATGCAACAAGTTTTGAGATAAGGAAAAGAAAAATTGGCAAAGCCGAATTCGGAGCGGACGGCTGCTTTTACTTTTTTTGCCCGCAGTCTGCTCGACATAATCCTGTTCGATCTGATGCGCGAGTGAACTTGCCAGCAAACCACCTTGCACCGCGAGGCAGCTTAATCCGCCAGTGGTGATGCCTGTAATGAAAGCGACAACAAGTTGGCTCCATGAGCCTGCGCCTGTGGATTAAGAGATTGCCCATTCGGAAAGACAAATAAGATAAGAGCAATAGCGATAAATGCCACACCCAGCACAACGATCACGACTGGGTTGATGGCCGGTTTTTGTTCTTTGGATGACATTTGACCTCGGGAAAGTAAAGAATAGTATAAGTGATGAGTAAAGTTTTTATAAGGGACACGAGTCTTTTTTTGATTCGTGTCCCTTGCGATTTATTTTTTAGCGTTTGCCGCCATCCCAAACTACAAACGGCATATTGATAACAACACCGGGCTGTTCAATGGTGAGTTCGCCTGCGGCTTCTGCATCCAACACTTCAGCGGCAGATTTAAGTTCGCGGGCTTTGCTTTCGTCAACCCACGCGATCACATTCAAACGGCGCAGCGGAGAGTAACCATCAGTGCCAGGCGGATTGTCAAACACGTCAGGTTGAAAACCGAAAGGTCCGGAGCCGGCGAGTCCATTCGTGAAGACGTAAACATTTACCAGTGCTTCATCTGGCACGTTTGCCAATGCCGGGACAAGAATCACAGGCGATTTCATCATGCCTGTCAATTTTTCAGCGACACCCGCATCAGAGGCTTCGGTGTGGACAAAATAAATTTCCTTGCCTTCGGCGTATGCCTTGCCCGCGGGCAGTTCAGCCTTGGCGGGTCCGCTTTGTTGCGGGGCACACGCAGTTAATACAATCATCGCGACTATTATAAAAAGGGAGAGTTTCTTCATATTAAAAGTTTCCTTATTTTTATCTGATTGGAGCCCGGGAGTCAGGTAAACTAGAGCGCACTCAAGATTACATGACAACCAGAGGTTTTCTTAAATCTTTTGTCCGCGCAAGCGCAGGCTATTTGTCACGACGAACACACTGCTAAAAGCCATCGCACCAGCGGCAAGCATTGGATTTAAATATCCAAGTGCCGCAGCGGGGATGAGAACTACATTGTAGATAAATGCCCAGAATAAATTTTGTTTGATGGTTGAAAGTGTCTTGCGTGAAAGATTGATCGCGCGCGCAACACCGCGCAGGTCACCGCTCATCAAGGTTACAGGCGCGGCAGCCATCGCCACATCTGTTCCCGTGCCGATCGCGAGTCCCACATCCGCCTGAGCGAGCGCGGGCGCATCGTTCACGCCGTCACCGACCATCGCTACGACATTCGACGATTGACGATTGACGATTGACGATTGAAGTTTCTTAATTTCGTTAGATTTTCCTTCTGGTAAAACTTCAGCCAATACCTGATCGACGCCAACTTGTTTTGCGATCGCATCAGCGGTCTTTTGATTGTCGCCGGTGATCATCACAACTTGCAAACCCATCTTATGCAAATCTGCAATTGCTTCCTTTGAACTATCCTTGATCGTATCGGCCACGGCGATAATTCCTGCGGCTTCATTATCAATCGCAACCAGCATCGCAGTTTTTGCTTCGGACTGTAAACGCGCCACTTCGGATTCGAGACTCCCCAATTGGATTCCACGTGACTGGAACATTCGCATGTTCCCAACGATTACGCTTCTTCCCTCGACCTCAGCCTGAACGCCATGCCCGGCTTCTGCTTTAAAACCAGTGGGTTCCACTAAAATTAATCCGCGAGTAGTTGCCTCTGCCCAAATAGACTCACCCAGCGGATGTTCACTCCCCTTCTCAACCGAAGCAGCGAGGCGTAACAATTCATCCGCTTTCCACTTTCCACTCACGACAACATCTGTTACAGCCGGCTGACCTTTCGTGATCGTACCTGTTTTATCAAGAATCACCACATTGACTCTGCCCGCGCGTTCCAAGGCTTCACTATTGCGGAATAAGATTCCCGCTTCTGCGCCTTTGCCAGAACCGACCATGATCGCCGTCGGAGTGGCAAGTCCCATCGCACACGGACAGGCGATCACCAACACAGCAACCATGTAGATCAATGCACGCGTGAAATTATCAATATCAGAATTGATTGGCAGCGTTGGTCCAAAGAAATACCAGCCTGCAAATGTAAGCGCGGCAAAATATTGCTGAGACTTGATCCGCTATTTTTTGGATGGGAGCTTTGCTGCCTTGGGCATCCTCCACCAGTTTGATGATCTGCGCGAGCGCGGTTTCCTTGCCAACTTTGGTCGCTTCAAATTTCAACATACCCAGCTTGTTGAGTGTCGCGCCGATCACTACATCACCGGGCTTCTTCTCAACCGGCAGAGATTCACCCGTCAGCATGGATTCGTCAATGGAACTTCTTCCCTCAACCACCACACCGTCCACGGGAATCTTCTCGCCAGGCTTCACGACCACCACATCGCCTACACGAACATCATCAGCAGGGACTTCAGTTTCGACACCATCGCGAATAATGCGTGCGGTCTTGGCGCGTAATCCCATCAATTTTTTGATCGCTTCAGAAGTACGTCCCTTAGCGCGCGCTTCGAGGAATTTTCCAAGTTTAATGAGCGTGATGATAACTGCCGCTGTTTCGTAATAGACATGCCCCATCAGCAAGCCAAATGTGATCGGCAGGGAATAGAAGAATGCAGCCGATGAGCCCATCACGATCAGCACATCCATGTTCGCTGATCTATTACGCAAAGCCTTAAACGCACCGACATAATATTGCCAGCCAACATAAAACTGCACAGGTAAAGCCAGAGCGAGCATCAACCAGCCAAACCAGGGCTGAGCCTCACGCATTCCTTCCATCACATTGTCTGAATAGACAAATGCCGGAAGTAAATTAAAGTCCTTGCCCATCGAAAGCAGGAAGAGCGGCACGGTAAATATCAAACCAATAATCAGCAAGCGGCGTTGTTCATTGATCTCATGTTCGCGGGCTTTGGCTTCTGCATCTTCCGCTTCGCCGCCAAGTTCCATGGCTTCAAACCCAGCGGATGCAACTGCGCGGCGCAACTCTGCCTGTGTGATGATCGTTGGCACATATTTCACACGTGCCTTTTCAGTGGTAAATGTCACCTGCGCTTCGAGCACGCCTTCAAGTTTGGTAAGCGCTTTCTCCAAACGACGCGCATCGTTATCATCTGAAAGACGCTTGATGATCAGATCCGCTTCGCCGGTGGCGACGCCATACCCGGCACGATTAACACGCGCGATCACATCGGTCAGCGCAAGTTTGGCAGAGTCAAAATCCACGGTGGCGCGCTCGGAGGAAAGATTCACCACCGCACTTTGCACGCCGTCAAGTTTTTTCAAGTTGCGTTCCACTGTGGCTACACAGTTTGCGCAAGTCATGCCGGTAATTGGTAAAGTTAATTGTTTTGTGTCGCTCATTTGTACTTCCTTACAAAAGGCCTGACAGTTTTATTAATCTGTCAGGCCTCATTATTTATAAAGTGATCAAACCTTCAGCAGGGTAATTGATCTCAGCCAATAGGGCTTTGATCGTGGCTTCATTTGCCGGTGTATCGAATGTAATTTCAACTTTCTTTGTTGCTTCATCTGCCTTCACAGACTGCACACCCTGCAGTTCCCCTACTTCGGTCTCGATCGTGTGAGTGCAATGTCCGCAGGAAATAGCGGGGACGGTATAAGTTACGGTGGTCATGGGTAATTCTCCTTGTTTCGATTTTTGATTTTTGATTTTCGATTAGGCACTCAGCGTGAGACTACCTAACTAATAAACTATCTACACCTTCATGGACATTTCAAATACTTCAGTGATTTCCTTCAGTACACGCTCTCGTTCCTTTTTGTCATTTCCCTGAATCGCTGTAATGACACACGAATTGAGATGATCTTCAAGGATCCTTGAGCTGACCTTGTTTAAAGCGCCTTCGACGGCCTGTATCTGGCGGATGACATCAATACAATAGGCATCTTCCTCGACCATGCGAATAACGCCGCGTAAATGCCCTTCGACAGTTTTTAATCTTCGGATCGTGCTATCAGCTTCCATATTGACCTCTATATTCCAGATGCGATTTTCGACTTTCTCTACTCCCCCCTCCCAGGGGGGATGGGATAGCCCAAATATAAGATATTCCTCCGGATGTGTCAACAGATAAATGTCATTTATTTAGGGAGTACAATCATGTTATGAATCTTTCGCCAAAGGATTTAAAACAGGTTGTCGTTTTTCAAAACGCTACAGAAACAGAGTTGCAACTCATTCTGAAAAACAGCATTATTCGCTCAATTGAAGAAAATGAATTCTTCTTCTTTCAGGGTGATGCTGCCGAATATCTATATATTCTCATCACTGGTCAGGCCAAATTGATGCAATCCAATCCCAGTGGACAGCAGGTAAATTTGCGGACTCTGCACCCATGGCAGATGTTCGGCGCGTTGGGCGCTGTCCGTGCGGAAGCAATTTACCCGGCAACCGCACAAGCTTTGGAAGATAGTTCTGCGCTGGCCATTGAAAGCGGATTCCTGCACAAGTTACTGGAGACGAGTCCGAAAATTTCGTTTGACCTGATGACCCTCATGACCTCCTATATTCAGGAAATGCAGGCACGCTACAGGGAACTTGCAACGGAGCGGGTCGAGCAAAGAGTGGCCAATGCGCTGATTCGCTTGGCCGGGCAATCAGGCATCAGGGCGGAAAAAGATGCGGGGATCGAATTATCCTTCTCAAGGCAGGATGTGGCCGAGATGACAGGTACCACGCTATACACGGTCAGTCGTCTGCTGAGTGACTGGGAGCGCAAGGGCTATATCAAAACGGGCAGGGAAAAAATCAAGATCCTCAAGCCGCACGATCTGGTGCGCATCGCAGAAGGATTGGAAAAATAAGAACGGGACGGGGAAAACCCGTCCCGTTCTTATTTGCGCTAGCGCAAAGACAGGGTGGAGGGAAGGCGATATCCTATGCTCATTATGAACGAGCATTTGGAACTATTGGATCTGATCGTGGCGGATGTTTTAAAGTCCACCCCCACGACCGTCAAGTTTTTCATCAGCCAGCACATAGATTGTGTCGGTTGTCGTCTCTCACATTTCTGTACTATCAAAGATGTGATAAAGACATATGAGTTTGATGAACAAAATTTCCTGGAAACCCTTTCCAAATACGACATTCAACAACTTTAACAGGAGTTCACAATGAAAAAATTTACCGTTTTTTTGGCAATTGTCATTGCCCTAGCTGCCACCATTACAGCCTGCACAGGTACCAGTTTCCAACCCGTGGACAAAGAATATGTGCTAACCACTGACTTGAGAGACGGCAATTTGATCTTTCTAGGCGTCAGCGATGAGATCAACGGCGTTGTCAACCCCACCTTGAGCGCCGCTCCCGGTGGAACGATTACCATCACATTGATCAATGGCAACGCGGGACAACACGATATCACCTTCCCGGAAATAAAAGCCAGTACAGGCGTAGTGAAAGAAAAAGGCGAGGCTTCCTCCGTCACTTTTACCGTGCCCACTGTGCATGGAGAAATGGAATATTACGACAGCGTAGCCAACCATGCTGAATTGGGAATGCGTGGTGTGTTGGTTGTCAGCACAACAGAGGTTGCGCCCGTTTCTTCTGCTGCTTCGCAGTCCGCAAGCAACGGAGATCCCGCTGTGATCGCAGCCTTCCAGAAAGGCGCATGCGGAAGCTGCCATACGATTGCAGGAATTCCAAATGCCGCAGGTGTGCTCGCACCCGATCTTTCCGATATCAGCATGGCCGCTGATGAGCACATCAAAAGCTCCGAATTCACAGGCAAAGCAACCACCGCGGAAGAATATATTCACGAATCGATCATCGATCCCAATGTATTCCTTGCGCCTGCCTGCCCGACCGGTGAATGTTTGCCCAATGTAATGCCTGCCAACTTGTCTGAGACATTGACAAAAGATGAGATCAACTCCAATTGTCACATATCTCAACGGACTCCCGCAGGCGCTTATGGGTGTCAAGCTGTAGGCGACGCACCACAAGAACCCGCCACCAATGGCGCAGACATCGTCCGCGACCCAACTGACCTGCCTGCTCCTCTCGAAATACGCGAACCAACCACCGTCCGCATTGATCTGGAAGCTTTGGAAGTCGTCGGCCAGCTCTCTGATGGAACCACCTACACCTATTGGACATTCAACGGTGCAGTTCCCGGACCGTTCTTCCGCGTGCGCATTGGCGACACTATCGAAGTCCACATGACCAACAACACTACCAGCGTAATGAATCACTCAGTTGATTTCCACGCAGTTACCGGTCCCGGTGGAGGCGCTGTCATGACGCAGACCAAGCCTGGTGAAGAAAGCGTATTCACAGCCAAGGCGCTCAATGTCGGTCTCTTCGTCTATCACTGCGCGACTCCAATGGTTGCAGATCACATTTCCAACGGCATGTACGGTCTCATCCTTGTCGAGCCTGAAGGCGGCCTGCCTCCTGTTGACCGTGAGTTCTACGTCATGCAAGGCGAGCTATACACAACCGGCGAGTTTGGCGAACAAGGCCATCAAATGTCTGACACCACAAAACTGCTCGATGAAGAACCTGAATACTTCGTCTTCAATGGCGCGGTAGGCTCGCTCACAACTCAGAAACCCTTGAAAGCCAATGTTGGCGAAACCGTGCGCATCTTCTTTGGTGTGGGCGGCCCCAACTTCACATCCTCCTTCCATGTCATCGGCGAAATCTTTGACCGCGTATTCGATCAAGCCTCACTTACCGGCGCACCGCTCACCGACGTGCAAACAACGCTCGTCCCGCCCGGCGGCGCAACCATGGTCGAGTTCAGTCTCGAAGTCCCCGGCAACTATATTCTTGTTGATCACGCCCTCTCACGCCTGCAGCGCGGGCTCGCCGGATACTTAATTGTCGAAGGCCCAGACGCCCCCGAAATCTTCCTCGGCACACCCTCCGCAGGAAGCGGACACTAGGATAAATTTCAACAACAAAAAGCCCTGTCGAATTGACAGGGCTTTTCCATTATAATTTTGGGATGAAAAAAAACACGCGTCTTAATTTAACCTTTAGCCTGATTCTGTTTCTATTGGCATCCTGCGCCCCGAAAACAGTCACCGCAGACCCAGCCACTTTGATCAATCAGGCAGTAATCGCCACATTGGCCGCGATGCCAACCACTGCGCCGGCCAGCCCGCCCACCCCCTATCCATCCCCCACTCCTTTCAGCCTTGCAGGTTTATATTGTGAATATCAATTCTGCATCGGGCATCCAACTGGCATGGCTTTTTACGATCATCATGCCTCGCTCGACCAACTCAACCCCAGCAATTACAACAATGGATTTCTGATCGCATATCAACTGCCAGACTTATTAATTAATTTTATCTGGCTGCAATCTCCTGATACAGCAGATCCAAAATTCCTGCTGGATACCATGCTCGACGATCAACTCGACACAATGACAGGCAGCATGGATATAAAACTTGTGCGCGGCATGAATGTCATCTACACCCCCATTGCAACCAGCGTCAGTCCAATTCTGCCCTTTGGCGGCGTAGGCGCATGGACCTGCGGTGACCGGGTCTTCGCCTGGAAGGCCTACACTCCGCTGGCAGAGACGGCCAGTCCGCTGTTTGAAGAGGCGCTGTCAAGATTCACCTGCGGGCAAAACTAGACCATGTCAGCACAATTGCCTGACGGAATCATCATTCGCCAAGCAGCACCGGCAGATGTCAATTCGTTTCGTGATCTGCGCCTCGAAGCACTCAAGGATCATCCCAGTGCATTCGGGCAGGATTACGATGAAAACATATTAAGACCACAATCCTACTGGGAAAAAGCTGTGACGATCAACAGTGAAGAACAAGCATTGTCCTTTGCCGAATACAAAGGACAATTGATCGGCATGACCGGCATCTACAGAAACTTATCCAAAAAAATTTTACACAGCGCGGGTATTTGGGGAGTGTACGTCACACCAGAATGGCGTGGACGGCACATTTCACAAGCCCTGATCCGATCCTGTCTGGATTGGGCAAGGCAGAAACAAGTTGTCATCGTCAAACTGGGAGTGGTTACAGATAACCAGTCCGCCATTCAGTGTTACAAAAGCTGCGGATTTATCATCTATGGCAAAGAATCAAAAGCATTATGTCTTAATGGCATCTATTATGACGAGTATTTAATGTCAGTGGATATAAAATAAAATTTCCCTATTCAATCAACCGACCCGGTATACGAGGTGAATAATGACCGACGAATTAAAATCGACAGTACCCGCAGACCCATCCATCGAAAGAGTTATTGAAGCAATAAAAAACGGCAAAAAACTGGAAGCGATCATAATCTATCGATCCACCCATGATGTTAGCATTGCTGAATCTCTAAAAATTGTAGTTGAAATGGAAAAAGAATTAAGCCTATAAAAACAAGGTTGCATTATTCAATGCCCTCTCCTCTGTGGCAGGAGAGGACATTGAATTATCTTCCCGTTCTCTTCGCCTCATTCCACAAGATATCCATCTCTTCCAATGTCATATCAGATAAATTTCTACCCTGCTTCTTCGCGCCCTGCTCCACATAAGCAAAACGTTTCTTAAATTTCATGTTCGTCCCACGCAGCGCGGATTCGGCATCCACTTTGCGCCAGCGGGCAAGATTGACCAGCACAAAGAACAGATCGCCCAACTCAGATGTCACTTCATCAAGATTCTGCGCTTGTTTAATTTCTTCAATCTCCTCGCGGACTTTATCCAGCACACCATCCACTTCGGGCCAGTCAAAGCCAACACGTGCAGCTCTATCCTGATATTCAAGCGCTTGAGTCAATGCAGGCAAAGCGGAGGCAACACCGTCCAATAAGCCTTTTTCGTCTTTGCCCATCCCCTTATCCTTGCGTTCTTTTTCCTTGAGCTTTTCCCAATTCTGCAAAACACCATCCACAGAATTTAACTCCACATCACCAAATACATGCGGATGACGGCGCACGATCTTATCGTAGATACTCTTGATAACCTGGGTCATCGAGAATTCACCGGTCTCGCTGCCAATTTGGGAATTCAAAACGATCTGCAAAAGTAGATCACCGAATTCTTCACGCATCCCAGCGGGATCGTTTTCATCCATGGCGGTTAATGTTTCATAGGCTTCTTCGAGCAAATGTGTGCGTAAGGTCTGGTGTGTTTGTTCCTTATCCCACGGGCAGCCATCCGGCGCGCGTAAGTGGGCAACGATCTCTGCGAACGACTCAAACGATGTCCCTTCGCCAAGAGAAGGTATATAAAGACATGTCAATGTAGTGAAATCACCATTACCAAAATCCCCCAGTCTTTCCTCTTTCATCTTTCCGGTATCGACAACAAAAACACCATGCTCCTGCGGATACACAGCCAGTAAAACCTTCTTTACCTGAAAAGCCAGATCGCTCGAATCCACTCCGGTCAACAATACGGGCATATCAGGCGCAAAGGGAGGATAATGCGCGAGCGTAAGAGTCTGCGCTTCGAGCAAAGTCAACTTTGAGGGAGGGGTGATTCGCAACGTCTCAAATACAGAAGAAATTAATGCAAAGTCCATGAAAATCTCCGTTAAAACGTAATTGGTAATTCGTAAATTACGAATTACCAATTACGAACTGATTTATATTTTATGGAAAAGACTAGCGCTTGGTGTACGTAGGAGCCTTACGGGCTTTCTTAAGACCGGGTTTCTTACGTTCCTTCACGCGGGCATCGCGGGTGAGCAAGCCCTTTTTGCGTAAAGCAGAAGTCCACTCTGCATTAATGATCTGAAGCGCGCGGGCAATTCCAAGACGTACCGATTCGGTTTGTCCGGTTGTGCCACCGCCGTTGACTAGTACGCTCACGTCGTACTTCGCCGCTTCCTGACCCACTGCGCTGAATGGGCGCATGATGTCTTCGAAGTCGCCCATGCGTGTAAAGAACGCAGCAAAATCTTTTTCGTTCACGGTAAATTTACCGCTGCCGGCAGTCAGGCGCACGCGGGCGGTGCTTTCCTTACGGCGGCCAATGCCTTCATAATATTGAGCCATATTCACTTACCTCTTTATCCCGAAACTTTCGGGGTCTGCACTTGGTGCGGATGATTGGGACCGGCATAGATCTTCAAACGCTTGAGCGTGGCACGTCCCATGCGATTGTGAGGAAGCATGCCCCATACTGCATCGCGCAGGGCGCGGTCAGGGTGCTGGGCCAATTGGTCCCGCAGGGAAATGCTCTTTAAGCCACCTGGATAACCGGAGTGACTATAGTAGATCTTGCTTTCCAGCTTGCTGCTGGTGCGGGTACCGGTAACTGTAACTTTCTCGGTATTTACCACAACCACAAAATCTCCCATCTCCACACCAGGGGTGAAGGTCGGTTTGTGTTTGCCAAGCAAAATGTGCGCAATGCGGGCAGCAAAGCGTCCAAGATTCTGCCCTTCGGCATCCAGCACAACCCAGTCGCGCTGAATTTCAGCGGCTTTCGGATAATATGTTTTCTGTTGCACTTTCGTCACTCCGTTTCATAATCTAATCATGTGATCCATACGTTACTTCGACCAGTGTCAGCCCGTGCGCGGGAGCCAACCCGGCGAGAAGTACTCCCTGCTTTTCTAAAGCATGTTGGACTTTCTCCACCGGACATTTTCCCTGAGCAACAGACACTTGCACAAAAACCAATCTTCTTACCATACGATATAAAAACGCATCCGCTCTGACTTCAAACTGCCACTCACCATCCGGCATTTTCTTCCATTCGGCTTTTGTCACCGTGCGCACGGTTGTGCCTTTCGGCGTTGTCCGTGAACCAATGGCGGCAAAATCATGTTTTCCGAGAAAGATACTCGCGTTCCGTATGAGAGCTTCTTCATCCACAGCAGGCCACGTGCGCCACACAAATTTATCTCGTAGCGGGTCACGGATCGGTTCGAAAAACACCCTGTAACGATACTCACGTGAAGTGGCATCAAAACGCGGATGAAAATCTGCCGAGATTGGCTGTAGGCTTCTTACCACAAGATCAGATGGAAGGTGCTTATTAAGCGCCCAAAGCAATTTATCTGCTGAGTGCGTCCATTCGAGATCGAACGCGGCCACCTGCCCCGTTGCATGAACTCCTGTATCTGTTCGGCCAGCCATAAGAACCGCCCGATCAGACCATCCCAATTTGCGAAGCGATTTTTCCAACTCGCCCTGCACTGTGCGGGAGTTCGCCTGTCGCTGGCTTCCGGTATAACCGGTGCCGTCGTAGGCAAGGATCACTTGGTAACGTGCCATTGCTTAGCAGCTCATCGCCGCCAGGTAAAACCTAATCTTCAACTAACTCAAGGATGACCATCTCGGCAGCGTCGCCGCGGCGAGGGCCAAGCTTCATCACACGAGTATAACCACCGGGGCGGTTTGCAAAGCGAGGAGCGATTTCATCAAACAAGCGTTTGATAAGTTGGTTGTCACCAGGCGGGAGACAGCCAAACGACGCGCATTCACTTTTTGTATCTCAGTGCCGTTGGCGCTATTGCGAGCGAGTGTGATCAAGCGTTCAGCATCACCACGAATGGCGGCTGCTTTTGCCTTGGTCGTCTGAATACGCTCATGGGTAAAGAATTGTTTGATCAAGTTGCGCCGAAGGGCAATTCGTGCACCTTTGGTGCGTCCTAATGTATAACCTGCTACTGAATGTCGCATCTCTAACTCTCCGAGGATGTTTCGTCTTTCATAAAGCCTTTTTCACGCATCTTGTCGCGAAGTTCGTCCAAACTCTTTTCGCCGAAGTTGCGGATTGACATGACTGCGGTCTCGCCTTTTTCAAGCAGGTCGAGCACATCACCAACAGTGGTGATTCCGGTGCGTTTCAATGAATTGAAGACGCGTACAGAAAGGTCAAGGGCTTCCACTGGCGTTTCTGCCAGTTCACTGCTCAAACGACTGCCTGAGGATTCGCGCTCCACTGCGACTGCCAGCATTTCTTCATTGATGCCAGCCACGTAACGCAGGTGGTCAATGAGAATGCGGGCCGACGAACTAAGAGCACGTTCCGGCGAGACAGTACCGTCTGTCCAGATTTCCAAAATCAACTTGTCGTAATTCGTGCTCTGACCCACACGGGCTGAAGCTACTTCCCAATTTACACGCTTTACAGGACTATAGATCGCATCCACCGGAAGTTCTCCAATGGGCATGTGTCCTGCGCGTTCACTTGATGGAGAATAACCACGGCCACGTTCAACCATGAATTCAATATCAAGCTTGGTTTTGGCCCCATCCACTGTAAATAAATACAGGTCAGGGTTAACGATCTCAATCTCTGCCGGAGGAACAATATCGGCGGCAGTAACCGTTCCTTCACCGCGCACTTCAAGGTGCATACGGGCGCTGTCCACACCGTCCATCTTGATGCGGATCTGCTTAACCTGCAACATCACTTGAATAACATCCTCGCGTACGCCAGGAATGTCACTAAACTCATGCAAGACATCCGCTACACGCACTGAGGTAATTGCAGTACCCTCCAGGGAGGAAAGCAGGACGCGACGAAGGGCGTTGCCCAATGTCACACCATAACCGCCCTCTAGTGGGCTAATTATGAATTTGCCATAGTTTCGAGCTTCTGCTTCACGCTCGATCTTTGGCATAACCATGTTCGTGATAATACCCGTCACGGTTCACCTATTCCTTTTGATAATACGTCGGGTCGAGATCTAAACATTCGGTCTCGACCCGATACGTAATTGGAGGTTTAGCGTCTGGAATAATATTCGACGATCAATTGTTCGTCGAGATTTCCGTCAATTTCAGCACGTTCGGGCATGCGAGATAATGTTCCGGCCATACCTTTAATATCGCGGTTGAGCCAACTTGGGACATTACGTTTCTCGGCATACTCGGTCAAGTCTTTGAAATAAGTCAACTTGGCGGAACCTTCGCGCACAGCAATTACATCACCTGCGCCAAGAAGCATGGATGGCACATCTGTGCGGCGTTCATTTACTGTGAAATGGCCGTGCGCAACCAGCAAACGAGCCTGGGAGCGGCTGGAAGCAAAACCCAAACGATACACCAAGTTATCAAGGCGTGACTCAAGAATTTGAAGCAAATTCAAACCCGTAAGACCACGGCGAGTAATGGCTGTATCATAATAACGGCGGAACTGACGTTCCATCACACCGTAAATACGACGAGCCTTCTGCTTGGCGCGTAACTGACGAGCAAAGTCGGAAACGCGACCCGTTCCCATACCTTTACCGCCGCCACGTCCTGCAGTGCGGCCGTGCTGGCCGGGAGCGAAGTTGCGTTTTTCAAAGGAGCACTTGGGGGTAAAACAGCGCTCACCCTTTAGAAAAAGCTTCTCGCCTTCGCGTCTACAAAGCTTACAAACTGGACTTAATGATTTAGCCATATATAAACAACCTCACCTATTACACGCGTCGCTTTTTCGGAGGGCGGCATCCGTTGTGCGGAACCGGTGTAATATCCGAAATCGAGCGTACCTTCAAACCCATGGCTTGCACGGCGCGAATAGCATTCTCGCGGCCGGGGCCGGGGCCTTTAATAAACAGTTCAACTTCCTGCAGACCCAATTGCTGGGCAGCTTTTAAGGCCTGTTCAGCGGCAAGACGGGCAGCAAAGGGCGTGCTCTTGCGAGAGCCTTTGAAGCCAGCAGAACCGGCAGAACCCCAGGAAATTGTGTTCCCTTCGGTATCTGTGACGGTCACGATCGTGTTATTGAAGGAAGCAAAGATATGAACCTGTCCGGAGGACAAGGTGCGCTTCCCTTTTTTTGCGCCTGTGGCGCGTCGGGTAGAACGAACACTTTGAGCCATTTTTTTTCTATACCTTTCGGACAGGATTACTTCTTGCCGCCCTTACGACGACCACGGCCCGCAACGGTTTTCTTGGTTCCTTTGCGAGTGCGCGCATTTGTTTTTGTGCGCTGGCCACGTACTGGCAAACCACGACGATGACGCAAACCACGATAAGAGCCGATTTCGATCAGGCGCTTAATGTTCAATTGAACTTCGCGGCGCAGGTCACCTTCGACCTTGAAGTTTTTGGAAATATATTCGCGAATAGCGGCAACATCCGCTTCGCTCAAGTCTTTGATGCGCGTATCAGGATTAACTTTGGTTTGAGCCAAAATCTTATGCGCACGAGTTGGACCAATACCAAAAAGGTATGTCAGGCCAACTTCAACCCGCTTATTGCGGGGTAAATCAACACCTTCAATTCTCGCCATAGGTCACCACACTACCCCTGTCTCTGCTTATGTTTTGGATTTTCGCAAATGATAAAGATAACTCCCTTGCGCCGAACAATACGGCACTTGGCACAACGTTTGCGAATGGAGGGCGAAACTTTCATGTTCAATCTCCTTACTTGCGGCTTGTCTTATGACAGCCAAAGGTCTAATTATACTAGTTATTTTTCTATCCGTCTATATTTTTACGGTTGCTTGCAGGTTCGTTCACAAGACAGTCAGGAGAAGAGGTTCTCCTTCGGTGACGGCAATTGTATGTTCAAAATGCGCCGTCAATGAACCATCAGCAGAGACAACCGTCCATTTATCTGGCAGGACACGGGTTTCGTGTGTCCCAATCAACACCATTGGCTCAATCGCAATTGTTAACCCCGGACGGAGTAACATGCCGCTTCCTGCTTTGCCAATATTTGGCACCTGCGGCCCCTCATGCATATTCCGACCGACGCCATGCCCCGTATATTCACGGGTAACATGGAAGCCATGATTTTCCACATAATTTTGTATCGCTGCCGAGATATCACCTGTGCGTTTGCCATTGCGCATATTTTCAATACCAGCAAATAGCGCGCCTTCAGTGACTTCAAGCAGTTTTGTTGCCTGGGAAGAAATCTCCCCTACTCCGGCGGTGAAAGCTGAGTCTGCAACAAATCCTTCAAAGACCGTACCACAATCAATCGAGACGATATCGCCTTCCTTTAACTTTCGTTTTGGATGCGGGATACCATGCACCATCTCATCATTAATACAGACTGTGATGGATGAGGGAAACGGTGGATGACCATAACCTTTGAAGGGCGATACGCATCCGAATGACTTCAGCACTTCCTCAGCAGCCGCGTTGAGGTCAGCTGTTGTCACACCGGGTTGTAAACGTTCTTTTACTGCGGCCAGAACGGTTGCATTGATGCGCCCTGCTTCGCGCATGATCTTAAGTTCAGCAGGGTTTTTAACATTGATCTGGCGTTCCCAACTCATTAGATAAACCTACTTTTCAACAGAATTAAAAAATTCTGCATACTCACAAATAATTATTTTTTTAAGGCTGAGAGCAGTTTTTGTGTTACCTGTTCCACAGCCTCCATGCCGTTGATCTCGAGCAATTTTCCTCTTTTGCGGTAGTACTCCACCAAAGGCATAGTTTGATCAAGATAGACACGAATTCGTTTTGTTACAGTTTCCACTTTATCGTCATCGCGCTGATAAAGCTCAGAACCATCGACATCACAAATACCTTCCTTTTTAGGAGGACTGAATTTTTGATGGTAAATGTGACCTTGTGCCCGGCATGACCAGCGCCCGCCTGTGCGTTCCACTAGAATGTCTTCAGCTGCCGTGATGTATGGAACGGCATCCACTTGCCCATGAAATTCAGTGAGCATTTTTTCGAGTGCATCAGCCTGAGTCGGGGTGCGTGGAAATCCATCGAGAATGGCACCAGCATCACAGTCGTGACGAGAGATGCGGTCACGTATCATGCTAATGGTCACATCGTCTGGTACCAGGTCGCCTTTATCCATAAAGGATTTGGCGAGTTTTCCAAGTTCTGTTTGATTTTTAAGGTTCTCGCGAAACAAATCTCCAGAGGAGACATGCACGAGTTTGGTTGACTTAGCCAAAATTTTGGCCTGCGTGCCTTTGCCAACGCCGGGAGGACCTAGTAAGACGATATAGGTCGCCATAAGATCTCCTTAACGGACGAGCAGTGAGTCTTGATATCCGTGTAACTTAAGCTCAGCATCGATGTTCATAAATGTGTCACGAACAACACCGACAACAATGAGCAAGCCTGAAGATGAAACAAGGAATACACTGGTTTGAGAACTTGCAGCGATACCAAACACGCCTAACAAAAGTCCCAAAAGGAAGGGCATGGCCGCTACAACTCCAAGGAAAAGCGCTCCTGGCAAGGTAATGCGGCGCTGAACTGTGCTTAGATATTTCTGGGTGGGAGTACCTGTATGTACACCAGGGACAGTTGCTCCAGCTTTTTTCAGGTTGTCACCATAATTCTGTTGATCAAATAAAACAGAAGTGTAGAAGAAAGTGAATATAACAACCATAAAGAAGTATAGAGTCCAGTAACCCCAATTGCTTGTACCAGTACCTTGAAAGAAATTCTGAATACCTGTAAAGAAACTGGCAACACCTGCATTCTCATTATTTACAAAATAGCTGGCAAGAATTGCGGGAAATTGCAGGATTGCACTGGCAAAAATCAAGGGGATCATGCCTGAGAGGTTGACCATCAAAGGCAAGGTTCCCTTAACTGGCATGGACATGCGATTACCCATACGGCGACCGGGATACATAACTGGCACGTTACGTCGCCCTTGTTGCACATAAACGATGGCGAACACTGTTAAGATGATAATAAACAGCGTAAAGCCAAACATGAACAAAGCTGTGTCTCTATCAGAAAAGAGTGAGACAAGATTTGAAGGCATCTGGGCAACAATACCTGCGAAAATAATCAGGGAAAGTCCCTGTCCACGGATACCGTATTCCGAAATCAACTCACCCAGCCAAATGGCAAACATTGTACCGGCTGTCATTGCCAGGAGAGTCGTTAATGAATTTAGCCAGAGATCCGCTGAAAAACCAAACTCCAGAATCGGCTGCTGTAATGCCTGAATGGACAATGAGTTAAAGATGTTAATCTGACCAATAGCAGATAGAGCGGCCATGGGTACAGCAAGATAATATGTCCACTTTTCCTGCCAGCGGCGAGCTTCTCGTGGGTCTTCTTCCATTCTACGTTGCAAAGCAGGAATGATCGGGATGAGCAATTGTAAAATGATCTGTGCAGTAATGTACGGATACACACCCATTGAAAGTAATGAGAAATTGGAAACCGTACCGCCAGAAAGCAGATCAAGAAAATCAACGAAACTACCGCCACTGGTTGATAATGCCTTGAACTGAGCCAAAACGGCAAAGTCCACGCCAGGTGCCGGGATGTTTGCTACTATACGATAAATCGCCAAGATAACGAGCGTAATCACCAACTTACGCCGAATATCTTCCGATTTCCAAAGGTAACGCCAGCCTGAAAAGGTGGTCTTCATAAGTATCCTTTGTGTAGGTTTAGGCGATCAATTCAACCGAGCCGCCAGCCTTTTCGATCTTGGCTTTGGCGCCAGCGCTGACACGATGTACACGCACTTTGAGGGCAACGGTCATCTCACCGCGGCCAAGAACAACTGTCGGGTTACGAGAGTCACGCAAGAGGTGCGCTTCTTCGAGGGCTTCGGGGGTGACATCCGCATTGGCTTTGAAGGCCTGCGAAAGTTGATCAAGGTTTACTTCATTGTAGAAAACCTGATTTGGCGGGGTAAATCCTTCACCACGCATGAACGGTAGGCGTCGGAAAAATGGAAGGTTACCACCCTGACGATAAGCGTGACCGCCTTCGCCAGAACGTGAACCTTGTCCTTTGGTACCGCGGCCGGCAGTTTTACCCTGCCCTGCCGAGATGCCGCGTCCAACGCGTTTTTTATTCTTTTTTGACCCAACATTGGGTACGAGATCGTGTAGTTTCATATTCAGCCTACTCTTCGATCTTGAGCAAATGGATGATCTTATTCAACATACCGCGTAATGCGGGTGTATCCTTGTGCTCAACAGTTTGATGTAAACGGCGCAAACCAAGGGCTTTTACTGTGGCTTTTTGGTCTTTGGGAAAACCAATGTCACTCTTAACCCAGGTCACGCGCAAAATTTTGCCGGTTGTTTCCTGCTTAGGCATGTTGTTTTCTCCGTTCCCAGAATGGTAACAATTCATCAGAACGCTTTCCGCGGCGAGCCGCTTCAAGGGCTGGTGAACGTAAGCCGTCCAGAGCACCAAAGGTTGCCATTACCACGTTCAGCACATTTGCGCTTCCCATGGATTTGGTGAGAATATCGCGCACGCCTGCCACTTCCAATACAGCGCGCACTCCACCAGCGGCGATAACGCCAGTACCAGCGGAAGCGGGCTTGAGGAATACTCTAGCGCCAGCCACTTTTCCCAATGATTCATGAGGGATCGTGGTGCCGAAGAGATTGACTTCGCGTAAATCTTTGCGGGCCCGCTCAGAAGCTTTGCGCATTGCATCGGGTACAGCATTTGCCTTTCCAACACCCATGCCAATCGTGCCTTTTTTGTCGCCAACAACGACGGTCACGCGGAATTGAAAGCGACGACCACCTTTTACGACTTTTGCAACACGGGCAATTTCGATCACGCGTTCTTCAAAAGCGTCCTGCGCTTCATACTGTTGCTTATCAGTAAATTGCTTTTCTGCCATATCTTTCTCCATGTAGCAGCGATTCTAAATCGCTGCAGAACATTTTAGAATTGCAAGCCACCTTCGCGCGCGCCATCAGCCAAAGCCTTGACGCGCCCGACATAGCGGAAGCCACCACGATCGAACACGACAGACGAAATCCCTTTGGATTTTGCGCGTTCAGCCACTGCTTTACCAATGGCTTTGGCCTGTTCGGTCTTCTTCATCCCCTTCATTTGTTCACGCAGTTCTTTGTCAACTGTGGATGCAGAAATAAGGGTTTTTCCATCATTGTCATCAATAATCTGGGCATAAATCCCGGATAAACTCTTGAACACATTCAAGCGAGGACGAGCCGCAGAGCCAACCACTGTCTTGCGGACACGGATGTGGCGGCGTTCACGAGCGAGAGAACGATTCTTCTTAGCCATGGCTTACTTGGCTCCTTTTCCGGCTTTACCAGCCTTGCGGCGGACACGTTCACCCAAGTAACGCAAACCTTTGCCATGATATGGCTCAGGTGGACGTACCTTGCGAATATTCGCAGCAATCTGTCCAACCAATTCTTTATCGAAACCCGAGACTTTGATCTGACGGGTCTTCGCATCTGTTTCAAATGATACACCGGCCGGGGGTTCCATCTTGACCGGATGTGAATAACCAACAAACAGGGCGAGGTTCTTGCCTTCCATTTCAGCGCGGTATCCCACGCCTTCAACTTGAAGGACAACTTCAAAACCCTTGCTTACGCCGTGAATCATATTCGCAAGTACGGCGCGCGTAGTACCGTGCAGGGCGCGTTCAGCGGGGTTTTCCGAATTACGGGTAATGTTCAATTGATTATTCTCCATCTTGATACCAATCAAATGAGAGAATGATCTCTTGAGCTCACCTTTCGGGCCCTTCACGAGAACGTCAAAACCTTTTACGTCCACCTGCACGCCACTGGGAATATCTACTGGCAAACGACCAATTCTAGACACAGTAAACCTCCTACCAGACTTTGCAGATGATCTCGCCGCCAACGCCCAACTGTCGAGCGCGTACGCCGGTCATGACACCCTTTGGTGTAGAGATAATGGCAACGCCAATACCTGAAAGCACCCAAGGAATATCTGTCTTTTTGGTGTATATGCGGCGACCTGGTTTACTTACACGTTCCAAACCAGAGAGCACGGCACGTCGTTGGCGACGTTCGCCAACATACTTAAGCTTCACGCGTAGAACTTTTTGTACTTCGCGTTCACCTTCCACCACTTCGTAACCTTCGAGAAAACCTTCATCCTTTAGGATCTTGGCAATCTCTACTTTAATCTTTGAGTTGGGCATTGCAACCTGAGCATGGCCTGCGAGCACAGCATTGCGAATGCGAGTCAACATATCAGCGATCGGATCAGTAAATGACATGATCTACCTCCACCTGGGTTACCAGGACGCCTTTATGACGCCAGGTATTTTGCCCGTCAAAGCCAATTCACGGAAGCAAATACGGCATAGACCAAAGCGACGAATAAAACCGCGTGGGCGCCCACAACGCTGACAGCGATTCCGCACTTGCACTGCATGTTTGCGGCGCAGTTCACGATATTGCATACATTTTTTTGCCATAGGTTAAGCATCCTTCTTGCTACTGAACGGCATTCCGAGCAATTGCAATAATGCGCGCGCCTGATCATCACTCTTGGCTGAAGTCACGATGGTGACTTCCATACCGCGCAATTTATCAATTTTGTCGTACTCGATCTCAGGGAAAACCAACTGATCCTTAAGACCCAGTGTGTAATTTCCACGACCATCAAAGGCATTGACTGAAATACCGCGGAAGTCACGCACACGGGGCAAGGCAATGTTTACAAGACGGTCAAAGAAAGCCCACATACGGGCGCCACGCAAAGTTACCTTTGCACCAATGAGACGGCCTTCGCGCAATTTAAAGTTCGCAATACTTTTGCGAGCTTTTGTTTGCACAGGCTTTTGAGCAGTGATCTGTGTCAAATCAGCAGTAGCGGCATCAAGCGCTTTGGGATTATCCATCGCTTCGCCGAGACCGATATTGACAACGATCTTTTCAATACGCGGCACCTGCATTACGTTCTTCAAACTGAACGATTTGAACAGGGCCGGGGCCACTTCTGTGTTATAGCGTTCTTGCATTCTGTTCATCTTATTCGCTCCACGGCCTATTCAATCGTGGCCTCACAGTTCTTGCAAACGCGATGGGCACCTTCATCGTCACGTGAAACACCAACGCGAGTAGGTTCACCGCATTTCGGGCATACAAGCATCACGTTTGAGATGTCAATCGGCCCTTCGAACTGGATTCGGCCCGGGTTCATGTTGCGACCCGCTTGCGTCTGTACCTGCTTCTGGTGTTTGGTGCGAATATTCACACCTTGCACCACTACGCGACGATCATCAAGGAAAACATTAATAACCTCACCACGCTTGCCTTTGTCCTCCAGGCGGCCACTGATCACTTCTACTGTATCGCCTTTTCGAATCTTAACTTTCATTCTTCGCTCCTACAGTACTTCCGGGGCCAGCGACACGATCTTCATATAGCCCATATCGCGCAGTTCGCGCGCGACAGGTCCAAAGATACGTGTGCCCCTCGGGTTTTCGCCATCGGCATCCAGGATCACTGCGGCGTTATCATCAAAACGAATGTAAGAGCCATCTTCTCGGCGCCATTCTTTCGTGCAACGCACAATGACAGCCTTTACAACTTCGCTTTTCTTTACTGAACCTTGCGGTGCAGCGGCTTTCACGGTTGCAACCACGACATCGCCAATCGATCCATACTTGCGCTTGGAACCACCCATCACATGAATGACAAGCAATTCGCGGGCGCCGGTGTTATCTGCCACTTTAATTCGAGACTCTTGCTGAAGCATGGCTTTATTCTCCTACGCCTTGATCAGCGGTTCGTGTCTCGCGCTTGACAACTGCTTCAACAGCCCAACGCTTGTCACGAGATAACGGACGGGTCTCTACGATCTGGACCTCATCACCGATCTGGCAGCCGATCTCATCATGTGCCTTCACGCGCGTGCTTGAGTACACCACCTTCTTATAAAGAGGATGGCGAAACTTGCGAGTGATTTCCACCACGACGGTCTTGGTCATTTTATTGCTGGTGACTACACCAGTCATACGACGACGATTATTCATTATGCACCTTCCACAGCGGCACGCTCGGTCTCGCGCAGGATCGTTTCCATGCGGGCGATGTCGCGGCGCAGGGTTCGCAAGTGGCTGGAGTCAGTCAACTGACCGGTCACCTGCTGGAAGCGCAGTTTCATTACCTCTTCTTGCGAATCCGAGATCTTTGTGCGAATCTCTTCCACCGCCAATTTGCGGATGTCTTCCACTTTCATATGCTTCATTGGTTATTCTCCTCCCGCAAAACGGCCAACAACTTTGGTCTTGATGGAGAACTTGTACTGAGCGCTCTTCAAAGCCGCAATTGCAATGTCTGCCGACAAGCCACTGACCTCGAACATAATACGGCCAGGTTTGACTGGAGCAACATAGTATTCCACGTTACCTTTACCAGAACCCATGCGGGTCTCCGGCGGCTTGTGTGTGTACGGTTTGGCCGGGAAAATACGAATCCAGATCTTACCGCGACGCTTCATCCCACGAACGATGGTGCGACGAGCCGCTTCAATTTGACGGGCTGTAATCCAGCCCGGTTCCAACGCCTGCAGACCGAATTCGCCGAAGGAAATCTCCGCACCGCGGAGAGCTTTTCCTGTCATGCGACCGCGCATCTGCTTGCGCCACTTTACACGTTTAGGCATCAACATATCTAAAACCTCATCTCAGGCGACGTCGCGATTACTCGCTGACGTACACGCCTTCTGTCGCTTCAACTTTATCTTCCACATCGGGCACGACCTCACCTTTATAGATCCAGACCTTGATACCGATCTGTCCATATGTGGTGGATGCTTCAGTTGTGGCAAAATCAAGATTTGCGCGCAAGGTCTGCAGAGGAACGCGTCCTTCACGCAACCAGACATCGCGAGACATTTCTGCGCCGCCAAGGCGTCCGCCAACCAGGATCTTGATCCCTTGGGCGCCCTGCTTGATCGCTTGCTGAATGGCGCGTTTCATCGCGCGGCGATAGGCAATACGGCGTTCGAGTTGGTCAGCAATATTCTTGGCGACCAACATTGCATCGGTATCGGGCGAGGAAATCTCTTTAATGTCCAATTCGATTTTCTTGCCGGCTAATGATTCAAAATCAGCCTTCTTGCCAACCAATGACTCAAGTGCCTGACGAATCTTCTTCACGCCTTCACCTTTTCGACCGATCAAAATACCAGGCTTGGCGGTATGAATAACGATACGAACCTTGCCAGGTGTGCGTTCAACGTCAATACGAGAAATACCAGCTTTACCATCTTTTACAGCATCAGGCATTTGCTTGCGATATTCACGAACTTTTTCGCTGGCAGCCCAGCCGCCCTTGGAGAAGTTACCAAGTAACAAAGAACGAATGGCGAAGTCCTGATGTAATTGCTGACGATAGACACTTCCTTCAGCGAACCAACGGCCGCCCCAGGGTTGATTGATCCCTAGACGAAAACCAATAGGATGTACTTTACGACCCATATAATTCTCCTTATGCTCCGCGCTCGCGTAATATGACAGTCACATGTGAACTGCGGCGCAATATCGGTTTGAAACTTTCCGCGCACCATATCAATCACGATACGGACTTTCTGCGCAGACAGAGAGAGATTATTAATTTTTGCATGAATATCACTCATATCTCACTCTCCTTAAGCCGCAGAGGCTTTCTCGCTGGTCTGATGACCGCGGAATGTGCGTGTCGGGGCGAATTCGCCTAATCGATGGCCGACCATGTTTTCAGTAATATAGATCGGTACGTGGCGGCGTCCATCATGCACTGCAATGGTGTGTCCAACCATCTGAGGAAAAATCACAGAGGCGCGACTCCATGTGCGGACGACTTTCTTTTCGTTTTTCTGGTTCATGGCCTCAATACGCTTGAGAAGTTTAGTCTCAATAAAAGGGCCTTTTTTCAATGATCTTGACATATATGCGTACCTCGTCTAATTCTTAGCGGCTCGTCTTACTGCGACGGCGCACAATGTACTGGTCGGTCTTCTTGTTACGACGGGTCTTCTTACCGAGCGTGGGTTTACCCCATGGGCTCTTGGGACCAGCAAGACCGATTGGCTGGCGACCTTCACCACCACCGTGAGGATGGTCGCGTGGGCTCATCGCAGTACCACGAACGGTCGGGCGGATGCCCATGTGGCGCTTGCGGCCAGCTTTGCCAAGTTTGACATTGCTATGGTCAAGGTTACCGATTTGTCCAATAGTTGCGTAGCAAACTTGATGGATCAAGCGCACTTCACCGGAGGGCATGCGGATCTGGGCGAAATCGCCTTCCTTGGCGAGCAACTGGGCGGCGCCGCCTGCGGTGCGAACGAGCTGGGCGCCTTTGCCTGCCTTCATCTCAATGTTGTGGATTAAGGTACCGATCGGAATGTTGCTGATTGGAAGCGCGTTCCCAGGTCGGATCTCAGCGTTCGGACCAGACATGACGGTATCGCCAACCTTCAGGTCCAACGGTGAAATGATATATCGTTTCTCACCATCCACATAAAATAGGAGGGCAAGGCGGGCTGTACGGTTTGGATCATATTCAACTGCGGCAACTTTGGCGGGAATGCCATGTTTTTCGCGTTTGAAATCCACGATACGGATGAAACGACGAGCGCCACCGCCACGATGACGAACGGTTATGCGGCCTTGAGCATTACGGCCGCCATGGCGAGGTCGATTAATCAACAAGGATCGTTCAGGTGTGCTCTTGGTGATTTCTTCAAATGTATAACCGGTCATATCACGCATACCGGGAGTTACTGGTTTATATTTTTTAACTGCCATTATTGCACCCCTTCAAAGATCTCGAGGGGTTTGCTTCCCTCGGCAAGGGTCACAATCGCTTTCTTGAATGCCGAACGGCGTACCAATAAACGACGTGAGCGAGCGCGGCGTCCGCGTTTTGCGGGCGCATTAAGAATATTTACACGTGCCACAGTGACATCGAACAGAGTTTCCACTGCATCCTTCACCGTGGTACGGGTTGCTTCGTCAGCCACAATAAAAGCATACTGACTCAGTTTGCTTGATTGGTAATTTGTTTTTTCAGTAACCAATGGGCGGACGAGGACATTATATAAATTAGTCATGTCTCTCTCCTTATCCGAGATGCGCGACAAGCGCATCTATGGTTTTTACCGGGATGACGACTTTGTCAAAGCTAAGCACGTCTCGTATATTTAAGTAACTAGCAAGCAAAACTTTTGCGCTTTCAATATTATCTGCAGACCGCATGACAAGGTCATAATTCTGATCTTTGACGGGCATCAACACCAATGCGGTGGAAGTGCCAACCAAATTAAATAATGTTTCAGCCATCAAACGGGTCTTTGGTTCTGTAATATCAAAACCATCGATTACCACAATACCGGCTTCTGCTGCTTTGACAGATAACACGGATCGAAGCGCTGCCTGACGCATTTTCTTCGGCATACGCTGTTCGTAGCTACGAGGATGAGGTGTATGAATACGACCACCACCAACCCACTGCGCCGCATTGGTAGAACCTTGGCGAGCACGGCCGGTACCTTTTTGTTTCCAAGGCTTTCGACCACCACCTCTGACCTCTGAGCGCACTTTTGTCTCATGTGTACCTAAACGTGCATTCGCCATCTGACGATTGTACGCCTGATGCATCAGGTCAATATTAATTGTGGCTTCGAAAACCGTCGCGGGTAACTCAACCTCACGGACTTTCTTACCCTTCATATCAAGAACATCTACTTTCATGGTTATTCTGGCTCCCGTTTCCTGCGCGCCTACTGCTTGCGCGACTCCTTGATCATGACGAGGCTGCCCTTACCACCGGGAACTGCTCCATTAATAGCGAGTAAATTACGTTCCGCATCCACCAGTACAACTTTGATGTTTTGTGCGGTTACGCGATCTACGCCCATATGCCCGAGTTTCGGTGACCTTTATAGACACGACCTGGTGTAGTACCCGATCCACTAGAACCGGGCGCACGGTTACGATCAGATGTACCATGCGTAGCGTTCATGCCATGGAAGTGGTAGCGCTTTACAACACCGGCAAAACCCTTGCCTTTGCTAACACCAACCACATCTACACGATCACCGACGGAAAAAGTATCGACAACTGTTACTTTATCGCCAATTTTCAGTCCATGATCTTTGGAACGAAATTCACGCAAGAAGCGCATAGGGGGAATCTCATTGGCTTTTAAGTGACCCAATTGACCGCCTGTAAGACGTTTGGGGTTTGCTTCGCCAAAGCCCAGTTGAACCGAAGAATAACCTTCTTTCTCCGGCATACGAACCTGGGTAACGTAACACGGCCCAGCTTCGATGAGTGTTACCGTTATGGCAACACCTTGCTCATCGAAGATCTGGGTCATGCCAATCTTCTTACCAATTAGCCCTTTCAACATACTCAATTATTCTCCTTTAGAAGATATTGACGAGACTGCCAGCCGGGGCAAACGGCCACATCATCTCCGTGCAGTGCAGTCAGATAGTCTGGTGCGAAGCGGTTATATCGGTTCCACAACCAGACCTACTCTTGCGCTGTCTCAAAATAACCCGCAAATACTATTATTGCGGCTATTAAGTTAAGTAAAAAACTAAATCTTGATCTCGATATCAACACCTGCAGGCAGGTTCAAGCGCATCAACATATCAATCGTTTTCGAATCAGGATCCAAAACATCAATCAAGCGGTTGTGTGTGCGGATCTCAAAATGTTCGTGTGAGTCCTTGTCAATAAATGCCGAGCGACGTATTGTAAAGCGTTCTATCTTACTTGGCAAGGGTACAGGACCAACTACTTGGGCACCGGTACGCTCTGCAGTTTCAACAATGCGTTTTGCAGATTGATCAAGAACGCGATGATCATAAGCCTTAAGGCGGATACGAATTTTCTGTTTAGCCATCATTCTCTCACCTTACTCAATGATCTTGGTAACGACACCCGCGCCAACGGTCAAACCGCCTTCACGAATAGCGAACTTGGAACCCTGTTCAAGAGCCACAGGCACAATCAACTGAACTGTCAAGTTCACGTTGTCACCAGGCATAACCATTTCCACGCCTTCAGGCAGGGTAATGTCGCCGGTCACATCCATTGTGCGGAAGATAGAACTGGGGACGATAGCCGCTGAAGAACGCCTTGTGACGTCCGCCTTCTTCCTTCTTCAACACGTACACTTCTGCCAAAAACTTCTTGTGCGGAGTGATCGATTTCGGCTTGGCCAATACCTGGCCACGCTCCACATCTTCACGCTCAATACCGCGCAGCAACAAACCTACGTTGTCGCCAGCCATACCTTCATCCAACTGCTTGCGGAACATTTCCACACCAGTGCAGACTGTGCTCTTGGTGTCACGCAAACCAACGATTTCAATCGGCTCACCCACTTTGATGATGCCGCGATCAATACGTCCTGTCACCACAGTTCCGCGTCCCTTGATCGAGAATACATCTTCAACCGACATCATGAACGGCTTGTCTGTCTCACGCTTGGGCTCGGGGATGTACTCATCCACCACACGCAGCAATTCTTTAATGGGAGCATACTCTGGTGCGCTTGGATCGGTGCTGGCGCTTTCCAATGCCTTCTTGGCTGAGCCGCGCACGATCGGGGTCGTATCACCGGGGAAGCCGTAGCTGCTCAACAGTTCGCGCAGTTCGAGTTCCACCAGCTCTAGCAGTTCCGGGTCGTCCATCATGTCCACTTTGTTCAGGAACACAACGATGGAAGGTACTTCCACCTGGCGGGCCAACAGCACATGTTCGTGAGTCTGGGGCATCGGGCCATCGGGCGCTGCCACTACCAGAATGGCGCCGTCTACCTGTGCCGCACCGGTGATCATGTTTTTGATATAGTCACGGTGACCGGGCATATCCACATGCGCATAATGGCGCTTGTCGGTTTGATATTCCACGTGCGCGATGTTGATCGTGATACCGCGCGCTTTTTCTTCCGGCGCGTTATCAATTTGATCGTATGCACGGAAATCTGCCTGACCCGAAAGTCCGGCTACTTTGGTGATCGCCGCTGTCAATGTGGTCTTCCCATGATCGATGTGCCCCATGGTGCCCACATTCAAATGCGGTTTACTGCGGTCAAATTTTTCCTTCGCCATTTTCTAACTCCTTGAATAATAAAAACGATTAGTTAGCTTTCAAGATTTCTTCGGCCACAGATTGCGATACTGGCGCATAGTGATCGAATTCCATGTTGAAAACACCACGTCCCTGTGTTGCGGAACGAAGCTGGGTTGCATACCCGAACATTTCTGCCAACGGAACCATTGCCTTGACTGCCTGCGCGTTTCCAAGGCGAACTTCCATACCCTGGATCAAACCACGGCGGCTGTTAATCTGCCCCATGACATCACCAAGGTATTCTTCTGGAACTACAACTTCGACTTTCATCATTGGCTCGAGCAAAATTGGATGTCCCTTTTGCACGCCTTCTTTGAAGCCCAAAATAGCAGCCATTTTGAATGCCATTTCACTTGAATCAACTTCATGGAAAGACCCGTCAAACAATGTAACTTTTATGTCTACAACTGGATAACCGGCAAGCACACCACCCTCAGAAGCTTCCTTCACGCCTTTTTCAATAGGATTAATGAATTCCTTCGGAATAGCGCCGCCCACGATCTTATTTTCAAACAAAATACCGCTACCGCGTTCGCCAGGCTCCATGGAAAATACAACATGACCGTATTGACCTTTACCACCGGATTGTTTGGCATATTTATAATTAACTTCTTTAACAGCTCGGGTGATCGATTCACGAAACGCAACACGTGGAGCGCCAACATTTGCCTGGACTCTAAATTCACGTAATAAACGATCTACGATAATATCAAGATGCAATTCACCCATGCCGCGGAGAATGGTCTGACCAGAGTCTTCATCTGAATTAACATGAAGTGTTGGATCTTCTTCCGCCAGTTTGCGAAGAGCTTCGCCCATTTTTTCCTGATCTGCAGAACTCTTGGGTTCAATTGCAATGGAAATAACGGGTTCCGGGAAGGAGATAGTTTCAAGAACAAGGGGCTTGGTATCACAAAGTGTATCGCCGGTAAAACTATCTTTGAAGCCTAATACAGCGCCAATGTCACCGGAGCATATTTCAGCAACATCTTCACGATGATCGGCATGCATACGAATTAAGCGTCCGATACGCTCTTTCTTTCCTTTTTTGGTGGTGTTTTGTACTGTTTGCCCCTGGCTCAAAACACCTGAATACACACGTACATAAGCAAGACGACCCACGTAGGGATCAGTTACGATCTTGAACACCAAAGCACCCAAAGGAGCATCGTCTATAGCAGCAATTTCAAAAGTGACTTCAGGATTTCCCGGTTCAGACACTGTGATAATGGGCTTATCTGCGGGTGAAGGAAGATAATCCACTACGGCATCAAGCAGAACTTGTACACCTTTATTCTTTAAGGAAGAACCACAAAACACCGGTGCCGTTTTATTTGCCAACACACCTTTACGAAGTGCAAGCTTGAGTTCATCAATGCTGATTTCTTGAGCTTCAAGGAATTTCAATGTTAATTCATCATCAAGCTCGGCAATCTTCTCCACCATCTTGGCGCGATATTCCTTAGCCTGTTCTTTCAAGTCATCAGGAATCTCAACGATATGTGGATCTTTACCGAGATCATCTTCCCAGATAACCGCTTTCATGGTCAAAAGGTCTACAACGCCTTTAAATGTAGCTTCAAACCCGATAGGGATTTGCATTGGAATAGGATTGGCGCCCAATCGGTCAATAATTGTTTCAATGGTACGTTCAAAGGAAGCACCAACACGATCCATCTTATTAACAAAGCAAATGCGTGGCACGCCATAACGATCAGCTTGACGCCACACAGTTTCAGATTGAGGCTCCACGCCTTGCACTGCATCAAAAACCACCACCCCGCCATCCAAAACACGCAGAGAGCGTTGAACTTCAGCAGTAAAGTCAATATGTCCGGGGGTATCAATAATATTAACTTGATAACCCTTCCACTCAGCAGAAACAGCCGCTGAAACGATGGTGATACCACGTTCGCGCTCCTGTACCATCCAGTCGGTCACTGTTGTACCATCATCAACAGAGCCAATACGATGTGTCATGCCGGTATAGAACATGATACGCTCGGTGGTTGTTGTTTTCCCGGCGTCAATGTGGGCAATAATGCCTATGTTTCGGTATTTTTCCAGAGGATGCACGCGTGCCATACTAACTACTTCCTTAAAAGATATTATTTAATGTCAAAAAAAACTAAACACGATAATGGGAAAAGGCGCGATTGGCCTCAGCCATTTTATGGGTCTCGTCACGTTTACGAATAGCAGAGCCGGTTTCGTTAAAAGCATCAATTAACTCAGATGCAAGTTTGTCAGAAAACGACTTGCCGGAACGATCATGAGCGGCTGAAAGGATCCAACGAAGCGCCAAAGTGGTACGACGATCTGATGATACTTCCATTGGCACCTGATAGGTTGCACCACCCACACGGCGTGGACGTACTTCCATGGCAGGTCCTACATTTTTGAGGGCACCATCAAAGATATCCAAAGGATTCTTCTCAGTTCGCTCTTTAATTAAATCCATTGCATCATAAATCAAGCGGATAGCAGTGCTTTTCTTGCCACTCTTAAGCACATGCTTAACCATGGTCTGAACATTGATGCTATTAAATCTTGGATCGGGAAGAACTTCCCGTTTCTCAGGTTTTGCTCTACGCATGCTTCACTACTCCATCTATAGATTACTTCGGACGCTTCGCGCCGTACTTGGAACGGCCCTGCTTGCGATTGGCTACACCGGTGGTGTCAAGAGAACCGCGCACAATGTGATAACGCACACCAGGCAAATCCTTCACACGGCCGCCACGCACCAACACTACAGAGTGCTCTTGCAACTGATGACCTTCACCGGGGATATAAGCTGTGACTTCAATGCCGTTTGTCAAACGTACACGCGCAATCTTGCGCAACGCTGAATTCGGCTTTTTGGGAGTCATGGTTCGAACAACGGTACAAACACCACGCTTCTGCGGTGCGCCTTTGTCCTGTCTCACACGGCGCTGCTTAAAACTGTTCAACGTGAACTGCAGGGCTGGAGCTTTACTTTTTGTCTTGTTATTTTTGCGGCCCTTACGGACCATTTGATTTACTGTCGGCACAACCGCCTCCGATTACAAAATCTTTCACAATTACATTTGAATATTCGCAAGAAATGAGACCATCAACAACATTTTCTGATGGCCTCATTTGTAGCTGCCAATGATTTGAGTGGGAGATAAAGCCACTCCTGCTTTTTGGGCAACGGCTAAATAGTTTATCACGCCGTATCTTACGCGTCAATAGGAATTTGTTACTTCTTTCCTACTTGATTCTCTCCGAGGCTGAGCAGACCTGTATCATGTTTAGGTGGATGCGCTTTTTCATCCTCTTTACCAAACTTGACCATATCGCCGCTCTCGTTAATTGCTTCCACGGCAAGGCCAAGAGATTGCAACTCTTTCACAAGCACCCGGAACGATGCAGGGATACTGGGTTCTTCAATCGGCTCACCCTTCACAATCGCTTCATAAGTATTTACACGACCTTGAACATCATCCGATTTGACGGTAAGCATTTCCTGAAGAGTATGAGCTGCGCCATAAGCTTCAAGAGCCCACACTTCCATTTCACCGAAACGTTGACCGCCGAATTGGGCCTTACCACCAAGAGGTTGTTGAGTAACCAAACTGTAAGGACCAGTGGAACGTGCATGAACCGTATCTTCGACGAGGTGATGAAGTTTAAGAATAGTCATCACACCAACAGTAACGGGCTGATCATAGGGAACCCCGGTCTTTCCGTCACGCAAAAGCTGTTTGCCGAGAGTAGGCAAAGGAATGCCTTTCTCTTTTGCCAATTCCTGTGCAGTGTCAAAAACCTTATCTTCCGCAACTCTACGAGTAAGCCCATTGGTTTCCATCCATAACCGCAAACAAGCAATAACAGTCAGTTCATCAATTTCCGGGTCAGGATTTGCCACATCATGGTCGTCAAGTAGAATCTCTTCAGGCTTGGCGTAGCCTTTTTCGCGCAACCATTCTTTGGCTGTCGCATGACGCGCATATTCAGAATCATTCAAGCTGTAAATATCGTACTTACGCTTACCCAACCAATGCTCAAGATACAAGCGTCGAACTTCGTCGTCATCTTGAATGGAATTAGGATCATATTCCTGTTCCTTGAGCCATTCCCAGGCGCGGTCAGCAGCTTCTTTCCATGCTTGGTCCATGATCCAGGCACGAGCAAGTTCCGCTTCAATCTGTTCTTCCGTTGCTCCATCAAATACAGGAGTAATTGCGCGGAAGCCCATCCGTTTTGCGGCCCAACCAAGATGCACTTCCAAAACCTGGCCGATGTTCATACGACCGGGCACGCCAAGGGGATTCAAGATGAGATCTACAGGTGTTCCATCTTCCAGGAAAGGCATATCTTCTACAGGAACAACCTTGGAAACAACACCCTTGTTACCATGACGTCCAGCCATCTTATCGCCAGCAGTGATCTTACGGCGTTGTGCGACAGAAACACGAACCATCATGTCTACGCCTGCGGAAAGGTCGGAATTGTCTTCACGAGTAAATACTTTTACATCAACTACTTTGCCCCGTTCACCATGAGGCATACGCAACGAAGTGTCTTTAACATCACGAGATTTCTCACCAAAGATGGCACGCAACAAACGCTCTTCAGGCGTTAGTTCTTTTTCACCCTTAGGGGTAATCTTGCCAACAAGAATATCATTGGGACCAACTTCGGCGCCAATGCGAATGATTCCATTTTCATCCAGATCTTTGATGGCATCCTCACCCACATTGGGGATGTCACGAGTAATTTCTTCAGGGCCAAGCTTGGTATCACGAGCTTCCACTTCATGCTTTTCAATATGAACAGAGGTAAAACGATCTTCCTGCACCAAACGCTCTGAAAGCAAAATAGCATCTTCGAAGTTACCACCCTCCCATGACAGGAAAGCAATTACCACATTTTGGCCGAGTGCAAGTTGACCACTATCGGTAGAAGAAGAGTCAGCGATAATATCGCCTTTTTTGATCAACTGTCCCTTCACAACAGATGGGCGTTGATCAATACAGGTACTTTGATTGGAACGTTGATACTTGCGAAGTTGGTAGACGCGATTTCCACTTTTCTTTTCTTTGACGGTGATTGTGGATCCCGTTACCGAGACAACCTCACCATCCGCTTCTGCGACTACGACCTGGCCTGAATCCAATGCTGCGTGACCTTCCATCCCTGTAGAAACCAGCGGGATTTCGGGACGCACCAATGGAACAGCCTGGGCCATCATGTTCGAGCCCATGAGCGCGCGGTTGGCGTCATCATGTTCAAGGAATGGGATCAAAGCCGCACTAATACCAACAACCTGATGTGGCGCCACATCCATATAGTCAATTGATTCAGAATTGGAGAACATAAAACCTGAGTGATAACGGCAGGAAATACGTTCACGGGAGAATTCCTTGCTGGTTGTTAGCTGAGCGTTTGCCTGGGCAATCGTATATTTATCTTCTGCATCCGCTGAAAGGTAAATAATTTCGTCAGAAACGTACGGAACGATGCTGGCTTCACTCTCAAATCTTGAAAGTCTCTTCAAAACTTTGGCGTCAATAAGAGTTCCGGATTTGAAAAGCAATTCTTCACTCTTGGGATCATAAATATCCTCGCGCAAAGTACGACCTTCCAGGCGTTCATCATTTGAAAGCATGGCCTTGTACACTCTGCGGTACGGTGTCTCAATAAACCCATATTCATTTACACGAGCAAAAGAAGCTAAGCGGCCAATAAGACCAATGTTTGGGCCTTCAGGTGTTTCAATCGGACAAATACGTCCGTAATGGGAATGGTGAACATCACGAACATCGAAACCTGCACGCTCACGGCGAAGACCACCCGGGCCTAACGCAGAAAGTGTACGCTTATGGCGCAACTCAGCCAAAGGATTGGTCTGATCCATGAACTGTGAAAGCTGTGATGAACCAAAGAATTCACGCAACGCAGCAACTACAGGGCGGATATTAACCAATGTAACAGGTGAGAGTTGTTCCTGATCGCGAATGGACATGCGTTCTTTAATGACACGTTCCATACGGCGTAAACCAATACGCAATTTATTCTGGATCAACTCACCCACCGTCTTAACACGACGATTACCAAGATGATCGATATCGTCAGCCCGTTCCGCACCATTATTGATCTGAATCATACGGCGAATCAGTCGAATGATGTCACTCTTTGAAACCGTACGATGCGGAATCGGAATATTCAAGTCGAGTTTTTGATTCAACTTATAACGGCCAACCCGCTCCAGATCGTAATGCCGTTGGTCAAATAGTTGTTCCTCAAGGAACTGACGGGCATTATCAAGCGTAGCAGGATCGCCAGGGCGCATCTTTTTGAAAAACTCAATCAACGCCTGTTCAGCAATCGGTTGGTTGGAGGCTTTCCAATCAGGTTCTTGTTTAAGTGTGGAAGCCATGAACATGCGCTCAGGGTTATTGTCCACATCCTTAAAGATGGAAAGAATTTCTTCATCGGAACCAGTCTTGATGGGAGAATCTTTAATGCCATCAGAGACCGCAGCAAGCGCCCGCAAGAAAACAGTGATCGGAACTGTGCGTTTACGATTGAACTTAAGGATGATGTAATCAGACTTGCGAGTCTCGAACTCCATCCATGCACCACGATCAGGGATAAGTTTAGCCATCGCAAGCGGACGACCGGTTGCGCGATCTGCTGGAGCTTCAAAGTAAACACCAGGAGAACGAATCAATTGCGACACGACAACGCGTTCGGTTCCATTTACAATGAACGTACCTTTGTCGGTCATTTCCGGGAAATCACCAAGGAAAATATCCTGCTTGATGGGTTCGGGGACATCTGGGCCAGCTAAAAGAACGGAAACATATAATGGACTGGAGTATGTGAGATCGCGCTCCACACACTCTTCAATTGTATGCTTGGGTTCTCCAAACCAGTATTTAAGACCCCACTGTTGAGACTCAGGGCCACGACTCGGGAAAAATAATTTCATCCCTTTGTTATAAGACTCAATCGGCGACACCTCGTGAAAGAGATCGCCTAAACCTTCCTTCTTGAGTCTTTCAAACGAATCAAGTTGTACTTCTATTAAATTAGGAAGGTCGAGCTTAACTGGAATACGTGCGTAACTTTTTTGGGACAAAGAAGATGCCATTCTTCTCTCCTGACTTTTGGCTGAGTTATGAAACGATTGTAACTGTCCCATTTGGACAGCGACCTAACATTATATCGAAATGAATACAAAAAGTCAAGAAGTGGACAATACATTAATCACATCAAATATATATGCAAAGCTTTTCTTGACAATCTGTATAAGTACGTGTAAAATCACGGACGCTTAACAAAAAAATACACAGGCCGAGATAGCTCAGTTGGTAGAGCACGCGACTGAAAATCGCGGTGTCCCCAGTTCGATCCTGGGTCTCGGCACTCTCGGCTGATATAATAGCCGAAAATCTGCGGGCGTAGTACAGTGGTAGTACGTCTCCTTGCCAAGGAGAAGGTCGTGGGTTCGAATCCCATCGCCCGCTCAAACATGGAGGATTGCAGATTGGAATACATTTCAGTCAGCAATCCTCATTGTGTATATGGCGTCGTGGCCAAGTGGTAAGGCAAGGGTCTGCAAAATCCTCATCAGGGGTTCAAATCCCCTCGACGCCTCTTCAAAAAGCAAACCGTTTTGGTTTGCTTTTTTGTTTTTCTCTGAGAAGAATTTTTTATTTCCATGCCAATTACAATTTATTTGGCATGGAAATTTCACTAAAAAAGCCTATAATAAATTTAGACAGAAGACACTATTCATTTACCTATGATTACCTCAAAAATTTCACCCGCGCTAAAAATTACTCTTATCTACATTCTGATAGGAGGAACTTGGATTCTCCTATCAGATAGATTCGCGGGAATTTTATTCATTAACCCAATTCAATTGGCATTGATTCAAACCTACAAAGGCTGGCTTTATGTAATCCTTACCGCCATCATATTATTTTTCCTTATAAAGAAAAATAGTATTTCCCAAAAAGCAGCGGAACAAAATTTTTCAGATCTTTTTGAATCCACCACAGAAGGGATTTTTCGATCAGCACCCGGGGGGTATTTTATAAATGTCAACGCGGCAATGGCAAATATATATGGGTACAGATCGCCGGAAGAGATGATAAAAGAAATCAGCGACATAAGTTCGCAAATACACCTGTCACCAGAAAGCCGGGAACAATTTACCAGTTTGTTATCACAAAATGGAGTAGTCGAAAAATTTGAAGCAATAAATATAAGAAAAGATGGAAGCATAATATGGACATCCACCAATGCCCGTGCTGTAAAAAATAAAGCCGGCACGGTTTTGTACTTTGAAGGGTTTGTTACTGATATTACAAAACAAAAAAAAGCGGAAAACGCATTATTTAATACAGAAGAACGCTATCGGATGCTTGTAGAAAAATTGCCGGCCGTTGTTTTCATGGATAAATTCGATCAACCTGAAACGACCCAGTACATAAGTCCACGCTTGAAGGATTTACTTGGCTATACTCCACAGGAATGGGAATCTGGGAATAATTTATGGAAAAACTCCCTGCACCCAAATGATAGAGAACGCGTATTGAGTGAGGATATTCGAACCGATCAAACTGGTGAGCCTTTTCGAATTGAATACAGAATGCGTCATCAAGATGGACACTATGTTTGGATCAAAGAGGACGCATCTATTGTCCTCGGAGAAGATGGCACTCCCCTCTTCTGGCAGGGAATTCTCCTAGACATAACGGATCAAAAACATGCTGAAGAAGCCATACAACGCAGAGAAGAAATCATCAAAGCCGTTGGATTTTCAGCGGAGCAATTCCTGAAATCCTCCAACTGGGAAGACTGCATCAATCAAGTGCTTGCGCAACTTGGGAAAACCACTCAGGTTAGTCGTGTGTACGTCTTCAAGCGACATACATCTAATAAAAAAAATATATTCGTATCTCAAATCTTTGAATGGTGCAATCAGGGAATAAAACCGCAGATCCATAATCCCTCCATGCAAAACATAGACATTACATCCGCTGGTTTTTTGCGTTGGGTTGAATTTTTCAACAAGGGATTGCCGGTTTACGGCAACATTAAAAACTTCCCTGCCCAGGAACAAAAATTCCTGGAGGAGCAGGATATTCTTGCATTGATCTGTATTCCACTTAAAATTGGAAAAGACTGGTGGGGATTTATCGGATTTGATGAATGTGCCGTGGAGCGTGAATGGACCGAAGCGGAAATTGAAGCGCTCAAAGCAGCTTCAAACACTCTTAGTGCCGCTATTGAAAAAAAAATATCTGAAGAAGCACTGCTTAATAGCGAAACCAGTTACCGTGGGTTATTTGACAGTATTCACGACGCCATCTACATTCAGGATATCAATGGTCTTTTTTTGGATGTAAATGACGGCGCCACAAACATGTATGGATACCCAAAAAATTACTTTATAGGAAAGACACCTGAAATTCTTAGCGCGCCGAATAAAAATGATCTGAACAAAATATCCCTGGCACTTCAAAAGGCTTTCAACGGAGAAGCACAGCAATTCGAGTTTTGGGGAAAGCGAAGCAATGGAGAGATTTTCCCGAAAGACGTGCGTGTATTTAAGGGGATGTACTTTGGGCAGGCTGTGATCATTGCCATCGCGCAAGATATCACGGCGCGCAAACGTGACGAAGACGACCTGCAAAAACAGTTGAAAGAATTGACGGTTCTGCACTCTGTGGCACTGGCAGAATCAAATGCCAAAAATATCGACGAATTGATCCAGCGCGTGACAGATATTATTGGAGACACCTTATATCCCGATAACTGCGGCATTCTTTTGTTCAATGAAACACGAGACGAACTAAAACCACATGCTTCCTATCGCGGCACAAGCGCTGAAAATCTAAACATCAGCAGTCCGCTGCACAAAGGAATCACCGGAAAAGTTGCCGCTACCGGAAAAACGATCCGCTCAGGGAATGTTTTGCTTGAACCTGCGTATTATGAAACAACAGAGGGCATCCTTTCAGAACTTTGTATTCCGATCAGCAATGAGTCAAAAATCATTGGCGTACTTAATGTGGAAAGCAGACAATTAAATGCTTTTACCAAAACCGATGAAAGACTCCTCAATACGATCGCGGGTGGAATGGCGAATGCCCTTGGAAAGATACAACTTTTTGAATTGGAACAAATGCGCCGCAAACAGGCGGAGATTTTGCGTGAAGCAACCGGAGACTTAACCTCATTCTTTGAACTGGACAAACTTTTTGAGAATATCTTTTCTTCGCTAAAAAGATTGGTTCCCTACAGCAGCATGTCAATTGAAATGATCAGTCATGGTTATGTTGAAATCGTTGCAGGAAAAAACATCCCTGAAGAAGTGATCGGCAAGAAATATGCATACAATACAAAAAAGTGGGGGGATTTGGAAACGCTGCGCCAACCCCTGATTATTTCAGACGTTCAAAACGACGAACGCTTTGAGAAATTTGAGCAGACGAATTATATCCGCGGCTGGATGGGAATCCCGCTGTTCGCAAAAGATAAGATTATTGGATTTCTAAACTTTGACAGTCAAACTCCAAACTTTTTTAACGAAGAACATGCTGCCATTACCCAGACATTTGCAAATCAGGCAGCGATCGCCCTGGAAAATGCGCGTCTATTTCAAGAGGAAAGTCACCGCTCACAGATCATCGAAGCGCTCGCAAATATCGCGAATGAGATTGCAACCACCCGCGAAGTTATTCCCGCATTGGATAAAATTTCGGAACGCGCTCTTTCCCTGCTTAACGCCAGCACGATTGCAGTCTATTTAGTACAAGACAACAGCAAGGATATAAAAATAGTAACCGCACAAGGGGAGTATCAAAAAGAAATGCTGGCACATACGATTCAAGTAGGAGAAGGTATTACCGGGAATATTATTGCCACCGGCAAGCCCGAAATTATTGACGACATCTCAAATGATCCGCGAAAAAAAACTGTCCCAGGCACACCTGAAGAAGAATCCAGACTCGACACAATGATGTCTGCTCCATTAATTCTGCACGGCAAGTCCATTGGAGCAATTAACGCATGGAGATTAAGGTCTAAAGGTTTATTCGATAAGCCGGAGTTGAATTTCCTTGTGAGCATCGCCCATCAAGCGTCCATATCCATAGAGTCAATGCGTCTATTCGAGGAGACAATGCGCCGTGCGCAGGAAGCAGCTGCAATTGCGGAAGTTGGACGCGGCATCTCTGCCACTCTTCAACTCAATACTGTGCTTGAACGTATCGCGCTTTATGCCAAGGAATTGTTGAAAGCGGAAACAAGCGCTGTCTATTTAACCGAAACGGGGTCGTCACAATTACGGGCAATATCAGCAATTGGAGTCGATGCTGATGAGATAAAGAACGATCCGATCCAGCCGGGCATTGGAATTCTCGGCGATATTGCCATAAAAAAAGTAGGGGAAATCATTAACGATACTACTGTGGACCTGCGCGCAATTCCCGTCAAGGGGACTGAAATTTTGCCCTACGAACACATAATGGGAGTACCTGTCCTTTCAAACGACCAACTCACAGGACTGTTGGTCGTTTGGCGGATTGGCGCAGACGAAGAATACAAGACGACAGATTTGGATTTTTTAAGCAGTCTCGCACAACAAGCTGCTGTTGCGATTGAGAATGCGCGTCTATTTGAAGCAGAACATAAACGCCGCCAGGAAGCGGAAACTCTCAGTCAGGCTACATCGGCGCTTGCAAACACCCTCGACATCAACAGTCTACTGGAAAGCATCCTCGACTGGCTCAAAAAAATTGCACCCTACGACAGTGCCTCGATCATGCTCAATAATATAGACACAGTTAAACTTGTTGCAAAACGCCAGCTTCCAAAACAATTTTATATCGGGCAAATTTTCCCGATGACAGAAAAATGGAAAGAGGTTGGATTAAGCAGAAAGCCATTTATTCTTCAAGATGCCCAGGAAAACAAGCAGTTCGAAAAATGGGAGGGCAGCACATATATTCGCGGATGGATGTGCGTCGCCATGTTCACACAGGATAAATTAATTGGATTTATCAACCTCGATAGTAAGACAGCCGGCTTTTATACAGAGGAATATGGAATCCTGGTGCAAACATTTGCCAACCAGGCTGCGACTGCGATAGAAAATGCCCGGCTCTTTGTGCTGGAACAGAAACGCCGTGAAAATGCCGAAACTGTACGGCAGGCAACCACAGCGTTATCCAACTTGCTTGACCTGCCATCCCTGCACGCAGCCATTCTTGAATGGCTGCAAAAGATCACCCCATATAATAGCGCTTCAATTTTAATGGTTGAAGGGAAGCACATCCGCATCGCAGCCGCCAGAGGACTGCCCTTCCCGGAAAAAGCAATGGGCATGGTTTTTCCATCAGATAATATTCTATGCAAGATCATGAGTAAAACAAATGAACCCTTGATCATTGATGACTGCAATGAAGATCCACGTTTTGAACGATGGGGAGACAACACGAATGTCCGCGGGTGGATGGGCGTGCCCATGATTACAGGCGGACAAGTGATTGGCTACATCGCCCTCGACAGCCACTCCCCCAGCGCATTTACACAAAACGATGCTGTCGCCGCCCAAACCTTCGCACATCAAGCAGCAACATCGCTCGAAAATTCACGTTTGTTTACAGAGACGCGTCAACGGCTTGAAGAATTGGAAATCGTAAGCCGCGTATCCTTTTCACTACGCGCAGCGCGTGACACCAAAGAAATGCTGCCCATTCTACTCAATGAAATAAAAGCCAGCGTAGATACAGACTCAGCAGCCATCTGGCTCTATGACTTTGAAAATAATGAACTAAAGTCCAAAGCTGCAACAGGGTGGTTCAATAGCCTGCCAAAGCCCAACTTTAAACCCAACGAAGGAATCATTGGAAAAGTATATTCCAGCGGAACAGCCCATGTAGGTGCCAATGCGGAGAATGACACGATCATCAACCCCGAAAATGCCGCATTCTTTGGAGAAAACGGAAGCGGCATTGCCGTTCCGATTCGAACCGCAACCGAAACGATCGGCGCACTCGCCGTGGCAATACAGGCTCCACGGAAAGTGAAATCACATCAAACCCGTATGGTCACAACACTGGCTGAAATCGCAGGCAACGCCATTTACCGCTCCAATCTTTACGAACGAAGCGAAGAACAGATCCAACGCCTTACCACCTTGCGTGAATTGGATACAGCCATCGCCACCAGCCTTGACCTGCATATCACCCTCGGAATTGTTACCGAAAACCTGATCTCAAAAATGGGCGCAGACGCAGCGGCCGTGCTTGTATTTAGCCCAGACAGCCAAATGCTGGAATATTATGCAGCAACCGGCTTTGAAAACCGGAACATTCTACGCACCCCCATCAGCCTCGGAAATAGCTTAGCCAGCCAGATATTGCTCAGCCGCAAATCCATGTATATTAAAGATGTAAAAAAAGAAACCGGCCAGTACCCAACCGGACCGCTTTCCGCTGAAAATTTTACAAGCTATTACGCTGTGCCGCTCTTCAGCAAAGGCGCTACAAGAGGCATTCTCGAAATTTATTTTCGCGCACCCATCTCCCTCACCGCCGATTGGCTTGATTTTCTTCACACACTTGCCGGACAAGCCACAATCGCCATTGACAATGCTCAGTTGTTTGAAAACCTGCAAAAATCCAATCAGGAACTTTCGCTTGCCTATGACACCACATTGGAAGGGTGGGGAAAAGCGCTCGAACTACGTGACAAAGAGACTCAAGGCCACACACGCCGCGTCACAAACCTAACCCTTGAACTGGCCCGGCAAATAGGCATTTCCCGAATCTGAATTATTACATATCCGGCGCGGCACCTTATTGCATGACATTGGCAAAATGGGCGTGCCCGATAACATCCTGCGAAAAAATGGGCCGCTCACACAAGCGGAAATTTTTGAAATGCGCAAACACCCCCAATATGCCTATGACCTGCTATCCCCCATTACATACCTGCGTCCCGCAATTGAAATTGCTTATTGCCACCATGAATGGTGGGACGGAAGCGGCTACCCGCGCGGATTAAAAGGCGAGGCAATTCCTCTCTCAGCACGTGTATTCGCAATCGTCGATGTCTGGGATGCCTTATCATCCGACCGGCCTTACCGCAAAGCGTGGCCTCGAAAAAAAATAATAAACTATATTAAAAATCTTTCAGGCAAACAATTTGACCCGGATGTAATCAAAGTATTCTTCAAAATGATCGAAGGTGAAATAAAACAAATAGACCCTTCTCATAAACCGCGTTCAAAACCCATAAAAAATAATGATCAAAAATAGAGACAAAAAGAAGCGCTGACCAAAATCAGCGCTTCTTTTTGTCTCCTAAATTTTTTATTGAACCCGCAAGAACCGGCGCTTGCCGACTTGTAAAACGCCAGGGTGCGGAAATGGAGCATCACCGCGCTCCAACACTTCCCCATCCAAACGCACACCTTTCTGATCGATCAAGGAGCGAGCTTTACTCTTGCTCTCTGCCAAATTCGCAGCCAGAATCACATCCACAACGGTCTGACCTGCTTGCAGCGTAAACTCCGGCATTTCATCAGGAATTTCTTTCTGTTGGAAGGTCTTGATGAAATTCTCCTGCGCCGACTTCGCATCTGCGTCGCCGTAAAAGATGCTCACGATCTCGCTTGCCATTTTCATTTTCGCATCGCGTGGATGGAACGCACCCGAAGCCACATCTTTTTCCATCACATCGATCTCATGCGGACTCCAACGTGTGACAAGGCGCATGTATAAACTCATCGCTGAATCAGGAACAGACATCAGCTTGCCAAACATATCGTTTGCGCCAGTATTGATCGGCACAATATTTCCAGTAGACTTGGACATTCTCTGCGTGCCATCTGTACCGGGCAAAATCGCAGTAATAATTCCAACCAAAGGCTTTTGGCCCAAGGCTTCCTGCAATTTACGACCAGCAACAATGATATTGAACAGTTGGTCTGAACCACCGATCTGCACATCTGTTTCCATGGCGACCGCATCATAGCCTTGCATCAAAGCATAGAAAGTTTCGTGAATGTAGATCGGCTCACCTTTATCCAAACGATTTGAAAAATTATCACGTGCCAAAAATTGCTGCACCGTGAAGTTTTGACCCAGGCGAATTAAATCCACCAGCGAAAGTTTTGACAACCATTCACCGTTATAGCGGATCTTTGTCTTCTCGCGGTCAAGCACGCGGTAGGCTTGCTCAGTATAGGTCAATGCATTTTCGTTGACCTTCTCCTCAGTCAGGATCGGACGCGCTTTATTCTTATCTGAAGGGTCACCCACCAGCGCAGTGTAACTTCCGATCAGAAATGTGACCTCGTGTCCCAGATCCTGAAACTGGCGCAATTTGCGCATGGTGATCGTATGCCCCAGATGCAAATCTGTGGACGTAGGATCGTAACCGCAATACACACGCAACGGCCGATTCTCTTTTTCAGCGAGTAACAGACGTGCGCGCAGTTCAGTGGTCATGGCCTTTTTCAGGTCTTCATCACCATATTCTGTACCTTGCATCAATAATTCAACTTGTTCTTCAATGTTCATAACATTCTCCTAAGACCCTAAAGGTTTTAAAAACCTTTAGGGTCTGATTGACAAACAAAAACGCGCCCGCGATGATGAGGGCGCGTTCATAGCACACCATCGCTGTTGTTTATGGGCGGGTGTAATAATAGTAATAAGCGGAAAGATTTATAACGGACATGGGCGTATTATACAACAAGAATTTCACTGCGCCAAATTGAAAGAAAAACTCCACGGACCTTTTACCGAGTAAAACTCATCACTGTAAACAATTTCCTCGGCCTGAGCCTGGGTCATGTCTGAGGGGATGCTCAAAATTTGCATCGTCAGCGTACCATTCACATCTACGCAATCCAGCGTAATGCCAATGCCGCGCGCAAGCATGGCCTGCTGAATTTTGGGCATATAAGCCGAACAATACTCCCCTTCGCGCGGGGTCGTTGCAATGGCGTCGATCACAATGGTAGTGTTGGAAAGATCGGCATCGGGCGGCACAATGAATGTCAACGTGTCACAACGCAAACCGGGCACACCATCAGCAGGTTCCTGCAAACTCACCAGTGTCGTACCATATTCCTGTAACAAGATTCCGGCATAGGTTAAACTCGCGGAAGATACACCCCAATCAGATGTATCTGGTAATGTGAAACACACATCCGCATTCACATTTTTTCCATCCACCGAGGCGCGTTCCATGCGCACTTCAATTCCGCTTGCCACTTGATTCGGTTGAGCCAGTTCCACTTGCGCCGTGGGATAGGAGGCTGTGTCAATAAATGCCGTAGAGGTTGCAAGTGCAATAGGCAATACAACCGCAGATTGTTCACCTGCAGGCGCACACGCACTGATAAAAAATGCGAGCAAGAGGATTATTTTTTTCATGGACTTTTTCTCCTTTGAGATTAACCTAATAAATCAAACAGCGCTTCACGCGGACCTTCAAACTGGAACTTGTACCCAGACTCGATCAGCCGTTTGGGTTGAGCAAACCTACCTTCCACAACGAGGACGCTCATTTCGCCTAAAAGGATCCGCAATAAAAAGGCCGGTGTGGGAAACCAATATGGACGGTGCAAGACACTCGCCAGTGCGCGATAAAAATCAGCGCTTGATGTAGGGACAGGTGCGATCAAATTATATGCACCGCTTGTACTTTCGTTTGCAATTAAATAACGCACCGCGCCCACCCAATCGTCAATGTGAATCCAGGGCATGGCAAATTTTCCATCGCCTAACGGGCCGCCTGCAAATAATTTCACTGGCAAAGCCATAAGAGACAGCAAGCCTTCGCCTTTGCCTAATACCACAGCCGAGCGGACTACAACCCGGCGCACGCCCAATTCTTCAATCGATTTTGTGGCATCTTCCCATTGAACAGTTAACTGAGCAAGGAAGTCATCACCGGGCGGCGTGGATTCATCTGCGGAGGTGCCATGTAAACCGTAGTGATTAATACCCGAGGCTTGGATGAAAATGCCCGGGCGCTGAGTCGCTTCTAGAATCGCTTGAGCAAGCGCGAGGCCGGGAATGATGCGCGAGTCTTTAAAGTCGCGTTTTGTTTTTGAAGTCCAGGGCCAGGAGGAAAGGCTGCGGCCTGCGAGGTGAATCATCACATCCATTTCATTGACGAGATGCCCCCACCCATTGGTTGTTTTTGCGTCCCATTTTACAGCTTGCGCACCTGAAATTACAGACGAGCCGCGCGTGAGAATAAAAACTTTGTGCCCTTCTGCGAGAAAAGATTTTGCAAGAGCGGCGCCAAGAAAACCTGAGCCGCCCGCGATCATGATGTTCATTTCAATACTCCTGTTTGACTGAGCCTGCGTACTTTGAGACCTGAGTAATATGCAAATGCAATCAAGCCAGACTCCCGAAGACTTATTAACTGGCAGTATAATCATGCAGATTACGAGGCGCCATGCAAGAACCAGTACTGGTACTCAACGCTAATTTTGAGCCGATCCATGTATGCTCAACACGACGGGCTGTTGGTTTGATCCTTGCAGGTAAAGCCGATATGATCGTGAATGGACGCGGACATATCCGCACGATATCACAGCTGCTTCCGCGCCCTTCAGTCATTCGACTGGAAACCCAGGTTCATCGACCACGACCACGCGTTAAATTAACGCGCCGCGAAGTGTTCAGACGTGATAATTATACCTGTCAGTATTGCGGCAGGCGCGATGTCAACTTGACCGTGGATCATGTCATTCCGCGCCATTTGGGCGGACCGCATAAGTGGACAAATCTGGTGGCGGCGTGTTCGGCCTGTAATCATCGTAAAGGCGGGCGTAAAGTGGATGAAGCTCACATGCATCTGGCGCACATTCCCAAGGAACCGCCCGCGAATGCCGCATATATATTTGGGAAACATCTTTCCGAAAATGGTGAGTGGGAACCTTACATTTCAGGCTGGTAAGTTTTGCCTATCCCCTATGATCGTTGTTTTTATGCCCTCTTCCAAATTGGGAGAGGGGTATTCTTTTGCTGAAATCCAATACCATAAAATCTTTGGCGAGCGCCACATCACCGGGGAAGGTGGTGCGCGCTTCGGCAATAAGATCACCTGTTGCGTATTTACCAGTTGCGTAATGAATCAGGTAGAGCTTGCCAACTTCTGCTTTTCGGGCGATCTCACCTGCCTGTTTCGCTGAAGTATGCCCTATCGAATCTCCGCCCGCTTCGTGGATCAAGACATCCACCCCTTCGCTCAAGCGGACAACTTCATCACAGGGTTCGGTATCACATGAATAAGCCATAACCTTTTGGCTTTGCGCGAATTCGATCCGCAGCCCTATGTTTGGAATCATGTGTTTTACTGGAGATGCATGAATTATAAAATCAGAGCAATCCATTACCGGTGTCATTTCTTCGGCGGGCAGGCGATGAAATGTGACGGGGAAAAAATTTGGCCAGGCAGACCAGTTATAAAATCCCATGAGGCCTTCAACGCGGTCCAATGTATATTGCAACCCGTAAATATTAAGCGGTTTTTGCCGCCCGATGAGCCACATATCCATCAGCAAAAGCGGAACGCCGGAAGCGTGATCTGGATGAAAGTGAGTGACAATGATATCGGTAATATCATTAATATCCAACCCGGCCTGTTCGAGGCGCAGGATTGGATTGCTAACCGAATCGATCAATACAATACGCTCATTCCCCACAACGACCATGTGTGTATTTTCGCTATCCTTTGTCGGAATCGCATTTGATGAACCAAGAATAATTACTTTTGGCATGATTCCTATCTTAACCTAAATTTCCGCGCCCAAAAATCTCAACTTTATTATCAAAATACAGGATGCCCTGCACTCTTCACAGGGCATCCTGCTCAAACTTCAGACCTGCAAGCACAACAAGGAAACGCAGTTACCCGCCCATGACATTTAACAAGAGGCCCGGCGTAACATAAGCTTCGATCAGCGCTGCAATTGCCAGCAAAGGCACCACTACGCCAAGAAATATCTTTGTCCAGTCTGCGAGCAATTCAAGGATCACTTCACCCATTGATTTTCCAATCTGCGGTGTGACAATCGAAACGCCCATATAAAGCACCACGGCGCTGCCGATCATCAATGCTGGAAGTTCAAATATGCCATGCGGCGCAACGCCGGCAAGGAATATTGGTCCGGGTTGAATTGGCATTTGAACGCTAAGCAACAATACAGCAAACACACCGCCGATCAAACCAATATTAAGCATGTACAACAGAATGCCCAAAACACTAAACGAAAATAAACCCGCGAAAAATATAACCGTCACGGCACGTGTATTATTCAGAAACAGAAATGGCGCATTAATATTTTCTTGTATGTTTGAAAGGCTGGGCATCTCGCGCGCACCGGCTGCGATCTTCTCAAGATTTTCAGGCGAAGCCTTCGCGATCACCTCTGAAACATTCACCATCACCCAGTCGTACCCCATCCACAAACTTATGCCAGCAACAAAAATCATCGCTAAAAGAGCGGGGGCAATGCGGCGCATGGCACCTCCCAACACACGACCATACCATTCACCAATCGTATGCGCACCACCGATGAAATTCTCCCAAAATGTGCGCCATATCCAGCTTAGATTAATCACATCAATTTCACGGCCCAATAAATACTCGCGCTGAAAGTGGGCAATTCCCACGCGGATCAACAGCAGCGAAATAATCATCACACCTGCCACCGCCAGCCAAAGCACCTGCTCATTTCCCCAAAACAGCATCACAGCTTCGCCTTGCATCAAAATGGCAACAGGAATCACAATGAACGAAGCCAGCAAATTCGCAGCCTTAACCGAAGTGGATTGCACAGAGATCACAATCGCCGCACTGACCATCAAGGTGGCGTGTGCCGTGGTCAAAAAGAACAACTGCACCATCACACTGAAAGACGGCATCTCAAGCCCCTGACGCGAGATCATGATCAGATAAAGAAAAATGGAAAGATAGCTCGCCACCAAAGGAGTCGCTACACCCACCAATAACTTTCCAAAATACAATTGCCAATTATCCAGCGGCGCGCTCAAAATAGGCTCAATCGTTCCGCGTTCCTTTTCACCTACAAAAGACTCAAGCGCAACCACCAGCGAGATCGTGATCGGAAAAAATCCAATGATCATGATCGAGAATGGCACGAGCCGGTCTAAAATTAAATTAGCATCGTATTGATTTAAGAAATCCACAGTCTGCTTGGCAAATTCATTCATCAAAACTGGAAAGCACAGAGTCAAAATAATCATCGGCGCCAGCACACGCCAGTCACGAAATTGATCCTTCAGTTCACGCCCCGCCACAAGCCAGACAAGTTTAAGTTTATTGAACATTTTCGCGTCCTTTTGCTTCCGCCATTACCTTGAGATAAACCTGCTCCAATGTGCGCGGCTCTTCTTGAAACGCCATGACCGAAGCGGATTTCGCAGACAGAGCCTTCAAAATTAGTGGATTGGATTCCTGCGGCCGCTCCACACGGACTTTGAAACTGGTCGCCGTCCGAGAGAGCATTTCCACATCTTTGGGCAGTTCCAACCCACCTGCATCCCATGTATCGCTGAATTTAATTTCATATTCCGGAGCGCCAAGCACATTATGCTTTAACTCTTCCAGCGAGCCTTGCATCAAAATCCGCCCGCGATAAATAATGGCGATCTTATCTGCCAGCGCTTCCACTTCTGTCAAATTATGTGAGCAGATCACAATCGTGCGCTGAGACGATTTCAAACGCGCAATCTCATCCCGTACCAACCGTGCAGATTCAGGATCCATGGCGGAGGTAGGCTCATCCAGCAGAAGCACACCAGGGTCGTGCATCATGGCGCGCGCCAGCGCCAGTTTTTGGCGCATCCCTTTTGAATACTCACCAATGCGGCGTTTTGAGGCTTCAGTCAACCCGAAGTATTGAAGCAGATGCTCACTGCGAGCCTTGCGTGCCGAGGCTGACAAACTGTAGACCTGACCGAAAAAATCCAAATATTCAATGGCGGTCATTCGCATGTATAAACCATGCTGCTCAGTGAGCACACCCACCGAAGAGCGCACATCATGCCCATTCTTGACAACATCATAACCAGCTACTTTGGCCCAGCCGCTTGTTGGCGTTAACAAAGCAGTCAACATCCGAACGGTGGTGGTTTTACCCGCACCATTCTGACCCAAAATTGCCAAAATTTGTCCTGCATCTACAGAAAGGTTCACTTCATCCACGGCCAGAAAGTCGTGGAATTGCTTGGTTAGATCATGAGTTTCTATCATTTTGATCCTTATAAATTAATAATGTAGCCGTTTTTAGGGAACACCCAAATACACGACTAGATAAGCAAACACAACCTTACGTCTAATAATGCCTACTTAAATGGTCGTTCCTATTTTATTCCCCACTTCACTATATCTGCCCTGACAGAGACCTTACAATATCCGGACAGGCCGATCTTGAATCGGACGGCAAGGCGCCCATGTGTTTAAACGAAGTTCACGACGAAGAATTGACAGGCCGCCCGCCAGCAAGCTGACGAGCTCCCAAAATGAGACCCACTCCTACAAATACAACTGCAAAGAATATCTGATTAATATTCACCCCGCTGACAAGTGCAACGTCCAACCGCAGGAATTCGAGCAAAAAACGGACGAAGGAATAAAAGCCAAGATATGCAAGAAAAAGATCACCCGCCTTGAGGATATTTGCAAAGCGGCGCGCAATCCAAAAAAGAAAGATCAGATTTGCAAAATTTAAAATGGCTTCATAAGCGAATAATGGATGATAAAAATCCATTGTTTCAAATCCGGTCAAACGGTAAGCTGGTTCGATATATATTTTCCACGGCAGGGTGGTGGGAAGACCATAAAGTTCCTGATTGAAATAATTCCCGAGGCGGCCAATGGCTTGAGCAAGCGCCAGACCGGGAGCAAGAATATCTGTCAGTTCCCAAAAGCTTAATTCACTCCTGCGTGCGAAAAAGAATAAAGCAATCGAGCCACCGATCCATGCGCCCGGAATGCCATAACCGCCCAGCCAAAACGCCAGTACGTCCAAAAAATGGGTGAGGTAATATTCGGTGGTCAGACCCAGCTGAACGGAGGAAAGAGGCGGGGTGAAAATGTGCCAGAGGCGCGCGCCGATCGTCCCCCAGATCACCAAGGGCAGGAAAAGATAATAGATCGTCTCCGGGTCGTAGTTGCGTTTTTGGGCTTCGCGCACGGCTAACAAGGCCCCTACTGCCAGTCCAAGCACAAGCAGGAGTCCGTTCAAGCGGAAGGTCAGTGGGCCAAGCGAAAATCCTTCAAACATCAATGTATATATTCCCTGGCTTTTTCTTCACGGGCTTTTCTCATACGCTCATGCCCCTGGGCGCGGACAAAAAGTATGCGCTGCAATGCGGTGAAGTTGCCGAGCACAGCGATCACAACCGCAGCAATAAAAGGTTGATTGAAGATCAACAAAGGAATTAAAACTATATAGCGTTCTACACGAGTCAGAATACCGACCTTGGCTGTAAAGTTCAATCCTTCGGCTCTGGCTTTCACATAAGAAACAAGCACTGAACCCGCCGTCGCTGCAAACGTAACCATAACTCCGGAATAATTTTCCTGCGAAAGGAAAAAATATAAAAGTCCGCCAAAGGTGATGAACTCTGCATACCGGTCACTGACAGAATCCACGAACCCGCCAAAGTCGCTGTTATCGCCGCGCAGACGCGCCATGGTTCCATCCAACGCATCCACAAGAACGGAGAGCAGCAGGACAATACCGCCTGTGGTCATTTTGCCCTGTGAAATAATATATGCGCCAATGGTTGTGCCGACCAGTCCCAACAGGGTAATGGCATTCGGCGTTAACCCGAGGCGGTTTAGAAATGTCCCGATGGGATCGAGTATGCCTTTAAAAATGAGCCGCAATCTATCAGTAAATGTTATTTTTTGATTCATGGTTTGGGTTAAATTCTCCTCATCAAAAAAATGACGAATATGTTTGATGAAATTCGGGTTTCAGCCTCATTTCTCAACGGGTATTCGTCACTCCATTTGGAATTAAATTATTCGCCGAGCTTTCCTTCATCCGCCAGATCATCTTCGCTGACGAGCACATCGCGCTCCTTGCCGCCGCCTTGAGAGGGACCGACAACTCCCATTTCTTCAAGCTGGTCGAGCAAACGCGCGGCACGCGGATATCCAACCCGCAAACGACGCTGTAACAACGAAGCAGATGCGCGTTGACTCGAACGCACGATGGAAATCGCCTGTTCGATCAATCCGTCATCTTCACCTTCGCCGGGTTCCTGCAAAAGTTTTTCCCACGGCGGGGTATCGTCCACTTCAATGTCACTCTTTTGCCAATGGGAGATGATGCGTTCGATTTCCATATCGGTGATCATTACGCCTTGTGCGCGGACAGGGTTGCCCACTTCTGGATTCAGGAAGAGCATATCACCACGGCCCAGCAAAGACTCGGCGCCGGTGTAATCCAGAATAACGCGGCTATCAATACCGGAGGCCACTGCAAACGCCAAACGCGCGGGGAAATTGGCTTTGATCAGACCCGTCACCACATCGGTGGAGGGACGCTGTGTAGCAACAACCAGATGAATGCCCGTGGCGCGTGCCATTTGCGCAAGACGAACAAGATTATGCTCGGTCACATCCGGAGCCGACATCATCAGGTCGGCGAGTTCATCGATCAAGACCACGATGCGCGGAAGTGCTTTACCATCCGCTTTACGTGTGATCTTATTGTTATAAGATTGGAGGTCGCGGGCATGTGCGCTTTCAAGCAAACGATAGCGGTGTTCCATTTCAACAACCACCCAACGCAAAACACCGAGAATGCGTTCGATATTGGTTTCCACTTTACCAAATAAATGAGGCAATCCATTAAAGCGGATCAACTCCACCATTTTTGAATCGATCATTACCATGCGCAAGTCTTCGGGTGTGTTGTTCATGGCAAGACAGGCAGCGATGGATGTGATACAGACCGATTTACCGGAACCTGTTGCGCCTGCGATCAGAACATGCGGCATGCGCGCAAGGTCAGCAATCAGAGGATGACCGGAAACGTCACGTCCAATGGCAACTGCAAGCGGCACACCCATTTTATTGAAAGCATCAGACTCGAGCAAAGTCTTTAAGCGGACGACTGAGCTGTGTGTATTTGGCACTTCGATGCCGACATAAGGTTTGCCGGGCACAGGCGCTTCGATACGCAAACGCTGGGCAGATAATGCCAGCGCAATATCTTTTTCGAGAGAAGCGATCTGCGCAACACGCACTTTCATTTGCTGCACATCTTCTTCATCCGAACCGGGCTTTTTGATAAAACCCGGCTGTACTGCAAATTGAGTCACGGACGGGCCGACACGATAACCAATGACTGTGGCAGGGATGCCAAAATCTGCCAGCGTTTTCATGATCAGACCCGCTGTTTGATTAATGGTCCGATCGTCAGCGCGGACGGCTGTTTCGCCGAGCAAAATACTTAAAGGTGGAAGTTCTTCGCCGCGTGGTGAGGGCTTGAATGGTTTCTCAGATTTTTTATCAGCGGCTTTTAAAGAGGTGCGGAATTCGGGCGGCAAAGGTTGTGCTTTTTTCTTTGGAGTTGATTCTTTTGCGGCCTGTTCGTCTTCTTTATTTTCAGTTTCTGCTTCAACGGTGGCCGGGGTTGGAGTTGCCACGATCACTGGCGCTGCTTCACCGGCAATCTGCAATAACCAAATTTCCAGTTTTGCCCATAAGCCAAAGCCTGTCATAACCATTAATAGCCAGAGCAGGAAGATGACCAATGTGCCAAAGATGGGGCTCATGGACTGCCAGGCCAGTGTGACCAACCCCCAGCCGAGGCGGCCGCCGTCCATGCCGGACTCTGCCCGGATGAGGCTGTTGCCCCAGAAAACAGCGAGCAGGCCCAGGGTTAGGAGAGATGCGAGTTCGAGTGCAATCAGCTGTCCCCAGTGGATTTGTCTGCCGTCGCGCCGCAGCAGGGTGTATCCGATGTATCCTATTCCAAAGAGAACGAGGAAACTGCCCCAGCCAAACCAGAGTTTGAGCAGGTTTGCAAATGGGGTGAGGAGTGCGCCTTCGGTAATGCCCCACACGGCAAGCACAGACATGATTGCGAATGCAATCAAAATAACACCTGCTGAGTCACGCAAGAAGCGTCCAAATTGCAGGTAAAAGCGTGCAAGCCTTTCGAGCCAGTCGTTATTGTGTGATGGCGGTTCGGCTTGGGCGTATTGTCTGTTGCTCGGGCGGGGTGATTCGGACATTTGTTTTACTCAAGCCTCATGCTGAGTCCCATGCGCTGATGGGCTGAGTCTAAATGCAGAATACGCACTTGTACATTTTGCCCTTCAGCAAGGATTTCCTTTAAGGGTTTTCCTTCTGATTGTGGAATTTCAGATGCATGGATCAAGCCTTCGATGCCATTATCCAGCCGTGCGAATGCGCCAAAAGAAAGCACGCTTGTAATCGTGGCAGGTTTGGTGCAGCCTTCGGGTAGATCTGTGGATGCGTTGTTCCAGGGATTCGGGAGCAGACGTTTGAGGCTTAAGGCAACACGACAACGCTCAGGAGAGAGATCAAGTACCTGCACGTCGATGGTGCTGCCAATTTTTACGATATGAGTTGGGTGGGAAACCCGTCCCCAGGATAATTCTGAGATGTGGATCAAGCCTTCGACCCCGCCCAGATCAACGAATACGCCGAAATCAGTTACGTTCGTAACCATGCCCTGAACATGCTGGCCGGGTTGCAAAGCGTGGAATAATTCTGCGCGTTTGCCGGGCTCGGATTGAGCGGCGCGTTCAGAGAAGACTACGCGTCCATCTTCAGGCACGCATTCGATCACTTTTAAGCGAAGTGAGCGGCCAACATATGATTCAAGGTCATGATCACGTTCTCCGATCTCAACCTTGCCTGCCAGATCGATCAGATGCGAAAATGGCACAAATCCATAGAGACCTTCGCCCTCCACAAGCAGGCCTCCACGATTATGTCCGGTAACAGCAAGATCAATGATCTGATCGCGCATATATAGGTCTTTGACCTGGGTCCAATTTGCGGCAGGCTTTTTTTCCGTGGAATTGCTTTTCGATTCATCACGGAACTCAGGCCTGCTCCCCGCCGACCTGACAATTGGATTCGCCGAAGAACGGCTTTCCTCTGCCAGTACCGATGACCACCAGCCCTCGTCAATCTGAGGCATCGGATTTTCCTGTTTACCTTTTTGTCCAACCATTATGGACTCCTTCCCATTCCTATAAATATGAGCGGGGGGTTTCTTCCCGAAAACTGGAGAAACGCGCTCTTTGCACACAATAAAGGCAGGCCAAGCCTGCAAACTGCATTACGAGTCTTTGAGATTAACTTCCATCTCAAGGATCGCTTTTGCAACCGCTTCCACTGCGACGCGCTGTTTGCGATACAAGTCTGCTTCAGACATTGCCAGGCGTGAAGCCACATCACGAACTTTGCGGCCTTCGATAAATTTCATTTCAAGGATATTGTACAGTATCCACTCGGATGTGAATTTACGGTCACCTCTCGGTTTGACCTGATCCACAGCACTACGCAGTAAGGCGCGCAAAGCATTGGCAGAATTCCCGTCATCTTTTTCAGCCAGATCGCGCACCACTTGAAGTTTTATTAATGGATTATTGGTTAGTTTTGGTCCGCCCCAATAATGAGTCAGCGCATCTTTCACCCAATTGGCAAGGTCAGCTTCCTGCGGAAGAGGTTCCGCCATCAAACTTGCACGTGTGTCATAACGTCCCGCAGCACGCATCCGCTGGATCATTTCCACTTGCGGCTGAAGGTCTTCGAGCGAACGGAATACACGCTGTTGTAACTGGCGGTCTTGCAAAGCGAGCGCAGCGCGGTCTGCCAGAAGCCACAACGCATCACGCTGATCACGTTCCATCAATTGTTTTTCAGATCTTGCCACGCCGAGTAAACCAAGTAAAAGGGGTGCTTCATCCTGATCCATGTCGGAGCGTCTGCGTTGATGCAAAGGCAATACCAGAAAATTTCCCCACTGAAATTCGCGCCGTTCATCATCAATCACATTATCCAATACTTCTGTCAAACTTTCCTGATCGAGCATGGAGCGGTTGCCCGCGACCACGATCGGGGATAAAGTCTCATCATCCAATGCAGCCACGAAGGCCGAGGAGGAATGCAAATGATCGCGCACGGCAGCCAGCACCGCCTCAAGAAATTGCTGCAAATCACCTTGTGTCAATAAACGTTCTTCAAAATTTTGAAGCACCTGCAATTCGCCGCGGTCATTACCAAAAAACAGCCAGCGCTCCCAAATCGGCGCGGCAAATGTAATCGCATGTTCAAGCAGCAGGACCGTTGCAACTACAGTAAAGGGAACAAAGGCATTGTAAGGTGAACCAAGAAACTCACCGCCCCGCCGAACCACCGTCATCAATGCCAGCGCCGCAGAAGCGACCACCGGCCCGCGCATGATCCACTTGACCAAACGACTCTTGATGACACGATCAGGCCATGAAACGCCAAAGAAAGCAACCGCATAAGCCATGACGATCACCAACGCCCCCACCAGCACATTGATGACCGTTGCCACACCCCAAAAGGTAAATGGATGCTGCGCGGCAAGACTATATCCAAATAAAAGATAAGGGTAGGAACCAAGCGCAGGGGCAGTTGCACCAGCCATCAGGTAGAGCATCCGGCGGCGTCCCGAACGAGTCAGCATAAGGCTGTACGCGCGGGCAAAATTCACTCCCGCCCAAACCATCGTGCTGACGTAAAAGAGCGTGAACACTTCCGTCCACACTGTGCGCTCAAGGTGCGGAGCGGGCTTCCCATTCACTACGATCGGGCCGAGTAAATATCCAAATGCAAGCAAAACCAGGAAAAACGCCGAGATCACATACATCCCCCGCACCGCGATCCTTCTCCGCCCGCGAGAGGGGCGACCAGCCGTAACCAGCAAGGCATCAGAAAGATGAAGATAGGCTGCGGGAAGAAAAACAATGCCAAACCATTGCAAGTGTAAAAGCAGATCGATCGTTATTGTCGTTAACGATTCATCCTGCAAGGCTTCTGCTGTAAAAACGATCACCACACAAAGCAAAATAATCGCGAACGAACGCGCCACTCTATCGCGCAAGTTAAAAGAAAGCGCGTATAGAAACAGCGAAAACGCTGTGATGGCAATTCCTGCCGTTAGTATCTGGTTGACAGTCTGGATCCCCGCCAGTAACGTGTCCGTCCAACCGTTAATCATGCACACCCTTCCAGTAAACGTTTTACAATAAGGCGGCTTCAGCCGCTGATTATTTCAAAGCTTTTCCAAAAAACAAAGCCACATCTTGAGTAAGGTAATAATGGTCATTATAACCGCAGAATTCATACCCGAATTTCTGGGCAAAGCGAATGGCAGGAAGATTTTTAGACTGCATCTCCAGAATCAGACGACGATGCGATCTGGACGCCGCCCAATCCTGCGCGGCCCCCAAGAGGGCTGTCCCTACGCCCAGGCGGCGACTTGCCATATTCACCACGATATCAGTCACCCACACCACTGAAGCAGTTCCCCGCTCAAGCAGACTGATGTAGCCGACAGGGTCTTTATCTATAAATGCGGTGTACATCATGGATTTTCTCACCCAATCATCTGCAAGCGCAAAAGGATTATGCGGAAAAGTAACTGAGATGGAGCGCGGTAAACGCACCTCACGAAACGTGGCGGCAATCTGCCCGGTATCACGGCGCAGTTCCAATTGCCAGACAGATTCGCTGATGGTCGAATGGTCAAATCCCATTAATCGGGGCAGGTCAGTTGCAACAGTAGGACGAAGGTAAATATCAGGCATACAAATTCCAAAGCGATCTTATTGTAAAGGCACAACGCGAACCGGTACCACACAAGCCGGCAGCGCCTGTCCTTGATTATCTGTGACAACCAATCTTATTTGATAGTCACCGGGAGTAAGGGCGGTTGTGATCCAACCTCCAAGCGGCCCGTTGACAACGGTGGTGCGTCCTGCAGAAATTGTAGCCCAGGTGTCACTTCCGAGCGGAGCAACTTCATATTTATAAAACCCGAAATTCGGGATATTTACCGTACCGACCAATTCAATCGTCCCTTTCACTTCATCCCCCGGCTGGGGTGATGTAAGCATAATCTGATTGGGAGTACATCCCGTTACATTTGCAACCGCAGGCTGCGAAGGTTGGTTTGCAAACTGAGTCATCATCTCAGGTGAAAGTGTACCGGTAGGCGTTGAGATCAGATCCAGGGTGGGCGTAGTAAGAAAAACTTCCGCAGGCAGCCCGGGGATGATGAAGGATGCCATGAAAAATTCCACGCAAAAAAGAAGGATGATCAGGATCGAAATTGCGGCAGATTGACCAAAACGGCGTGATGAAAATTGACGCTCCAAACTATAAACAGCAGTCTGCACTTCACGCCATGAACGCCATAACCAGCGAAAAGAGAATAGTCCTCCAATCGCCAGCACAATATAGATCAACACTTCATAAGAAGCGAGGAATTTATAAATTTCTGCCATTCGAAAATTTCAACAACATGCCTACAGGCTGCGCAAAAATGCGCGGATTATCTTTTCCACTTTGGGTGTGATTACTTTTCCGGCTTCGATCACTTCTTCATGCGTTGTGACGGTGGATCCATCCAGATTGGCTTTGTTACTGATGCCTGAAAGTCCGAGTACGCGCATGTTCCCATGCCGCGCAATGATAACTTCCGGCACAGTAGACATGCCCACCGCATCGGCGCCTGCCCCGCGCAGAAAACGCAGGTCAGCTGGTGATTCAAAGGAGGGGCCGCTTAAGCCGGCATACACACCTTCGCGCAGAGTGATTCCGTTTTCTTTGGCGATCTGACGGGCAAGGTCGCAATAGGTGCGATCATAAGGCTGACTCATATCGGGAAAGCGTGTGCCGATCTCATCAAGATTGGGTCCCATCAATGGATTCAAACCAGACATACCCATCAGGTTTAACTGGTCTGTAATGAGCATGACATCGCCGGGTTCAAAATCAGGATGCACTCCGCCGGCAGCGTTGGTGACGATCATGCCTGGAATTCCCATCCGCTGCATGACACGCACGGGCAGGGTGACTTCTCCCATGGTGTAGCCTTCGTAGTAGTGGATACGTCCCTGCATAACGAGGACGGGTTTGCCTTCCAATTCACCAATTACAAACTGTCCCACATGCCCGTGGACGGTGGAGACAGGGAAATTAGGAATGGCACTGTAAGGGATGCGAACCGGCTTTTGGACGGAATCAGCCAGACCGTTAAGCCCCGATCCGAGAATAATTCCGACAATGGGTTGAATCGAAATCTGTTTTTTTATCGTTTGGACGGCTTCGTCTATTTGAGAAAGGGAAATAAAATTTTGCATTGATAATTTACCTGTGAAAGTGATTTTACAAAAGACCACACCCCCGCTGGAAAGGTCACATTGCTTTGGGATTATATCAGAAATCAAAAACGTCCTTTTTTGAAAGGTAGATAAAATTTACTTATTATGCTATCCTAGCCACAATGCCAACAATGAAACATTCATCTGAAAATGAATTGAATGCTCTCTCCTCAGGACTGATCGGGATCATGGGAGTCAGCTTGTTAATCATCCCAACTCGTCTGCACATGTTTGATATGGACACTTCGATCTGGGTCAGTGTCGTGCAGGGTATTTTCGCCTACGCCGCTTCGATCTCGCTTCAGATTATTTCCATATTGCAGGTTCCGCAAAAGCGGATCTTTTTTATTCAAAGCGCAGCCGTTTTTTTCTTTTTGTTTTTTTTGGTGTTTTTCTACTGGCAGGATGCTTTATTGAGGCCGTGATTTTTTTGCTGATCGCGATCATGCAGTTGACTTTGTTAACTCCATTAAAAGAGCGCTTCTCTCAGCTTGATCTGCTAAAAATATCCTTTATTTTGATAAACCTGTTCAGTGGGATCTATCTGGCTGTATCAGGCAATCAGTACGCGCTGGTTAATATTGCCCCATATAAGATTCCGCTGGTGATCGGGTTTATAGGTTCTGCATTTTTGGGAATAGCAACGCTCTTTCTGCCGAAATTAAAAATCAACATCATGTTCTCACGCACACAAGCCATTCCCTGGCTTATCTGGTGCGCCATATTTACTCCGAGTTTATCTGCTGCGAATGTCATTGCGCCGGCGCTGCTTTCCATATCCATTCTATTTGAGGGGCTTCTGCCCTGGAATAAATTAAGTGTAAAAAGCAATAATGTTCTGGCGCAGAGAGTCATCATGACCACAAGCACTTTGGAAATGGCGGCTCTCATATTTTTAAGCGCTCTTCTGATCATTATCGATAATTCATCTCATGCCGGGAGTAACACATTCATTACTGCGCGCGACGCCGCGTTTTTATTTTTTGCGGTCATATCCACCCTGATCTATTACGTAACATTCACGGTCATTATGACGATCAATGGATTAATTGCTGAATTAACAGAGGAGGATCAGGATAAATCAGACCAGCCTGATGAAGCGAATGGTATTCATTGGAACAAGCGTTTGGCGCGCTACATCAAACCGTTTATGTACAAGCAGGAGAAGGTTCAGTTTCGTTTAAATGCGCAAACGGACCAGATCAGCTCGTTAACCCATCAATTAAAAAGTGAGAAGAAACGCAATACACAGCTCATTCTGCTGATGGAATTAAGCCAGCAGCTTGAGAATCAACTGGACCAGCCTGTTGCCTCCCAGTTGACCGTAAACACGCTGGAGCGGGCATTGAATTGTTCGCTGGTGTGTATTTTTATCCACGAGACGGATGAAAAAGAATTCATGCTGCTGGCCGCGGCGGGTTCACAAACCATGTTAATGCCCTCCGGTTTTCGTCAATCCAGCTCGGCTGGAGTCATTGGGCGCGCGGTGCGTCAAAGAAAAACCCAGATCATTAATGATATTCGCACCGATGCAGATTACATTCGATTTGAAAATGAATCCAACCTCTCGGCAGTCATTATTCCTTTAATTTCCAATGGTCATGTTAATGGCGCCATTGTATTCAACAGTGAAAAGGTCAATGCGTTCAGCAGCATTGATATTGGCCTCGCGGAAGCAGTTGCCGCAGAGTTGACGCGCGCCTGGGAACGTTCGAGCTATCATCATCGTTTGATGAATCTGGTACAGGCTGGAAGTCAGCTCTCCGCCATGGTGGAGCCTGAGACCACCGCGCGGGAAGTGGCATCCATTGCGCGGGAGATCCTGCAAGCCCGGTTCACTTTTGTACAGATCCAACTGGGACAGGAACGAAACTTCACCCAAAGCGCATCCTCAGGAGAAGCGCCGCGTTTACTGGAATCTTTGGAAAATTCTGTCGGGTCTGAATCATTGATCCAGCTTGCCTTTCATGCTGTTCAACCTTTTCGTGTGCGCGATGTAAGGAAGTACACATCCACGGCGCATCTTAGCATTGACTATGCCGGGCTTAGAAGTATGTTGGCGATTCCGATCCGCTGGCACCGTATGAGCATAGGAACCATCCTCGCGTTCGGCAAACAAAATGAAGTCTTTTTCAATGAGAACGATCAATCTCTTGCAGAACTCCTTGCCATTCAGGCGGCAGGCGCATTTGAAAGTACATGGCTACAGCAGGAGTTGCGCGGATCTCTGCGGACAACGTCCCTGCTTTACCGCTTAAGCAACCAGATCATTCAGGCTGAGAATTTACAGAATGCCGCTTTGGATATTGCCCAGACTGCGCACAAACTCGCTAAAAGTTCAGTGACAGGAATTGTTTTGCTTAACCTGGAAGGAAATGTGGCGGCAGAGACCATGATCGATTCGTCCGGCACACACATCGGCATCGACCATCCAATGGAGATTATCAATGACGTGATGATCTCGGGACAACTGATCTACTTATCGCAAGGACAGTCCATCACGCGCGCCTGCCTGCCTATTCAGACCCCTATCAGAAAATATGGCGCAATATGGATGGATATTCCAGAAGATCAGGGGCATAAATCTACAGCCAACCCAAACGACTTGCAGGCACTGGTCAACCAGACAGCCATTGCATTGGAACGTTCTGTTCTATTGGTTGAATCGCGTCGACAGGCAACCGAGATCAAAGCTGCGTACGACATGCTCGAAGCAACCTATGACCAAACCCTTGCCGCGCTCATGTCTGCTTTGGATGCCCGTGACCGCGAGACAGAAGGTCACAGCCTGCGTGTAAGCCATCTGACTGCAAAATTAGGGCAAACCCTTAATTTCTCCCACGAGCAACTTAAAGTACTGGAACGCGGCTCGTTATTACATGATATTGGCAAGATCGGCATTAGTGACACGATCCTGCATAAACCCGGCCCTCTAAGTGAAGCAGAATGGAAAATAATGCGTCGCCATCCTGATATTGGCGCAAGGATCGTTGAGGGCATCCCCTTTCTTCAGGATACGATTCCCCTCATACGCCATCATCAGGAAAGATGGGATGGGACAGGCTACCCGGACGGTTTATACCATGAAGAAATTCCGATCCTGGCGCGCATGTTCTCCATTGTAGATGCCTTCGATGCCCTCACAAGCAACCGTCCGTATCGACAAAAAATTTCAGCAATTGAAGCCGTTGACTATTTACATCAGCAGGCTGGAATTTTATTCGACCCTGAAATTGTTGAAGTATTCAAAAACCTGGTTTTAGAGAGTCAAGCTGGTTTGTTAACTACATAATAAAAAAATATGAAAAATAAACGTGGTGGTTTTACTCCACAGGAAAATCTAATATCCATCCTGCCATCTGTAATGGCAGGACTGATCGTATTCTCAACCATCATTGTTGCAAACCTCGTCTACTTCCTTCCTCAAGAACCACTTTACAGAGTCATCCTCATCATCTACGGGGTTTCAGGAAGTCTTTATCTTTCCTTTTATTATTTTATTTACACAGCCGCGCTAAACAAATCAAGATTCTCATGGGTCAATGCGGTCATTGCCGCGATCGCACTCTGTTCAATGGCCTATTTTTTTTCTGCGAAGATCGACCACCTGCTCTACACGCTTGTTCTGATCGCCGCGCTTTCATCCTCGCTTATCTCCACCCGCGGACCTGCCTACTTTCTGGTGGTTAGCGTAACCTCCTTCTATTTTCTGATCCGCTCTAACCAAAGAATAATGGAATATGAATGGGTCATCCATCTTGGATTAAGCATCGCCGCGCTGATGGGCGTGGAAACCATTCAACAATTAAAAAATATGGCAACACGACAGATCAACCGTCTTGAAACCATCAATGAATTAAGCAGGCAAATCGTCTCCACGCTCGATACCAAACAGGTTTTCGCCCTGCTCAACGCCACATTTCAAAGCGCACTCGAAGCAGATTCTTATTACATAGGGATTCTGGATGGTGACTTTATCAAGCTGGAGTTGTTATATGATGACGGGGAATACTTCCACGATCTGCGATTAAGCAAAAAGGGCACACTCTCCAACTGGGTGATCACCCATCAACAGGAACTCTTCCTGCCCGATATGCGCAAAGGCATTCAACTGGACGGCGTGGAAGTCATCAACATTGGAAAAGACAAACCCACCCTTTCCTGGATGGGCATCCCCATGCACGGCGCACATGTTGATGGCATCATGGCTATCTCCTCCTATCGTCCCAATGCCTTTGACCGAAGCGACATGGAACTGCTTTCCACCATTGCACAACGCGCTGCACTGGCTCTGGATAACACCTATCATCACGCGCTGGTACAACAACAGGCACGCTTAGACAGCCTCACCAAGGTCTACAACCACGGATATTTTATTCAAACCCTGCACGAACAAGCCCAAATTTGCAAAACACAAAATCAACCGCTCAGCCTGATCATGCTTGATATTGATTTCTTCAAACAATACAACGACACCTTCGGCCATCCCATCGGGGATGAAATTCTCGTCAGTTTATGCGTCATCATCCGCAGTCATATCAAAAGCACCGACTCAATCGGACGCTGGGGTGGTGAAGAATTTGCAATCGCCCTGCCAAACACAGACGGACATCAAGCCGCGCTTGTCGCCCAACGCATTCGCGAAACACTGGGATCACTAAAGATCAGAAACAGCGAACAATTCACAATCCCCATCCCCACCATCAGCATGGGGCTGGCTATGTTCCCACTCGAAACGAATGACACCACAAAACTAATAGACCTCGCCGACAAAAGACTCTATACAGCAAAAGAACGCGGACGGGATCAAATCGAACCCGCACTCGCGTTCTGGAAAAAATAAAATAAATGATCTAGCCTAAAACTTCAGCAAAAGCCTTCAACGTTTTACTCACACCGGCATCATCCACCCAATAATGCGTCACCAAACGAAAACGCCTCGGCCCCGCCCAATCCACGAGCACACCGCGTTTCTTCATCTCTTCGATGATCTGATCCACACTTAATTTAACTTCATCCAACAGATCGAAATAAACCATATTGCTGGATGTAGGACCCGCATCCAACCTTAATCCCTGAACCTGCTTCAACCCCTCAAACAGACTCTTCGCCCGGGCATGATCCTGCCCAAGCCGCGTGGACATTTTCTCCAGCGAGATCAATCCCGCCGCTGCCAACACTCCCGCCTGACGCATCCCCCCACCCAGCATCTTCCGCAGGTGACGCGCGCGATTAATAAATTTCTTCGTCCCCACCAGCATCGACCCAACCGGTGCGACCAATCCCTTGCTCAAACAAAACATCACCGAATCTGCTGGCTCCACCAATTCCTTGACCGAGATACCGAGTACCGCAGCCGCATTAAAAATCCGCGCCCCATCAATATGCAGGGATAAATTATTTTCACGCGCGATCTTTCCTACAGCCTGCGTATATTCCGCAGAAAGCACAACACCGCCGCATACATTTTGAGTATTCTCCAGACAGATCAAGCGTGTAATCGTATGATGCACATCTTCACTTTGGATCGCCGCGAGAATATCCTCCAAAGCCAGCGTACCATCCGCTTGATTCTTCACCGGGCGTGGATGAATCCCGCCCAGCGCAGACATTCCGCCCGCCTCATTCAAATAAATATGCGACTTATCGCCAACGATCACCTCATCCCCGCGTTGACAATGCACCAGCAAAGCCAGCAAATTGCCCATCGTCCCCGAAGGGACAAACAGCGCATCCTCCTTGCCAAGCATCTCCGCCGCTTTTTCCTGTAATTGATTTACAGTGGGATCATCCATATAAACATCATCACCCACCTCCGCCTCCGCCATCGCTTCGCGCATTTCAGGCGTAGGTTTGGTAACCGTATCAGAACGCAGATCTATGAAATCCATGTTGAGTCTCCTAAAAAGAAATAAGAAATGAGAAGTGAGAAGAAAAGATTGCCGAAAGTTACTCTGCTTGATCAATAAAATATTCCAGCTGACTTCACGGACGGAAAGGTTCGCGCCAGGCTCGTTTTGTCCGATTTTTTTGTTTTCAACCACGTTAATATATCCATTCAACAAACGACGAATTTCTTCCGATCTGCGCGCGCAAATTCTCATAAAGTTCATCTTGACAAAACCCAAATCTGCTAACCAAAGATGATTTAATGTCTCATCCAAAGAACCACGTGCCATATAGCAAAATCGGACATTATCCAAATAATAAAAACGCCCGCACCTTCCGCAATATTTGCGCCCACGCTTTTGGAAGATCTCCTCACTTGATCTGGGCAACAAACCAAACTTTTCTTCTTTCGGCCAGCAGCGGAATCAAGTTTCGGTGAATATCCAACATCAATTGATGTGACATTTGCCACACTTTCAACGTCTCAAAACCTTTTCCACCATTCCATCTCCATTAAAAATCGGTCAAACCTCTTACTTTTACTCTTACTATATTACTACCATTACTCTAACTCCCCTACTCCGACCTTCTCACTTCTTCCATTACCAACATCAACTCAGCGGGCAATTCCGCCTCAAACACACGCGGACTGGTCTCATTCGGCAAAACGATCTTCAACTTCGCCGCGTGTAAAAAATGCCGCTTAATATCAACGGTTAAACTTTTCTTCCCATAGATCGAATCACCCACGATCGGACATCCCAAAAACTGGCAGTGCAACCGTATCTGATGTGTGCGGCCAGTATGCGGATGAAATTCCAAAAGTGTGTGTTCTTTGAAAGACTCAAGCGTCATATATTCGCTGACAGATTCCCGTCCCTTACCGGCGGGCACAATTGCCATCTTCTTTCTGTGGCTTGGGTCACGCCCGATGGATGCTTCCACTCGTCCCGTAGGTGTGGGCGGTTTTCCATCCACCAATGCGAGGTAGGTCTTCTCCACAGTCCGCAAGCGGAATTGATCCTGCAACCATCTGTGCGCGCGTTCATTCTTGGCCAGCACGATCAGCCCTGAAGTTTCTTTATCGAGGCGATGCACCAGCCCCGGACGTTCTTCTCCGCCGATGCCTTCCATATCGGGGTCATATCCCAAAACAGCATGGACCAGCGTCCCGGAATCATGTCCCGCTGCAGGGTGAACCACCATGCCAGCCGGTTTATTGACAATGATCAAATCATCATTCTCAAAAATAATATCAAGCGGAATATCCTCGCCCACCAAACCACTCGGCACAGGCGGAGGCACGCGCACTTCAATTTCTGCGCCAACATCAAGCGACTGCCCTGATTTTCTGGCAGGCGTGCCATTGATGGAAACAAACCCATCATCGATCAATCCCTGCAAACGGGCTCGTGAAAACTCAGGCAAACAGATAACCAGGAATTTATCGAGGCGCCCTGCTTTTTCTCCGTCATAACGAAACTTCTCAATTCGGTCGCTCATGATAACTCCCCATTCGTTGGTAATACTTCATTTTCAGATGATGCAACAGGCTTTTTACGCTCGCTGACCCAGAAGCTGATCAATAAAATCACAACAGCAATATTAATGCTGGCATCGGCAATATTAAAAATATAAAAATCCCCAATGGAAATAAAATCCGTCACCTTGCCCATTGTCAGGCGGTCAATCAGGTTACCAATAACACCACTTAAATACAAACCTGAGGCCAGGCGCAACGACCCATCTCCCTCTTCGATTTTGGGATAGGAATACAGGATGATACCAATTACCAGAAAAGCAAAAGCAGCAAATAACAGATTCCCATTTTGAAACATACCAAACGCCGCGCCGCTATTATAGATAAAGACAATGCGTGCATACGATGAAAGCCAATTCAAAGATTCAGGCAGCCATGATTCATGTAATGGAATATTCGTGCGCACCAGCCATTTTGTCCACTGGTCGAGAGCAACGACCAAACCCGTCGTAAAAAGTAAACTGTAATATTTTTTCAAATCAATCCTTCTTCAAACTAACTTGCTTTCATCCACAGGGGCTGCGGATTCAACCTGTGGAATTTCTTCCACAACATCTGCGGGCGTTTCGTCACTTACAGCAGCCCGCGCTTTTTCCTGTCGTTCCTTGATCCAAACCCCCAGCAGCAAAACAACCACACCAATTGAAATGGACGCATCCGCAACATTAAAAACGGGAAAAACACCAACAGAAATAAAATCTGTCACTTTCCCCATCATCAGACGGTCTATTAAATTTCCAGCCGCACCTGCCAATTGCAAACCCATCGCGAGTTTCAAGGTCCAGTCATTTGCTTCCACTTGTGGATAGTAATAAATGATCGCGCCGATCACAATGAAAGCCAGAACCGTAAATACCAGATTCCCATTTTGAAACATGCCAAACGCCGCGCCGCTGTTATACCAATGCACAATGCGCGCATACGGACTCAGCCATTCCCACTCTGCCGGCAGCCATTGGGAGCCAAAGGCAATATTTTCACGCACAAGCCACTTCGTCCACTGATCGAGCGCAATAATAACGCCCGCAACTCCGATCAAAACCAAATAATCTTTTACTCTTTGATTCAAACTACACCTCAATTTTTGAAAAATCTCGCCAATTGTACCCTACACAAACACACGCGGTACGCGGGCGCTGATGTTGGTCATCACTTCATATTCATTTGTGCCCGCCCAATCTGCCAGTTCTTCAGGTGCAATCCCATTGCCGAGCAAAGTCACCTCATCCCCCACTTTGACATCATCCAGACCGGCGTTGACCATGAACTGATCCATGCAAATGCGCCCCACTTGCGGATATGACTTGCCATTGATGATGACTCGCGGTTGATTCGTCATGCGACGGAAATACCCGTCGGCATATCCACACGGGACGGTAACGATTCGGGACTCCGCCTCAGCCTGCCACAGCGACCCATAGCTGACTCCCCGCCCGGGCAGGGTGATCTTGCTATACACAACTTGTGATTTCCAGGTCAATGCTGGTTTAACGTCAATCGTTCTTTCAATATCACGTGCCGGATATACGCCATAAAACAACACACCAGGTCGCACCATGTCATAGTGACTTTCCGGCATTAATAAAGTGGCACCAGAATTTGCAGTATGCCGTATTAATGGATGCGGCTCGCTGCGTCTTTCATAAATAGATAAAACTTCTTGAAAGCGTTCGAGTTGAAGGGAGGCTTTAACTATGGAGTCGGACGGGCTGTGGGCGCCGTCCGCAATCAGCAAGCTGATTGACTCCATAGTTTTTGACTCCATAATTTCGGAGTTGGCAAAATGGGTGAATATCCCCTCAATCTCTAAGTGGCTACACGACAGAGATTTTTCGATCAGCGCTTCGGCTTCATATTCGCGGACGCCAATGCGTTCCATGCCTGTGTCGATCTTGAGGTGGGTTTTGAGTCGCTTACGGGTAGAGGCTGCCAATTGTTCAGCAGCAGTTAACAGGTCCAGTGAAGATGCGGCGAGGGTTAAGTCGTATTCAAAAAAATCGGGTAACTGCCCGGGCAGAGTCCCGCCCATAACGAGGATGGGAGTCGCAATTCCCATTTTTCTTAAATGAATTGCTTCTTCAACAATGGCTACGCCAATGTAATCTGCAAAGGGAGCGATGAAGGGCGCCACGCCATCGACGCCGTGACCGTAGGCATTGGCTTTGAGCACAACGAGTACTTTTGCCGGCGCAACATGGGCGCGGATATTTTCAAGGTTTTGTTTTAGTTGAGCGAGATCAACTTGAAGATATGTAGGACGCATGGTTTATTTACGAAGTGGATTTGCCCACCAGTGATATTCGACATCGGGTTCTGATTCGGGCTCGGGGCTGACGCCAAATTTTTCGGCAACGAAGCCGTTCTTTTCATAGAACGCGCGCGCCATTTTATTTGCGACATGGGTATATAGCCACATGTGTTTCGGTAACAGTTGACGTGCTTTCATTAACAATGCCTGTCCGATGCCCTGACGATGATATTCAGGGTTAACATACAGGCGGTCTACAAAGTCGCCTTGAATGGCGAGAAATCCAAGCGGGACGCCATCCTGTTCATAGACCCAGATCTGATTTTCAGTGATGACAACCCTGCTAAAGAATTCACAGGCATCTTCAAATTCATAGTTCATACGCTTCATCAGCTTCGGCATGGCGACTGTTTGCGCGTCAAACCATAAGCGGGTAATTGGTTCAAAATCTTCGATCTTATATAATCTGATAATTGGCTGCATGGGTCGAGTATACCCGACTCGTAAAAAGACTTCAGAAGTTTAAAATAAAATCACCCGTGAAAGTTACTTTCACGGGTGATTTTACAAGCGGACTTAAACCCTAGCGCCAGGCGCCAAGAATGATTCCAAAGAGGACAAGGTTGAGCAGATGATTTCCTGTTTCAAGCACCCAAGCTTTTAATTGACCTGCAAACAGTTTGTTTGTCAGGCTTGTTGCGGCAGTGAAACCAAACCAGAGCATAAAGCCGGTCATTGCGCCGGAAGCGGGAGACACTCCGCTCGACATGCTGCCACCCATGAAGTTGACCATGATCGCCATGGATACAGCTTGAATGAGTGAAGCGACCAGGGTTCCGCCCCACATTAATCCCATGTTATCGCCGCCGGGAGTGTCTTTTTCTGTTTTGCCAATGGCCTTCCACCAGATCGGGAAAAAAGTTTTAGGGCCAAACCAAATGCTGCCAGTGATCATGCTGACCACCACACAAGCCCCAACCGCCAACCAATTAATTGAACCAAAATCCATTTCAGCCTCCGTAGATAAAGTTGATCAGCACGCGCCAATCTTTTGCTCATTATAACTCGAAAATTTGTTCTAAGTTACGGCGGAAATTCACCTTGATGAACAGAGATGAACGGAGATAAAATATTTCTAACTGCGGAGAGCAGAGAAACTTTTCTTAAATCTCGGCTGCGAAAAATAAACCGCAAAGGCAAAAGAACGCTTGGGTCTAGCACCCGTCAGAGCAAGTGTGCGAAAAATGATTTGAGAGGTTACAAAGGCCCAGCCTTTCGGCCGGGGCAAGAATGTGATGTGAATTTAAATCTTTCCGGCTACATAATCAAGCACATCGATCTTGGTCAGGATACCAATTGGCTTGCTGTTCTCAACCACGATCAAAGCGTAACCCGCAGTCAACGAAGGCATGGCATCTTCAAGCGGAGTTTCAGGCGCGAAGACTGCACCCGCATTTTGAACAAGCGCATCGATCTTTTCGTCATTGCTGTGTTCATGTTTTTCAAGCATATGATTAAGCAAATCCACTTCTTCGATCAGGCCGGCCAACGCGCCGTCTGCGCCAACTACGGGCATTTGCGAAACGCCATGCTGATGCATGACCGTCACTACTTTGCGGATGGAGTCACCCAGCGCGGCAGTTTGCAGTGCTTTGTTGGGCTTGGCCATCAACAAGTCACCCAGAGCGGTTTCGCCAAATTCCATCGAGAGGAATCCGAACTCGCGCATCCATTTGTCATCGTAGAATTTTGAAAGATAGCGTGAACCTGAATCAGGAAGAATAACCACGGGGATACGTCCTGCGGGGAGTTTGCGGCAATACTTGATCGCGCCCGCAATCGCAGAGCCGGATGAACCGCCTGCGAAGATTCCCTCCTGACGCACGAGTTGACGCGCCCACAAAAAGGACTCGCGGTCACCCGCCCTTTCAATTGCATCTACAACTGAAATATCCATTGCGCCGGGGAGAAAGTCTTCGCCGATGCCTTCCACTTTATAAGTCTTCGGGTACGCGCCAGGCGGAATGATGCCTTTGTTCTGCCAGATCTCGGTCAGGATCGAACCTTCAATATCCACGCCCACGATCTGGATGTTTGGATTTTTGGATTTGAGATAACGCCCCACACCGGAGATGGTTCCGCCGGTGCCAATACCAATGATGACATCGGTCAGCTTGCCATCGGTCTGTTCCCATAATTCGGGGCCGGTGCTCATCTCGTGTGTATTTGCGTTATCAGGATTGTGATATTGATTTGCGAGCATGGCATTCGGCGTTTCACGCGCAAATTTCTTGGCAACTTCATAATACGAGCGCGGATCGTCTGGTCCCACGGCGGTTGGGGTGATGACCACTTTTGCGCCATAGGCACGCAACAATAAAATCTTTTCGTTGCTCATCTTGTCGGGCATAACGAAGATGGTCTTGTAGCCTTTCAGCGCCGCCGCGATGGCGAGTCCCACGCCGGTGTTGCCTGATGTGGCTTCGACGATGGTGCCGCCGGGTTTGATCTCTCCGCGCTTCTCGGCCTGTTCGATAATATTCGCACCCACGCGATCTTTGACCGATCCGCCGGGATTCATGAATTCCAGTTTTGCATATAGTGGCACGGGCAAGTCACGTCCGATCCGCTCCAACTTTACAAGCGGAGTATTTCCCATCGCACCAAGAACATTATTAAATACACGTTTATCTTTTGATTCAGGTAAGCCTGTCATTCGGTCTCCTTTGGTTGGGGTATTTTACCAGTGGGCGGTTGCTAGTGGATGGTTGTTA
>JADKBB010000021.1 GCA_016715195.1 Candidatus Villigracilis proximus
GATTATTTTGACTTCATCGTCATCGACGAATGTCACCGCGGCGGGGCCAACGACGAAGGCAACTGGCGCGCCATCATGGAATATTTTTCGCCCGCCGTGCAGCTCGGTCTCACCGCCACACCCAAACGCAAAGACAATGTCGATACCTACAAATATTTCGGCGAACCCGTTTACGTCTACTCCCTGAAGGAAGGCATCAACGACGGATTCCTGACTCCATTCAAAGTCCGCAATATCAAAACTACCCTCGATGAATACATCTACACCTCAGATGACACGATCATCGAAGGCGAAATCGAAACAGGCAAAGTTTATAAGGAAGCCGACTTCAACCGCATCATCGAGATCAAAGCTCGTGAAGCCAAGCGCGTGCAGCTCTTCATGGACGAGATCAACCAGAACGAGAAAGCCCTGGTCTTCTGCGCCACCCAGGATCACGCCGCAGCAGTCCGCGATTTGATCAATCAATACAAGAAAAGCACAGACCCCATGTACTGCGTCCGCGTCACTGCCAATGATGGCGAACTCGGCGAACAATATCTGCGCGAGTTTCAAGATAACGAAAAGACCATTCCCACCATTTTGACCACCTCGCAAAAACTGTCCACGGGTGTGGATGCGCGCAACATCCGCAGTATTATCCTCATGCGTCCGATCCGAACGATCATCGAATTCAAGCAGATCATCGGGCGTGGCACGCGTCTCTTTGACGGCAAGGAATATTTCACCATCTACGATTTTGTCGATGCTCACAATCACTTTGCCGACCCCGAATGGGATGGCGAACCAGAAGAACCAGTGGACCAAAAAGACTGGCGAACCGCCAAGTCCACCAATTGAAGGGCCCAAACGAGCCACCTCCGCCAAGAGTAAAAGTCAAAATCAAACTGCGCGACGGCAAAGAACGCGAAATCCAGCACATGGCAAACACCCTGTTCTACGACGCAGACGGCAAACCGCTCACTGCCGAACAATTCATGGAAAAACTCTTCGGCAAACTGCCCGACTTCTTCAAAGACGAAGAACAACTGCGCGCTATCTGGTCCAAGCCCGACACGCGCAAAGCCCTGCTCGAAAAACTCGCAGAAGCAGGCTTCGGCAAAGAGCAACTACAGATCATGCAATCGCTCATCAACGCCGAAAAGAGCGACCTCTTTGACGTGCTGGAATACGTCTCATACGCCATACAGCCGATCACAAGGGAAGTCCGCGTGGCGAAAGCGCAATCGAATATCTTCTCCGCCCTCAGCAATGAACAAAAACAATTCGTCGAATTTGTCCTCTCCAAATACATCGAAACAGGCGTCGAAGAACTCGACCAGGAGAAACTTCCCGACTTGCTCAAGCTCAAATACCATGCCCTGGATGACGCCCAACAAATATTGGGCAATATTCAGAGCATTCGAAATGTATTTATTGAATTTCAGAAATTTCTGTACACACAACAAGCAGCGGTATAAAAGATATGAGGGGAACGATAGATATTGTATAAGCCAATAACTCCGATCAAACATCTTAATTTACAAGTATTTACACAAAAGGAAATTTAAAACATGAACACGCCCGTACCCTCCACGCAAGACTGGCAATCAATAGACTCACTTGATGCGCTAATTGCTGCGCCAAACCATCATAAACTATTGTTCGAGAACGAACGAGTGCGGGTGCTGTTTACATCCATCCCGGCAGGCGATAAAGTTCCAGTTCACACACATCGCTGGCCAAGCGTTTTATATATTCAAAGTTGGGGTGAGTTTGTCCGTTGCGATGAGAACGGAAAAGTTTTGCTGGACTCCAGAACGGTTGAAGCATTCAAAACCCCTTCCGAAGTTTTATGGTCTCAGCCGCTTCCGCCGCATACGCTCGAGAACGTCGGCAGCACCAGTATTGACATCATCGCGGTTGAATTGAAGGATAATTAACGGTAGACGATGGACGATATAACCATGGTCAACGGTCTATCGTCCACGGTCTGCTTTACCATCGTTGGTTGATCTTGATGGCACTCTTTTTCATTTCGTTATACAATCCGGGAATGGAAATGAAAAATATACTTGTCATTGGCGGTAGTGGATTTTTAGGAGCGGCGTTGATCAGCGGGCTGAAAAAGTCCGGTTTTGATCAGGTGCGGTGCTTTGACCTGAACCCATGTCCCGATTCGGACGTTGAATCGATCATCGGCGACCTTTGCAACCCGGAACAAGTTTTGCAGGCTTGTGCCGGAGTCGATACAGTGTTCCAGACCGCCGCCTTGGTGGATTGGGGATCACGCAGTCGTGAACGTCTGATGGCGGTCAATGTGCGGGGAAATCGTAATGTCATTGAAGCCTGTCATAAACAGGGTGTGACACGTTTGATCTACACCAGCTCCGTTGATGTGGTGTTCGATGGCACTCCCATTAGCAACGGTGATGAACAGCAGCCTTATCCCAAACAACATTTGGATGATTACAGTCACACGAAAGCTCTGGCTGAGCAGGATATCTTGCACGCCAATCAACCCCGGGGATTGCAGACCTGCGCCCTGCGTGCCGCCGGCATCTATGGCCCCGGAGATCGACATCGCTTCCCTCCCATCCTCAAAGCTGCCCGGCAGGGAAAAATGATTTATCTAGGCGATGGCAGTGCTCGATTCAATCACATCTACATCACTAATTTGGTGGAAGCACACATACGGGCTGCGCTCGCGTTACAACAGGATTCGCTGGTCAGTGGACAGGCGTACTTCATCACCGATCATGAACCGGGTAATTTCTATGATTTCGTTACCCCTTACCTGACCGCTCTTGGATATCCGGTTCCGGGCAAACGCATCCCGGATGCGTTTGCCTATGGATTGGCGCTTATGTTTGAAACCCTGGCGCGCCTCGGAGTGGGTCCCCAGCCGCCGCTGTTAACGCGCTATGTTATGTTATCAACCTGCCGGGATTTTTATTTTAAAGGAATCAAAGCCCGGAACGATTTTGGTTATCGACCTACTGTTTCACCCGAACAAGCGTTTGATGAAACACTGGCCTGGCTGAAAGAACAGGCGTAATATTTTAAATCATGTGACAGGCCCAATCGGGATGATATGGACGATGGGAAAAACACGGTCAACGATCTATCGTCCATGGTCTGCTGATAATGGGTAATACCCCTAATCTGCATGTTTACCCAAAAGGGTACTTCTTGTATGAAATTTGTTATGTTATAGTGATTGAGTAACTTGATTGTTGAACGCCGAATCTTTTTGATCGGGGAACCCACTTCCGGGGCGAAACAACGCGTATGCGTTGTAGAGCAAGTCTTCTGTTCCAGCCCGACAGCTAACCTCGTAGGCGTCGAAGGTCACACAGGAAATACCATTCTCAATGAGTATTTCAGGTTGTGAGGCTTCGCGTACTGCGAAGGGAATTGTCGGATGGCAAAAGACTTGTTTTTTTATTTAAGGAGAACACAATGCATAACTTCTACAACCACACACCGGAAAAACGCGCTTCCTGGAGAAACGCTTATGAGATCAAAGCAGCGGCTCTTGATCACGAAAAGCGGCGCTTCCAGAGTATGCACGAACACACTTTGTTGGCAAAGCCGCAAGTAACCGGAAAACAGAAATCAGACTGGGCTGCTGTTTTCAAGGCGCCCTTGCGTCTGCTGGCGATCTTGATCGGGTAAACGAAATATGAACATCACGAAAAAGGAGCGGGCCGTTCGCGGATCCGCTCCTTTTTGATTCTCCAATCTTAAATAAAAAATCTGCACAAAAACAATTGTTGTGTTCAAAGATATATACAGGAACTTCCCGGAGAACTATAATTATTGCTCCGTGGAAGTTTTCACTATTTAAAAATTACCCATCCCATATTGGATAAAGAAACATCTTATGCCTACAAAAATCCGTAACTACCTGATCGCTATTGTTGTTGTATTTTTAACGGTCCTTTTCAGCAGCTATTTTCTGGCAGACCTTACCTGGGATGAGGCTGCACTGTTCTCTGCCTTTCTAACGGTCATTGGTGTTGGCAGTTATTGGTGGAGAGAGGAAGGTCTCGGCTAGCTTGTAAATGCTCTATGGTGGATTCTTTTCCCGTATCGTAGTATGAAAACTTTTTGAGTTTTGCGGAGGGCAAAGTTATGTCTCATGAAGTGAAGCAGGAAGAAGACGGTCTTGAGGGGATATTGGTTAGTCTATTGGGCATAATCATTGTTCTGGGCGGGACAGCGTTAATTTATATGTGGGTCTCAAGTTCCATCCCTGATAATGACATTACTCCCTATGAATTGGAGAAAGACCCGCTTAGCAAGTGGATATGGGTTGCTTTTGGGAGTCTATTCTTTATCTATGGCCTGATGGGGACTTTCATGGAAAGGATCGAAGTTGGGTGGCGCGGACGATCCTACATGGTCACTACGATCCTCGAAGGGACAAGCGCCTTCGTCGCCGGGGTCGGTACAACGATTGGCGGGCTGCTGTTGCTGATTACGGCCGCGGTCTACTTTTATCCGTCGCTGGTTTTTATCTTTCATCCATTCGCAACCTTGATCTGTGGTTTCGCATCCGTGATCATTGGCTGGGTCTGTGGTCCCATCATACGGGCGTTGGGATATTGAGATTTTTTAATGGGAAGAATGGGTTTTGACCTTTTGCTCAATATAACTTCGACCTTTAGTAAAATTATGGATAAAGTTGGTTACAGCAGTTTTATCCATACACGACCCAAAGGAGATTTTTTAAAATGGCAAAGATCAACATCATTCAAAAGGGACCTTCCGGCACTGTGCAATATATCGAAGGCTGGTTGAAGAAGAATACCTGCGATTTTTATTTTGAATTTGGCGGAGGCGACACTGTCGCCATTGTGACGATCCCTGCCGAAGACAAATGGGATGCGGCATTTCCCTGGGCGGCAGGTCGCCGCAAGGAAATCCTCACCTTTGTTGCCAATGAAGTACGGCGAACACAAGCGAAATCGTCCACGATCGTCTGGGAAGATAGGTCTTTCCGTCTTGTGAATAAATAAAATATAAAAGACCTGACAGATTTTCGTGAGAGTCCTGCGTTCAGTATGTCACGGTAAAACCTGTCAGGTCTGCTCTGGTAAATGGTAAACAATCGTCCACCGTCCACCCCATGGCTTTTCCAAGGTCGCTTGACGAGTCTTAATTTCTGCGGCGTGCTTGGAACGCGAATTTATCGAATGAACGAATTTTGCGAATTTAAAAAGGTTTTTTCGTGTAATTCGCCTTTTCGCGTAATTCGCGTTAAGATTTTCCTGACCTTGGAATAGCCCTACCGTCCGATCCCCCCAAACATTAATAAAATTCAAATTCTCCCCACAACCTCCCATGCTATAATCCCCAACTTGAAAGGGCTTATATGCTTAAAAACTTCGTACAACTATTCAGTGGCAACCCCACAAAAAAGACAGTCGATCAATTTAAAGATCTCGTGATTCAGGTCAACGCGCTTGAAGCGGAATATTCCGCCTTAAGTGATGAAGCCTTGCGAGCCAAGACCGGTGAATTCAAAGCGCGTATTGCGCAAGCCCTGGTTGGCTTAAATCCCCCGCCCATCAGCGGACAGGAACGCGATGAAGAGCGCAACAAGTTTGAACAGGATGCGCTGGATGAGATCATGCCTGAGGCGTTTGCCGCAGTGCGTGAAGCATCCAAACGCACCATTGGTCTGCGTCATTATGATGTGCAGATCATCGGCGGCGGCGCCCTGCATCACAGCCAGATCGCAGAAATGCGCACCGGCGAAGGCAAGACTCTCGTTTCCACTTTGCCGGTCTACCTCAATGCATTAACCGGTCGCGGTGTACATCTCATCACGGTCAATGATTATCTGGCGCGGCGTGATGCGCGTTGGATGGCTCCCATTTTTGCCGCGCTCGGCATCTCGGTTGGCGTCTTGCAAATGGCCGCCGCCACTGAAAACGGCAAGAAAGCCTTCATGGTTGATTTTGAAAAAGAATCCCCGCATGAAGATCAACACAACCTGCGCCTCGTAGACCGCGTCGAAGCTTACAGCGCCGATGTCACCTACGGCACAAACTCAGAATTCGGTTTCGATTATCTGCGCGATAATATGGCCATGCGTTTGGAAAATCGCGTACAGCGCGGCCACTACTTCGCCATCGTCGATGAAGTCGATAACGTCCTGATCGACGAAGCCCGCACTCCGCTCATTATTTCAGGCCCCGCTTCCGGCGATCTGGAATGGTACGGCAAGATGGCTCAGGTCGTCAAACAACTTCGCGCCGAAGATTATGAATTGGATGAAAAGAATCGCAACGTCACTTTAACGGAAGTTGGATTCAGTCACGTTGAGTCGATCCTCGGCCTGATATTGCTCGATCCCGACCGCCCCGAAGATCTCACGCCCGAGCAGGCACGTCTCACCGGCTACCTTGAACAGGCGTTGCGTGCGCAGTTCCTCTTTATCCGCAACAAGGAATATCTGGTACAAGGCGGCAAAGTTGTCATCGTTGATGAATTCACCGGCCGCCAAATGCCCGGCCGCCGCTGGAGCGATGGTTTGCATCAAGCCGTTGAAGCCAAGGAAGGCGTTAAGGTTGAGCCGGAGTCGGTCACCTACGCCACCATCACACTGCAAAATTATTTCCGCATGTATCAAAAACTTGCGGGCATGACCGGTACCGCATTAACCGAAGCTGAAGAATTTAATAAGATCTATAAACTCGAAGTGGCACCCGTCCCGCCAAATCTTGAGTATCAATCCTTCGGTAAGGGTGCTCCGTTGACCGAGATAAAATCCAAGGATGAGGAAGGCTACACCTATTCATACTTTGCGCGCGCCGGTGATACATCCCCATTGTTCTATCGCAGAAAAGATTATCCCGATGTGATCTATCGCACCGTCGAAGCAAAACTGCGCGCCATCGTGATGGAAGTTATCCGCTATCACGCGCTGGGCAGACCGATGCTCGTGGGCACCACTTCCGTTGAATCATCCGACAGACTCTCGGGTCGACTCAAGGCCGAGCCTGTTCGCCGTTTACTGCAAGTGACTCTTGTGCGACGGGCATACATGAAAGCCAAAGACCTCGAAGAAGATGGCCGACTGATCGCCGAACTTGCGCCTTTTAACGAGCCGATCGAAAAGATCACACCTGACGCATTGCGTAATTTCATCAAACCGCACGGCGTCACCAGTATTAATCCTGAAGAAGCGGCCAACTTAAAAATATTGCTCGATGCGCTTGCCTTGCCCGAAGAGTCTGGTGACCGCTTAAAGGCCATCATTCAGGGCGGCGTTCCGCATCTTGTTTTGAATGCCCGCAAACACACCGAAGAATCACAGATCATCGCCGGCGCAGGCGCCTTCGGTGCTGTGACCATCGCCACCAACATGGCCGGCCGTGGTGTGGATATTAAACTCGGCGGCGAAGTTGCCGAAGAAGTGATCGCGGCTGCCAATCGTGTGCTGCGTAAAGTGGGCTACGCTGACCCGTTTGATATGACTCTCGAAGAACGCCGTCAGGTTTTGCTCAAGGCAGACCCTGCTCAATTTGGTATTTACGAAGCAGAAGTAAAACTCTTCCTGCAATATTTCGATGATATGGAACGCGTTAAGGAACTTGGCGGTTTGCATGTCATCGGTTCCGAGCGCCACGAAGCCCGCCGTATCGATAATCAGTTACGCGGACGCGCCGCCCGTCAGGGTGACCCGGGTTCATCCCGTTTTTATCTTTCATTGCAGGATGATCTGATGCGCATGTTCGGCGGCGACCAGGTCGGCGGGCTGATGGAACGCCTTAAGGTGGATGATTCACTTCCGCTGGAAGTGCGTCTTGTGAGTAACATCATTGAAGGTTCACAGACCCGCGTCGAAGGTGCGAACTTTGATGTGCGCAAGCATTTGCTTGAATATGACGATGTACTCAATAAACAGCGCTCGCAGATCTACAATCAACGCGACCGTATTTTCGTTAAGGAAGACCTGAGCGAAGATGTGGCGGACATGCTTCAAAACGAAGTGGAAAAACGCGTGGATATGGGTTTGGCGGATGAAGAAGGCCCGTGGAAATTGCTGGCGTGGCTCGAACAGGTTCAGCCTCCCTTTGAGGCTGTAGATGGCGTTTATCCGTCCTATGGCTATAAACTGATTTTGAAAGAATTGCAGGGTGATGCCGATAGCCTGAAACGTTTAACATTAAATGTCGTTTCCCGTGCCATTGATACGGAAGGCGAACATAATTTGCGCGCGATCGAATCTTTGGTTGAGAAAACACGCGAGTCTTTTGAAACACAAACGAACGAGCGTGATGATTCGATCGATGCCTATTTTGAAGGCCTGCGCGGCATGGAGGAAACACCCCGTCCGCAAAAGATCGTGGAAGAGCTTGCCGCGCTTGTCCGCTTGCCGCTGAAACTTAACAATGAAATGATGCGTGCTTTGGGCGATGACCCTGAAAGCGTGAAGGAAGATATTCAGGATCTGGTCTCGCAGCAGTTGACCGAATTGAATGCCAAACGGCTGATCGGTGCGATCCAAAACCGGGTCGGCGAACAATTAAGCTGGGCGACACCTTTGCCCGCCGATTGGGATGAGCTTGATGAGGTGATTCTGAATACGGCGCGTGAAGGACTGGCGCATAAACGTGAACGCTTGAATGCGCAGGTCGAACGGGACCTTGACGCTTTTCTCCAGCGTGAGTCTGTGGAAAGTGATGCAGCCAAATTGCGTTTACTTTTGACTCTTTCGCAAGGCGTGCGTGCCGCGTTTGATCAGAAGACTCATAAACAGGTCAAACAGGGGTACACCCGTTTCGCCTATATTTTCCTGGCCGCTCAGTTGATGGATAACCGTGAAGCGCAGGATGTGGTGGAAGATGTAATGGCGCATCTTGAAGCTGCTGAAAATGTTTTGCGCACCACCTGGGGTCAGAGTGAGTTTGCGCGGCTGAGTCAGAATGCAACCCGGCTGGCGGATTTTGGTCCTGCCGCGCGTATCCTGAGCCGTGTTGAAGGATTCGGGGAGAATCGGCTCAACGAGACGATATCAACTCTCAGTGAGTCAGACCGCGCGCTGTTGGTCGAGTCGATCGGGAAATATGTCCTCAATGATGTCCATCGTCAATTGTTGTTGAGCGCGTTCAGCGAGTTGTGGGTGGAATATCTCACAAAAGTTGAAGCCTTGCGCGTGTCGATCGGGCTTGAGGCTTACGCCCAACGTGACCCGCTGGTACAATATAAAGGACGTGCTTCGGAGATGTTCCAGCAATTGCTCGAAGATGTGCGTGGATTGGTGATCGGGCGCGCTTTTGCGGCGAGACCGCGGCGCGTGGAAATTACACTGGTCGATAATTCTGAAAGTGAAGCGCCTGCGCCGGTCGTTGAACAGACACAGCAGGTTCAGGTTGGCGGTATAAACAAGAAGAAAAGAAAGCGTCACTAAATTTTACTGACCGCTGCATAAAGGCCACGAAATTTTTTACTCGTGATTTTTAGTCCCTTTGGTAATTTATGCGGCAAGTGACAGAGGCAGATTGGCACGCGACGAAACTGCTCCGTTCAATAAATTTTTTTCCCTTCCCAAGGTGGAGTTACACCGCCATCTTGAAGGTTCTTTGCGTTTGACAACCATGCTGGATATTGCACGTCAGCATGGGGTGACGGTTCCGGTTAGTATGTTTAATCTCAGCGGGCTGGTGCAGGTGCAGGACCAGGACCCGATGACCTTTAGTAATTTCCTGGATAAATTTAAAACACTCAGGCTTTTTTATAGATCTCCTGATGTCATAGATCGTGTTACGCGCGAGGCGGTTGAAGATGCGGCGCTTGATAATATCCGCTATCTGGAACTGCGTTTTACACCCGTTGCGCTCAGCCGCGCAGAAGGATTCCCTTTGCATGATGTGATGGATTGGGTCATCACCAGTGCGCAGAATGCGGCGAAGAAATATAGGATGAAGGTCGGGTTGATCGCTTCGGTCAACCGGCATGAAAGCCCCGAACTGGCCGAGCAGGTGGCCTGGCTCGCGGCTGAACATATTAAAGATGGACTGGTTGGGCTTGATCTTGCAGGCAATGAAGCAGAATTTAAATCCGATGCGTTTCATGGGATTTTTAAAGAAGCAAGACAATCGGGGCTGCATGTGACCATTCACGCAGGCGAATGGGGCGGCGCGGGAAATGTGCGCGATGCGCTTGAGAATCTAAACGCCGAGCGGATCGGTCATGGGGTGCGCGTGCTGGAAGATGAATATGTCACTGCGCTGGCGCGCGAGCGCGGCACGGTCTTTGAAGTTTGTGTAACCAGTAATTATCAATCGGGTGTGGTGAAGTCTCTGCCGGAACATCCACTGCCGCGCATGATGGCGGCGGGGTTGAATGTGACTGTCAACACCGATGACCCGAGTGTTTCACGCATTACACTGACCCATGAGTATCAGCATACCTGCGAAGAATTAAAAGTGCCGCTTGAGAAATTGAAGCAAAGTATCCTGCTCGCGGCACAGACTTCATTTCTAGATGAAATTGAAAAGGTAACGCTCGTTGAGTCGATCACGCAGGAATTGAAATTGTAGTTTTTGCGTGTGAATCAAGTTTGAAGAATGCTCTTCGAGAAAGATGGTCGAAGGGCTTTATGATAAGTATATTAAATGTTTGGATTTTCTCTTGAGCCTGTCATTGGGCTGCGCTCAAGATACAGCGATCATGTAAACCCCACCACATTCCAGGCAAGGATATCAAAGGCGCTCCTTTGGGTTCTTCGTAGTTGTGGTGTGAGTAAGGACAGGCCTTGCGCCTGTCCTTTATCGAAACCCTCATCACCAAAGGAGTAGTACCATGCAAGACCTATTTAAGTCCCGTGATGTATTGACCGTGGGAAAAAAGCAATACATCATTTTTCGTCTCGATGCATTGGAAAAGGCCGGTCTCGTTAATTTAAGTAAACTGCCTTTCTCGATCCGTATCGTGCTTGAAGCCGCTCTTCGTCAATGCAATGATAATGAGATCACACAGGACGATGTGAAAAACATCGCCGCGTGGACTCCCAAAGGCGCGCGCCCCGGTATTCCTTTCCTGCCCGGCCGCGTGGTCATGCAGGATTTCACGGGTGTGCCCGCAGTCGTTGATCTGGCCGCCATGCGTTCGGCAGTTGCCCGTTTGGGCGGCGACCCGAAGAAAATTAATCCGCTGGTGCCGGTGGATCTGGTCATCGATCACTCGGTGCAGGTTGATTTCTTCGCCACAACCGATGCCCTTAATCGCAACACCGAAATGGAATTTCTGCGCAATCGCGAACGTTATGAGTTCCTCAAATGGGGACAAAAAGCCTTTAGTAATTTCCGCGTTGTGCCGCCCATGACCGGCATTGTGCATCAGGTCAATCTTGAAAATCTTGCCGAAGTCGTCATGACCAAAATTGACGGCAATGATGTGCTGGCCTTCCCTGATACGGTTGTTGGCACAGACTCACACACCACCATGATCAACGGCCTCGGCGTTGTTGGCTGGGGCGTGGGCGGTATCGAAGCCGAAGCCGTTATGCTCGGCCAGCCGATGGATATGCTGCTGCCCGATGTGATCGGTTTCAAACTTTATGGCAAACTCAGCGAAGGTGTCACCGCTACTGATCTCGTGTTGACCGTTACACAAATGCTGCGCAAAAAAGGTGTGGTCGATAAATTTGTTGAATTCTATGGCGAAGGTCTCAGTCACATGTCGTTGACGGATCGCGCCACGATTGCGAACATGGCTCCTGAATATGGCGCCACAATGGGCTACTTCCCTGTGGATGAAGAGACGCTGCGCTACATGCGTCTAACGGGTCGCTCCGAAGAAACCGTTGCCCGCACCGAAGCCTATATGCGCGCCCAGGGACTCTTCCACGAAGCCGGTATGCCTGAGCCTGAATATACAGACATGCTCGAACTCGACCTTGCTTCTGTTGTTCCATCTTTGGCAGGTCCCAAGCGACCGCAAGACCGCGTCGCGCTGACCGATATGCAGGATACATTTCGAAAGGCATTAACCGCCCCGGTTAAAGATCGTGGTTATGAACTTTCTGAAGAAGCCTTGACTCGCGAAGCTGTTTTTGGCACGAATGGCGGCGCACAGGTTATGAAGCATGGCGCAATCGTGATCGCAGCCATCACCTCCTGCACGAATACATCCAACCCGTCTGTCATGATCGCGGCCGGACTTGTCGCAAAGAAGGCCGTTGAAAAAGGCTTGAATGTGAAGCCGTATGTCAAGACTTCTCTCGCGCCCGGTTCACTGGTTGTGACTGAGTATCTCCAAAACGCCGGCTTGATTGAGCCGCTTTCCAAACTTGGATTCAATGTTATCGCGTATGGCTGCACAACCTGTATCGGCAATTCTGGCCCGCTGCCCGGTGAAGTTGCCAAAGCCGTTACCGGCAGTGATCTTGTTGCGGCTGCGGTGATTTCCGGCAATCGTAACTTTGAAGGCCGCGTGCATCCGCTGGTGAAAGCCAATTATCTTGCGTCACCTCCATTGGTGGTTGCATATGCGCTCGCCGGCACAGTGGATATTGACTTGAATAACGATGCGCTTGGCACAGACAAAAACAATCAGCCTGTATATCTCAAAGATCTATGGCCCAGCCAACAGGAAATCAGCGAAGCGATTGATTCCAATGTCAAAGCGGAAATGTTCAAAGCCAAATATGCAGATGTATTTGCCGGTTCCGATATGTGGAAAGAGGTCAAGGTTGTGGAAGGTGATTTGTATGCATGGGATGAAAACTCAACTTACATCCATCATCCTCCGTATTTCCAAAGCATCACAATGGAAGTGGGCGCTGTAAAGGGAATTCAATCAGCCCGCGTATTGGGCATGTTCGGCGACTCGATCACCACCGATCACATTTCACCCGCTGGTAACATCGCCACAGACAGTCCGGCTGGGAAGTTTTTGCAGGAACATGATGTGGCGCCCACATACTTCAACTCGTATGGCGCGCGCCGTGGGAATGATCAGGTGATGGCACGCGGCACGTTCGCGAATATCCGCTTGAAGAATCAACTGGTCGCGCCCAAGGAAGGCAACTGGACCAAACATCACACAACCGGTGAAGTGATGTCCATTTTTGATGCGGCCATGAAATATCAAAGCGAAGGCGTGCCAAGTATTATTCTGGCAGGCAAGGAATATGGCACCGGCTCCAGCCGTGACTGGGCCGCGAAGGGCCCGATGCTGCAAGGTGTGAAGGCGGTCATTGCTGAGTCGTTCGAGCGCATTCACCGCTCCAACCTGGTGGGCATGGGTGTGCTTCCGCTGAGATTCATTCAGGGACAAAATGCCGAGTCCCTCGGTCTGGATGGAAGCGAAGTGTTTACCATTGAAGGCGTCAATGACCAGATCAAGCCGCAAAGCGAGGTTACGGTTAAGGCGCAGAAGGCTGATGGAAAAATTGTTGAATTCAAAGCGACCGTGTTGCTGAATACAGATGTTGAGGTGAATTACTATCGCAACGGCGGTATCCTGCATACGGTTTTGAGAAATTTGGTGAAGTAAAAAAAAGCCGCCATCTTTTTTGATGGCGGTTTTTATTTTTAACTTAAGTTGATACCATCATTTTTAGAGTCGCTTTTAGCCGGGATTCTTAACGCAAAGTCGCAACACCGCCCTCCCACTCGTTTCACTTCGGGGACGGTAGTGGCGGGAGACACTAAGATTCCATTGCTTTTTCCTTTGCGACTCTGCGCCTTAGCATTAAAACTTGCGCAAATTCTACAAGGTCGCAACCTGGATTTTTAAGTGTTTTGCCTAAGCTGTAAACTGAATATGATGAAAACCATCAGGGTTGTGATCGCAAGCAGGCCGATGGACTGTATCCATAAACCAGTAAAACTGACCGCCAGATTTAGCAGTACAACGGCTGCCAGAAAGATTGCAGATCGTGTTTGTTTTACGGGTATGTCGCTCTTGTAGAGCAGATACGCTCCGCTGATTAAGCTTAGAATGCTGATAATGGATGTAATGATCAATATCCATGTGCCGCTGCCGCGTATCGGTAAAATAAACATGCCGCATGTGTTTTCCTGGTCTGGCATGGGATAGGCGGAATAGACCAGTACTTTTGCGAAGATGAATTGTCCCAGATCTATATTCTCCGGGCCGATCGTCCACGTGAACGATCGCGATTCGTTTGGCGCAAGTTCAATAAATTCAAAGGTTGTGTCTGGAGCAAGAGGGGTGCTTCTCTCCATTTTTACAGAGGGTGAGATCTTTTCACTGGTTTGATTGGTGATTTTGATCGTAATCGTTTGGCTTTCATTGCTTGTCATCAAGATCGGGCAGCTTAGCCCTGGAAGCGGAGATTTGGCTTGTTTGGCAAATCCATAGAATGCGGCCTCAAAATCTGCCCAGGTGGACATCACAGATAAGGTGACTCCGATCAATATGCCAATTACCACGAGCATGAATGCAAGAGTGTTTTTGGAGTAGGTTGATATTTTCATATTTTTTATTGTAGCATTTTTGAAGGTGTTTAGGCAGATGGATGAAATAAAAAAATAAGGCGTTTGCAAAGAACATGCAACAAAAAACGGACTGGCCGGTACCGGCCAGTCCGTTTTTTGTTATTGTTACTTCTTCTTTTCCATATCCTTGCGGATCTGCTCGCGCAGAGCATCCGCTTCAGGCGAACGCTGGGCTTTCGTGGATTCTTCCGCCATGGCGCTGAAACGGTCTGACAATAGCATGGTCAGCAGGCCTTCCATCACATTGCTGTTGCCGGAGGTTCCGCCTTCGCCGTTGTTGTTGCCGCCAACAACCACACGCGGCACAACGTCCACGCCGGAGGATTGAATGGCTTCCGAGAAACGGTTGAGCACCTGCTGTGTCACCTGGAATTGCGGGCCGCCATAAGCACGGACTTGTTCTTCGGTGGCGAGAGCCTGCGCGATACCAATACGCGCGATCTTTTCAGCTTCCGCTTCAGCCAGCGCGCGGATCTGCTGCGCCTGTTGCAGGGAGCGTTGATACTCAGCCTTACCCTGATCTGTCTGGATGTTGATGTTCAACTCGGCTTCGGTCAATCTCGTTTGCATTTGTGCGCGTGATTGAGCTTCTTTTAACTCGCGTTCCTTGATGGACGCTTTTTCCTGCTGGGCGTAGGTTTCGACCTGTTCGGTCGCCACCTGACGTGAGCGCAATTGATTAAGAATGGTTTCAATTTGTGTGTCACCTTCGGGTGAAGAAGGCGTGCCGATCAGCACTTCTTCCAACTCAAGGTTGTAATGCTCAAACTTTTCCTTCATCTCAAGGCTGGATTGCTGTTGAATGGTGCTGCGTTCCTGCAAGAGTTGAATCAATGTGCGTGTCTGACCGACGTTCTTGAAGTAGGCGGAAACCATCGGGTCGAGGGTTTGTTCCACCAGTTTTTTGATATCGCCAAAACGTTGAATGACAAGCGGAGCCTTTTGATAGTCAATGTGGACAACCACCGAAAGCGGCAGGGACGGCTCGAACGCATCCTTTGTGATGAGTGAGACTTCGGTTAGATTCTCATCGAACTTGTGTGCGCCGACATCCGCGCGGATCCACTTTAAGATAAAGTTGGTCGTCGGAACCGAAATGATCTTACCCGCATACGTGTTAAAGGCATACTTGCCGGGCAGAAGCGGTTCGCTCCAAATACCACGGTTGCCTTTGGAAGCCAATTCGCCGTGACGATAGTCTTTGCCTGAAAGGTCTGCGCCCATGGCGCCGGTGTATGAGACAACCACGCCTACATTACCAACTTCGATCACCGTCTTGGGGATCATTTCAATGGTGCCGAACAAACGGTTGACGTAATAGGTGCCTTCCACCAATACCTGTAACTGACGTCCGCGTAGGCCGCCGGCGCGCAGGAAGTTATCGGCATCCTGAAATTTGTTGTGATAGGTATCGGCTTGTGCAGGTTCATCACCGACCACTGGTGCAATGATCTCGCCCTGTCCAAGAGATGGGCCGTCATGAATGGTGACAACGCCAATGGTATCGTCAGTATCCTTGATAACCACGGGACGGAAACCGCCGCGCTCCGCGATCACTTGTGCCATGCCGCGAATCGTATCGCCTTCTTCCTTGCTTAATGCCAGTGTGTAAATGCGCTCCTCGGTGATGACGATGAACTGCACCAGGTTGAACGCATAAGTACCTTCACGCAAAATTCGGCGCTGTGGACCACGCTGTCCGCCGTTCTTTAGAAAGCCTTCCACATCCTGAAAATCAGTGACTACTGCGTTGGATGCCAGCACCTGTGCCGGGTCCAATTGCTTGCCGTCACGCGCGAAGACGTAACCGATCTTGCCCTGGGAGATGGTCACCAACGGCATCATATGCACAACATACTGAATTGGCATCAGATAGTGCAGACCACCGCGCAAAATCCGCGGCTGGTAACCAGCTTCACCGTTCATCGCAATAAAACCGGATTTTACAGAGCCTTTACCGCTGAATCGTTTCTCGATCACGCCGATTCGGTTGTTGGGAATGAATCGAATCCCTGATAGCATGATGAGAAATAGAATTCCAAACACTACATAACCCACAAAAACCAGTACAGTCATTTTTTCTCCTTGTACGCCAAATTGCGCACAACATTAATTACGGATTATCTCGAATGAGGTTGCTATATTTTACTCATTTCCAATCGAAAGCGACATCCACCCTTTTGTGCTATTTAACCCAACCTGCCATCTTGAAACAAAGATGATCGGCATCTTCTTTTTTGCCATGAATTTCACAGATGGTCTATAATTTTTAAAATCTGTGCAAATTAGCGAAATTCGCGGCAAGGGCATTGGGTTTACCCGCATGGTGGCAGCTTGGGGTATTTAAGGCTTTTTAACATGCGAATCAGTGTTTGTGAAAACGGCTGGTCATTTTTTTGTGATTGCCGTAAACGAAACGAAGCCAATAGCAGTGTGTTGAGTCTAATATTACGGTTAAGAGGAGAAATTTATGACTTCAAAGATTTTTATGAGCTATTCACGCCGCGAACTTGGGTTTGTTGACGATCTGGTCAGTAAACTTGAAGGTGAGAATTACGATGTTTGGCTGGATTACCGCGCCTTGATCCCGGGTAGTCCATGGAATGTGCAGATCGATAAAGGTCTGACTGAGGCGGATACCGTTCTGCTTGTGGTATCCAAGGCTGCAATCGCTTCGGAATATGTGGCGCTGGAATGGCGTCATTTTTTGGAAACAAAGAAGCGAGTCATTCTTTTGATCTTTGAAGCCGTGGATTTGCCCAAAGAACTGGAACAATACGAATGGGTGGATTTTCGCGGCAGTTATAAAGCGGGGCTGGCAGAATTATTTTCCCAATTGAAGCAGCCGATTCAGGAAGAACACCCTGTCCCTGAAACAGGCTTCAAGGCGCCGTGGATCGTGTGGGTTGCCATCCTGGTGAGCGCACTGGTGGCATTGTTATCGCTTTCTGAATACTGGACTTTATTCATCCCATGGATTTTATTCCCACTTCCCTACAGAATATACAAACGAAATTTCGATTTTACACATGTGCAAACCGCCTTGCTGGCATTACCGGTTGCATCCGTGCTTTCTTTAGTGGTATATGAAGACCCGACATTGGATGTTGTTGTGTGGTCGGGCATCATGTATGGGCTGATCCTGCTGTTCATCCTGCGCACTCCTGCCATGCAGCGTTGGGGAAAGCCGGAAGCCATCATCCCGAAATATATCAATCCGCACGACCCGAAGATTTCAAACCCCACCCCGATTCCCTTTTATGTGGATTATGCCGTTCAAGACCGCGTGATCGCTGAGGATCTGATCGCGACCTTGAAGAAATACGGACACCCACAGGTGAATACGATTCAGGAAGCGAAGGCGGTCTTTGCGCTGATCTCCCGCTTCAAATCGGACACGGAAGCTGATTCGGAAAAACAAATGCTTTTTCCCATTCTGATTCAAACGAACAACGACATCTCGAAGGCCTTGTCCCGCATCCAGTGGATCGATTTCCGTCCCGGCGTGCGCGGGTTGGATGTGATCGCCCAGTTGCTGCCCAACCCAAAGGAACTGCTTAAAGCGTTGGGCATGAGACCGGTTAGTTCTCAAACAGTATATTCGCCGTTGATCACCGCGATTTACTACTTTATCCTTTTCCTGACCGTGGTTAATATCGGTTCTTCAATAAGCTATTTACTGACTCCCCCGATCGACCTGATCCCTTCCGACTATGTTGAACTTGGGGCGAATATGCTTCTGTTCGGCGGGCTTGCCTATTTAATGGTGAAAGGATTAACCAGCCGAAAAGGTCTGTTCTCCAGTTTGTGGCAGATCCTTTTGGGTGTTGTTGTCATGTGGGGCCTGACGTATTGGCAGAAAGTCCTGGATGGCAGGATTGTCAGTGAGATCGTTGATGCAGGCATTGACATAAACACCATTCCCTACAACTTTGTCAATGTTGCAGAATATATTTATTTGATCGGCATAGCCGTGACAGGGTTTGTGTTTTTCAGGAACATGCGCGACGCAAAACGCTGGTTCCCCGCGAAGAAGTAGGAATAAACGAGAGACAACCGCCGCCTGATGATAAAGGCGGCGGTCACTTTTTAATCGGGTATACTTTGCCCCGCAACCATGGCAATTCAATAAATTTCATTAAGAACCTGTCATGTTTGCATTCGAGTTTTTAAAAGAGAGAATACCCAAAAGTAATATGACTGACCATATCCGTAACTTCTGTATTATTGCCCATGTTGATCATGGCAAATCCACGCTTGCAGACCGCCTGCTTCAATTAACAGGCGCGATCTCTGACCGCGACATGACCGAACAGGCGCTCGACAGCATGGACCTCGAACGCGAAAAAGGCGTCACGATCAAGTCCTCGGCTGTCCGCATGTTTTACACATCAAAAGCCAATCAACGCTATGAGATGAACCTGATCGACACGCCCGGGCATGTCGACTTCGGCTACGAAGTCAGCCGCGCGCTAAAAGCCTGCGAAGGCGCGATTCTGGTGGTGGATGCGACTCAGGGGATCGAAGCCCAGACTCTTGCGAATCTTTATCAGGCGCTCGATGCCGACCTGACAATTGTTCCTGTTATCAACAAAATTGATCTCCCCTCAGCCCGTCCCGACGAAGTTGCCGAAGATGTAGGCAGCCTGCTTGGGGTCGATCCTGAATCGGTGCTTTGCGTCTCCGCCAAGGAAGGCATCAACATTGATCAAATCCTCGAAGCGATCGTTGAACGTGTGCCGCCTCCGCAGGATGTGGATAACAAACCCGTCCGCGCGTTGATCTTTGACGCGCATTATGATTCATATAAAGGCGTGATCGCGTATGTGCGTATCATGGAAGGCAGGATCAAATCCACCGATGTGCTGCGCATGTTGGCTACCAAACTGGATCTGCGCCCGGTTGAGATCGGTATCTTTGTGCCGAAGATGCAGCCTGTGGAAATGCTCGGCTCCGGTGAAGTCGGTTACATCGCCACCGGATTCAAGACCGTGCATGAGTGCCGCGTGGGCGATACGATCACACTCGCATCTGCGCCGGCTGAAGAACCTTTGCCCGGTTATCACATTCCCAAGCCGATGGTCTTTGCCGGTATCTATCCCGTTGAAGCGGATGATTACACCACCCTGCGCGAGTCTCTCGATAAATTGCAACTCAACGACGCTTCATTAACCTTCCAACCTGAAACCTCGCAGGCCTTGGGCTTTGGTTTCCGCGCCGGCTTTCTTGGTTTGTTCCACATGGAAATCATTCAGGAACGCATCGAACGCGAATATGATCTGGATGTGCTCTTCACTGCGCCTTCGGTGGAATACGAAGTGTTGATGATCAACGATGAAGTCATTACCATTGACTCGCCCGCCGAATTGCCCGACCCGAGCAAGATCGTCGAAGTGCGTGAGCCGTGGATGAATATTGAGATCATCACGCCTACTGATTATTACGGTCCGATCATGGAATTGGTCACCAAGCGCCGTGGCATTTTCAAGAAACAGGAATATCCTGCGCCGCATCGTGTGCAGCTTGATTTTGAGATCCCGCTCTCCGAGATCATTATCGATTTCTTTGACTCGTTGAAGTCACGTACCAAAGGCTACGCTTCGCTTGATTATCAGTTCCTTGAATATCGCGTCGATAAATTACAGAAATTGGAGATCCTCGTCAACGGCGATCCTCTCGATGCGCTCGCGGCAATTGTCCACGAGAAGGATGCGTTCCATAAGGGACAGCGTCTCATCACTAAACTCAAGGATCTAATTCCTCGCCAGTTATTTGATGTGGCCATGCAAGCCGCATCCGGCGGACGCATCATCTCGCGCGCGAATGTCAAAGCCACGCGCAAGGATGTGCTCGCGAAATGTTACGGCGGTGATATTTCACGTAAGAAGAAATTGCTTGAGAAACAGAAAAAAGGCAAGAAGCGTTTGAAGATGGTCGGTAATGTGGAAATTCCGCAGGACGCATTCATGGCCGTTTTGAAATTGGATGACGATTAATACGTTGGGGCGACCCTTGTGGTCGCCCTTTTTGTATATAACGCAAATTTAAAATTATGGTGTAATTGTAGGGGCGGTTGCTGCTCAGCTCCGCCCCTACAATTATTTTCTGGTGAAAAATATGAAAGATATAAAACGTTTGATCCCCGGCGCTTTGGTCAGCATTGCCTTGATCGCGGCCATCCTGTATTTTGTCGATTTCCAAACCATGTGGAGCGCGATCCAGAATGCCAATTATCGCATTTTATCAGGCTCGATAATTTTGTCATTTTTGTGGATGTTCGTGCGTGCAAAGGTCTGGCAGACTTTGCTGCGCGACAAACCAAAATATGTGGATGTACTCTTCGCGGCCAGTGAGGGATATTTACTTAATACATTTTTGCCATTTCGCCTCGGCGAAGTTGGGCGCGCCTTTCTTCTCAGCCGCAAATCGGGGATGACCTTTAGCGAAATATTACCTACCATTATCATTGAACGAGTTGTTGACCTGGCCTTTGCTGCCGCGTTTCTTCTGGCGGCTCTGCCCTATATGGCAGATTCGCAGGACTCCGAACGGATCGGGTACATCGTGGGCGGCGTGGTTATTTTTGGTCTCGTGATGATGTATGTGCTGGCTCGCAATAATAAATGGGCTTTGGATACCTTTCATAAACTAAGTGTGCGCTGGCCTTTTCTTCAAAAATTTGGCGGAAGTTTCCTCGAGTCGTTTTTTGAAGGTCTGGGCGTGTTGACGGACGGCTGGCTCTTCATCCGCTTTTTATTGTGGATGAGCTTCAACTGGTTTATTGCGCTTGTTGCCTATTATTTGATCACGCTGGCTTTCTTTCCGCAGGCGCAGCCCGAGTGGACTTTGTTCATCTTGAGCGCGGCTGCTTTAGGCGGAGCCATCCCTGCCTTGCCGGGCGGCGTGGGGACTTTTGAAGGCGCGGTCAGTGCGGCCTTGTTCGTGTTTACAAAAGATCAATCCACGTCGTTGGCGGTGGCATTGACTGCCCGTTTATATAATTATCTAAACAGCGGTGTGCTTGGTACCATTGGGCTAATGCGCGAAGGGCAGACCCTTTCAGGTGTCTATCAGCAACTTATGAATATGAGAAACAAACAAAATGCAGCAAATCCTGACGAGGTAAATTAATCATGACCAAAAACTATCTTGTGACTGGCGGCGCGGGCTTTATTGGTTCGAACTATGTTCATCGTTTGTTGAAGCGTGGTGAGAAGGTTACTATTTATGATAATTTTGCACGGGCAGGTGCGCCGCGTAATCTCGAATGGTTGAAGCAGGAATTTGGGGAGAGCGCCTTCGAGGTGATTGTTGGGGACGTACGCGATGCCGATAGGATCGCTGAATCAGCCAAACAGTCCGATGTGATCGTGCATTTGGCGGGACAGGTTGCGGTGACCACGTCGGTTATTAATCCGCGTGATGATTTTGAGTGCAATGCGTTGGGTACATTTAATGTGCTTGAGGCGGCGCGGCTTTCGGGTAGAAATCCGATCTTTGTTTATGCTTCCACCAATAAGGTGTATGGCGGCATGGAAGATGTTGAGTTGTTTGAAGAAGCCACGCGCTGGCGTTACAAGGATCTGGTGAATGGCTGTCCTGAATCACAGCCTTTGGATTTTCATTCGCCGTATGGATGCTCGAAGGGCACCGGCGATCAATATGTGCGTGATTATGCGCGCATGTATGATCTGCCCACGGTGGTGATGCGCCAGAGCTGTATTTATGGTCCGCGCCAGTTTGGTATTGAAGATCAGGGCTGGGTGGCGTGGTTTATCATCGCCGCTGAGATGCGACGCAACATTACCATTTATGGTGACGGTAAACAGGTGCGCGATATTTTATATGTGGATGATCTGTTGAATGCCTATGATCTCGCAATTGAAAAGATAAATATCTCTGCCGGGCAGGTTTATAACCTCGGCGGCGGACCTGAAAATGTGATGTCGATCTGGTCTGAGTTTGGGCCGAAGCTTGAGAAATTAATTGGCGATACGATCGAAGTGGCGCGCGGTGACTGGCGCCCCGGTGACCAGCGTGTGTTCTATGCCGATATCAGCAAGGCGGCGAAGGAACTGGGCTGGGCGCCAAAGATCAACGTGGAAGCAGGTGTGCAAAAATTACATGCATGGGTAATGGAAAACAAAAACTTGTTTTAGGAAAAATCCGAGGCGAGAGCCTCGGATTTTTATTTTCATCCCCGCGGGTATAATCTGCCTGCTTTTATTTTATTTTTCGGAGTAAATCCTTATGCAGCAATATCTTTTTACTCTTGTAGAGCGGGCGGTTCTGGCTCTTCCAAATATTATTACGGCTTTGGCGATCTTTGTCCTTAGCTTGTATTTTGCGCGGGTAATAAGCAATGTGTTGAAGAGAGTTCTGGTCAAGCGCAAGACTGTCTCCGGTGTGACCGATCTTCTGTCTGACATTTTGCGCTGGACGATCATTATTTTTGGTGTGATCACGGCCTTGCAAAGATTTTTCAATGTGACCGCCTTTATCACGGGGTTGGGGATCATCGGTTTTACGGTTGGCTTTGCGCTTCAAAATGTGATGCAGAATTTCGTCTCGGGCATCATTCTGTTGATGCAGCAGCCGTTCAAAGTTGGTGATGAGATCAATGTTTTGAATTTCGATGGCGTGGTCTTGAAGATTGACCTGCGGACAACCGAAATGCGAACCCTCGATGGACGCATTGCGATTCTGCCCAATGCTGATGTGCTTTCGCATGTCATTATCAATTACACCCGTTCCAATCGCCGCCGTGTGGAGCTTCCGCTCGTGGTAGCGTATGGGACCAGCCCTGAGCAGGTGCGTGCTGTTTTGCAATCGGTGATGAAAGATGTGCCCGGGTATGTGATCACTCCCGCGCCGGAGATCAACTTTACCAATTTCGGAAATTCATCCATCGAGTTGACTGCCTCCTTCTGGGTCAATACTTCTGTGATCAAGGTGGAATTCGCCAAGGATGCCGCGCTGGTTAAAGTGAAGGAAGCCTTCGAGAGCCAGAACATCAAAGTTCCGCTTCCATCGCAGATGTTTTACTTCAAGGCCGAAAAATAATATCCGGGTTTTGCAACTCATCCGCCCATTCTTAATCTATTATAATCTTCTGGCTCTATGAAAATACTCACTGTACTTACCTACTACCGTCCGCACACTAGCGGACTCACCATTTACGCAGAGCGCCTTGCGCGTGCCTTCGTCCAACGCGGCCATCAAGTGACTGTGATGACCACCCAATACGACCCGTCTCTTCCGCGCGAAGAAATGATGGATGGCGTAAAAGTCATTCGTGTGCCGGTTGCGGCACGGGTCAGCAAGGGCGTGCTTGCCCCAACTTTTGGATTTGTCGCCACCAAATTGGTCGCGCAGCATGATGTGGTGCAGTTGCATCTTCCACAATTTGATGCGCCCGGCGTTGCATTTCGTGCGCGCTTATTCGGCAAACCGGTTGTGCTCACCTATCACTGCGATCTGTTTCTGACTCGCACCTGGTTTAATCGTCTCGTCAATTTTGTTGTGGATTTTCAAAACAACATGGCGGGACGTCTCGCGAATCACATCGTGACCTATACACAAGACTACGCTGATAATTCTCCCTACCTCTCACGCTACGCATCAAAACTGACCCCGATCCTGCCTCCCGTCGAATTGCCTGTTCCTACGCCTTTGGCTGTTTCCGCTTTCGCTGATGCACATCGCACAAAAGAACGCAGACCCGTGATCGGCATGGCCGCCCGTCTCGCCGCCGAAAAAGGCGTGGAAGTTTTACTCGATGCGCTGCCTATCATTTTAAAGAAATATCCCAACGCGCAGGTCTTATTCGCCGGCACCTATCAAAACGTGATGGGTGAGCAGGCCTATTCAGACCGGCTCATGCCGCGCATCCGCGAATTTGAAGTGCAGGGACATTGGACCTTCCTCGGCAATCTTGACCCCATTCAAATGGCGGCCTTTTATCCCAACCTCGATGTATTAACCGTCCCTTCGCTGAATTCCACCGAAGCCTTTGGCCTCGTGCAGATCGAAGCCATGCTGAACGGTGTGCCCAGTGTTCCGTCCGCGCTGCCCGGGGTGCGCAGACCTGTCCAGATGCATGGCATGGGACGAGTCTCTAAAATCGGAGATTCTGCTTCTTTGGCAGAATCAATTTTGAGCGTGTTGGATGATGCGGATCAACATCGCGGTGATATTGATGCGATCAAAAAATCCTACGATCCTGATTCTGTTGCGCAGGAATACGAAAAACTATTTCAAAGGTTAATGAAACGATGAGTGATCGTAAAAATAAAGATTTTCTTTTTCTCCATCTCAGCGGACTTCCCTACTTCCGCGCTTTTTTGCGCGCCGTGGAAAGCGCCTATTATCAGGATATTGACCTGCCTTCCCCAACTTTAGACGTAGGCTGCGGTGACGGAAATTTTGCAGCATTAACTTTCGACCATAATATTGATGTGGGACTTGATCCCTGGCACGGACCAATCCACGAGGCGAAGCCTTACGAAAAATATAATGTGCTGGTCGAAGCGGATGGCGGCACAATGCCGTTTTCAGATGGATACTTTGCATCCGCGTTTTCAAACTCGGTGCTGGAGCATATTCCGCATTTGGATCAGGTGGTGAAGGAAACCGGCCGCGTTTTGAAATCTGGTGCGCCGTTTGTGTTTTGTGTGCCAAACCATAACTTTCTACCGACTCTTTCCGTCAGCAATGCGTTTGATGCGATCGGTCTGCGTTCCTTGGGGAATTTATACCGCGCATTTTTTAACAAAATTTCACGCCATCATCATTGTGATGATCCTGCCGTCTGGCAGGCGCGGCTTGAAGCCAATGGATTTACGCTCGTGCGCTGGTGGCATTATTTTTCGCCTCAGGCTTTGCGCGTGTTAGAATGGGGCCATTATTTTGGCTTGCCGAGTTTGATCGTACATTCCATTTTTAAACGCTGGATCCTATCCCCCACCCGCTGGAATTTATATTTTACCGAGCGTTTCCTGCGCAAATTCGTGGAGAATCCCGAGCACCCGCAGGGCGCTTATACATTTTATGTGGCCCGCAAGAACTAGCGGTATTCGGGAAATTTATTAATTACTCACCCCATGATCAACAACTCACAAATCCCTCCCCTTGAAGATCCAACCCAGGAAGCTCAGGAACCCACCGTCCTTGACTTGTATAAATCAGTCACAAAGGACTGGGGTTCCTTCTTTAATTTCATCCGCTCGTTGTGGGATGCGCGCCGTCGTGAAGAACTCGACCGCGCTTTGGTCAATGAAGTGGCGCAGCACTATGTGTCAGAACCAATGCCGGAACAGCCTGTGCGCGTTTCTTATTTTCCGTGGCGTTCCCTGCTGGCGTTTTTTCTGGCGCTCGGCGCACAATCTTTATTGGAGCCGCAAAATCGTCAGACAAATATTGCTGTTGTTTTATACGTCCTCGCGGCAGGGGTTTGCATCTGGGCCTATTTCAAAAATGAATGGCATCTGCCTGCCCTGCCTGTGACCTGGCAAACATCCGATGATCTGAGCACACGCACGATCCCGTTTTTACTGTCCATTGTTTTGGCGTTGACAGCCTTCTGGTTTTTTGGCGGCGGCGTATTTACCCTCGTCAATGTTTTGCTGTGGCTGCTTGCGATCGGTTTTCTATTTTGGGGCTTATGGGTCAAACGTCCAAAAATCGAACAGGAAAATAATCCTGAAACACGCACAAAAAAGATGTTATGGAGCGCGCTTGTTCTCAGTGTATTTGCCGTCACGATTTTCTTTCGCCTGTACCAGATCGACTCTGTCCCAGCTGAACCGTTCAGCGATCATGCCGAAAAAATACTGGATGTCTATGACATCTCGCAGGGTGAATATAAAATTTTCTTCCCGCGCAATACCGGCCGTGAAGCTTTTCAAATGTACTGGACTCTGCTTGTCGCCAATGTTTTCGGCACGGGGCTTTCCTTTCTGAGCCTCAAGCTTGGCACGGCGCTGTTGGGTATTTTGACAATTCCGTATGTGTATCTATTGGGGAAGGAATATGGCGGTTCGCGCGTGGGGCTGTTTGCGCTTGCTCTTTTTGGAATTGCCTACTGGCCGAATGTGATCTCGCGGATCGGACTTCGCTTCCCTTTATATCCGCTCTTCACTGCGCCAACGCTCTTTTACTTAATCCGCGGCCTGCGTACCCGGAACCGAAATGATTTTCTGCTCTCAGGCATTTTTCTGGGACTTGGTTTGCATGGGTATAGTCCATTTCGTATGGTTCCCATTCTGGTGGTGGCAGCCTTTATTATTTATGTGATTCATGTCCGTTCAAAAGAGAATCGTCAACAGGCGTTGTTGTGGCTGGTGATTCTTGCGGTCACTTCGCTTTTTGTTTTCCTTCCTCTATTGCGTTATTTGCTGGCGAACCCGGATATCTTTGGGTATCGCGCCATGACCCGCCTCACATCTGCTGAGGCGGCGCTGCCCGGCCCGGCGTGGGAGATATTTCTTTCAAACTTAATGAACGGTTTGTTGATGTTCAATTGGGACAATGGAAGTATCTGGGTGCATTCCGTGCCAATGCGTCCGGCTTTGGATGTGGTGGCGGGTGCGTTGTTTGTGATCGGTATCCTTTTATTAATTGTGCGTTATATCCGTCAGCTTGATTGGCGCGATCTGTTTTTGCTGATTTCCATTCCTGTGCTGTTGATGCCGTCTGTTCTTTCGCTGGCTTTTCCGGCAGAAAATCCTTCTTTGAATCGTACAGGCGGGGCGGCGGTGGCGGTATTCATTGTCAGCGCGCTGGCTCTCGACGGGTTTGTATCAAGCCTGAGCGGGGTACGAAGCGGGAGGCGGGCCTTCGTCGCTTATGGGGTGACGGCGCTTTTATTCGCCGCATCCGCTTTTCAAAATTATGATCTTGTCTTCAATAAATTTAATGAAAACTTTAAGGGCGGCGCGTGGAATACTTCTGAGATGGGTAGATTGATCAGTGAGTTTCGTGATAAAAACGGTCAGACCGATTCAGTGTGGATCGTACCTTTCCCGTATTGGGTGGATACGCGTTTGCCGGGTGTTTGGGCGGGGATTCCGAATCGTGATTTTGCGCTCTGGCCTGAAAATTTTGCTGAGACACTCAATGTGCCCGGGCCAAAACTGATCATGTATCGAGTGGACGATCTGGAAACTGAGAATGCTCTTAAAGTTCTCTACCCGAATGGCGTATTCTCCCGCTATACTTCCAGTTATCCTGATAAGGATTTTATGGTGTTGAGGATCGAGCGGTAATTTGTCCACGTGGTTTTGTGGCGAAGCGGCTAAAAAATAAATATGAATAATTTTAAAAACGAAAAATACGCATGGTTGTATGATCTGCTTTTTATTCTTGTCCTGCTGATGGCGGGATATTTGCGTTTTGCTGGCGTGGGGTGGGGCGAAGGATATCACCAGCATCCAGATGAATTGTTTCTCAGTGGTGTGCTGGGAAGTTTGCGGGCGCAGACGTGTGAGATTCCGCTGATGCCTGTGGATGCCTGCCCTGAGGATCAAAAACGCTGGATGGGTATTGGTGAATATTTTGACACGGATAATTCCACGCTTAACCCATATAACAGCGGATACTCGTTCTTTGTGTATGGGACGTTTCCGCTGACGATCACGCGTTTTATCGCTGAAGCTTTTGGCGCGGATGATCTTGAGACGTTGAAATTTCTGTCACGTGAGATGTCTGCGCTGGCTGACCTGTTTACGATATTTATTTTATATTTAATGGTTTCCGGTTTGTATGGGCGGCGCATCGGTTTGTTCGCGGCCGCCTTTTCTTCGCTGGCTGTGATGCAAATTCAACAGTCTCATTTTTTCACCACAGATCTGTTTACAAATATGTTCATGTTCCTCGCTCTGGGGATCGTCATGCTGATCGTGGAGTATAGGGAGAAATCCGGCGAGCGGGATGCAGTGGAATATAAGCCTGAAGTGGAGGAAGAGGAAAGCGAAGGGTTAATGCTTGTGAAGCATATTGCTTCAGAGACACACAGTTCGCTGCCGGAATTCCAGTCAACGCGCACAAGTTCCTATGGGTTGGGAATTTTGCTTCATCCGCTTTTTCTGCTCAGTATCGGGTTTGGGTTGGCGCTTGGCATGGCGATGGCTTCCAAGATCAACGCGGCAGCGCTGGCGCTTATGCTGCCGTGCGCTTTTTTGATCCGATATTTCTTTGTCAAAAAAGATGCAAGCAATGAGGCGTTAAAATTAATTCTCATTTGTTTGGTGGCGGGCGGCATCGCAACGATCATTTCCTTCCGCATTTTTCAGCCGTACGCATTCAGCGGACTGGGGCTGAATCCGCAGTGGGTTGCGAATATTGCCGAACAGCGCGCACAGGCCGCCGGCTCTGATCTGCCCTGGAATTTGCAATGGGCGCGTCGCACGCATTTGTACTCGTTTCAAAACCTGACCGTTTGGGGGCTTGGGCTTCCTCTTGGCATTCTGGCCTGGGCGGGATTTTTGCTGATGGGCTGGCGGATTCTTAAAGGGGAGTACAAACATTTATTGTTATGGGGCTGGACGGCATTTTACTTCGGCTGGCAGTCCATGCAATTTAATCCGACCATGCGTTATCAACTGCCGGTCTATCCGCTTTTGTGTATGATGGCGGCCTGGTTTATTTTTGAACTTCCCAAATTAAACAATCCAAAAAATCGGGTTAATTTATTCGGCACTCTTGCCGCCACGCTTGGCGTGGTTGTGTTGATCTCAACCACGATCTGGGCTTTTGCGTTTCAAAGTATTTATTTGCGCGATGAACCGCGCATTGCCGCTTCACGCTGGCTTTTCCAAAATGCTCCGGGCCCGGTCAATATTGAAATTGAGACCGCAGACCGTGGTGTGTATAACCAGCCTTTGCCGATTCCGAGTGACATGGTGATTCAGCGCGAAGTGGTGTTTTCGACCACCTTTGTCCCCCGTTATGATGGACAGGTTTCTGAGATCGTTTTCGGCCACGCGCTGGATTTTGATGTGCCCCCCTCAACCATTGTGTTGACTCTGTCTGCTTCATCCGCACCGGATGAGGTTTTGGCGCGCGCTTCACAGTTGGTGGATTTGGATAACAAAAAAGATTTGCGCGGGCCTTCTGTTACTTTTTCTTTGGATAACAAAGTTACGCTTGTAAAAGACCAGCCTTATCTTTTGAAGATCGAGACTTTGGGAAGCGGACTGGTGATCAGCGGCTCTGCCCTTGCCAATGAGACAGACTACGACTGGGGACTGCCCTTCCGTATTGACGGGTACGATGCGTTTGGTGGTATCTATCGCGGCGATCTGAATTTACAAGTCTATTGGGATGACAATGCCGACAAACTAAATCGTTATGTGCAGACTCTTTCTCAATCTGACTACATCATCATCCCGACCAATCATCAGTACGCGCAGATCACACGCATACCGGAACGCTATCCGCTGACCACTTTGTATTACCGTGAACTGTTGGGGTGCCCAGTGGGTGCGGATATTATCAAATGCTACAATGCCGCGCAGCCCGGACAATATAAGGGCAGCCTGGGTTTTGAATTGGTGGAAGTGTTTGAGACTTATCCCACATTTGGTCCACTGGTGATCAATGATGGGACCGCTGAAGAAGCGTTTACTTTTTACGATCATCCCAAGGTTTTTATCTTCAAAAAATCTGACGATTTTGATGCGGCGAAAGTGCAGTCTGTGCTTGGCACAGTTGATTTATCAAAAGTGGTTCGGCTTACGCCAGATCAGGCCGGTGATTATAAGGATTTAATGCTGCCGGATACACGTCTTGCACAGCAGCGCGCGGGCGGCACATGGTCTGAGTTATTTAATTATGATTGGATTCAGAATCAATATCCATTTGTGGGGGTGTTGATCTGGTATTTGTTTATCTTTGTTCTGGGGCTTTTTGCCTATCCGATTGCCCGGCTGGCTTTACCCGGGATTCGTCAGTACGCGTATCCGCTTGGGCGTATTGTGGGTTTGGTCTTGCTGGCCTGGCTGGCGTGGATGGGCGGCTCGGTTGGTATACCGTTTACGCGAGTCTCCATCAGTGTGGCGTTTGTCATTGTCGCTGGGGCAGGCATCGGGTTATGGTTGATGCGCAAAGAGCAGTTCAAAGCGGATTGGGATTCCAATCGCAGATTCTTTGTGATGGTGGAAATCCTCTTTCTTGTCTTCTTCCTGATCGATCTTTTGATCCGGCTCGGCAACTCGGATATGTGGCATCCGTCGAAGGGCGGCGAGCGGCCAATGGACTTTTCGTATTTCAATGCAGTGTTGAAGAGTACGAGCTTTCCGCCTTATGATCCGTGGTACGCGGGCGGCTATATTAATTATTACTATTATGGTTTTGTGTTGGTCGGCACGCCGGTTAAATTGTTGGGCGTTGTGCCTTCGATCGCTTATAACTTTATTCTGCCAACCTGGTTCGCGTTGATCGCCATTGGCGCGTTTACGATCGGCTGGAATTTGATGGAAAAAGACAGGGATGAAAATTCATCTCTGATCTCCGGCCTCGCGGCTTCTGTGATGACGATTTTGCTTGGAAATCTTGGCACGCTCAAATTGATCTTCCTTGGGTTTCAACGAATCGCCGCGCCGCAAGGCAATGTGCCGGTGGACGCAACTTTCGTGGAGAAATGGATTCTGGCCGTGAAGGGATTGGCGCTGGCTTTCGCGGGCGCGGGGCTGCCGATCGGGCGCGGTGACTGGTATTGGAATCCCAGCCGTGTGATTCCTGCGCCGAATGATGTGGAGCCGATCACGGAATTTCCGCTCTTTACGTTTCTGTTCAGCGATATGCACGCGCATATGATCGTCATGCCGTTAACTTTGTTTGTCATTGCGTGGTCGGTTTCATTTATTAAATCACGCGCGCAGATGACGCGCGCTGAGTGGGTCGCCGCTTTTGGAATTGGCGCGTTGGTCATTGGCGCGTTACGCCCCACCAATACCTGAGATTTATATACTTTCTTTCCGCTGGCGGCGCTGGCTGTGATTTACACACTCTATCGCAATTTTGAATGGAAAGGCCGTTTCAATTTACCCGATGGGCTGGGGCGTGCAATGGTTGCCTTGGCTGCGGTTGGTTTATTGTATGTGCTTGGTTCTTTACTGTATTCGCCTTTTACCTATTGGTACAGTTTGGGCTATGGCGCAGTAGACCCGTGGAAGGGTTCGCATACACCCATTTCATCCTATCTCACGCAATGGGGCTTGTTCCTCTTTATCATTACGGCCTGGTTCGCATGGGAAACCCGCGAGTGGATGGCATCCACGCCTGTTTCAAACTTAAAGAAACTACGCGCCTACGCCCTGTTGATCGAGATCGGATTGGCTGTTTTCATTGCCCTGCTTTTATTTATGGCCGTCGAAAGCGTGCGCATTGGCTGGCTGGCGATTCCGCTTGCCGCCTGGGCTGCGATCTTAATTCTGCGCCCCGATATGCCGGATGTGAAGCGCGGTGTTTTGTTAATGATTGGCACAGCGCTTGCCCTAACCATTGCAGTTGAAGTGGTGGTACTGGTCGGTGATATTGGCCGCATGAACACGGTTTTCAAATTGTACTTACAAGCTTGGATGCTGCTTGCCATCAGCGCCGCCGCCGCCTTTGGCTGGCTGTTGAACGAATTTCCGTTTTGGAATTTGCGCTGGCGTACGATCTATCAAACCGGCTTGTACGCGTTACTGGCAGGCGCATTTTTATTTACCATTACCGCTACAACCGATAAGATCAGCGACCGCTTAAATTCAGAAGTGCCGCACACATTAGACGGCATGACCTTTATGAAATATTCCCAGCACTGGGATGGTCAACCGATGGAACTGAGCGAAGACTACAACGCCATCCGCTGGCTTCAGGACAATGTAAAAGGCTCTCCTGTTATTGTGGAAGCCAACTGTTCAGAATATCGTTGGTGTACACGCATCACCATCTACACCGGCTTGCCGGGTGTGGTCGGCTGGAACTGGCATCAACGTCAGCAGCGCGGATTTGCATCCACAGATGTGCAGCAGCGGGTGGATGAGATCGGCATGTTCTACAACACACTTGATCTTGAATCTGCGCGCGCCTTTCTGAAAAAATATCAGGTTCAATATATTGTTGTAGGTCAGCTTGAAAAAAATATCTATCCGTCACTTGATCCTGCTTTAAATAATTTTGCCAAGTTTGAGTTATATGACGGCAAATACTGGAAGACGGTCTATCACGATCAGAATACAACCATCTACGAGGTCTTGCCATGATCCTGCACATTACATCAAAGAGCGAATGGGCCGCAGCGCAAACACGCGGTGAGTACAGCGCGCCGAGTTTGCAAACCGAAGGTTTCATTCATTGCTCCACTGAAGATCAGGTTCTGCATGTGGCGAATGCTTTTTATGCCGGGCGCACTGACCTCGTGTTATTGAAACTCGACGAAGCACAACTCAAGCCCGAGCTTAAGTGGGAACCGCCTGCCGGACTTCCTGCCCCGGGCATTTCTGACTCCGATAAATTTCCGCACATCTTTGGCCCCATCAACTTAACCGCAGTCGCATCTGTGCTTAACTTTCCGCCTGATCCTGATGGCAACTGGCATTCTCTCCCTTTATGATTTCTCCCGTCTCATCTGAGATATTGATCCGCCCCGCCCGGCCGGAAGACGCCGCCTTCGTCGCGGACATGCTTTATCTCTCCATGGGCAAACTGGCAGACTATCTTTTTGAGAATGCAAAACAACCGGCACATACACTTATAAAAAAAATGGTCACTCGCAATGCCGGCCGATTTGGTTTTGAAATTACCTTTATTGCCGAAGCAGATGGCGAACCGTTGGGTGCATTGGTTGTTTGTGAAGGCGCAAAACTTGATTCGCTCAATCTGGCTGTGGTTCCAAATATTTTTTCGGTTATGGGATTGGTCCCCGCCTTGCGTTTTCTTTGGCGCGGATACGCTCTCCCCGGCGGACGGGAAGCTGAAAAAGATGAATATTACATCAGCAATCTTGGTGTCTCTGCCGCATCACAAGGGCGCGGCATTGGCTCACAATTGATGACATTTGCCGAAGAGAGAGCACAGTCTGTATCTCTGAAAAAATGCGCCTTGGTGGTTGGGCTTTATAATAAAAACGCATTGCGCTTATATCAACGCCTCGGATATCAGATCGTTGAAACAATTTCACACCCAAATGAATATCTTGGGTATCACCGTATGGTTAAACAACTATCTTAACTTGCAGCTTGTCCACTGATAACTGATAACTGATTACTGGATATCCCCCAATGACCGCATTCATCACCTGGTACTTCATCATCACTTTGCTCGGCTGGTTAACTTTTCCGCTGATGCACACTTTATTTCCCGCACTTGCTGATAGAGGGTACACCCTCGCGCGCACTGCGGGACTATTGATCTGGGGCTATGTCTTCTGGCTCTTCGCTTCACTCGGCATCGCACAAAATGACATGGGCGGAATCCTGCTGGCGCTCGCTGTTCTGGTTGGGATAAGTATTTTTTCGATCATAAATCGAAGATCAGAAGTTGTAAATTTTCTCAGATCGAATCTCCCTCTCATTCTCACTACTGAAATTTTATTTTTTATTGCCTTCGCCTTCCTCGCCTTTGTCCGTTCTGCCAACCCCGCGTTGACCAGCACCGAGCAGCCGTTGGAATTGGCGTTCATCAACGGCATTTTGCGCTCGCCCACATTTCCACCTCAAGACCCGTGGCTTTCAGGCTATGGCATTTCTTATTATTACTTTGGCTACGTGATGACCGCCATGCTTGCGCGGTTATCCGGCATCGTCGGCAGCATGGCTCATAACCTGATGACCGCGCTCATCTTTGCCCTTGGTGCCCTTGGCGCTTATGGAATTGTCTACAACCTGCTTTCAACAACAGACCACGGACGACAAACCATAGACCGTGATGAAAGATCTGATGGCGAAGAATCTCCCACTGTCCACCGTCCACTGTCCACTGCTTATGCTCTCCTCGCTCCGCTCTTCCTGCTGCTCGTCGCCAATTTTGAAGCGTTGCTTGAAGTCTTGCATCGCCGCGGATTATTTTGGGTAAAAGATTCGATCACCGGTGAATACACCAGTGTCTTCTGGAAATGGCTGGACATGAAAGAATTGTCCTTTGCTCCGCTCGAACCTTTCCAGTGGACTCCCGACCGTTATCTCTGGTGGTGGCGCGCTTCACGTGTTGTACAAGATTACGACATGCTTGGCAATCATCGTGAAGCGATCGATGAATTCCCCTTCTTCTCCTTCCTGCTCGGTGATTTGCATCCGCATGTGCTTGCCATCCCGTTTAGTTTACTGGCAATTGCCGTCGCGTTGAATCTGTTCCTTGGCGGTTTTCGCGGCACGATCAGAATCTTTGGCGCGCGTTTGCATATCAGCTACACAGGCTTTCTATTCTCCGCCCTCGTCATCGGCGGACTGGCCTTCCTCAACACATGGGATATTCTCGTCGGCGCCACATTAATTATCCTGGCCTATGTCTTCGCTCGCGCACGTGAAGACGGCTGGCGCTGGGATCGCCTCGAAGATCTGTTTCTGCTTAGCCTGCCGCTCGGCATTCTTTCCGTTATTTTATATTTTCCGTTTTATCTTGGCTTTTCATCACAGGCCGGCGGAATCCTGCCAAACGTCATGAATCCCACCCGCGGCGCTCATCTCTGGGTTATGTGGGGCACGTTATTAATTCCCATCTTTGCCTATCTTATTTACTCTGGCGTTAACTTTGGAGTGCAGGAGTCTGGAGTGCAGGAGCTTGCTCCTGCAACCAAACGAAAACCCAACTGGAAACTCGGCATCTCCCTCGGCCTCGGCTTTGCCCTCCTGCTCTGGATTCTCTCCTGGGCCATCGGCTGGGTCGGCTCTCTTATCGAAAAAGATTTTGTATTCATGTTCCTTTCTTCGCAAGGCATGTCCGCCAGTCAATTTTTCAATGCCACCACCCTGCGCAGATTAACCTACATCGGCAGTCTCATCACCCTGCTTGCAATTTTAATTCCATCGCTCGCCTATTTGTTTGCAGATAATCACAAATTGCAAATTGAAAATCCTCAAGTCGTCAATCGTCAATCATCAATCGTCAATCAATTCACCCTGCTCCTTCTCACGCTCGGCACCATCCTTGTCCTTGTTCCTGATTTTGTTTATCTGCGTGACCAGTTTGGATATCGCATCAATACCATCTTTAAATTTTATTATCAGGCATGGATGTTATGGAGTCTTGTCGCCGCATTTGCAACCGCATATTTATTTCAAAACTTACGGGGATTAAAGGATATTCTTTTCCGTATATTGATCGGTCTGGTAATTTTTGCAGGCTTGCTGTACCCGGCATTTGGCTTGCTTAACAAGACAAATGATTTCAAACCAACCTATGGTTTCACACTTGATGACTTTGACCGCATCCGCCGTGAGAACCCCGATGAAGCCGCCGCCATCGATTTTTTGCGTACCGTGCCGGATGGAGTCATCGCCGAAGCTGTTGGAGATGGCTATAGCGGTTATGCCCGCATTTCCGCACATACGGGTCTGCAAACGGTCATCGGCTGGCCTGGTCACGAAGCGCAGTGGCGCGGAACTTACGAGCCGCAAGGCTCCCGCCGCGATGACATGACCACGCTCTACACCACCGCCCGTTGGGAAGAAGTGCAAGCTATTATTGATCGCTACGATATTCGTTATATATATATCGGCACTCTGGAATATATATCCATGCCGGTCAACCAGGAAAAATTTCAACTTCACCTTAAGCCCATCTTTCAACAAGGCGGCGTGGTGATTTACGAAGTACCATAACCCCACTCAATTTAAACCGATTACAATTGCCCCCATGACTTACCGACACTTCAAACACGAAGGCTGGCTGTACGCCTTGGCATTTTTTACCGCTGTCGCCCTGCGCTTCATCCAACTTGGTGCCATGCCCCTCACCGACGTGGAAGCTGCGCCCGCCTTGCAAGCCCTGCACATTGCACAAGGCCTCAAGCCTGCACTCAGTCCGCATCCCTTTTATATTCTCTTCACCTCGATCTTCTTCTTCCTCTACGGTGGCGGGACTGATTTCCTCGCCCGACTCATCCCCGCCTTAATCGGAAGTTTACTTGTCTTCGCCCCTCTGCTCTTTACTGAACGAATCAAACCCCGCTCCAGCCTGTTCCTCGCCTTCTTCATTGCTCTCGACCCGGGCTTGGTCTCCCTATCCCGGCAAGCCGCGAGCCCCATTCTTGCAGTCACATTTCTGCTTTTCGCCTGGGGATTTTATAACCAAAAAAGACTCAACCTCGCAGGCATCTTCGCCGCCTTCGCCCTCCTCAGCGGACCTTCCATCTGGCTTGGCCTTCTTGGTCTCGCCATCACCTGGGCCATCCTGCAAGGCATAAATTCTTTGCGAAGTGCAGAGCCATCAGCCGCTACTCCTTCATCTTTCATCCTTCACCCTTCATCCTTCATCCCTTTTGTTTTTGCCTTCATCGTCGCCGGTACGCTCTTCTTTATTGTTCCGAATGGTATCAGTGCAGCACTTGCATCCATCCCTGCATTTTTTGTTGGCTGGGTATCCGCTTCTGATGTGTCAGCTGCCAGATTGGCTTTTTCATTGGCTGTCTATCAACCGCTTGGCGTGATCCTCGCTTTTATCACCATGTTTCGCGGCTGGCGGAATAATAGTCCGCGCATCATTTCATTAAGCGTCTGGTTTCTGGTGGCGTTGCTGCTTGTGGTCTTTATTCCCTCCCGTCAAATCGGCGACCTCGTCTGGGCGCTGATTCCGCTCTGGGCAATGGCTTCACTTGAACTCGTCCGCAATGTGGATATCTTCCCTGAAGAACGCAATGAAGTACTGGGCGTGATTTTCCTCACCACCTTCCTTTGGGCTTTTACATGGCTTGATCTCTCAGGCCTGGTCTGGACTCCCGCCGGCACTTCACAATATTCACTGCGCTTCTGGCTCTTGATCGGAGTCATATTTTTGTTCGTTCTCAGTCTTTTGTTGGTTGCCGCAGGCTGGTCTATTCGGGTTGCGCATATTGGCGGCGTATTAGGCTTGACGATTGTTCTTGGATTGTTTGGTCTTGGCGGCACACTCGGCTCTGCAGGTTTCCGAGGATTAGCGAACCCCGAGCTATGGTGGTCACAGCCTGTCCCTCTGCAAGCGGATTTATTACAAGCCACTGTGCGTGATATATCCGAGTGGGGCGTGGGAGATGACTTCTCCGCTCCTGTGGTCATCGTTGGGCTTGATTCGCCCGCACTGGAATGGACATTGCGTCAGCATCAGGTAACAGTAGTGGAAGCCCTGGATATTTCCAGTTCACCTGATTTCGTCATCACTCCGTTTGAGAATGATCCTGTTTTAGTCGCCGCCTATCGTGGGCAGGATTTTTCATGGCGTCAGACTCCTTCATGGGATGTAACGCTGCCGGGAGATTGGATGCGTTGGGTGACTTTGCGTGAAATGCCGCAATCTGGCGAAACCATTATTCTTTGGGCGCGTGATGACCTTTTCATCGATGTCCCATCTCAACCCGCTCCCTAGTCCCACTTTAATTTAAAGAGACAAAAACTTTATGACAAAAAACTTCCCCCCATTGATCATTGCTCTCGACGGTCCTGCCGCATCGGGCAAATCCACACTTGGACGCAGTCTGGCTGATGCACTCGGATATTTATTCTTCGACACAGGTGTAATGTATCGCGCCATTACCTGGATCGCGCTTCAGCATGATATGGATCTGCGTGATGAAATGGTCATTACCGGGCTTGCTCAAAACGCGCAAATTGACATCCGTCCTCCGTCAAAAGATGATGGCCGTGCTTGTGATGTGGTCATCGGTGATAAGGATGTCACCTGGGATATGCGTGATGGTTCGGTGGATGCGAATGTCTCGATTATTTCAGCCTATGCGGGTGTGCGTACGGCTTTGTCTGAGCAGCAACGTCGTATTGGGCTGCGTGGTAAAGTGGTCATGGTTGGCCGTGATATTGGCACGGTTGTATTACCTGAAGCAGACTTAAAAATTTATCTGGATGCCAGTGCAGAAGAACGCGCCAAACGCCGTTACCACGAGATCATTGCCCGTGGCGATCAAGCGGACTACGATGAGATTCTCAAAAAAGTGATTGAGCGCGACCATATTGACTCAACACGCGCCGTGGCTCCATTGCGCGCGGCTGACGACGCGCTCGTTATCGATTCAGACAAGATCAGCGCAGAGCAGGTTCTTACGCAAGTCATTGCCTTGTGTAAATAATTTAAGACATACTCAAATCAAAACGCAGACGAAAGTCTGCGTTTTGATAAATAGTCCTACCGCTGAATTTAAATCCGTTTATCCGTTTGTGTGTCTTATTCAGACTTGCCTCTACGATGAAACCCTATCATATCCCTTTATATATCAAATTCAATCGTGCGTTTATGCTGCCTGCCTTCCGCATGATTTATCGTATGCTGGGACGTGTGAAAGTTACCGGGCAGGAAAACGTGCCGCTTGGCAAGCCGTATGTGATTGCCATGAATCATATTTCGATCTTCGATCCGCCTTTGGTGGTTTCGTTCTGGCCTGAAGCGCCGGAGGTCATGGGCGCGGCAGATGTTTTTGATAAAAAGGGGCAGGGACAGATCCTCGCCATGTATGGAGTGATTCCGGTTCATCGCGGCGATTACGACCGCGCTTTGCTTGATAAAGTTTTTGCGATTCTCAAATCTGGGAGTCCGCTGGTGATCGCCCCTGAAGGTGGACGGTCACATGTGCCTGCCATGCAGCGCGCCATGCCCGGGGTTGGCTACATCATTGAGCACGCGCAAGTTCCTGTTATTCCTGTGGGACTGGTTGGCACAACAGATGATTTTTGGCAGCGTGCCAGAAAAGGATTGAAGCCCCAACTGGAAATGCGTATCGGCAAGCCGATCATTTTTCCGTCTATTACTGAAACGAGCATTACGCGCAAAGAATCCCGCCAGAAAAAAGCGGACTATGTCATGCGTATCATTGCCGGACTTTTACCCGAGGAATATCACGGCGTCTATGCCAGACAAGCCATCGCTCCCGTCTAAACCTGTCAGTGAAGTATGGCGGCCCGATCTGGTGCGCCTGCCGCAGATGACTCGCGCCCGCCGCGCTTTTCGCGTTTTTGCGCATGGCTTATTGAAACTCATCGCAAAAGTGTGTTTGAATGTTTCCGTAGAAGGCATGGAAAATTTCCCCCAAAAAGGCCCGCTCTTGATCGTGATCAATCATATCGGCGATTCAGATGTGCCAGCCTTGATCTCAACCCTGCCTTTCCCTCCCGATGCGTTGGGCAAGATCGAATTGTACGAACTCCCCGTTCTTGGAAAATTAATAGATTGGTATGGCGTGATCTGGCTGCATCGTGGTCAGGCGGATACACGTGCTCTGCGCGCCGCGCTGGATGGTTTTGCCGAAGGGCGCATGATCGTCATTGCGCCTGAAGGGCGGTATTCACTGACCGGCGCATTGGAAGAAGGCAGCGGCGGCGCGGCTTTTCTGGCATATAAATCAGGCGCGCCAATTTTGCCAATTGCCATCACTGGCACTGAAAATGAAATCGTCTACGGGCAGATGAAGAGATTTCGGCGCGCGCGGGTGCATGTAACAGTGGGGAAAATGTTTGGGTTGACCGGGCAGGCTGAAAGTCGGCAGGAAGCGGTGAGTTTGGGAACACGTCAAATTATGCAGGCGCTGGCGGGTTTGCTTCCGGAAAAATATCGCGGGGCGTATTCCAAATGAAACATCCAAACAATCTTGTAATTACAATTGCAATTATTTAGGGCTATAATTCGTAAAAATGGAATTTCTTTTTACGCTCCTTGCAGGCATCGCATTCCCCGCCCCGCCCACTCTTGCAGGTTGGTTTGTCTGGCTTTCTTTGCTTGGAATGCTGGCGTACGCGCTCTCGCGTTGGCGCGTGTATCAGCCCGCGTGGAAGGGACGTGACTGGGGGATTTTCTTCGCCTTTTTGATCTTGATTCCACTCACCGGCCTTTTTATTGGACTTCGATTAAGTTCCGCTTCAGCCCGACCGTTACCCGGGTTGCCCGCCGATGCGCCGGGTTCTGCGCTGATGATTTTTTCTGCCATTCCCTGGCTGTTGGCAGGCGGCTTGCTTGGCCCGCTTGGTTCGGCTGTGTTGGGTGCGTTCGCCGGTTTGCTGCGCGGCGCGTGGGATACGTATACGCTCTTTTCAATTCTTGAGCTTTCCATTTTAGGCGCATGGTTTTCGACGAATATGCGTCAGCGCTTTCGTACGCCGATGTATAAATTATTGCGCCAGCCTTTCTTTGGCGCATTGTTGTTAATCCCATTTCATACATTATTTTATGTGATCAGCGCTTTGTTCACGCAATGGGGCATTGATGCTTCTGCGCCTGCCACTGCACGGCTGGATTTTGCACTCAGCAACGCCGGTGTGGTGACGCTTGCCTTTGGTGGTGAGATGCTGGTTGCGGGCATTGTGGCGCAGATCGTTTCAACTGCATTTCCTACGCGCTGGGGCGGCAAACAACCTTTGCAGCCTTCGCCCGGTGAAAAGAGTCTTGAGTCGCGGTTTTTGTTTGCGGTGGGTACATTTATTTCTCTTTTGCTTTTGACTTTGCTGATCGGCGATTGGGTGGTGGCTGGCCGCGCGGCGCGCGATATGCTCGAAGATCGCCTTTCCAGTGCGGGTGAGTCTGCCGCGCAGACAGTGCCTTTCTTCCTTGAAACCGGACAAAATCTTTCTGTGCAACTGGCTTCTGATCCGCGTTTGTTGGATACCACAGGTGATGAATTAAAATCGATCATTGGCCTGCGTATTCAAGCAGTGCCGTATTTTGATCAATATTTTGTGCTGGAATCAGATGGTGGAGCCTTGCTGGCGGGATATCCTGAATCGGCCAGTGTTGGTTTTAATTTATACCCCGATGAAGAAATTGGATTGATGCTTGCCTCAAGCGGTGTGTTGACTCAGATCTACTCCATTCCGCCCTCTTCGCCGGGAGAGTCTGCGCGGGTTTCTTTTTTGGTGGCGATCGTGGATAATTTTGGACAGGTGCAGCGGGTTTTGATCGGCCGCACCACGCTGGAAACAAATCCGCTGACATTGCCTTTGATCGAAAGCATCAATAATATGAAAGACCTCGGCGGCACCGGCTTTTTGTTGGACGAGAATGGCCGCATTATTTATCATTCAGATACAGAACAATTGGCGACAACCTATAATGGTCCGCGCGGAACTGAAGCCATGTTCTATGATGACACGGCTTCAGACGGTACACGGCAGCTGGTACATTACCAGCCTGTGATCGGACGTCCGTGGGCGATCGTGTTAACTGTCCCTGCCCAACAGGCGCAGCAGCTTGCGTTGAATATCGCCATGCCGCTTTCGTTGATGATCATTTTCCTTGCACTGGTGGCGATGGTCTCGCTGCGTGTCGGTTTGCGTGTGGTGACGGGGTCATTGCAAAGCCTGGCGAGTGAAGCCAATCGAATGGCGCAGGGCAATCTCGATCACCCGCTGCAAGCCGAAGGTGTGGATGAAGTGGGGCAGCTGCGCCGTGCGTTTGAGCAGATGCGTTCCAGTTTGCAGGCGCGGCTGGAAGAGATCAACAGCCTTTTGCGTGTGAGTCAGGAAGTGGCCTCCAGCCTTGAGATGCAGGATGCGGTCAAGCCGGTGTTGGATGCGATCCTTGCCACGGGCGCAAGCTCCGTCAGTGTGGTGCTTTCTCCCAGCATTCTGCCTGATACATTTGTAGAATTACCGTCACGTTTTGAAGTGGGTACGACCAAAGATATTTACGCTCATTTGGATGATCAGATCCTTGCCCTGGCGCAGAGTCAGGAAAAGATCGTTCTGCCGAACCTGACCCGTTCACGCGAGTTACATCTTGAGGCTGATCTGCCAAATCCGCTGGCTTTGCTGGCGGTGGCGCTGCGGCATGAGAATCGTTATTACGGTGTGGTTTGGGCCGGCTTTGAACAGCCGCGCATGTTCTCTGATTCAGATGTGCGTTTTGTGACTACGCTGGCAGGTCAGGCGGCGCTGGCTGTTGCGAACGCGCATTTATTCCTGAGTGTTGAAGCCTCCCGCCGACAATTGAAGGCCATTCTCAATTCCACACCAGACCCGGTGTTGGTGACCGATCATCGCAACCGGTTATTGTTGACCAATCGCGCCGCGGCTGTGGCGCTTGGTCAGACTGAAGATGCAACCAATGATATTGGCAGGAAAACCGAGCAGGTTGTGAAACTGAGGCCATTGCTGGCTTTATTGGAAAGCACCACAACCGAGAATCAATCCACTGAGATCGTACTGGCTGATAAACGCACTTACCTGGCTACCGCATCCTCTGTTATGGTGGATGACCGGCAGATCGGGCGTGTATGTATCATGCGCGATGTGACGCATTTCAAGGAATTGGATACAATGAAATCAGAGTTCGTGGCAACAGTCAGCCACGATTTACGCTCGCCATTGACCTTGATGCGCGGGTACGCCACCATGCTTGAAATGGTCGGTGAGTTGAATGAACAGCAGCAGGGTTATGTAAAGAAAATCATCTCGGGCGTTGAGAATATGTCGCGTCTGGTAAATAATCTGCTTGATCTTGGACGCATTGATCTGGGCGTTGGTTTGCAAGTGGAACATGTGTCTGTGCTGGATATTATCGAACGCGCAACCAGTGCGCTTCAGTTACAGGCCACCCAAAAGAATATTGATTTGAATGTCGAACTTTCCAAAGACATGCCTCATGCTGTGGAAGCGGATCAGGCGCTTTTGCATCAGGCTGTATACAACCTGTTGGAAAATGCCATTAAGTACACACCCGATCACGGGCGTGTGACGATCCGCACTATGTCTGAACCTGGCATTTTGATCTTTGCCATTGAAGATTCGGGCATCGGCATTGCTTCTGATGACATGCCGCGCTTATTTGAAAAATTCTATCGCGGGAAGCAACGCGAAGCACGCGCCCAGCATGGTTCCGGCCTTGGGCTCGCCATTGTTCAATCCATTGCCATAAATCACGGCGGCAAGGTCTGGGTGGATAGTGTTGTGGGCAAAGGCAGTACATTCTATTTGCAAGTCCCCCTTACGCAGCCCAAAGAGCACAAGTCCGCGTAAAAGCGGATTTGGACTATAATCACGCCTTGTTGTTCTCCACCGGGAGAGCATAACTTTTCTTGCGAGCTGGTATTTATGATTAATCACGAACACAATTCTCAAAATTCTCAAACATCCATTATTGAACGCACAACAGATTACACCCCCCCGAAAACCTGGCGCTCCTGGTTTATAGGACGGCCCTTATCCACAGCAGATGCATCGCACCAAACGATCGGCAAGGCAGTAGGTCTTGCGGTTTTTGCATCGGATGCGCTTTCTTCCACAGCCTACGCAACTCAGGAAATTCTTGTCATCCTTGCGGCGGCGGGTACCATAGCTTTTGGCATCGTGGTTCCGATCTCGATTGCGATTGTCATTTTGCTTGCCATTGTCACGATCTCGTATGAGCAAACCATCCATGCCTATCCGGATGGCGGCGGCGCTTATATTGTTGCGCGTGATAATCTGGGCGAATTTCCCGCCTTGATCGCTGGCGCTTCTCTTCTTACCGATTACATTCTGACGGTCTCGGTTTCCATTGCCTCCGGGGTCGCGCAGATCACATCCGCGTTTCCGGCGCTGCACGATTATCGAGTTGTACTTTCCGTGGTTTTCATCATGTTCGTGATGTTAATGAATTTGCGCGGAGTAAAAGAATCAGGCACGGCGTTTGCCATCCCGACTTATTTCTTTGTCGTGTTGATGTTCACTGCTGTTGGAACAGGGATTTTTAAACTGTTCGTAACCGGTACACTTGGTACAGTCATTGATCCGCCTGAACTGTTGGCTCATGGCGTATCCACGATCACGCCCTTCCTGATTTTGCACGCCTTTGCCAGCGGTACGACTGCGCTGACCGGCGTTGAGGCGATCTCGAACGGGATTACCGCCTTCAAAGAACCCCGTAGTAAGAATGCCGGCATCACTCTGGTTTGGATGTCGCTTATTCTCGGCTCTCTGTTTCTTGGGATTTCCTACCTGACCAAGAATATTGGCGCGGTTCCTTCAGAAAGCGAAACTGTGATCTCGCAGCTGGCACGCACGATCTTCGCCGGACGCGGCACCTTGTATTTGATGTTGATTGGCGCTACCACGGTCATTCTTATTATGGCGGCCAATACAGCCTTTGCGGATTTTCCGCGTTTGGGCGCTCTCGTGGCAAAAGATGGATTCCTGCCCCGCCAGTTGACTTATCGCGGCAGCCGTCTGGTGTACTCGCGCGGTATCGTTGCCCTGGCTTTTATCGCCTCCCTTTTGCTTGTGATCTTCAATGCAAGTGTTACACGTCTGATCCCGTTGTATGCGATCGGTGTGTTCTTATCGTTTACCCTGTCACAGGGCGGCATGGCGCTGCGCTGGTACAAGATCGGTAAACTGAAACCGGATGAAGAAAAAGTAGAACGTGGTTCGACGCTGCGCTTCGTAAAAGACTGGCCTGTAAAAATGATTGTCAATGGCTTCGGCGCAGTCTGTACCGCCGTCGTGATGATGGTTTTTGCGATAACAAAATTCCATGATGGTGCATGGGTGGTTTTGATCCTGATCCCTGCTTTGGTCGCGATTTTCTGGATGATCCATCGTCACTATAATAATCTTGCCAAAAAACTTTCCCTTGATAATTTCGGAGTCATCCCGCCTCACGCCATGCGTCACCGTGTGATCATGCCGGTCAGTGGTGTGCATCAGGGGACATTGGCTGCGCTGCGGTATGCACGTATGTTGTCAGATGATGTGACTGCTGTGCATGTCGTGATCGAACCCGCGGATGCTGAAAAAGTCCGCGCGAAATGGGAAACCTGGGGCGAAGGTGTACGCATGGTTTTACTGGATTCACCCTACCGCCTTTTTGTTGAACCGATTTTGGGATATATCTCAGATATCGCCAAAGAGCGTCAGCCGGGTGAGACAATCACCATTGTGGTGCCCGAATTTGTTTCGGAAAACCGTTTGAGCGGTACATTGCATACCAACACTGCGAATATTTTGCGTGAGCAATTAAAGAATCAACACGGCATCGTGATCACAAATGTGCCTTATCATGTACATGAAGAAGGCGTGGAGTAAGGAGCTATGAATATGAACTTTATCGTCATCGGATGCGGACGGGTTGGTGCAGAACTTTCCTACCGCCTGTTTAAGAATGGACATCAGGTTGTGGTTGTAGACAGCAAGAAGGATGCATTCAACCGCATCCACTCGGATTTTCGCGGACGCACCGTCGAAGGAGAGGCGCTCTCCATGGACACATTAACCCGTGCCGGCATGGACAAAGCCGACGGCGTGGCGGTTGTCACAAATTCCGACACCATGAACGCTGTCATCGGCCATACCATTCGTACCCATTATCCGCAGGTGAAGCAGGTTTTGGTCCGCAATTATGACCCTGCCATGCGTGAAATGCTTGAAGCATTTGGCTTGCAGATCGTCAGCTCCACAGCCTGGGGTGCGGAACGTTTGCAGGAATTATTGATCGACCCGTCCTTCCGCGCTGTGTTCTCTGCCGGAAATGGCGAAGTCGAATTGTATGAGATGTACATCACTGAAAAATGGAATGGCCATTCCATTGCTGCATTGCTGGAAGGCTGCAAGAATGCGGTGATCGTTGCCGCACTTACCCGCGCCGGCCGTGCAGAATTACCCGCGTCGGATACGTTGTTGAAGAGCGGTGATGTGCTCACGGTCAGCACGACTCTTGAAGGTGTAACAGCCCTGCGCGGACGTTTGCAGGAAGGAACGGAGGCTTAATATGTTGGTCTTTATTGCTGGCGGTGGAAGAACCGGCGCACAATTGGCTGCGCAATTATTGGATCAGAATCATCAGGTGCGGTTGGTGGAACACCGCCGCGAACTGCTTGTTTTGCTGCATCACGAAATCCCAACGGAAGTGATCTATGAAGGGGTGGCAACAGACCCGAATGTTTTGAAACAGGCCGGCCTGGACAAGGCCAATGTGCTTGTCGCCTGCACCAATGACGATGCCACAAATCTCGTCTTGTGCTATTTGGGGCGCACCATGTTCAAGGTCAACCGCACGGTGGCCCGCATCAACAATCCGCGCAATGCCTGGCTGTTCGACCAGAACTTCCATGTCGATGAAACCATCAATCAAGCCGATGTGCTTTCCCACCTGATCCAGGAGGAAATGTCGCTGGGCGATATGATGACCCTGCTCAAACTCCGCCGCGGACGTTACTCGCTGGTCGAGGAAAAAGTCCCTGCTGGCGCGAAAGCTGTTGGCATGGCACTCAAAGATCTCGGACTGCCCGATCAATGTGTGATCGCCGCCATCATCCGCAACGGACAGATCACTCTGCCGCGCGGCACATCCAAACTTGAAGAGTTCGATGAAGTGCTTGCCATTACTGATGCAGAAGGCGCAAAGAAACTCGCCGTCCTATTGGAACCACCCTCAAGACCTACCCGATAAAAAAAAAATCCGATGTTCAATTGAACATCGGATTTTTTATTTCACAACCGGATTGAGCAGACTTCGTCTCTCCGATTATTTATTCACCATTTCCTTCATCTGCTCTACATAAGCAAGCGACTGATGACGGAAGTAGGTATTGTACAACTCGGCGTAATGTCCGCTTTGGGATAGCAGGCCATCGTGGCTGCCTTCTTCGATGATCGTGCCTTTTTGCATCACCACGATCCGGTCCGCGGCTTTTACTGTGGATAGGCGATGCGCGATCAAAATGCTGGTTGTGTTTTTCAAAATGAGATTCAGCGCCTGTTGAATTTGCCACTCAGTGAACGGGTCCACGCTGGCGGTGGCTTCATCCAAAATAAAGACAGCAGGATTTTGGACGAGGACGCGCATCAGCGCCACAAGCTGACGCTGGCCCATGGAGAGTCTGTTGCCGCGTTCGCCGACTTCGGTGCCCAGTCCGTCGGGCAGAGTTTCGAGCCACTCACCGTCGCCGATCTTTCTCGCGAGTTTAAGCATCTCTTCCTCAGGGACGCCTGGTGCGGCGTAACGGATATTCTCTGCGACTGTGCCGGAGAACAGGAACGGCACCTGTGACACAATGCCAAGCTGTTTGCGATATTGACTCAGATCAAAGGTGCGGATGTCGCGCCCGTCAATTAATAATCGTCCCTGCTGATATTCGTAAAATCTCGCGATCAACTTTGCAATGGAAGACTTGCCCGCGCCGGTGTGTCCTACCAGCGCAAGAGTCTCTCCGGGTTGTATGAGCAGGTTGAAGTCGGTCAGAATCGGTTCTTTATCCGAATAGCGGAAATGCATATGGTCAAAATGAATCTCGCCTTTTAGTCGCGGTACATCCTGCTTTTCGGTTTGGATCACATTCGGGTCCGCGTCGATCAAAGCGAAGACACGCTCTGCGGCGGAAAGTCCCGATTGGATCTGCGCCCAGAAGGAGGTGAGATTCAAAATGGGGAAGAAGAACTGATCGAGACTCATGATGAAGAGATACCACGCGCCGATGCTGATGACGCCCTGCGAGGCGCTGATGCCGCCGACATACACCAGCACGCCGACGAAGATGCCGCCGACCGCGTTGAGTACAGGGAAGACCAGCGAGAGTACAAATCCGCGCTGGACGTTGACCTGATACGACTGCTGATTTGATTCGTCGAAGGATTTGAAGATGCTCTCCTCCTGACGGAAATTTTTCGCGATGGAAATTCCGCTGAAGGTTTCCTTGATGGCCGCGTTCACATCTGAGGTGGCTTTCATGCCGCGCTTGGTGACGCGCCGCGCCAGTACACGGAAACCCGAGGCGATGGCGAAGATGAAGGGCAGAAATCCGATCAGTAATAACGAAAGCCGCCATTCGGTGCGGAAGAGTACGATGGCGATCAAGAACGCCTGGAACATTTGCGAGACCACATCGGTGATGATGACCACGAGTTGACCGAAGTCATTCGTGTCAGATGTGATGCGCGAGACGATGCGGCCCGAGGAAAATTGATCGTAAAAGGAGAGATCATGTTCGGCGGCGGCGCGGAAGGAACGGGTGCGCATGTCGAGCACCACGTCACCGACGGCGCGCACGATCAATGCGCGTCTGAGCCAGTTTAATCCCCACAGCCCAACCGCCACGATCACCAGCGCAACGCCGACCCATGCAATCGATGCGGGGGTGGGGCGCGTTTGGATTAAGTCCACCATTTGGCTGACCACCACCGGCAAAGCCGCGCCGATGACCGCCAGAAGAATGATGGTAATGGATGCATACACCAGTCGTGTGATCTGGGTATTGAAATAATTGATCATGCGACTCGCCAGTACACGGTCTGTGTATTGGCGGTCATATTTTTCGTCGTTTAATCCTGCAAAGAAGCCCATATGTTGTTTTGGCTTTAGCCGCGGGGGGGGCGCCGAGGTCTATCCGCTGACTGCGCATCTGCAACCCGCTGATGTGGAATTAATCTCTAAAAATTCTCGAATACGCTTCAGATGTTTTCATCAGATCATCATGCGTGCCGATGGCGACGATGCCGCCTTTGCGCAGGACGATGATGAGATCAGCCCAGCGGATCTGTGAAAGGCGATGCGTGATGATGAAGGTCGTCCGTCCGCGGGCGGCGTTGGAAATGGCGCGTTGAATTTTATCTTCGGTGGCCGAGTCGATGGCGGAGGTGGAGTCATCCAGCACCAGCACACGCGGATCGGTCAGGAAGGCGCGCGCGAGTGCAATGCGCTGGCGCTGTCCGCCGGAGAGGGTCACGCCGCGCTCGCCGACCGTGGTGGCGTAGGTCTGGTCGAAGTCTAAAATGAAATCGTGCGCCTGCGCGGCAATCGAAGCGGCCATGATCTCATCTTTTGTGGCGCCGGGTTTGCCAAAGGCGATGTTGTCACTCAGCGAACGTGAGAACAAAAAGATATCCTGTTCGATGATGGAAATCTGTTCACGCAACGATGCCAGATTCCACTCGCGCACATCCACGCCGTCAACAAGGACCTGTCCTTCGGAGACATCATAGGTGCGGTTGATCAACTTGGCGAGCGAGGTCTTGCCCGCACCAGTCTGCCCGACGATGGCAACGGTCTGCCCGGGTTTGACCTTGAAGGAAATATCCTTGAGCACAGACTCGCCGTTGGGATAATTGAAAGAGACGCCGCGAAACTCAATTTCGCCGCTCATGCCCGAGGTCCGGCCTGATGCGTTCTGATCGAGTTTGGTCTCGCTGGTGATGAGTTCCAAAATACGGCGCGCGGATGAAAGTCCGAGTGAAATTTGTGAATAGGCCCAGGTGGATGTAAATGTCGGGAATCCCAAAAGCTGCAACATGCCGAAGTATCCGATGACCGCGCCAACGCTGATCAATCCGCTGCGGAAAAGAATCAACGCGTGGACAAGTCCGCCGGCGTAGGCCATGCCGAGCAGCAACATGGCAATGTAACGCGCTTCGAGATCGCCCTGCTGCACAAAGGCATTGCGCACTTCACGCGCATTGATTCCGAAACGGTCCACTTCGGCCACTTCCTGCGCCGCGCCTTTCATGATCTCAACGCCATCCAGTGACTCGGAAAGATGCGTGTTCATCTTTCCGAAACTCGCGCGCACATCATCGGTGATGGGCGAGAGTTGTTTAAGATAACGCGCAAGCGCAATGAAATAGATGACGATAAACACGGCGGGCGTGGCGATCAGTGAAATATGATAACGCCCTGCGAAGAAGAGCGGCATCAGAATGAACATGAACGAGCCGACCACCAGATTCACGCCTGGGCTGAACATGTAATTCACTTCGCGCACATCGTTCGTGGCACGCGCCATCGTATCGCCCACCGGCTGCAAACTGTGAAAGGTCATGCTCTTGCCGAGCAGCGAAAGATATAACTCGTCGCGAATATCGCGCTCCATTCGCTGCGCCATTAATTCAGCGCCGAAATTTCTTCCAAGCTGCAGTACGCCACGGATGATCTGCGAAATTCCGATCGTGATGGCCAGCGGCAGCAGCACCGATGTATCGGGTGTGCTTCCCCTCATGGCGTCAAACGCGTCACCGGTCAGCACCGGCACCACCACGGCCAGCACGGCATTCCCGATCGCGCCGACGATGATCATGATCACGATCCACCAATAAGGTTTGGCATGTGAATAGATCCAGCGCACGGCCGAGGAATGTTCAAATTTGTTTTTGCGATGTAATGTGAATTCTGCGGGATTGGTAATTGAAGACATGCAACGATTTTACCACCCCAAAAAATGGCGCTCTTATTTAAGCTCTGAAAATATTTTTGCGCATTGCATCGAGTATCCGCTGTCCATGTTATCTTCCACACTCCACCATGCGGATAGGACGGCGTGAGCAGTTGCCCAGTTAAGGATTTTTCTCCGCTCCCAGCCCAATCGCTCCGAGAGGATGCTCACCCGCCTCTCTGTCTTAATCTGAAAACTGCTCCCGTCCGAAAGGCTGTTCCACGGGTTGAGCATGAACGGTCCTATCTCATACCCCGCCGGCCCGATGACTCCCTTCGGGTCGATCACCAGCCAGCCGCGTTCTGATCTCAAAATATTGTAATGATGAAAATCACCGTGCATTAATTTGATATCCTGATCTGCAAACAACTCCGGCAAAAAAGATTCCACCCGCTCCAGCAATTCCTTCTCGATCGGCCCCGTCCCCCCATCAAAACGCGGACGAATTTTCTTCAACCCATCAAACCAATCGGATAATTTTATAAATCCATTGGAGTGCAGGGCTTGTGCCCAGGGTGCCGCACACGACGAAATCATCACATCCGCTGCGATATGCGTGCGTTCATCGTCATCTTCGATCTCGGCCAGCATTTGTCCCGGCTTGAGTCTTTCCAGCAAAAGAAATCCGCGCTCTGCATCGTGCTCAAGTAATTGGCACGCGCCATTACCCGTTAAATAATTTCAACGTCAGCATTTCACTGGTCAACTCGCGGTTTGGGACTCCTATTTTTAGAACTACATCCTGATCGGAGCCGCGTGCATTTCGCGGCGCAGCCGAAGGACGTTTTGCAAATGCCACAAAATTAAAAGACAGATTTGGCACAGGTTGAACATCGGTCAAGCCCCAACGCTGTGCGACTTCTTCAATTAAAAAAGGAAGGACAGCGAGAAATTTCTCGCCGTCCTTTTTGTAGACGTTTTTTATAGTAGCGATGAATGAATCAGGAAGTTGCATACTAATTTACCAATCCCGAAGGAATGTCATGGAATTTTCTTGCGATCCTGACACCCCTTCGGGGTTGAAAACCATTTCTATTTATTTCCTATAATCATTTGACCCCTTCGGGGTCATGTGAAACTTCGGAAGTCTTTTTAAGAGTCTTCATGGCGGGAGCTATATATGGGAGACTTCCGAAGTTTGGTTAATTTTGGTTGATTGTTACTTCACCCAGCCGAGTCCGATGCGTCCGCGCTCGGTTTCGATCTTTTGGATCTCTACATCGATGATGTCACCGACTTTGAGGACAGTGCCGTTGGGAATCTGACTCTTGTGCAGAAGGCCATCGCCTTTGATGCCGATGTCTACGAAGGCGCCGAAGTCCACCACGTTGCGGACGGTGCCTTTGAGCTGCATACCTGTCAGCAGGTCTTCGGCTTTGAGCACGTCCGAGCGCAGGATGGGAGCGGGGGTATCGGAGCGTGGGTCACGGCCTGGGCGGACGAGTTGTTCGAGGATGTCTTTGAGTGTGGGCACGCCGCATTCGAGTTCGGCGGCTAATGTTTCAAGGGAAGTCTTTGTGGTGAGGGATTCCAAGGCGGCGATTCTGTCTGGGATGGACGAATCAACTGTCAGCGCGGCGCGAGCGAGAATGGATTCTGCTATCGCGTAGGATTCTGGATGGATCGCTGATTCATCCAACGGGTTCGCCCCATTTCGAATCCGCATGAAGCCTGCTGCCTGTTCAAAAGCCTTCGGGCCAAGCCCAGCGACCTTCTTCAATGCGGTGCGGGATTTGAAGGGGCCGTTCGCGTCGCGATGCGTGACGATGTTGGTGGCGAGTTTGGGGCCGATGCCCGCGACATGCGTGAGCAGCGCGGAACTGGCGGTGTTGACATCCACGCCGACGCTGTTGACCACGCTTTCGACGACGCCATCGAGGGCGTGCGTGAGCGCGGTTTGATCGACATCGTGCTGATACATGCCCACGCCAATGGACTTGGGATCGATCTTGACCAGTTCAGCGAGCGGGTCTTGCGCGCGGCGGGCAATGGAAACCGCGCCGCGGATGGTGACATCGAGATCGGGGAATTCAGCGCGGGCGAGAGATGACGCGGAATAAACCGATGCGCCCGCTTCATTGACGATGAGATATTTTGTTTGCGGCGCGTTCTTGGTTAATTCAGCGGCGAGCTTTTCCGTTTCGCGTGAGGCGGTGCCGTTGCCGATGGTGATGAGCGTGACGTGATGGCGGTTGATCATATCCTGCAGGGTGTTGATCGAACCCTTCCAATCGTTCTTCGGCTCGTGCGGATAGATCGTGCCTGTGTCGAGCAGTTTGCCAGTGGCGTCCACGACGGCGACTTTGCAGCCTGTGCGGAAGCCAGGGTCAAGACCGAGGACAACTTGATTTGCAAGCGGAGCTTGTCCGAGCAGGGCGCGCAGGTTGGTGGCGAAAACTTGAATGGCGTGGTTGTCGGCGACCTCGCCTTTTTCACGGCGGACATCGCGTTCGATGGCGGGAAGTAATAATCTTTCAGCGGAATCTTGAATGGCGAGTTCGAGTTGTTCTGCAAAGGGACTGATGATATCTTCTTCAAATTCAGATTGAATCGCGTCGAGCCAGTCACGCCCAGGGACGTCAACATGCACACGCAGCACGCCTTCTTTTTCGCCGCGCGTGATGGCGAGGATTTGATGCGGCTGTAGTCTGTTTACGTTGATTTCGAATTCATAATACGATTCGTAAACCGCTTTTTCATCTACAGAATCTTTTATTCTTTCAACGCGGATTTTTCCAGTCTTAAGTGCCTTTTCGCGTGTGGCTGCGCGGACATTTGCATTTTCGCTGATCATTTCAGCGACGATGTCGCGTGCGCCTTGCAGAGGCTTCTTCGATATTAGCTACTTGATCGTTGAGGAATTTCTTTGCGAATTCTTCTGGGGAGCCAGAATCCTGTTTCAAAATTAATTCAGCCAGTGGTTCCAGTCCCTTTTCACGGGCGACCATGGCGCGGGTGCGGCGTTTCTTTTTGTAGGGCGCGTACAGATCTTCGAGCGCGGTCATGGTGACGGCGGCGTTGATGCTCTCGCGTAATTCGTCGGTGAGTTTGCCCTGCTCTTCAATGGAGGCAAGGATGGAGACACGGCGTTCGTCGAGTCCGCGCAAGCGAACGAGTTCATCGGCGATGATGCGGATCTGTTCGTCGTCGAGGGAGCCTGTCATTTCCTTGCGGTAACGGGCAATGAACGGGACGGTGTTGCCTTCGTCTAGTAAGTTGATGACAGCCGTAACTTGCGATGGCTTGACATTGAGTTGGGATGCGATCTGTTCAGCGGGTCATGGATGCGATTTTATCATAGTAGAACAAAGTTTCTTTTATGTGGAGGTTGTGGGGGAGTTTTAAAGTCAAAGGTAAAGAGTCGAGGCACTGTCCTTCGACTAAGTTCCAGAAGAGCGCTGCGTCACTCCGCTCAGGACGAAGAATTCTTATAAAAACGGCGCACAGAGATTGCTCTCTATGCGCCGTTGTCCATCGTCTGCGGTCTATGGTCTAACTCAGGAAAAGTGGCTCAAAGACCCTAACCAGAAGGCAGCACCTTTTTTAGTACTGACTTGATTTCCGCGGAAACTGCTTCAATTGACTCGATGCCATTGACCTCGGTCAGAAGTTTACGCTCTGTGTAATATTGAATGAGAGGGGCGGTTTGATTTTTATAGATCTCGATGCGGTTTAGAACTGTTTCGGCCTTGTCATCATCGCGTTGGTAAAGCTCGGAGCCGTCGATATCGCAGATCCCTTTCACTTTGGGCGGATTGAAGCGTTCGTGGAAAACATGACCCTGTGCCCTGCAAGTCCATCGTCCAGCCAGGCGTTCGATCAGGGACTCTGCGGGGGCGGTAATAAAAAGAACGAGGTTAACCCGTCCGCCGAGACTGTTCAATAAAAGCTCAAGCGCATCTGCCTGGGCGGGTGTGCGTGGAAAGCCGTCCAGAATGGCTCCGTTTTTGCAATCTGGTTGTGTGAAGCGTTCACGCAGCATGGCGATCGTTACATCATCAGGTACGAGTTGGCCTTTGCTAATGAAAGAATCCGCCAGCTTTCCCAATTCGTTGCCCTGCTTAATATTTGCGCGGAAGATATCTCCCGTGGAAATGTGCGGCAGATTCAGTTCGTTTGCTATAAATTTGGATTGTGTGCCCTTGCCCACTCCGGGAGGGCCTAACAGTACGATATAAGTAAGCATAATCACCTTTTGAATTCTCATTGTTTAAAACGGCGCACAGAAATTGTTCTCCATGCGCCAGTCACTTATTACTTATTACTTCTCAACTTGCTACTTGTTTACGATGGAAAAATCTTATCAAACACCTCAGGACAATACTTTTGCACCATATCGGAAGAGATGCCGTTCTCTTTGCAGATCTCAGCGTAGAAATCCACACTCGGGCGGCGGATGCGTTTTTGGGTGTCAATGTCCAGTCCCCAGAGGCCAAAGCGTTGAGTCCAGCCGCGCTCCCACTCGAAGTTGTCCACGAGTGACCAGTGGAAGTATCCCTTCACAGGCCAGTTGAAATTGACCGCGCGCCAGATCTGATGAAGATGTTGTGCAATGTAACGCGGACGCATGTGGTCATCCGAATCTTCCACGCCGTTCTCGGTGATGATGATCGGCGTGTTGGGATAGGTGCGCTCGGCCCATTTGATGGAATTGAAGATGCCTTCGGGGATATTGGCGATGAAGTTCGTGTCGCTCATATCTGCGTTTTTGGGATAGCCGCTGTTTGAGAACAATTCGCCAGGTTTGAAGAGGTCGAACCAAACGGTATCGACAGAGTAATAGTTGAGACCAAGATAATCCTGCGTGCCTTTGGCTTCGGGGATGTTTTGATTGCCGACAGGTGAACGCATAACGCCGGTTGAAATGGCGGAAGGAAAGCCCATGTTGATTCCTTCGTAGCGGACGTTACGCATGAGTCTATCCAACGGTGACCACGAAATGCGCGGAACCATTGGGCGGTAATGCAATGCATATCCCACACGAGATTCGGGCTGTAATTCGTGGATGGCACGATATGCGGCAGCATGTGCGCGGACCATGTTGCCCAACACGCGCATGGATAACCTGATGTCTTTTTTCCCTGGCGGGAATGAGCCTTGCACATAACCGCCCAACGCATAAACATTCGGTTCGTTGATCGTACACCAGAGCGTGTTGTATTCCTTGAGCGCGTCCACAACTTTGCGGACGTATTTCTCGAACAACGGAACAATATCTGCATTTTCCCATCCGCCGCGCTCGGTGACCCATAGTGGATCGGTAAAATGATGCAGCGTAACCAAAGCTGTCAGATTGCGTTCCCTCAGTCCGCGCAGCATGAGGCGGTATTTTTCGATGGCTTCCTCATCCCACGTGTCAGGCGTCGGCTGAATGCGGCTCCATTCCAATGAAAAGCGGTGCGCGTTCTGTCCTGTTTCGGCGGCGCGGTCAAAGTCCTCGCGCCAGCGTCCACCCCACCAATCAGCGGCCAGACCAGATTTATGGACGGTATGACCCGCTTCTTCCCACGCGTGCCAATTGTTGTTCGTGTTGTTCCCTTCCACTTGATGTGAGGCAGTGGCCGTTCCCCACAAAAATCCTTTTGGAAAATGATAGGTTGCTTGAGGCATGGATTCTCCGTGATGCGTGAAACGTGAAGCGTGTGATTACGTTTTACGCTTCACGTGATAAATAAGCCAAATATAACGCCACCGACCCTGCCACCGCCGCATTGAGTGACTCGATCTTGCCTTTCATGGGCAGCTTCAAAACGACGTCGCATTTCTTTCGGACGAGATCATGTAACCCGTCGCCTTCTGATCCGACGACGAGTCCCAATGCGCCTTTGAGATGACGAGACCCCGCTTCAACCTCCGCCCCAGCCTGATCCAGTCCGACGATCCAGATATCATTATCTTTGAGCGCGTCTATCGTCTGGGACAGATTTGCCTGGGCGATGAGCATGTGCTCGCTCGCGCCCGAAGACGCGTTGACCACGGCGGGCGTCACATCCACAGTCCGCGCGGACGGGATGACCACGCCATGCACGCCAAGCGCCTCAGCCGTGCGGATGAGCGTGCCGAAGTTCTGCGGGTCTTGCAGCGAATCAAGCATCAGGATGAACGGCAGTTCGCCTTTGGCGCGCGCATTCGCGAGGATCTCGATCACATCCGAATACGGATATCCGCTGACTTCAGCCACGATGCCCTGATTGTTCTGATGCACCTTGTCCAATTTGGGGCGAGGCACGCGGTTGACCTTGATCTTCTGTTCTCTCGCCAGCTTGAGAATTTGTTCGATCTTGCCCTTCTCCTGCACCCCTTCGGCGATGTCGATCGAAAATACCTGCCTGCGTTTGGCACACAGAGTTTCATATACTGCATTACGGGAATAGATGAGTTCTTTCATA
>JADKBB010000022.1 GCA_016715195.1 Candidatus Villigracilis proximus
TGCGAAAACTGCGTATGATAAATAATGCGGTCACGATTGTTGATTTACGTGTACCGCCTGCCAATCAACTGGAAAAATTGACTGGTAATAGAGCAGGTCAATGGAGTATTCGCATCAATGACCAATGGCGCGTTTGTTTTCGGTGGGAAGGCAGTGATGCCTATGATGTTGAAATAGTCGATTACCATTAAAAAAGCAGGAAGAAATGTCTGAAAAATTAAATCCTATTCACCCCGGCGAAGTTTTGTTCGAAGAGTTTTTGAAGCCGATGAATTTAAGCCAAAATCGGCTCGCAATTGATATTGGCGTAGATGCGCGCCGTATCAATGAGATCGTTCTTGGTGTCCGTAGTGTGACCGCGGATACTGCCTTGCGCCTAGCCGTTATTTTGGTATCTCCCCTCAGTTTGGCTTGGTTTACAAGCAGAATATGATTTGGATGTTACATCAGACACACTTGGGAAACGTCTTGAACGAGAAGTACGGCCACGCTCGGTTGTGGCATAAGATCACTGTCTAAAACAAAGTCTGACAGGCGAAACGCCAGTCACTCACTAAAAGCTATTGCAAGATATAAACAAAAAGTGGTTTTGAAAGATTGTCTTTCAAAACCACTTTTTTCTGCTTTTATGATTCAGAAAATTCTTTTAGCACTTCTTCTAAATTCCTTTCATTCAACTCTTCCAGTGGTGGTTTGACGGCCCAGCGCGGCAGGTCGTGCATGCGGTGCAGGAGTGCTTTCAGGGTGGGAGGGAAGGGTGAATATTTTTCGAGGATGTGTCTTTTCTGTGTGACACGCGCTTGAATTTCAGTTGGGTCACTGCCTTCTTGATATAAGTCCCAGATTTCGCGCAGGTCATCGGAGATGAGATTTGCGGCGGCGGTGATGGCGCCTTGAGCATTGATTTTTTAATGCGTGATGAAAATGTGAATCCGTGCCGTTGAGGACGAGCAGGTCTTTCCCAAAGCGTTGACCTAATGATTCAGTGTAGGCTTCATCGTGTGATGAGTCTTTGATGCCTGCAAATTGAGATGGGAATGCATTCTTCAAGCGTGCGATCAAATCTAATGAAAAGCCGACGCCGGCTGTGCTGGGGATGTGATAGCCGAGTAAATATTTGTTGGCGGGTACGGCTTTGGTAATGAGTTCACTGAACCAATTAAATAAACCTTCGTCGGTTGCTTTGCGGAAATAATAGGGAGGCAAAACGACTACGCCATCGAAGCCGATATCGAAGGCGAGTTTGGTCAAGTCGATGGATTCGGAAAGGCTGGGGGTGCCTGTCCCTGCTAATAGGCGAAAGCCCTGTATTTGCTGACGATAGACACGCACAGAACGAAACAGGATTTCACGTTCTTTGGGTGAAAAGGATGGACCTTCGCCAGTGGTGCCGAAGAAGAGCGCGCCGTGGCATCCATGAGCGGCGAGAAAGCGCAAGTAAACAGGAACAGTTTCCAGGTCGAGTGTTGAATCGTGTTTGAGGGGAGTGACTGCTGCGGCGTAGACTCCAGCTAAAGGGTGCGGATTAGTCATCAGATCGATTTCCCTTTTTAACAAATTTTCGGGCGGCTTCATGCGGCGGTTGGAGTGGCTTGCCCTGTTCCTTGGATAATAAATGTTGATGGTCGAGCGTCCACATATACATGTCGCCTTCGGTCTTGTCGGGGAAATCTTTTAAGATGTCACTTCTGCGAATCACTTCAACAATGGGCATGTAAACTTTGTCGTACCAGTGTGCCACGGCTTCCTGTTCTGAGATATCGCGTTTGAGGTCGAGTCCCATAAAATAGCGATGCACGGCAATGTGTTCCAACATGCGTTCAAAGCCGTCGGGGATGGTAATTTTTATGTCGGCTTCCGGACGGATATCGTCCAATGCGGTGCGTTCGAGGAAACGAACTTTTGTGCCGAGGATTTCAAGGTCTTCGGTTCTGATATTGGGGGTGATGTTGACACGGGTGGCGCATTCACGGATTTCAGCTTCGATGAATTCCTGCCCCTGTTCGCGTGCCACTGAAACGCGGTGATGGCCATCCACGACAAAATATACTTCGCCTACTTTGTAGAGGACGATCGGGGGCAGGTGAATGTCTTGATAGAAAGCGCGGTCCACTTTTTGCCAGCGGCTGGCGAGTTGATCTTCTTTGGGGAGGAAGGCGCGGTCGAATTCATGATAGCGGTTCAGGCTGCCCGCGATCTGATCCACGCGGATGGTTTTGACTCCGCGATAAATGGGGCCGCCGATATGAAGTTTTTCTTTTACGTCATCGTAGGAAAGTAACTTGGTCGGCTGGCCGGACAGCACAGACAGTGCCTGATTGATAAAGGATTTAAAGCGCGCTTTGCCAAAGTCTGCGCGGACACGTGAATTAAGTTCGTCTGACATGATTTTATTTTCTCACTTTACCGTCTGGTGGTGACGGTTTGTTAATGGCTCGCTTCGATTGTTTTATAGGGATAAACGTTGATGATCTTTGTGATGCCTACTGTGGTTTCAGGGCTGGCTAGATTACGCTTATAGAAATGCGTATGTCCATGAAAAAGGTATCGGGGCTGGGCGATACGGATCAGCCAGTTTAATGCTTTTAGCCCGTTGTGGGCGGGGTCTGAGTCATCGTGTATACCAAACGGGGGTGAATGGCTGATGAGAATATCCAGTGCGCGGCCATATTGCATACGGTTAAGGAGCAGGCGGGGCAGCAGGGAGAAGGCTCGCATGTAGGCTTCGGCCTGTGTATATTGATTGATGCCATCCGGGCGGTAGCGGATGGATCCACCGAAGCCGCCGATCAGGAATTTGTTGTGGCGCACAATTTTCAGGTCCAGATTGGTTCCGCCTTCGGCATGAGCTTGTGCTGCGCGAAGGTCGAATTGCGGGTCGTGGTTGCCCGGCACGTAAAACATCGGCATGTTTAATACCGTAACCAGATATTCCAGATATGCATAGGACATATCGCCACAGCCGAGGATGAGTTCTGTCCCTTGAAAATGGCCGTTGGATGAGAGCGTGTATACACGTTCCAGGACCTGATCGCTAACCGCAAGAATTTTCACAGTCCTTTTATTTTGCCGTAGAAAGCAAATCCATGCAAGTAATTTACCGACAAAATTGCAATTATGGGGTATTTGCAAATCGCACTCTGCACACTATAATTCAACGAATTCGCTTTATTGCGTAGGAGTCTTCCCTGGAAACAAGAAATATCACCTCACCCATCGGCTCAGGCTCAGAGGATAATTCTCGCCCCCGCCAACAACTTCAGTCTGGCATTACGCTTGTTAACCGGTACAACGTTCAGGATGTGATCGGTGTCGGCGGCATGGGGTCTGTTTATCGTGCCCGTGATCTGCACTTTCCTAATGTGGTGAAGTTGGTGGCGGTTAAGGAAATGATCAACGCTGCTCCTGATCCGCTTGTGCGCCAAACGATTGTCCAGAATTTTGAGCGGGAAGCGAATATGCTTGCCACGCTCAATCATCCGGCCATTCCGCGTATTTATGATTATTTCACCCAGAACGATCATTCCTACCTTGTTTTGGAGTATATCCACGGGAAAGACCTGGAAACAGTGATCGGGGACGCGAACGGGTTTATGCCCGAGGATCAAATTATCAGTTGGGCGATCCAATTATGTGACGTGCTGGAGTATCTCCATGCTCACAAGCCAGATCCGATCATCTTTCGTGATATGAAGCCCTCGAATGTGATGATCAATCACAATGGGGATGTGGTACTGGTGGATTTCGGCATCGCGAAGACTTTTCAAACCGGTCAAAAAGGGACGATGATCGGCACTGAGGGATATTCACCCCCTGAACAATATCGTGGTGAAGCCACTCCAACTGGCTGATATTTATTCACTTGGCGCAACCCTGCATCACACGCTGACACGGCGTGATCCGCGTCTGGAACCGCCGTTTTCTTTTGCTGAGCGCCCAATGCGACGCATCAACTCTAATATCTCGATTGAGATTGAAGCAGTTGTGAATGTCGCTTTGCAATATAATCCTTCGGATCGTTTTCCCAGCGCTTCTGCAATGAAGGAAGCCCTGATGAATGTGGCGCGCAAGACGGGCGCACTCTCCAAGATCACCTCAGCGCTGCCTGTTTCCAGCGGCGGTGTCAAGCCGTTGTGGTCATTCAAATGCGAAGATGAGATTCGAGGCACACCTGTTTTGAATCAAGGTATGCTCTATATCGGATGCTACGATAATAATTTGTACGCATTGAACGCGGCGGATGGAAAATTCCAGTGGAAATATGCCACGGACGGCGGCATTGTTACACGTCCCATCGTGTATGACAATAATGTTTTTTTTGGCTCGGAAGATAAACGTCTGCATGTCGTAAGCGAGCGTACTGGAAAAGTACTGTGGACGTATTATACGGAAGGAAAGATATATTCCTCGCCCCGTATCGCAGAAGGACATATTTTCTTTGGCTCTGATGATCAAGACCTGCACGCCGTCAACGCTGGCAGCGGCCGCTCCATTTGGAAATATTCCACAGAAGCTCCAATCCATTCAACGCCATTGATCGCGAATGAGTTGATTTATTTTGGAAACGAAAGCGGCACATTTTTAGCGGTTGACTTTCGCGGCACAATGAAATGGCGCTTCCAATCCAAGCGCGCGGTCACATCCTCACCGATCATCAAGGGGCAGGCTATTTATTTCACCTCCCTGGATGGCACACTATACTCACTGGATGCAAAGAATGGCTGGCCGATCTGGAAATTCCGTCTCGGCAAGGGGTCTGTCTCATCTCCGGCGATTGCAGATGATTTTGCATTTGTTGGGGCAGCGGATGGATTTATCTATTGTGTAGATTTGCGAACCGCCAAGGAAGTATGGCGGTTCCGCACTGAAAATCAGGTAAGCAGTTCGCCTGCCATTTACAAAGACTCCATCTATTGCGGCTCTGTGGATGGAAATATGTATTGTCTCGAATATCGTACTGGTCGTTTACGCTGGAAGTTTGAAGCCCAGGGAGCCATTACCGGTTCACCAATCGTATTTGATGATATTGTTTATTTTGGATCGACAGACCATCATGTTTATGCTTTATTTGCCTAAAAGGAGCTCCAGTGGCTGATTTCTTAAGAAAAATGTTTGGAACCAAAAAGAGTGAACCGGAAAAACAACCGGCCCAGGTTGATATGGCTACCACTGCGCCGCTTTCAGATCAACAGATCAGTTCGATTATCGGCAGCCAGAATTCAAAATATGAAATGAAACAATTGATCGCCAGTGTCGGACAGTCCATTGGAAAGCAGCGCGAGCACAACGAAGACAGTGTACTCGCGCTGACCTCCACCATCTCAGGCAGCGCGGAGAGTATCCCCTTTGGGCTGTATGTGGTGGCAGATGGCATGGGCGGTCATCAATTTGGCGAAGTGGCAAGCAATGCGGCCGTGCGAATTATGGGTGGCAACATCATGAAAAAATTCCACTCCTATCTTTTTAATTTGCCGACACAGACACTGCAAGAATCGCTTCAGGAATTGATGGAAACTTCCATCACCGAAGCGCATCAATATGTTCAACGTGAAGCGCCCGGCAGCGGCACAACAGTCACCGCCGCGCTGGTGCTGGGACAACAGGTGACCATTGCCCACGTAGGCGATAGCCGCGCCTACTCAGTGTATCCAGATGGAAGAGTAGACCCGATCACACGCGACCATTCACTGGTCAAACGACTGGAAGAGCTCGGACACCTCAGCAAAGATGAAGCCGCAAATTTTCCTCATCGTAATGTCTTGATCCGCGCTCTGGGTCAGGGCGAAGCCCTCGAAGCTGATATCTTCACAGTCCCCTTTCCGCAGTCCGGCTATTTGATGATCTGCAGTGACGGTTTATGGGGTGTGATCGATGAGAAGGATATTTATCGCTCCATTATTGAAGCGCCCAATCTTCACCGTGCCTGTCAAAATATGGTGGAAGCCGCCAACGCGGCAGGCGGCCCGGACAATATTACGGTTATCCTCGCACAAATGATCGGATAGTCAGTCATGTCTGCCAAAAAACCGGATTATTATGCTGTACTGGGTGTCTTCCGCGATGCATCGCCGGAGGATATTAAGCACGCTTATTTTGAAGCTGCCCAGAAACTGCACCCGGATAAAAATGTCGCTGCCGGGGAAACAGAATTATTTCTTGAAGTGCAACAGGCGTATGAAGTCCTTTCGAATCCCAAGCGTCGTAATTTATATGATGCGACATTACCCCCCGATATTGAATCAAACTCGGTTGTAAAACACGAGGTTTTTTTTAGCCGTCCCAACCTTGTGCGATTAAACGAAGAACAATTACTGTACGTACTGTTGGAGATCAGCCCGCGCGAAGAATCTGAAAAATTGCCCACTCCTCCGCTCAATATTTGTCTGGTACTGGATCGCTCCACCTCCATGCAGGGCGATAAAATGGATATGGTAAAAGCCACTGCGATCCAGTTGCTGCGCGGCTTGCGCGCTGAGGACGTGTTGAGCGTGGTTGCTTTTAGTGACCGTGCTGAAGTCATTATTCCCGCCTCGATCGAAACGGATAGAAGAAAACAGGAAGGTCGTATTCAAATGATACAGCCTTCCGGCGCCACTGAGATTTTCAACGGTCTGAAAGCGGGGATGCAGGAAATTCGGCGCACATTGAATCCATCACGTATTAATCATATTATTCTGCTTACTGATGGACAAACCTACGGCGATGAACAAGACTGCCTGAACCTTGCGGAAGAAGCCGCCGCTCAAAATATCGGCATCACCGGCATGGGAATTGGTCACGAATGGAATGATATATTTCTCGATGCGCTAGCCAGCAAAACGGGGGGATCTTCTGCATACATTTCAAAGCCAAAGGATATCCAGCGTTTCCTGGTAGATAAATTCAATGCGCTTGCCAGCACCTATGCAGATGATGTGATTCTAGATTTCAAGCCGCAGGAACATGTAAAGGTTAATTACGCTTTTCGGCTTCAACCCGAAGGCGGAAACGTTCAAGTGGAAACTCCCATGCGTCTCGGCCCCATTTTAAGAGATATGCCTTTGCATGTGCTGATCGAATTTGTCGTCAGCCCTGAAGCATTGGTTGATGATGTGTTCATCTTGTTGGAAGGTTCACTTAAGTTATCCATTGCCGCCCGTTCAACGCCGATTCCTCCAATTCGTATAAAACTTGATCGTGAGGTTCGAGTAAATCCTTCCGCCGAACCTCCTCCAACGCGTATTTTGAGCGCCCTTTCACGCCTTACTCTTTATCGAATGCAGGATCGTGCCCGTTCTGCGGCAGACGATGGACAATATGATACGGCTGTGCGCCACCTGCATAATCTGGCTACTCATCTGCTGTCACAGGGTGAGCATTCACTGGCAAAGACTGCCTTGTTTGAAGCGGATAATCTTGAAAGAATGCATTCCTGGAGCGCCAGCGGCAATAAGGATATTAAATACAGTACTCGCGCGCTTTTATTAAGCGGCGTGAAGGAGAAGGGAAAATGATTCTCTGTTCCAATTGCAAACATGCCAACATGGCCGGAGCGATCTTTTGTGCGGAGTGCGGCGCTCAACTGATTGGTAAAGATACACTTACCACCCAGACCATCAGGACAGATCACTTCAACAGGGCCAGTTCATCGAAACCCGCAACAGATACTTATCAATCATTTGACGGCAGCGATGCCTGGGGCAGCCTGCACTTGCTGGATACCGGCCAGGTGCTTCCGCTTTCAGCGCGTAACGAATTCACCCTTGGACGTGTCAGCGAAGGACAGCCGATCATGCCTGATATTGATCTTTCAGCCTATCAGGCCTATGCCGCAGGCGTATCGCGTCTCCATGCTGTCATCAAACGTGAAGGCGGGCGCATGGTTTTTATGGATCTGGGCTCCGCAAACGGCACATTTATTAATGGAAAACGCCTCTCTCCCAATGTAGAGCAATCACTAAAGCATGGGGATATTCTGGCGCTGGGAAAGTTGAAGATACAAATTTTAGTAAAGAATGAATAACGAAGGAGAATAGATCATGGCATATACTGTCATATTACATGTTTCCGGGGAAACATCCATCGCAGGGGAAATCGAAGAATTGCCCAAACCCGCAGACACCATTATTATGGTTTCGAACCCGCGTCAAAAAGATGGAAAAGACCTGCATTATATTGATAATAATGTGACCAAGGTCATCTGGCCGCTGGCGAAAATCAGTTTCATCGAAATTCTCGAAGGCACCGAGGAAGAAAAGATCATTGGTTTCGTGAGGGAATAAAATGTCTGAGTCTGTTGAGCGACGCCGTATCCTTGTTGTGGATGATGAAGAGCGCATGGTGCGCTTCATCCGCATGAATCTTGAACATGATGGCTTCCAGGTCAGTGAAGCTTTTAATGGAAAACAAGCCATTCAAAAATTGCGCGATGTCACGCCTGATCTTATTTTGTTGGATGTGATGATGCCCGATCTGGATGGTTTTGAAGTGCTCGAAACCATTCGCGAGATCACCAATGTGCCCGTCATAATGTTAACCGCCAAAGGTGAAGAAGATGACCGTGTGCGCGGACTCGAACGCGGCGCGGACGATTATGTTACCAAACCGTTTAGTCCGCGTGAATTGGTCAGCCGGGTGAAGGCCGTCTTGCGCCGCACGGAAGGTGCCACCGGCTCCATGCACGGACTGCTCGAAATCGACAAACGTCTCAAAATAGATTTTGACCGCCGCGAGATCTGGCTCGAAGGCAAACTCGTAAAACTTCGCCCCACCGAATATCGTCTGCTTTTTCACCTTGTGCAAAACGCAGGCTGGGTGGTTTCGCATGACCAATTGCTCCAAAAAGTTTGGGGCTATGAATATCGCGATGAGCCGCATTATGTCCGCCTTTACATAAACTATCTGCGCCAGAAACTCGAAAAAGATCCCGCCGGCCCCAAATACATTCTCACTGAGCGCGGTGTTGGCTATCGCTTTGTAGATTACAAACGTGGTAAAGAGTAAGCCATGAATCAATTTACTACAATTGGTAAAATGCTCCTCGTTTGTCTTGTTTGCTTTGGCACAGTATATGGAATTGTTTCACTGGTTACATATCTGGGCGCATAAATTTTTCAGGTAAAAGGAGTCGAGCCAGCCGGGTTCGACTCCTTTTTGATTCTGACTTTGTACCTATGATCGGAGACTTATCACATGACTGAATCATTCTCAACTTTGCCGCTTCGCATCAATGCGGACCGTATGTCTGCTTCGTTTATCCACCTGGCATCCATCGGCGCGACGGGGGATGGCGGCGTGAGCCGTGTCACTTTTAGTGAAGAACATCTCGCCGCCCGCAAATGGCTTCAGACTGAAATTGAAAACGCCGGCTTTGAATTCCGCATGGACGGCGCGGGGAATCATTCCGCGTTTCTGGATTGTGGAATCAAGGATGCGCCAACTCTCTTGTTCGGCTCACATCTTGACTCTGTCCCCAACGGCGGGCGGTTTGACGGGGCACTCGGCGTAATGGCGGCGCTCGAAGTGTTGAGAACAGTCAGAGAAAACAGGATCAGCTTACGGTTAAATCTTGAAGCGATTGACTTTACAGATGAAGAAGGCACGCATGCGAGTCTGCTTGGGAGCAGCGCGCTGGCCGGGAATCTTCATCCAGAAGATTTAAAGAATCCATACAGCGGACGTGAAAACTTTAAAGCAGGCTTGATGCGTGCCGGACTTTCTGAAGAAAATATGCTGCGCGCGAGTCGTTCCAAAGAATCGATCGCCGGATATTTGGAATTGCATATTGAACAAGGCAAACGTTTGGAGCGCGCTGGAATAAATATTGGCATTGTCTCTGCCATTGTGGGATATGGCTCGTATCGTTTAAGTTTTATTGGCCGCGCAGATCATGCCGGTTCAACTTCGATGGAAGACCGGTTGGATGCAGGGCAGGGGGCGGGGGCATTTATTTTGGCGGTGCGCGAAATAGTGATGCGTGATTTTCCAAATTGCGTTGCAAATGTTGGCAAGATCGAGTTTGCTCCCGGCGCTTCGAATATTGTGCCAGCCCGTGCAGATTTATTGCTTGAGTTTCGTTCGCCGGATGAAGATCAACTTTTGAAGTTGGATATTGCTTTAATGAAGTTGGCAAATGATAAGGCTGAACAATTCGGTTTGAAATTATTGGCAGAACCGCTGGGGAAACATTTACCCAATTTGATGAGCGCAGATATTCAGAAAACATTTCGGAGTTCGTGTGATACTTTGGGATTGTCCAGTACTGTGCTTGCTTCGGGCGCGATTCATGACGCGCAATCTCTTGTAGATGTTTGCCCGATCGGGATGATCTTTGTCCCGTCTGTGGATGGAGCCAGCCATGCGCCGCGTGAATTTACGAAATGGGATGACTGCGTACATGGCGCGAATGTATTATTACAAACGGTTCTGAGTTTGGCGGCGTAAGTTGATTTGGTAATTTGGTGGTGTGTAAGAGTAAAATTAGACAATTCAAATTAATAGGTATATTCTATGAAAAACTTTGATCCGAAATATAACGATCTTCCGAAGACGGAAATTCACTGCCATCTTGAAGGTGCAATTCGTACGCAGACGATTATTGATATAGCACATGAATATAATTTGAAATTACCTGCCTACGAAGTTGACGAATTGGATAAGCATGTTAAAGTGCATACTCAATTGCGTGATCTTGAAGCGGTACTGGCTGCTTTTGGAATTTTCCAAAACAGTATTACTTCGCCGGCCGTGGTGGAGCGCATTGCCTGGGAATTATTTGAAGATTGCGCGAAACAGAATATCAAATTGTTTGAAGTCCGCTTTTCACCGGATTGGGCGTTTCGTGGTCATGGCTTGGATTGGGATGCGTGTTTGGATGGCCTGCTTCGCGCCAAAGAACGCGCTGAAAGTCAGTTTGATATGGCGATCGGTGTTATTGCCATTACATCGCGTGGACTGGGTGCTGAGTCCTGCGTCAAAACCGTGGATTGGGCCATACGTCACAGAAAATATATTCAAGCTGTTGATCTGGCCGATGGGGAATTGCTTTACCCAATGAACGATTTTGCAAAACCGATATTAAAGGCAAAGGACGCTGGCTTGAAAGTCACCATTCACTCTGGCGAAGATACACCCGCTTCAGCGGTTTGGGATACTATCCAAACTTTTCAGCCTGATCGTATTGGCCACGGTATTCACAGCATTGAAGATATGAAAGTAGTTGAACTAATTAAAGAAAGAAACATTACCCTTGAAGTGAATCCCTGGAGTAATTACCTGACCAATTCCGTGCGGACGATTGAGGAGCATCCACTGAAAAAACTCTTCGATCTTGGCGTGCGCGTAACCATTAATTCCGATGATCCCGAAGTTTTGGAAACGAATGTCAACAATGAATATCGTATTGCCCACGAAATCCTGGGAATGAGCATGGATGATATTGCCGCCTGCAATCGCTTCGCTTTTGACTCTTCATTTATTGAAGAGTCTGTGAAACAAAGAATATGGGACAAGTACTTCGCCTGATCGGCGGATTTCCTGTAAATTTGCAAAGCCCTCCCGTTTTAGAGAGTAGGGAAGTGGTGTAGAATTCAAATTGACCGAATCAGAACCCTTGAGGTATAATTTTGCGCCACTAACTGACAGCCAGATCCCAAAAGTGGGACTTGCAATCATCTTTACATAAGGAAGTATTTCGAATGCCTAAAAGAACATACCAGCCCAAGATTCGCCGCCGTGTACGTGTCCACGGTTTCAGAAAACGCATGTCCACAGCCGATGGCCGTAACGTGCTCAAGCGCCGCCGTTTGCGTGGCCGCTATAGATTAACAGTTAAGTCCAACGAGCATGTAAAGAAGACTCGTTGGTAGGTCTCTGCGTGTTATAGTGCGCAGAGATACACATTGAGGCACGGGTGCAGAGAAAATTTCGTCTGACCCGATCTGAAGATTTCAAGCGGGTGCGGCGAATTGGTAAGTCTTATGCCCACCCGCTTGTCGTGTTAGTTGTACAAGCCAGCGAAACATCCACTCATATTCGTGTGGGAGTCATCGCAGGCAAGACGACAGGCAATGCAGTCTATCGTAATCGGGCCAAGCGTATTTTGCGCGAGGCGTTACGACCCTACCTGAAATCCTTCGCCTCCGGTCTGGACCTGATCCTGATTGCCCGTCGACCGCTTGTGACCGCCACCTTAGAAGATACCCGCGCTGCGTTAGACAATTTGTTCCGACGCGCCCAAATCCTCCCCGCGGATGAATCCTGAAGAAGAAGAAATCCATTTGCATGAATATTCCAGCGAACCGCGTTTGCGTGATCTACCGCGCACGCTGGTCAATTGGCCGCGCATTGTTGTGCTGGCTTTGATTCGTTTATATCAAATGGTGGTCTCTCCGGGCTTGCCTGCAAACACTTGTCGTTTTTACCCTTCCTGCTCTCATTATGGCTATCAGGCCATTTATAAACATGGCGCGTTCAAAGGTTCATTTATGGCAGCCTGGCGCGTCTTACGTTGTAACCCGTTCAATCCCGGCGGATACGACCCCGTTCCCTAGCAAATTTCTCATGACCGTTTATTGCTGTCATGATCGATGAGGAGAAGTAACCAAATTGAATACAAAACGATTGATATTGATTTCGTTGATTGCGCTGAGTGCGCTGATCTTAAGCGCCTGCTCAGGGCAGGCAGTCTCCAACAATTGGCACGGACTTGCCGCAGATGCCGAACGCGCATATCTTTCCAATGGCTCTTTTGTTTATGCGGTGGATTTGAAAACCGCAAAAGAGGTCTGGCGTTATCCTGAAGAAGCAAATTCCAAGTTACTGTACTACGCCACTCCGGTGCTTACTCCTGACGGTCAACTCTTGATCGGCAGCGCAGGCACGAGCCACCCCTTTGTCAGCCTTGATCCTGCCACCGGCAAGGAGAAATGGGTTGAGTCATTTACCAAAGGCAAAGGTGCATGGCTGGCTTCACCGCTTGTTTGGAATGAGACGATCTACATTCCCAATACAGACGGCTTTCTTTATACGCTCGATATGAATGGAAAAGAAATCGCTGATCCGATCGAGTTGGGCGGCGCGCTCTGGTCAGCGCCTTCCACAGATGGCACATTGCTCTATGTCACCTCTCTCGATCATCATTTACATATTATTGATCCGGCAAAGGGAAGTGTCGTTACCGAACCCATTGACTTGGGCGGTGCGGCTCCCAGCAGTCCCGCAGTTGGCACAGACGGTGTGTATGTAGGCTCGTTCGCATCCACTGTTGAATTTGTCCAGGCGAATAATAAACATGAAGTCATTGCCACTACTGAAAATTGGATATGGGGTTCACCCGTGGTTGACAGTGAAACACTGTACTACGCAGATCTGAATGGCAAAGTCTATTCGCTTGATCTTGCCACCGGCTCCCAAAATTGGGATGTCGTACAGCCGGATGGTCCCGTCGTGGCGAGTCTGCTTATAGTGGGCGACCAGATCTACGTTGCGACTGAAGCGGGGACTCTCGTCGCATTGGATCGTGAAGGGAAGACCGTCTGGGAAAAAACAGTCGGCGGCAAGATATACACCACACCTGTTCTTTCAGGTGATTTGATTCTCGTTGCGCCGTACCAGGCTGACTTTGTCCTCGCTGCATATGACGCGGACGGCAAGCAAGCCTGGACGTTTGTGCCAGAGAAATAAGGAAACTGACCCATGTGGGATACCATTATCATCAACCCCATGACCAATCTTTTATTGTGGATCTATGACATCCTTGGTCATGGTCCGCATATGTTTGGTCTGGCGATCATTCTGTTTACCATTCTGATCAAAGTAATTACCTGGCCGTTGAATGCCTCTCAAGTAAAAGGCGCGCAAGCCATGCAGGAATTGCAGAACGATAAGGAATGGCAGGAAATTCAAAAGAAGTATGCCAAAGATAAGGAACGCATCGCACAGGAACAAATGCGCATTTATAAAGAGCGCGGCATTAATCCGTTTGCGTCCTGTCTGCCGACCTTGATCCAATTCCCGATCATCATCGGGTTATATCAAAGCATTACACACGCGCTTTCTGTTACGCCGTTTGATATGCTTAAACTCGCACGCGCCATATATCCCTTCCAGAACGTGGAAGGCATCATCCCGCTCAACAGCACATTTTTATGGATGGATCTGGGCCGCCCTGAGTCTGTTCAAATACTCGGCTTCGCATTGCCCACTCTCGCAGTTGTTGTGGCATTGACCACGTATGTTCAATCCAAACTGACCATGCCCACCTCAACCAACCCCAACGATCAAAGCGCCCAAATGACAGGCATGATGAGCATTTATATGCCGCTCCTGCTTGGCTGGTTTGCTTTGAACTTTGCATCGGGCATTGCGGTGTATTTCATTACAAGTAACTTGTTGGGTATTATTCAATATGCCGCAACAGGCCGTGCCAATTGGAGCAATCTTTTGCCCGGCGGCAATAAAAAATCTTCCACCAAAAAGTAGGGAGGTCCTATGAGCGAGCGAACCACGCTTGAAATCATCGCCCCAACCGTTGAAGAAGCCCTCTTGCAGGGACTATCTCAACTTGGCCTAACGGCAGACGCCGTTTCTGTTGAAGTTTTGGATTCAGGCAGTAAAGGATTATTCGGACTCGGCGGCCGTCAGGTGCGCGTGCGTCTGACCGTTAATCCGCCTCCCGGGGAAGTGGAACCCGCTTCACCTCCCAAGCCCAAGCCTGCTCCTGTTAAACGGGCAGAGTCAGCGCCGAAAGCGAAGGATGCCAAACCAGCTCCTAAAGCCGAAGCGAAACCTGAACCCAAGCCGCGCCGCGCTGAAAAGAAACCCGCGCCTGCAAAAACTGAATCTGCTCCTGTCGTTGAGAAAAAAATGGACGATCATGGCACTGATCCGGTTTTGGACACCACAGAGTCTGTGATTTCCAAATTAATTCATCATCTGGGTATGAAGGCGCAAGTCTCAGCGCATTATGATGAAAGCAGCACCGATGACCGCCGCACCATTCAAGTGGACGTGCGCGGTGACAACTTAAGCGCGTTGATCGGCCGACAGGCAGAAACATTGAATGCTTTTCAATATGTCGCTTCGTTGATCGTCGGCAAGCAGACTCAGCAATGGGTGCAACTGGTGGTGGATGTGGAAGGCTATCGCGAACGCCGCGAAAAGCAAGTCCGCCAGACCGCGTTAAAAATGGTGGAACAGGTAATCAAGACCGGCCGCAAAGCCACACTTGAACCGATGACTGCCAGCGAACGCCGGGTGATCCATATTGAATTACGCGGACATCCAGCAGTCACCACTGAAAGCACAGGCGAAGAGCCGCATCGTAAAGTGGTCATTCTGCCGAAAGAATAAAGTTATCGCATATTTGAAAGATCGCCGAAAGGCGGTCTTTTTATTTTATCCTTCACATTTCATCCTTCATCCTTTCATCTACCCCTACGGTATAATTCATTCATGTTTGAACTTGCTTCCCTTCAGCCCGTGGATTATCTTGTCGTGGGCCATATTGCCGCTGATATCACACCAACAGGCATACAACTTGGCGGGACAGTTTCATTCGCTGCGTTAACTGCGCGGATGCTGGGAATGCGTGTGGGCATCGTCACCTCTTCTGGCGAGGGTGCGCCCTTACAGACTTTGGATGGGATTCAACTTGTAAATGTCCATTCTGAACACAGCACTACTTTTGAAAATATAAAAACAGATAATGGTCGCAGGCAAATATTACATCATCAAGCCGCGCTGATTCATCTGGAGCATATTCCACAGGTCTGGCGCAACGCGCCGATCATTCATCTTGCTCCCATTGCGCGTGAATTGGACACGTCATTGCCGGAACAGTTATCAGGTTCCTTGCTGGGAATTACCCCGCAAGGCTGGATGCGCGCGTGGGATGAAAAAGGTCAGGTGACGGCAACTGCCTGGGACGCGAATGCGAGCGAGCAGGCCTTACGTCACGCTGGAGCCGTTGTGATGAGCGTGGAAGATATCAATCGCGATCTGGAATTAGTCGAAGAGATGGCACACCAGACACGTCTCCTGTGCCTGACAGAAGGGGAGGCGGGCGCAGTGCTGCATTGGAATGGAGACCGCCGCCGTTTTCGTCCGCCAGTGATGCAGGAAGTGGACTCAACGGGCGCGGGCGATATTTTTGCGGCTGCATTTTTTGTGCGTTTGTATCATACGCGTGACCCGTGGGAAGCGGCGCGCTTTGCCACACAACTTGCGGCGCGCTCTGTGACGCGCATTGGTTTGAATGGAATTCCGACTTCGCGGGAAATCGAAGAATGCTTGATGGAGGTTTTATCTTGACGAAGATTTATACGTTGGTGAATCAAAAAGGCGGTGTGGGAAAAACCACGACCACTATTAATCTTGGCGCGTATCTGGCGCAGCTGGGTCAACGTGTGCTGGTGGTGGACCTCGACCCGCAAGCCAATGCCACATCCTGTTTGGGCGTGGATAAACTTGGCGTGCAGGGTGGAACGTATGAAGCATTACTTGGTGACCCAAATATCGCCTCTTATATTTTATTAAATGAACGCTTGAAGTTATCGATACTTCCATCTTCCCCGTCACTGGCTGGCGCGGAAATTGAACTGGTGGACGAACTTGCGCGTGAGGTTCGTCTGCGAAAAGCCATTCAACTGGTTTCTGATAAATTTGATTATGTGCTGATCGATTGCCCGCCTTCGCTGGGACTGTTAACAGTCAACGGGCTGATGGCTGCGATCAATGGTGTCATTGTTCCTGTACAATGTGAATATCTTGCATTGGAGGGTCTCGGCCAATTAACGCAAACGATTGAGCGTGTGCGTTCCCTGCTTTTCCCTGAATTGGTTGTGCGCGGCGTGGTCTTGACCATGTTCGACAGCCGCACGAATCTTTCAACGGATGTTGTTGCCGAAGTGAACAGGCATTTCCCCGATCAGGTATTTAAGAGCGTAATTCCGCGCAGTATTCGTCTCGCAGAAGCGCCTTCGTATGGATTGCCGATCTCGGCTTATGCACCCACCTCTGTTGGCGCGCTGGCTTACGAAGCATTGGCGAAGGAATTGTTGAAGAGTGACGGCGTTTAAAAATATTAACCACTAAGCTTATGTGGTTAATGATGGATATGAAAAAGGAAACACAAACATGGCTCAACGAACAGGTCTTGGCAAAGGATTAGACGCACTCATTCCCTCCGGCCCGAATAGCGGAAAAAATACATCTGCTGTTCCCGCAGCAAATGCCGGGGCCGGCGGTGGTGTGCAGCAAGTGGCAGTGGATGCGATTCAGCCGAATCCGCGCCAGCCGCGTATTCATTTTAAGGAAGAAGACCTGGTTGAATTGGCGGCCTCGATTCGTGAGCATGGTGTGATCCAGCCGTTGATCGTCACCCCCAAATCTGATGGGACATTTATCCTCATCGCGGGGGAACGCCGCTGGCAGGCTTCGCAAAGAGCGGGCTTGAAGACCGTCCCTATAATTACGCGTCAGGCGAACAATCAGGAAATGTTGGAAGTTGCGTTGATCGAAAATGTTCAACGTGCAGACTTGAACTCAATGGAAGAAGCTGAAGCCTATCGTCAACTTGTCGAAGAGTTTGGGCTTTCGCATGAAGCGGTTGCAAAACGTGTTGGCAAGAATCGGGTAACAGTGACAAATACCCTCCGTCTGCTCGGCCTTGCGGATGTGGTCAAGCAGGCTCTGGTGGATGGAACGATCTCCGAGGGTCACGCGCGTGTGCTACTGGCATTGTCCACACAAAAGGCGCAAGCATCCGCTTTACAGACGGTGATCAACCTCTCATTCAACGTGCGCCAGACTGAAGAGTATGTGCGTAAACTTGGCGGACAAAAATCGATCAAAGCCAAAAAGCCCGGCAAAAATGCAGATGTCAACGATGTCGAAAAACGTCTACAACACAGCCTCGGCACCAAAGTCGCATTGAAGCACGGCAAAAAAGGCGGCACGGTCACCATCTATTATTATTCCGGTGAAGAGTTGGATGCGCTTTTGGAAAAACTTACCTAGTATCTTGTTATTTAGTTGTTGGTCTTGTAGTCTTTGACTACCAGCTTCATAACCAATCAAAGACACAAACTATCGAACACCAACCATGAAACTACTCTACAACGCAAATATTTACACGCTTGATGAATCCCAACCCAAAGCCTCCGCGATTTTGATCGCAGGCGGACGGATCCTTGCTGTAGGTGAGAAAGATGCGCTTGAATCTCTTGCGCATGGCAAGGTGGAAAAGCAGGACATGCAAGGCAAAACCATTTTGCCCGGCATGACCGATGCCCACATTCACATTCAACATTATGCGCTTTTTCTTGGCAAAATTGACTGTGAAACACCCACCAAGGAAGAATGTCTGCGCCGCGTGACTGAACGTGTACAAAAAGCAAAACCCGGCGAGTGGATTCTCGGTCATGGGTGGAATCAAAATGAATGGTCAGTAGGCGGCGAATGGCCGAATGCAACTGAGCTGGATTTAATCGCCCCGAATAACCCCGTCTATCTTACAGCCAAATCACTGCACGCCGCCTGGGCGAATACATCCGCATTAAACCGGGCCAATATCACAAACGATACATCTGATCCCAAAGATGGAAAAATTCAGCGCGACGAAAATAATCGCGCAACCGGAATCCTGCTTGAAACTGCCATGCAATTGGTGGATAATGAAATTCCAGAACCGTCTTTTGAAGAGATCGCAAATGCGATCGAAAAGGCGCAACCCATTTTATGGAAGATGGGTTTGACCGGCATTCACGATTTTGACCGCCGTGATTCCTTTATGGCATTGCAACACTTGCATTCACAAGGCAAGCTAAAATTACGTGTCAATAAGAATATCCCCGTTGAAAGCGTTGACCATGCCTTCGAGCTTGGCTTGCGCACCGGCTTTGGCGATGAAATGTTATGGATCGGTTCTGTCAAAGCCTTTATGGATGGCGCACTTGGTCCGCACACCGCGGCGATGTTTCAACCTTATGTCAATGAAACAGAAAATCGCGGCATTCTCAACATGGATGGCGAGGAACTTTTTGAGCATTGCCGCAAAGCCGCCGATGTTGGGTTAAGCATGACCGTCCATGCCATTGGTGATCGTGCCAATCATGAAGTGCTCAACGCGTTTGAGCAGCTTCGTAAATATGAAACAGAAAACGGTCTGCCGCATTTGCGTCACCGCATCGAGCATGTACAAATTTTGCATCCCGATGATGCACCGCGTCTCGCGCAATTGAATGTAGTCGCATCCATGCAGCCCATCCATGCGCCGTCTGATATGTTCGCCGCTGACCGTTTCTGGGGTGACCGCTCCGTGCTGGCTTATGCCTGGCGCACGCAATTGAAGTACGGCGCACCTCTCGCTTTTGGATCAGACGCGCCTGTTGAATCACCCAATCCATTTTTAGGATTGCACGCCGCAGTCACTCGACGCAGACCAGACGGATCACCCTCCGCCGAAGGCTGGTACCCCGAACAGAAATTAACTTTAGCTGAGGCATTATCCGCTTACACCGTGGGTGCCGCCTACGCCGCCAACGCAGAAAATCGCCTTGGCAAACTTGCAGAAAATTATCACGCAGACCTGATCGTGTTGGAGCAAGACATCTTCACCGTCCATCCCGATGAATTATTAACAATGCACGCCGCCGCAACAATGGTCAATGGAGAGTGGGTCTACACCTCATTCTGATAGAAAATTACAATAATTTTGAAATCCATCACGATACTTTATCGCGAGAATAAAGAGATTGAGTGAATCCATGTCACAGAGCCTGCCAAAACTTACCCCCGAAATGCTGATCCCTCGCATGGGCGAATATATTGTCCAAAAAAAGTTGATTACTGAAGAGCAATTACAGACAGCGCTTGCCTATCAGCAGGAAAAAGTTGCCAGGGGTGAACATTATTTGCTGGGGCAGGCTTTGATGGACCTCAATCTGCTGGATCGTGATGCGCTCGATCAGGTGGTCACCGAGCAGATCATTCAATTGCGCTCAGCATTACAATCGTCAAACCGCAACCTTGATCAGCGCGTAAAAGAGCGTACTTCTGAGTTGAATGAGGCGCTGCAAAGGCTTTCAGAGTTGAGCAAAATGAAGGCGAATTTTGTGGCAAACATCTCACATGAATTACGCACTCCATTAACTCATGTCAAAGGTTATCTTGAGTTACTGGTGACCGGATCACTGGGTGTGATCTCAGAAGATCAACGCCATGCCTTGCAGGTCAGTCAGCGTGCAACGACCAAACTTGAAAGCATGATCGAAGACTTGATCATGTTCTCGCTTGCTTCACGCGGTGAGATGAGCATGAGATTGGATAAAGTGGACATTCGCCGCATTGTATCGCTTGCGGTGACCTCTGCATCCAACAAAGCAGATGAACGCGGGGTGCAAGTCCGTGCGGCAATTTCGGAGAATATCCCAATGGTACAGGCTGATCCTGAGAAAATTGGCTGGGTGTTGAATCAGCTTCTCGATAACGGGATCAAGTTCACCCCGTCGGGTGGAAGCGTGGTGATCGCCCTTCAGGAAGAAGGCCATAACCTTGTCATCCTAACTGTTACAGATACCGGTATCGGCATCCCGCTGGATCGGTTGAAGGAAATTTTTGAGCCATTCCATCAATTGGATGGTTCATCCACACGCCATTACGGCGGCACCGGGCTGGGGCTTTCTCTGGTTCGTCAAATTGTGGAAGCCCATGGATCGTTATTGGATGTACAATCAGTGCAAGGAAAAGGTTCTATTTTTAAATTCCCATTGCTGGCGGTGCGTGAATAATATGGACTCATTTACTCTTTCTCAACTGCACGGGATATTTCAGGAAGTTCAACAGAAGCAAGATTGGAAGGCCGCCCTGGATACGTTGTTTGTATCCTTGCGCGGTTCTTTTGTTTTTGATAATGTGGCTGTTTATCTTAAAGACCCGCGCACAAGCGGGTTGGATGTTGCGTACGCGCGTGCTGTGGGGCGCGGTAAGACTGCCGAGGCTGATTCGGCGTGGGGTGAAAATGCAGCGAATGAAGTGCTCAATACTGGAAAAATGGTTTTGGATGAGCCGATGCTTGCCCGGGGTCATGCCAATCGGCTGACTTTAACTTATCTTTTGGGTTTCCCGTTGTACATTGGTTCAAAGTTAAATGGCGCACTGGTCTTTATTCGATTTGGCGGCCCCAAATATTCAGAGCTGCATATTCAAACTGCGGCGCTGCAAACATTTTGGACTGCGGCACTGATCGAGCGCCGGGATTTGCAGGAAGCGCGCGCCGAATTGGATTCTGTCCAACGGCAAATGCGTTTGCAGGATGATTTTGTTTCCACGATCTCACATGAACTGCGCACTCCGCTTGGTTTTATTAAGGGGTATAGCACCAGTCTTTTGCGTCAGGATACAGTGTGGGATGAAGCCACTCAACGCGAGTTTCTTAATATTATTGATGAAGAGGCAGACCGGCTGACGCGCCTGATCGAAGATATGCTTGAGTCGGCGCGCTTGCAAAGCAAAACTCTGCAATTTAAATTTTCGCCCGTCAGAATTGACGCGCTGGTTCGTGATGTGGCAACCCGCGTTAATACACATTATCCCAATCTGAAAGTGTCTTTTGATATTGATCTGTTAACGCCGATCCTTGGCGATGCTGTGCGGCTTTCACAGGTCTTTGAAAATTTATTTAGTAACGCGGTAAAGTACGCGCCAGATTCCGAGCTTGTGATCACCATGCGTTCCAATGGAGACAAGGTCCGGGTCACATTTGCTGATAAAGGGGAAGGCATCCCTGAAGATTATCTGCCCTTTCTTTTTGAACGTTTCTATCGTGTGCCCGGTGAACGCACAGTAACCGGCACAGGCCTGGGGCTGTATATTTGCAAGCAAATTGTTATGGCACATCATGGTAATATTTGGGTAGAGTCAGTGTTGGATGTAGGGACAACTTTTATTATTGAGCTGCCCGTAGCGCCAACGCTCTAACCAGCTTTCATCTTTTGTTTTAAGGAGATTGTATGGCGAAGCGAATTTTGATCGTAGACGACGAGCCGCGTTACCTGCGCCTTTTGGAGGCGAATTTACGCACTGAAGGTTATGAGGTGGCTACCGCGCAGGATGGCGTGCAGGCATTGGATGTGTTTTCTGTACAGCCGATTGACCTGGTCTTGTTGGATGTGATGATGCCGCGTTTGGACGGTTTTGGTGTGTGCCAGCGGCTGCGTGAGTTTTCAAATGTGCCGATCGTGATTCTGACTGCCCGCGGTGAAGAACAGGATCGCGTGCGCGGACTTGATCTTGGCGCAGATGATTATCTGGTAAAACCCTTTTCTGCAACTGAGTTGCTGGCGCGTGTGCGGGCTGTGCTGCGCCGTGCGCAGCCACCGGCTGAAGTAGGGCAGGCACGCTTCTTTACACACGAAGGATTAAAGATCGATTTCGCCCGCGCTGAAGTTTGGATCGGTGAAGAGCCAGTCTCTCTGTCTGCCACTGAATACCGGCTCCTGCTTCAGTTTGCCCACAATATAGGCAAGATACTAACTTCAGAAGATTTGCTGACCAGTGTTTGGGGAGCGGAATATAAGAACGATAAGGAAATTTTATGGGTAAGCATTGCCCGTCTGCGCCAAAAGTTGGAAGAGGATGCTCATAACCCACACCATATTGTCACGCGTTCGGGGTTGGGCTATCTCATGCCGCCTGTTGAAGCGTGAACTCAACACGCACTTAAGTGTGCGCGGGAAGGTAAATCATGCCTGAAAAGAAAATCCTTGTCATTGATGCCGATGTAGCCAGCCGTAACTTTATTGCGCGCACTTTGTCGGAACAAAAATATGAAGTAATTCAGGCTGGCTCCGGCAAGGAAGGGTTGATCTATTCATGGCGCGACCGCCCTGATGTGGTTGTGATTGATCCGACGATCACCGACATAACCGGGGAGGAGATCGCGAGAAAATTAAGGCAGGATGCGCGCACTGCGCAAATGCCTTTGATCGCTCTCAGCAGTGATCCCAGTGTTGTTCGGATTAAAGCCTGCCTCGATGCGGGTTTTAATGAATACATTACAAAATCCGGGCAGGCCGTGCCCATGCTCACTGAAACGATCAATCGTTTGTTGGGGATTTCAAACGCGGCCATTAAGCAAGGCGGGCTATTGATGGTTATATTAAGTGCAAAGGGCGGGGTGGGCACATCGTCTTTGTGCGCGAATATTGCCATGAATATTGCACAGAACCAACCCGAAGCGCGAGTTGTTGTGGCGGATATGGTTTTGCCGATCGGTTCAATCGCGCCGATCGTGGGATATACCGGAAATCAAAATATCGTTACGATCACAGACATGCCCCCGGCTGAAACAACACCTGAATTTTTTCAGCATCAATTACCAGAAATGAATTTATGGCGTTTTCATTTGCTGGCTGGTTCACCGGACCCTGAAAGCAGTAATCATCTTAAAGCGGGGCGTATGATGGATATTATTGCGGCGCTGAAAGCTTCTTATGATTTTGTGCTGGTGGATATTGGCCGCGCGCTTTCCAGAATCACCCTGCCGCTCATTCAACATGCCGATCTTGTGACTCTGGTGGTCAGCACTGATCCAAGTGCTGTGTCGTTAACAAAGACCCTTTGGGATTATTTAAAGAATAAAGGTGTGGACTCTTCCTCGATCTATACCATCCTTAATCGGGCAGTGGGGCTGGAAGGGTTAAGCAAAACAGACGCCGAAAAAATTCTGGAGATTGAGATCAATTCCACGATTCCTTATTTGGGAAATAATTTTACATTTGCAAATAACCATAATCAGCCCTATGTCTTGAAGTTTCCCAAGGATACGGCGGCGCTTGTGTTTAAGGAGATTGCAAAGGACATGTCTGCCCTGGCTCATCGATCGCGGGCGGAATAATTCTACTCGTGACCGGCTGTCTTTGTTTGCGCTGCCGGCTCACTACATTGGAGCATCACCATGACAATCGAATATGACGAGAAAGGCAAGTTCTATACTGATGTTGTAAAAAAACTACCCATATCGGCTGTGATCCAAACTTCCACTCATTTGGTGCGCGGCATGATCCATGTTCGGCAGGGGGAACGATTAAAGAATGAGCTTGAGCGAGATGAAAAATTTCTGGCGGTTACTCAGGCCGCTGTTCACGATGTGGATGGTCAGATTCTTTTTACTTCTCCATTTATGGCGATCCTGCGCTCGCAAATTGTATGGCTGATGCCGGTGGATGAAGAAATCCAGGAGGATGGGGCGCATGACAACTCCTAATCCGTCTGCCCCGGCCAGACTCACAGGTCAGGATCTTTCCCGCCTGAAAAAATATCTTGCAGATAATTTGATGCGCGTTCTTGAATCCGAAGGAATCGCTGCGGATCAGCGCGCCGCATTTGTGATGAAGAGTATTGGTCAGATATACGAGCAGACTCAGATAAAACTGCCTGAGGATCTGCGTAAACAAATTTTTGAACAAGTGTTAAATGACCTGCTTGGCTTTGGCCCGATCCAGTCATTGCTGGACGATGAGGAAGTCTCGGAGATCATGGTCAATGGCCCCAAGAAGATATTCGTTGAGAAAAAAGGGAAGCTGACCAAGACCAACATCACCTTTGATGATGATGATCATGTTTTGCGAATTATTGACCGCATCATATTACCGCTGGGCCGCCGTGTGGATGCTGACTCTCCCACAGTGGATGCGCGGTTGCCTGATGGTTCACGTGTGAACGCAGTGGTGCGCCCTGTGGCAATTGACGGGCCATCCATTACGATTCGGAAATTCCGCAAGGATAAATTAAAAGCGGAAGACCTGATCGCATTTGGCTCCATGACGAAGCAAATGGCTGATTTCCTGGAGGCCTGTGTGAAGGCCCGCTTTAACATCATCATCTCAGGCGGCACCGGCTCAGGCAAGACCACCCTCTTAAATGTGATGTCTGGATTTATTCCTGAGAATGAGCGCATCATTACCATCGAGGATGCTGCTGAATTACAACTTCAACAGGATCATGTGATGCGGATGGAAACCAAATCAGCCAATGCAGATGGTCTTCATGCAGTCAGTATTCGTGAGTTGGTAAAAATCCCTGCGTATGCGTCCTGACCGTATCGTGGTGGGGGAGGTGCGTGGCGGAGAGGCGCTGGATATGCTGCAAGCCATGAACACAGGCCACGATGGATCGTTGACCACCGTCCATGCGAACACACCGCGTGATGCCATGTCTCGTATTGAAACACTCGTGCTGATGGCAGGCATGGATTTGCCGCTAAAAGTGGTGCGCCAGCAAGTCTCTTCTGCGGTGGATTTGATCGTGCAGCAGACGCGTCTGAAAGATGGTCAACGCAAAGTGACGGCTGTGACTGAAGTGGCGGGCATGGAAGGTGAAATTATTGTTTTGAGTGATATTTTTAAGTTTGTTCAATCGGGCGTTACCACCGAAGGAAAAGTTCTAGGCGAAGTGAATGCTACAGGAATTAGACCCAACTTCACACCACGTCTTGAAGCGGCCGGTTTCAAACTCAGCGCGGATATATTTGCTCCAAGATTATCCCCCAATCAGAACACGCGGCGTTGAAACACTCTGCTATAATCTAGGCATTCGCTTATTATTTATTTTGAGGAAACATGCATAACGCACAGATCATCATACGTGAAAAGAAATTGGGTTTGCTCATACGAGATGCCCGCATGGCTGAACGCCGTAGTATTAAAGAATGTGCCGATGCGATCGGCATAAAGCCGGGTTTGTTCCGCGCTTATGAAGAAGGCCGCCGCGCTCCGTCTCTGCCTGAGCTCGAAACGCTTGTGTTTTATCTCAAGCTGCCGATCACTCAATTTTGGGGGAGTGAGACCCGGTCAGATTCGTCAACACTTTCAGAGTCGTTGGATACCGTGCGCTTGATCGCCCTGCGTCAGCGCATGATCGGCGCGCTCCTTAGGCAGGAGCGTAATAATGTGAATATGTCCATTCGCCATTTGTCAGAAAAGACAGGCGTTTCACAATCACATCTCAAGGCATACGAATTGGGCGAACGCGCCATTCCCGTGCCCGAATTGGAAGTGATCCTGACCATGATGGGCAGCCGGATTGAAACTTTCTTCGATCAAAGCGGCCCGGTGGGACAGTGGATGAACAGCCAGCGTGCATTGCAAAAATTCCTTGAACTGTCTGATGAAATGCAGGATTTCGTCTGCCAGCCTGTTAACCGTCCATACCTGGAATTGGCAATGAAACTCAGTGATATGTCTCGTGAAAAATTGCGCTCTGTGGCTGAAGGCTTGCTGGATATTACGCTTTAAATAAAATTACCCGGCTTATGAATAACGTCCCGCAGGTTTCTATGTACAAGTTTATTTGTAGATAAAACCTGCGGGACGATGTATAAATCGACTGATAAATTTGGAAAAAATACAATGACAATTGAACCCGCTCAACTTGCAGAACAAGGCAAACAGGCCTTTAAAAACAAAAATTTTGATCAAGCCGCTGACCTATTCCGTCAGGCTGCGGAAGGGTATGCTCAAAGCCGCGTTGAGTCGCTGGCGACTGAAATGAAAAATAATATGAGCGTGGCTTTGCTTCAGGCAGGCAGGCCGCAGGAATCGCTTGACGCGGTGCTTGGCACCGATAAATTTTATGAAGGCGTGCAGGATATTAAGAGTCAGGCGATGGCGTTGGGAAATCAAGCCGCCGCACTTGAAGGTCTTAACCGGTACGATGAAGCAATTGCTGCTTATGAACGCTCTGCCGAGTTGTTTTCCCAGATCGGCGAAGGTGACTTGCGTGCCATGGTGATGAAATCGGCGGCCGCCATTAAACTAAAAACAGGCAAGGTCACAGACTCAGCGTTTAAGATGATGGGCTCGCTCGATGCCAAAGACAACCCGAGTTTTTTTGAACGTATTCTAAAATTCTTCCTTCGTTTTATAAAATGATCAATATCGGTTTGCAGGTGCGCCGCGCGGTAGCTGAAGATTATCAGCAGATCGCCAACCTCCTCTTTTATGAAGCGAATGCCCATCGTCATTTGGACTGGCGTTCGCCGCTTGAGTGGATCGGTTCTTTAAACTATTGGGTGCTCGAAGAAAACGGACGTATTATCGCAGCACTGGCCTGTCCTGTAGATCCGCCTCAGGTGGCATGGATTCGTCTCTTTGGTTATGACCCGCATCTTTCAGCATCTGAAGCCTGGTCTGCTCTTTGGAACACGGCGCATGGTGAAGTTTTGCGCGTTGATCCGCACACCCAGATCACATCCATTGTCGTTAAACAATGGTTTCAAACACTTTTAATTTCCAGTGGATTTGAATTAAAACAAAATATTGTTTTATTGCAGCTCATGAATGAAAATATCCGCTCTTTTTCTGCGCCGCGAAATTTTCAGATTCGTCCGATGCAGGAAAATGATCTTTCTGCTGTAACAAAAGTAGACCTCGCTGCTTTCGGCTGGTTCTGGCACAACACGCAGGATTCTTTGAAACGCGCACGCTTACAGGCCGTGCGTGCCGCAGTCGCGGAAGATGAATCAGGTGTGATCGGATATCAACTCAGCACAGGCAATGTGCTTGGGGCACACCTCGCCAGGCTTGGGGTGAGTCCCGAAGCGCAAGGCCGGGGGGTAGGAACAGCTTTGGTGGATGATCTGATCCGCTCGCTTGGTATGAGTCAAACGAGCAGGCTTTCTGTCAATACACAGTCTGACAATGTTTCTTCCCTGGCGCTTTATAAAAAAATGGGCTTCGTGCGTACAGGTGAGTGTTTTCCAGTGCTGGTGTATCCGACAAATAAAGGTATTCAATGACCGAAATAAAATTTCCCGCGCGCATCGTCACCCGATTTGTCGAAACGCTTTCTGCCGAATTAGGACACGATACGCTGGCGGCGGTTCTCGAAAAATCAGGTCTGCCGGAAGAATGGACGCAGCCTGCCCACTTTAGCGCATTGGATGATTCACAAACTGCGCAGGCCTATTCACGTTTGCAATCTGCGCTGCGCATTTATTACGGACGCGGCGCGCGCGGTATTTTGTTGCGTATTGGAGCCGGGCTTTGGAATCATTTATTGAATGACTCAGCGTTTGGGTTGAAGGCGCAGGCAGTATTTCTTCATGGACTTCCCAAATCCCTGCGACGAAAACCCGCCCTGGAATTGCTCGCGCGATTTTTAAGCGCCGTGCCAGGCGACGTAACGGTTCATAATCTGGACCTCGACCTGCTTCTTGTTGACCAATCATCTCCCGCCACTTTGGGCCAATCTGACGATACCCCGATCTGCTTTGTGACCCTCGGTTTAATTCGTGAATGTTTATATTGGGCTGACGGGAAGGAACATGACATCGAAGAACGTGCCTGCCGCGCAATGGGCGCGCGTCAATGCGAATTTAAGATCACCATTGGAGGTTAAAATGAATCACTACGAAACAAATTGGAAAGCGCAGGACGGGCTGGATATTTTTGCGCAAGGCTGGGAACCAACGATCATACAGCCCAAGGCTGTGGTCTGTCTTGTACATGGGCTGGGTGAACATTCTTCACGCTACGCACATGTTGCTGAAGCATTCACCAAGGATGGATTTGTTCTCTTCGGCGCAGATTTGCGTGGTCATGGCCGTTCCGGTGGTCCACGCGGACATATATCCTCGATCGAAGATTTCATGCAGGATATTGACGTATTGTTGGAGCAGGCACGTGTACGGTATCCGGGTTTGCCGATCATTTTATACGGGCACAGCCTCGGCGGAATTCAAGTGCTGCATTATGGTTTGCTGCGTAAGCCGAATATCAAAGGGGTGATTGCCACCAGTTCCGGGCTGCATACGGCCATTGAACAACAAAAGATAAAAGTTATGATGGCAAAGGTGCTTGGTTCCTTGACCCCAAATACCGCCATCGCCAGCGGACTTGACGCAAAAGCCATTTCACGCGATGAAAAAGTGGTGCAAGCCTACCTCAATGATCCATTGGTACACGATAAAATATCGCTTGGCTTTGGCAGGGAGATGATCGGAGTCACTACCTGGACCCTTGCTCACGCCGGTGAATTTTCGTTACCCTTATTGCTCCTGCACGGAAAAGCGGATGCGATTGCCTTCCCCTCCAGCAGCACAGAGTTTGCCGCGCCCTTGAAGGAAAAATGCACGCTTGTATTATGGGACGATGCCTATCATGAACTGCATAACGAGCCGGAGAAGGAAGAAGTTTTCAAAACCATGAAACTTTGGATGAATGCGCGTTTGCAGGAATAAAATAAGAGCCTATTAACTCTTTACTGGACAAATCCATTTCAGCGTGGCACAATTCGCAGCCATCCCATTAAAAATAACAGGAGTAAGAGAGAATGAATAACCCGAAAGAAATGAGTAAGCGCCAGTCTCGCCGTGAGCAGATGCGCCGCAAGGAAACACGTAACCGGTATATCGCCATTGGTTTGATAAGCGCTGTTGCGGTTCTTGTTGCTTTTTTGATCATCTATCCAAATTTCAAGCCGGTTGGCGCGATCTCCACCGCCCCTGAAGTTTCCCGCTCGAATGTAAAATTTAATGCGGCAGGGAATCCCGATGCCCCCATTCGGGTTGACGAATATTCCGATTTTCAATGCCCGTATTGCCGCCAGTTCTTTGAAGATACAGAAACAAAATTAATGGAAACATTTGTGGCTGATGGAACTGTGTATTTTGTTTACAACTCTTTTGGCGATTTTATCGGCGCTGAATCTGCCCGCGCTGCCGAGGCGGCTTATTGCGCAGGAGATCAGGAGAAGTTTTGGGAAATGCACGATACTATTTTCGTTAATCAAACAGGTGAAAACGTGGGCGCTTACACTGACCGCCGTTTGAGCGCATTTGCAGAAAAATTGGAACTGGATATGGATACCTTCCGATCCTGTTTTAATGGCGGCGATTATAAAGAACTGGTTACCCAGGATGCGAAAGATGGTCTTGCTGCCGGCCTTCAGGCTACGCCTTCGTTTGTCCTATCCTATACTGTGAATGGCGAAACCAAAACCAGGATACTTTCAGGAGCGCAAACATACAGTGCCTTCCAGCAGGAAATCGAAACGATTTTGGCAGAGATCGGGCAGTAATATTTTTTGAAATTATAAAAGGACACGGTTGTTATTGACCGTGTCCTTTTTGATTCACACAAGCTGTGCGGATTATTTTTCCGGAGCACTTTTTCTATGAACGATCCCCTGCCGCCAGGCATAGACAGCCACCTGGGTGCGGTCTGCCAGATGTAATTTGCTGAGTATATTGCTGACATGGCCTTTGACTGTGTTTTCACTGATGACAAGCTTTTCGGCGATCTGGCTGTTGGTGAGCCCGTTTGCGATCAACTTTAATACATCTGTTTCGCGGTCGGTCAATTCAGTGAATAACGGCTGCTCTTCGCTGTTGTCACCACGAATATTTTGCAGCACACGCGCAGCTACGGTGGGGTGCAGGGTAACTTCACCTTGTACTGCACGATGCAGCACATCCACAAGTTTTTCCATTTTCATATCTTTTAAAATATAGGAAATTGCGCCGGCTTTGAGCGCAGGGAAGATGTGTACATCTTCATGATAGGAGGTCAATACCACCACCTGTGTGCGCGGACTGATCTGCTTTACACGGCGTGTGGTCTCAATGCCATCCATGCCTGGCATGATCAAGTCAAGTAAAACAATGTCGGGGATCAATTCAGAAACCAAACTTACAGTTTCTTCGCCTGAAGAAGCCTCGCCCACGACGTGAAAGTCGGAGATGGTTTCGAGATATGAGCGAATGCCATTTCGGACCACTTCGTGGTCATCTGCGATCAATATGCTGGTACGGTGATGTTTCATGATTTATCTCCTGCGCTATTTTTTATAATAGGGAGCTGCGCGATGACGCGCGTTCCCTGTCCGGATGCACTTTGAACTTGAAGAGTTCCACGTACGCTGCTGATGCGGTCACGCATGGAGCGGAACCCCATCCCTTTTGCTTTTTGTTCCATATCGAAACCACATCCATCGTCTGCGATGGTGATGTGGAGCAGGTCAACGGAATAGATCAGTGAAATATCCACCCGCTTTGCCTTACTGTGACGGGCAATATTTGCAAGCGCTTCTTGAATCACGCGATAAATAGCCTGTTCTGTTTCCAATGGAAGAGAGTGCTCATTCTGAATCGTGAGCTTGACCACTGCATCGTTGCGGTTTTCCCACTCGAAGACATATTCCTTCAACGTTGTTGGCAGACCTCTTTCCTGTAATGCGATCGGGTAAATTTCCTGAATGAGGAAGGTCAATTCCTGGATCACATCATAGACGAGAGTCTCCGCTTCGCCAATATGGATATTGGCTTCATCCGGCCGGGTTTTGTAGATGCCGTTGGCGGTGCCGAGCTGCGCGAGAGCGGCGAATGCCTTTTGTTTGGCGCTGTCATGCAGGTCACGGGCGAGGCGGTTGCGTTCTTCCATCACAGCCAGATCTTTGGTCTGTTCAAAGAGCTGCATGTTCGCGATCGAAAGCGCCGCGCGATGGACAAGCGCCGTGAAAAGCCGTACCGTGCTTTCGTTAAGCGCATTGGGGCGTGTGTAGCCCACGTTGAAAAGCGCAACGACTTTTCCGTCCACAACAATGGGGAAGTGCGCAAAAGATTGAATGCCTTCGTTGCGAATGACGGTTTGAATGTCACCGCGCAGGGTGTTTAGTTTTATATCTGAAATGATGATGGGGTCACCTGTCTTCATGGCTTGACCAACCAATCCTTCACCGGCTTCAAAACTTAATGCATATAAAGTTTTGGGACTGAAACCGTAACTGACATGCGGTAATATTTTTTGTTTTTCCTTATGCCAGATAAAGATCGCGCTTCGATCTGCTTTGAGCATGGAAATGGAAACATCCACAAGTGTTTGGAAGACTTGATTCAGTGTGACGTTGCGCAGGATCTTTTCATCTGCCTGATACAGGGCTTCGATCTCACGATTGCGTTTTTCAAGATCGGCGGTCCGGTTTTGAACGAGGCGCTCCAGTGCGCGGTTGCGTCTTTGAATGCTTGTTACACGCCAGCGATATCCGCCGGCGATCAGTGTGCTGAATACAAGAATAAATAAGCTGCGAAACCACCAGGTTTGCCAGAACGGGGGAATGACCGTGATCTTTATGGAATGTCCCTCTTCATTCCACACGCCGTCGCTATTGGAACTGCGTAACTTGAGTACATATGTTCCGCCGGGCAGGTTTGTATATCTACCGTTACGCCGTGTGCCAATGTCGTTCCAGCCCGGGTCGAAATTTTCAAGAAAATAGGCATACTGGTTTTTTCCAGGCTGCCCAAACGCAAGCCCGGTAATTTCAAATTCAAAGGAATTCTGAGGCCATCTCAAGGTGATCTCTTGCAGGCTTTCAGCCGGAGTTTCCTCTGAGATGGGTTTTCCATCCATGGTGAGGGATGTGAGTATCACTCTGGGTGGAATGTGATTTTTTTTGATCTCATCCGGCAGGAAAACATTAAACCCGTTGATACCGCCAAAGTATAAATTCCCTTTTTGATCTTTGGCGTAGGCGTTCTGATTGAATTCGTTACTCTGCAGGCCGTCATTGGATGTGTAGTTACGGAAAGTTTGCGTTTTCAGATTGAAGCTGGATATGCCAAAATTCGTACTGACCCATAAATTTCCGGTTTTGTCTTCAAGGATGCCGTAGATAACATTGTTGGACAGGCCATCCCTTTCTGTGAAACGTGTGAATGTATCTGTTTCAGCGTTATACCGATTCAAACCGCCGCCTGCTGTGCCCACCCATAAGGTTCCCTGAGTATCCGTGTACAAACTTAAAATAGTATCGTTGCCCAGACTTGCTGGGTCATCAGGGTCGTTGACATAACTGGTGATTATGCCGCTATTGGGATCAAAATATTTTAATCCATCATTGAATGTGCCGATCCACAGGCGGAAGTTTTCATCTTCCAGGATGGAAATAATTTCTTCACCTTCAAAGTTGTTTGGCGCATTTTCTTCGTTTTCGTCTTTGTAATTAATAAATGTTTGCGATTGCGGGTCAATTTTATCGAGGCCGCGGCCGGTGCCGATCCAGAGGATGCCGGCATGATCTTCATAGATCACATAAACTGGAGCGCCGGAGAGACTGTCTTCCTTGATGGAGTCTGGCATGAAGTGGATAAACTTTTCTGTTCCGGGGGTAAAACGATCAAGTCCACGGGTTGTGCCGATCCAAAGATTTTCATTGCCGTCCACAGTGAGGGAAATGATGTCGTTTGTGTTGATGGAATTCTGGTCGTTGGGGTTGTGCTGGTAGAGTTTGAATTGATTGGTGGCGGTGTCGAAGCGATTCAATCCGTTTTCTGTGCCGATCCAGGCAATGCCATTACTGCCGATCACAATTGGCAGGACAAAGTTACCGCTGAGGCTGTTGATCTGCCCGGGGTTTTCGCGGTAGTAGGTGAAGTGATCCTGTTGACGGTTATATTTATTTAATCCGCCGCCGTTGGTTCCCACCCATAGAATATTATTATCATCTTCAAAAATGGATAGAATGTTATTGCTTGTAAGGCTGTTGGAGATCAGGTACTGGTGTTGATGACGAATAAATTTGGCCTGTTGTTCATCGTAGCGGTTCAATCCATTTTTTGTGCCGATCCATATTCCATTGGAATGGTCTTGATGGATCGTGTATATGATATTGTCGCTGATGCTGTTTGTATCGTTGGGGTCATAAATAAACTTTAAAAAATTCTGACCTGATGTTTCTGAATAATTTAATCCGTGGGCGGTGCCAACCCATAGCCGGCCTTGTTTGTCGACGAGGATGCTTAGGATGCGATTGTTGCTGATGCTGGTTGCTTCGGCTTCATTATGTTTGAAGGTTTTGAACGTTTCTTTCGTTTTGTCGTAGAAATTCAAGCCTGCATCTTTCGTGCCGATCCATAGATTTCCTGAGGGATCGAAAGCGAGGGCGCTGATCCAGTTGCTGCTGAGACCATTGGGGGTTGCGGAGGATTCGCGGTAGTGGGTGAATTTTTCTGTTTCGTAGTCTAGAAAATCGAGTCCCAATTCAGTGCCAACCCATATCCCTGTTTCATCGGCAAGCAGGGCGAGAACCTGATTATTACTGATGCTCTCGAGGTCTGTTTCTCTGTGCATGAAGCGTGTGAATTTCCCAGTGCGCGGATCGTAACGATTTAATCCGCCGAGACGGGTGCCAACCCATAGATTGCCATATTTATCTTCTGTGAGTGCTGTGATCCAAAGGTCGCTCAGGCTGTTGGGGTTGGATGTATCGGGTTTGTAGATTTTGAATCCATAACCATCAAAGCGGTTCAGGCCGTCTTGAGTGCCGATCCATAAAAAACCTGTTCGGTCTTGCAGGATGACATTCACCACACTTTGCGATAGTCCTTCTTCGAGACTGAAATGCTCAAAGCGGATGTCCTGGCTGTATGTTGTTGTACTCGTGTAGGAAGTGCTGATCGAGGCCGAACCAGTTTCAGGTCCAGAGGATGAAGCGGGCGTGGATGTATTTTGCGGCGTGGCGGCAGGGTTTGCTAATCCGCATGAGGCGATCAGCAGGGTAAGACATAGAGTCGCATAAATAAGATATTTTCGCATGATGTTTGTTAATTATATGCTGTTTGTAGATGCCATGTCGATTCAGCCCCCCTCCTGTAGTGGGGTTTTTTTGTTGCCCGGGCAGGTGGAGATTGCCGCTTTTTTTAGGTGGGGAAACCATTCAAGCGTGGGTGCAAAGATGGACACGCAGACGCATGACAGGCAGGCGTGGAGTTTGTATGATTGGCTTACTCCTAGCGGAGGCATTTCTCTCCTCAAGAAAGCAACCGCGGTTTGGCGCGTGAGGCGGATATCAGCATTACGCACTGGTTTCCGCCTCACACCATATCAAACGAAAAATAGAAGGAGGTGGTTGGTCTAGATTTTTTGCCTTTCTTTTCATTGGTTTAAATTTAAAAAGGAGATAAGAGAATGAAACAAAAGATTTATGCATTATTTAGTTTGCTGGTGGTACTTGGTTTGATGCTGGCCGCATGTGCGCCGGCCACTTCTGAGGCGACCAGCGCCCCGGCGGTAACGGATGCGCCAACGACTGCAACCGAAGCGCCCGCAGCCGCCACTGAAGCCCCGATGACAGATCATACCGGCGCGTGGGTTGATTCAATCGTTTTGTCTGAAGACAGTTCTGCTGAATCTGCGATCACCCGTTTGGGCTCTGGTGAATTGGATATGCACGCTGATTCAGTTGCAGAGGCTCCCGCATACGAATTGTTGAAGGCAAACTCTGGTTTGACTTCTTCGAATGCGGTTGGGTCAAGCAATACCATCATGATGAACCCGGCTGAATTTACAGACGGCCGTTTGAATCCTTTCACGAACCGCAAGATCCGCGAATCCATGCACTGGCTGTTGGACCGAGACTATATTGTGGAGGAGATCTACAAAGGTCTTGCGAAACCGCGCTTCACCGTATTAACCACGGTCTTTCCGGACTATGCGCGTTATGCTGATATTATGCGCGAACTGGAAGCCAAGTATGCATATAACCCTGAGAAGGCACAGGAAGTAATCACCGCTGAGATGACCGCCATGGGCGCCGAATTGGTGGATGGCAAGTGGAGCATTAATGGTGAGCCGGTTGTATTGATCTACATCATCCGCACCGAAGATAACCGCAGACCGATCGGTGATTATTTTGCCGGCCAGTTGGAAAGCGTTGGTTTCACATTGGATCGCCAGTTTAAGACTCGTTCTGAGGCTTCACCAATCTGGAATCAGAGCAACCCCGCTGATGGTTTATGGCATCTCTATACCGGCGGCTGGATCTCGCCCTCCATTGACCGTGATGAAGGCGATCAATTCAGCGCATACTTTACACCGCGCGGCAGTTCAGGTCCGCTTTGGCAGGCTTATGCGCCTGTCCCTGAGTTGGATGCGGCTGCTCTTGCTTTGGAAGGAAATAATTTCTCCACACTTGAAGAACGCCGTGATCTATTCGATACAGCTTTGCGTCTTTCGATGGAAGAATCTTATCAAGTCTGGTGCGTGGATGAAGTTGCATTTGTACCGCGTGTCAGCAATTTGATCGTTGCCAGTGACCTCGCGGGCGGCGTGCAGGGTTCGCAAGTTTGGGGTCAAACTCTGCGCTTTGACGGTGAAGAAGGCGGCGAAGTCCGCATTACCCAGCCGGGCATCATGGTTGAACCATGGAATCCGCTGGCAGGCACGAACTGGATCATGGATGGATTCCCGCAGCGCGCCACCAGTGATAACGGCGTGATCTCCGATCCATTTACCGGTCTGGCTTTACCACAGCGCCTTGAGCGCGCAGATGTGACCGTTGTGGAAGGTCTGCCAGTTGCCAATACACTTGATTGGGTCACATTGGATACCGCAAGTTCCATTTCAGTCCCTGAAGATGCGTGGGTTGATTGGGATGCCAAGGCTCAGAAGTTCATCACTGTTGGAGAAAAATTCCCCGACGGTTTAACCTCACTGACGAAGACGACTGTTTACTATCCCGCCGGGATGTTTGACTCAGTCAAGTGGCACGACGGAAGCAATCTTTCCGCAGCCGACTTCGTAATGAACATGATCCTGGTCTTTGACGTTTCCTACACTGACAGCGCCATCTACGATGAAGCCACTGTTGCCGCGTTGGAAGGTTACCTCGCACATTTCAAGGGCGTCCGTATTGTTTCGACAGAGCCGCTCGTGATTGAAACGTATGATGATGCTTTCAACATTGATGCGGAAACCATTGTTTCCAATAATCAGGCCTATCCAAATGCAACCTGGTGGCCGCAATATTCCTATGGTGAAGGCGCCTGGCATTCATTGGCACTCGGCGTTTTGGCTGAAGGTAACAATGAATTGGCCTTCTCCACCGATAAAGCCGGTGCGCTCGAAGTGGAATGGCTTTCCATGATCAGTGGACCAAGCCTCGACATTCTGAAGAAATATCTCGATCAGGCTTCTGCTGAATCTTATATTCCGTATGCCGCGACATTGGGCGAATTTGTCACCGCTGACGATGCCGCTGCGCGTTACTCCAACCTCGGCGCATTCTACGCGGAGCATAATCACTTCTGGGTCAACACCGGTCCGTTCTTCCTCGATAAAGTATTCCCTGTCGAAGGAACACTGACTCTGACCCGCAATCCTGAATATACAGACAACTCAGACAAATGGTCACGTTTCAGCGAACCAAGAGTTGCCGTCGTGGAAGTGGACGGCGCCGGACAAGTCGCTGCTGGCAGTGAAGTTACCTTCGATGCATTTGTCACCTTCAAGGGTGAACCCTATGCAAGCGCAGACATCAGCCAGGTGAAATATCTGCTCTTCAACACCGCTGGTGAACTTGTCACCTCAGGCGAGGCTGAATCTGTTGGCGAGGGCCAGTATCAGGTCACGCTTGATGCGGGCACTACATCCCAACTTGAAACAGGCGCGAACCGTATTGAGTTTATCGTTGCCCCCTCTGTGGTGAGTATTGCTTCGTTCGGTTCATTTGAGTTTGTTGTAACCAAGTAGTTGATCTAAAAGTAGACCGTCACCTTTGCGAAGGTGACGGTCTACTCGATGAGGAGAAAAATGCCATGGCGACTTCAGCACAACCTATTGATCCGATTGTGATACCGGTTAAAAAATCATCCGGCGGCTTTACACGTCTTTTGAAATATACAGCCGCGCGTTTGATCTCATTATTTGTCACGGTGGTCATTGGCATTTTTCTCACCATTCTTATTGCCAATATGGGCGGCTATGTGGATACGATCCGCAGGGCGGAAATTCGCGAGGGCATCATGCTGCGCGTCAACGGCTCGAATATGCTTGACAACCTGACACAGGAAGCCAAAGTAGCGCGGATCGATGAAATGATCCGTCTTGAAGAAAAACGGCTCGGACTCGATCAGCCTTTCATGCTGCGCACGGTGAATTACATGTCAGATGCGTTGACTTTGAATCTCGGCCGCGCACAGAAAATGTCGAGCGACAGCGGCTCGCGCACGGTGCGGCTCATCATCCTTGAGCGCCTCGCCCCGACCCTGATGCTGTTCGGTTTTTCAAACATCATTCTCTTCTTTGGAAGTGTGATGATCGCGCTTAACCTATCGCGCAATTATGGCAGTTTTTGGGATCGTGTCATCGTGGGTCTCGCTCCCACTTCCTCCGCGCCCGGCTGGTTTTATGGATTGTTCCTGATCGTGATCTTCGCGGGTGTGCTGGGCTGGTTTCCGTTTGGCGGCATGGTCGATTCGCCGCCGCCAGATTCATCCATGCTTTATTTTTTTCAGTTTGTTGAATCATCTTATTTTGCCGACCGTGGCCATTGCATTAAGTACGCTCTTCTTAAGCGCCTATAACTGGCGCACGTTCTTCCTTATTTTTTCAAGTGAAGATTATGTGGATATGGCACGCGCCAAAGGATTAAGCGACCGCGACATTGAACGCCGCTATATTCTACGTCCCACACTTCCCACCATCATCACCAACTTTGCTCTTATCCTTATTTTTTTATGGACAGGCGCACCGATCATGGAAACGGTTTTCAACTGGCCTGGCCTGGGGCGCACTTTATTTCAGGCAGTTGGTTTATTCGATATTCCGGTCATCGTCGGTTCAACCGTCATCTTTGCCTACCTGCTTGCGATCACTGTCTTTGTGCTTGATTTTATTTTCGCTCTTGTAGATCCGCGTGTGAAGATCGGCTCTGAAGGAAACAAGCAATGATCGCATTTCGCAAATCGCTGAAAGACCTTATGCAGTATCCATCTGCCATCGCGGGCATGATTATGATCTTTGGTTTTCTGGCTGTTTCTGTTTATGCCATGACCAGCATTCCCTACAACGAAGCCATTCGTTTATGGCGCGGCGGGGAAGGGGTCTGGTACAAGAATCCGGTTGCCGCTCCGCCCGCGTGGACAAATTATTTTCGCAGCGAGAAATTGCCTGAGTCAATTGTCTTGAGTTCCTCCGAAGGCAGCGCTGAAAAAATCATCACCGATAAAGGTGACGGCATTTCTGAAACACTTCTCACCTACACTTTTGATTATTCGTTTGATGCGTTTCCCAAGGAACTCGCAGTTTATTTCACGTCCACATTCACGGCCAAGGAACCGTATGTTTCGATCTTGTGGATCACACCCGACGGGAGAGAAATTCGAATTGCAGATACAGCTATCGGTTCGACGGATACGCTCTACTTTTCGCAGGATGCCAAATTGCAGCGTCGTCTGGGTGGGGAAGATCCCGCCGAGGGATTATTCCTCCTGCCGGAAAATGATTCGCGTCTGGCGCAGCGCGGACTCTACACCCTGCGCATCTCTGCGCTGACCTTTGAGCCTGATTCGGTTATCGATGCAGATTTCGTACTCTATGGGCAGGTGCATGGCTGGGCCGGGACAGATCATCAGCGCCGCGATCTTTCGGTGGCTTTGTTGTGGGGCATGCCGGTTGCGTTGGCATTTGGTTTGCTCGCCGCATTTGGCACGACCATCATCACGATGATCATCGCGGCTGTAGGTTCATGGTTCGGCGGCTGGCTGGATGAATTAATTCAACGGCTGACGGAGATCAGTTTGGTGCTGCCGTTTCTGCCAATACTCATCATGGTTGGTACATTTTATTCACGCAGTATTTGGGTGATCCTAAGCGTGACCATCCTGCTGAATATTTTCAGCGGACAGATCAAAGCCTATCGCGCCATCTTTTTGCAAGTGCGAGAATCGCCATATATTGAAGCGGCGCGTTCGTATGGCGCGAGTCAATGGCGCATTATTTTTCGTTATCTGATCCCGCGCATTATTCCAATTCTCATTCCGCAATTGGTGACGGTGATTCCTGCGTTCGTATTTCTCGAAGCTTCACTGGCTGTGTTGGGATTGGGCGACCCCGTTCTGCCCACCTGGGGCAAAGTGATCGACGATGCCCGCGCAAACGGTGCGCTCTTTCAAGGACAATACTACTGGGTGCTTGAGCCTTCTGTTTTGCTGATGCTGACCGGGCTGGCCTTCGCCATGCTCGGCTATTCATTGGACCGTATTTTTAATCCGCGCTTGAGAGGGGTGTAACGATGGAGTCGCGAAATCTGCTTTTGGAAAATCCCGTGTTAAAAACAATGGACGCCCCCAGACTCCTGCATATTGAGAACCTTGTTCTCCACTTCCGCACGCAGACCGGCGCCGTGCAAGCCGTGGACGGTGTCAACTTTGATCTGGATTACAACCGCGCCGTTGTTATTCTCGGCGAATCAGGCTGCGGCAAAACATCGCTTTCAAAAGCGTTGCTGCGCCTGCTTCCGCGCAACGTGGATAAATACACCGGCAAAGTATTTCTACAAGGCGTGGATGTGATGACTCTTAACAACGACGAATATCGCAAGAACGTGCGCTGGGTGGGCATGTCACTTGTGCCGCAAGCCGCCATGAATGCGCTTAATCCCGTCCTCAAGGTGGGGGATCAGGTTGCCGAACCCGCCCTTTTGCATTTGGGATTAAGCAAAACTGACTCGCTGAAGCTTGTTTATAAAATGTTCCAGCACGTTGGCGTGCCTTTGGATTTTGTAGACCGCTATCCATTTGAATTGAGCGGCGGGATGCGTCAGCGTGTGGCACTGGCGATGGCGCTGATCACTTCTCCCAGCCTGATCGTTCTGGATGAACCCACTTCCGCGTTGGATCTGTTGACTCAAGCCAACATCATGAATGTGCTCAAACGTATCAAACATGAACTTGGGACATCCTTCATCCTCATCACGCATGATATCGCCACTTCCAGTGAACTCGCTGATGAAGTCGCCATTATGTATGCAGGCCAGATCGTGGAAACAGGCAATGCCAGGGATTTCTTCCCTGCGCCTTTGCATCCGTACTCGCAAATGCTGATGGCAAGCGTCCCCCGCTTGCGCAGTGAATCTGACCCGATGTTTATCACCGGTCAACCGCCCAGTCTTGCCAATCCGCCCAAGGGATGCCGCTTCGCGGCGCGTTGTCCATTCCGCTTTGAGAAATGTGTAGAAGAACCTCCTGTTTTTCAAAAAGGAAACCGCAAGGTGAAATGCTGGCTGCATGAATAAAACAATTCTCTACTCTCTCGCAAAAACCCTAAGAGGCGGACTAATTTTTGCCCTGGGCGCGCGCGCGTGTTGTGGTCAAAAAACGACTTGTAAAACTCTAAGGTCTTTTTTGTTAATCAGGCTTTTATGAAAGCAAGGCAGACCTTTAGGGTTTGCATGTACGATACAGAAAATAATAAAAGGAAACTCCATGTCACCACAAGCTCTTTACGATGTTCATTCTATGTTCAAGGATATTCATAAGGTTGTGATCGAATTTGCTCAAAGCCTTGATGAAGATCAATTATATTGGAAGCCGAAAGGCTACAGCACTTCGATCGGATTCCATCTCTGGCATCTTGCGCGCGAATCGGATTTTCTGAAAACCGTAATTTTGGAGCGCACGCCTCAACTCGGTGAAGAATTTGGTGAGGCCAAAGAGATTTGGGCCAAAGAAGAGCTGGCGAAAAAATGGGGCTTTCCCATTGAGCTGAATGCCACGGTCGGAACCGGTCTCTCCGATGAGATCGCTGCCACACTGCCTATTCCACGTAAGGACGAGCTGGTGGAATATCTGTGCCGTTCCTATGGAGCATTGGAACAATTCGTTGAATTGCTTGATGAGCGCTATCCCAACTTTGATAATGCTGAAGAGGAGTTGAAGAAGAAGCTGCAAAATATCCGCTTAAATCTGCTTGTCTTTCTTTCGCATGACTGCCGTCATCTGGGCATGATGGAATGCCTGAAAGGCTTGCAGACCGGTTTTGGATCGGCTACGGAAAATAGAAAATAAAAATTGTATGATGGGATTTCCGAAGTCCTGGTCATAAAGGAATCCGTGCTTATGAATGCAGATACGATCACTGAATTAAGAAAGGTAAATAAGATGACAGCTACGATTGAAGAACCGCATGAGACCTTGCTCTCGATTCGTGATCTGCATGTCTGGTATGAATTGCGCCGCTTTGGTTTCGGCCATGCGGGCTACGTCAAAGCCGTGGACGGTGTCAGCTTTGATCTGGCAGAAGGGGAGACCGTGGCAGTTGTCGGCGAGTCAGGATGCGGAAAATCCAGTTTGATGAAAACCATCCTTGCGCTGCATCTTCCCACCAGCGGCGAACTTATTTTTGAGGGGAAGAATCTTTCCACCCTAAAGGGCAATGCTCTGCGCGATTATCGTTTTGATATTGGTTACGTCCAACAGGATCCATACGGCGCGCTTCCGCCTTTTATGAATGTGCAGCAAATTCTGGAGGAGCCGCTGCTGATCAGCGGTGTAAAAGATAAACAGGAAAGGCTTGATCGAATTCGTAAGGTGATGAGCGAAGTAAAACTTCATCCGGCCGATGATTACCTGACCAAATTTCCGCACATGTTAAGCGGTGGGCAGCAGCAGCGCATTGTCATTGCGCGCGCCATGATCCTGCATCCGAAACTGATCGTGGCCGATGAACCCTTCTCCATGCTGGATGCATCGGTGCGTGTTGAGATATTAAAGATATTAAGTGCTTTGCAGGAAAAATATCAACTCTCGGTGATTTACATCACGCACGATCTTTCAACTGTGAAATATTTTTCCGCGCGCATCTTTGTCATGTATGCTGGGAACCTGATCGAAAAAGCTGAAACGCGCAGCCTGCTTGAGAATCCCTTGCATCCATATACGATGGCATTACTCGCTGCCACTTCCGATCCCGATGCGCGCAACGCAGATACGTTCAAAGAGGTTCCTCCGGGCGAGCCGCCGAGTTTGGTCAACCCACCGAAGGGCTGTCGTTTTCATCCGCGTTGCGCAAGAATCATTGCCGGGCTGTGTGATGAAAAGGAACCCCTGGAATTTGAACCTGCCCCCGAACATTTTGTGGCCTGTTGGCTGTATCAACCCCAATGAGATCTCCACGCTTCCTGCTTACCCTCGGCCTGATTCTAATGTCAATGGGCTTTATCCTACCCGTGCTGATGGTCATGCGGATTTTGCCCCTTGGCTTCTTCCTGAGTTTCCTCTCGTGGACATCCTCCGTTGCGGGATTATTTCTAAGCGTGATCGCTGTGGCCTATATGGTGAATTTTCGCAGGTGATATACAATTAGGTGGCTAGTGTGTCATCTCGAAATCAGACAACGCGCCTTTTTATTGATGGATGGACACACGACAAAATAAGGAGAAGCCAATGAATGCTAAAACAACAACCATTTTTTCTTTGGTCATTAGTTTGATGATAACAAGTTGTGGGCCAGGGCAGTTAATGCCGACACTTATGCCGACGTCTACCCTAACGAGTATATCTACCTCACAACCGTTTACCTCTCCTGTAGCTGCTGGTGCCTGGGTGGGAGATATCAGTATTCCCCTTGACCTAAATAAGCATGAAAGTGCTAATGTAAGGTTGTTAATTAGTGAGAATGGAAAAATGATAGATTATTATCAACTCTATCTTACATCCTGTTCGTTGGTTATCGGAGATCAGGGCATTCCCATCAATCAGGGAATCTTTTCTTTCAGCATAGAGCAATCTTGCAGTTTTACCGAAGCAATATATATTAGCGGAACGTTTGTTTCAGATACTAAACTCGAGGGCACTGTCAAGGCAGGATCATTAACAAGCTATTGGGAGGCTACTCTTGCCAAGTAGTAAACGTTAATTTTGTGTATTATTTGAAATTCTGTGGCACGCTTTGCACCAAATGCTTTCTGGCTTCGAGGGTGATATATAAAAAGATGGAGAAGCATTTTATGCTTCTCCATCTTTTTTGTTGAGTTTATTCTTTTATTTTTCGTCCAAAGCTCTGAACCGGTGGATGAAATACACGGCGAGGCCGAGCAACAAGATTGCGTTGGCCTGATGGATCAAGGCGATCACGATGTTGACATAAGACAGAATGGTCAGCACGCCTAATGTGATCTGCAATGCGACCACACCGATCAACCATTTGAGTCCGGTTTGGATGTCGGCGGGGTAGTTTTGTTTCTTGACGATGTAATACACCACCGGCACGAGGATCATTCCCGTCCACGCAAACCAGCGATGGATGAAGACAATGGTCTGCGGTGTTTCAAATACGTTGATCCATGAGTTGAACAAATTTGGCGGAATTAACGCTCCCAGCATCAAAGGCCAGGTATCAGAAACGTGACCTGCTTTGAGGCCGGCGGTGAATCCGCCGTACGTGATTTGGATCACGAGAAGGCCCAGTGCAACCCATGATAATTTAGTGGGCAGTGACCACTTTGCTTTTTTGCTTGAATCGTGGAATCCAAACTTGTGCCCAAAGGCGGTCCATAATGCGAGGCCGAATAAGGTGAGCGCCAGTAGTAAATGGATCGTTAGATTGAAATGGCTGACGGCTGGGCGGTCAACAAGTCCGCTGGCGACCATGATCCAGCCTGCAAATGCCTGGGAGATAAAGAGCATTCCCATCACAAAATAAATGCCAAACTCTTTGAACGGAATGATCTTCTTGAAGAGGAAATAGAAAACAGGAAAAGCGTAGACCAGCCCTGCGGTGCGGGCAACGTTGCGATGGAACCATTCCATGTAGAAGATGAATTTATACCGTTCAAGCGTCATGCCTGTGTTGATCTTTAGATATTCGGGCGTGAGTTGATATTTGGCGAATTCCTCTTCCCAGGCTTGCTGGCCGATGGGCGGCATGGCTCCGCTGATGGGATTCCACTCCACGATGGACAGCCCCGAGCGGGTGAGGCGGACGAATCCGCCGAAGACGACGAGAAATGCCACGACGACGGCGAAGATATACAGCCATTTCATCACAGCGTTGTTTTGAGTTTTTAGCATTTTATAGGTTCTCCAATATTGAAATCGCTGGGATTATAGCACGCAGGCTGTTTTTGTCCTTTGAATATTTATCACAGATTATGAGATGGTTGTCATTTGTAAAAGGGTGGGAATGTTGATCGAAACGGGGGCAGGATACAGTTAAGTGGGATACGAAAAACTGTCCGCCGTGAGTTTGGCGGACAGTTTTTTTTCATCAATATATTATCTGTTTTGCATTTGAATGAGCAGTTGACGATATTCTTCTGCGTTGGGCGGGTTCATCAAAACGATCTGGTTGATGACTTCGAGTGCGCTTTGTTTTTCGCCGGATTGCATGAGGGTTTCGCCGAGAGTGTCTAATATGGCGATGGCTTCGTCGGTGCGGTGTGAGTGATGCAGCCGTGCGGCAAGGGCGCGTTTGAGCAGTGGTTGGTCGGCGTGGTCTTTGATGATCTCTTCGATGAACAGAATGGCCACATCATTCTTATTCTGGCTTTCGAGGTAGCTGACGTAGTTTTCCAACTCGCTCATGGCTTTGTCGGTTTGTGCCATGCGCAGGTTAAGTTCAACCAATTGTTTGCGCGAAGTTTCATCTTCCGGGGCGAGGGTGCGGATCTGTTCGTAGACGCGCAGGGCTTGTTTCCAGTCCAGTCGTTGCAGGTCAATATCGGCCATGCGTTGCAGGATGTGGGTGTTCCAATCGCGGTTGGCGCTGCCTTGTTGAACCACACGCAGGGCGGTGGTGTAGGTTTTGCGTGCCATGTCCAATTCTGCGAGGCGATAGTAGATGGCGGCCAGTTCAAGATATTCCTGCACGGCATCGTCGATCTGTCCACGGGCTACAAGTTGTTCGATCAGGCGGTTGCGTGAGCCGAGATCCATGGGAGAGAGCTGCAGGATGCGGCGCAGTAGTTTTGTGGCTTGTGATACTTCGCCGCGCACGCTGTAGGAGTGCGCCACTACGCTAAATTTTGTGATGGCATCTGGTGTGCGGCCTTCCTGTACGAGCAGGTCGCCCATGAGGGAGTGCAGGGGCAGATAGGTGGGTGCGTGCTGGAGCGCATCGTAGGCTTCGTCCATCGCGGAGCGCAGACTTCCCAGACGCGCCAGTTGATTGATGCGGTTCATGGAGTCGAGCACAGTGCTGGACTGTACTTGCAGGATCACATCTGCAAGCGCGGCGGGCATCTCGCCTTCTTGTTTCGGCATTTGTTCGCGTGTTTTATGAAGTTGTTCGCGCCAATCGGGGCGCATGAGCAGTCCATTGATGTTGTTGCATACTTTTTTCAGGACAGTTTCATCGGTTTGATTCTCGTGCGCTTCGATCAATGGTTCGTATTGTTGGCGCATTTCGTCGGCTTTATCGGCTGACATGGTCATTGAGTCGGCAAGTTTTAAGGCTTCAAGATATTCGAGCGCGGCAGCGTTCCATTGGGATTTCTTTACATGTAATTGACCCAGCAGCAGACGTGTGCCAAGTGCGTAATCATTATGTTTGACGGAGTTTTGCAGGAAGCGTTGGGCGCTTTCAAGCCGCTCGCCTTTGAAGCGTAAAAGTCCGAGCGCGAAATAAATGGATGGATGTTTGAATCCGGCTTCGATGGCGTGTTCCATTTCTTCGGCGGCTTGTGTTTCATTACCTTTGGTCTGCGCGTCAATGGCGAGTCCGAGATGCAATACTGTTTTGGTTTGTTCGGAATTTTGCAGGAGAGGCCGCCGGTGCCTTTCATGATGGCTGAAATCCCGCGTCGTTCCTGGGCAGATGGGCTGTCGTCGGAGTATTCGAAGAGCAGCTCTGCCAGTTGCGTTAATGCTTTTTGGCGCGCTTCAGCTACCGGGTCCAGCCCTGATGCGCGTGAGGATTGCGGCTGCTGTAATTGTTTTACCTGCGCCATGCGAATCGGCCCCGTCCCGCCTTTTCCGCGCATGGGTTTGGGCAGGAGTTGACCTGTGCTGAGCAAGGTCTGCGCTTGTTTTACTTCGGGGCTGTTGGGTAAAAGCGACAGCGCTTTATTCACCATCTCTTTTGTTTTTTCAGCATTGCCTGCGCGTTGAATGATGCTGGCAATGGCAAGGTATTCCACAACGGCTTGCTGCAGGTGCCCGAGTTTTTCATGTACTTGAGCGAGGCGCGAGTGGGCAATGGCGTGTTCGGGATTTAAATTGGTAACTCGCACCCAGTTTTCGAGCGCTTTTTCAGTATCCCGTTGTTTGAGAAAGAGGTCTCCCGCGCGCATGGCTGCTTCCACGGCGGTCTTCAGGTCACCAGTCCGTTCGGAAAGCTGCGCCACTTTTTCCACCGGCACGGGATCGTCTGGCGAAATTTTTGAAACGTTGATGTAGATTTGCAAGGCCTCATCAACATTGCCAAGCTGATAAAGTGCGAGGCCGAGGCTGTTAAGTGCCTTTGGATGATCGGGAAATTCCTGTAAGGCGCGGCGATAGGCAGCGGCGGCTTTATCCCACTCTTGATCCCAGGCGGCGGAGTGGCCGTCGTTCATTGCTTTTTGGAAGATATCTTCTCGTCCGGGCATAAGTTTCCAATTCTACTGTCAAATACTTTGGATGTTTATTATTTCAATGTAATTATAACCTTGCAAAGTTTTTTCACGAATGGTTCTATTGTATGATTTGTGTAAATTATTTTAAGACCTGCATCTCACCCCAGCTTCTGCCTGCTTTTGCTTCGGTTTCAAGCGGAATGCTTAGCGGGTAGGCGTTTGCCATGGTTTCCTGAACGACTTGCGCGGTCTTTTGCATTTCATCCTTCGGACATTCCAATACGAGTTCATCGTGTACCTGCAAAAGCATTCTGGATTTTAATCCGGCAGCCTTGAGCGCAGAAGGAATCTTCAGCATGGCGATCTTCATGATATCTGCGGCTGTGCCTTGAATAGGGGCGTTGATGGCTTCGCGTTCTTCGCGATTTTTCATTTGCGGATTGATCTTGCCTTGCAGCGCGGGGAAGTATCTGCGGCGATTTAATAAAGTCTCAACGTATCCCTGCTGACCGGCAAGCTGGCGAATCTCATCCAGATATTTTTTTACGCCCGGGAATTTTTCGAAATAAGTCTTGACGAAGTTTTCTGCTTCGGCGAGAGTCAAATCGGTGGAACGTGCCAGACCAAAGGCAGACATGCCATAGATCAGCCCAAAGTTGATGGCTTTCGCGTGGCGGCGCATCTCCTTGGTCACCGCATCATTTTCCACGCCGTAAACTGCCGCGGCGGTAGTGACATGGATATCCTCTCCGGCTCTGAATGCTGCGAGCATTGACTCATCCTTTGCCATGTGTGCCACGATGCGCAGTTCGATCTGCGAGTAATCCACCGAAAGCAGCACGCTGCCTTTCTCGGCGATGAATCCATTGCGCACGCGGCGGCCTTCCTCGGTGCGGATCGGGATATTCTGCAAATTAGGATTGGACGAGGAAATGCGGCCTGTGACTGCGCCGATCTGGCTATAGGATGTGTGAACACGTCCGGTTTGTGAATCCATTGCCGCGGGCAGTGCATCGATATAAGTTGATTTTAATTTTGACAGTTCGCGATTTTCGAGGATCATATCCACAACGGGATGTTTGCCGCGCATATTCTCAAGCACATCGGCAGATGTGGAGTAATGTCCGCTGGCGGTTTTTTGCTTTTATCAGGCGGCTCAAGGCGCAGATGTGTAAAGAGTACATCTGAAAGTTGTTGGGTCGAGTTGATGTTGAATGGCTTGCCGACTGATTCAAAAACCCGTTTTTCGATCTCTGCAATACGCTGTGTAAGTTCTTCAGACATTTTCTGAAAGAAAGGCAGGTCAAGCAGAATTCCCGTCATTTCCATTTCAGCCAATACTGGCGTAAGCGGCAGGTCTATTTCTGCTAGTAACTTTGTTCCATTGGCGCGGACAATATCTTTTTGCAGGATCGGCATCAGGCGCAAAACGGTTTCGGCATCTGCGGCGGCGTAGGGTGCAACTGATTCAATGGAAATATCCGCCATGCTGAGTTGATTCTTGCCTTTGCCGATCAACTCTTCGATGTGAGTCATCTCTTCGCCCAGCCGGGTCTGAACCAGATTCTTTAATCCCAAACTGCGTGAGGATGGATCGATCACAAACTCGGCCAGCATGGAATCAAAAGTTAAGGGTGTGATGACCAGTCCATAGCGGGCGAGGATGATGTAATCATATTTTGCATTATGCGCCACCTTGCCGATCTTCGCATCCGTCATGGACGGGGTGAGGGCGGCGATCACAGTTTCGATGGGCAGATTGTTGCCAGAGGTATGTCCCACGGGAATGTAATATCCCGCGCCGGGTTTGATGGCGAGTGAAATGCCGACGATCTCAGCCTGCATTTCTTCTGTGGAGGTGGTCTCTGTATCAAATGAAATGACGCTTGCCTGCGCTAGTTCTTTTGTGAGGTCTTTTAATTTTTCAGGCGTGTCCACGATCACAACTTCGATGTTGGGCTTCTGCGCATTTGATTCATATACAACCTGCGGCTCGTTGACAAACATTGAGAATTGTCCGCTTTTGGTTTTGGCAGACTTGGCAGGTTTCATCGAAGCAGGAGCAGGTGCGGGCGGAGTAATTGATCCGCCGCTGATGGCGGGGACCTTGTTCAAGAGGGTGCGGAATTCCATCGCCTTGAAAAATTCTTCGAGGGCGGTTCCGTCAAATGGTTTTACTTTTGCATCTTCAAGATCAATCGGGATCTTCAGGTCTGTGCGAATGAGCGCGAGGTCATAGCTCATATACGCGGCTTCTTTGCTGGTTTCAAGTTTGCCCTTCCAGCGATTTTCGACCTGATCAAGATTTGCATAAATGGCATCAAGTGTGCCAAATTTTTCAAGCAATGAAATTGCGGTTTTTTCGCCCACGCCTTTCACGCCGGGAATATTGTCGGATGTGTCGCCCACGATGGCTTTGTAATCCACCACCTGATTGGCGCGCACGCCGAGCTTCTTGATTACATCTGCATCGGTGATGTAGGTTTGGTCATCGCCCGCGAGATAGACGGCGGTGCGTTCGTTGACCAGCTGCAAAAGGTCGCGGTCACCGGTGATGATCTTTACGCCGAGCCCCTGCTCAGCGGCGATCTTTGCCACGGAGCCGAGTACATCATCTGCTTCGAAGCCTTCCATTTCAAGGCGCGGCATGTGGAAGGCATCCACCATTTGGCGAATGCGGTCCAACTGCGGACGCAGGTCATCGGGCATTTTTTCGCGTGTGCCTTTGTATTCGGGGAAGATGGCATCGCGAAAAGTTTTGCCGACATCGAAGGCCACGGCCATGTATTCGGGCTTTTCCTGTTCCAAAATGCGGACGAGTTCGCGCGCGAAGCCGTACACTCCAGCTGTGGGTTCGCCGGTGGAAGTCTGCCAGCGCTGGCTGCTTGCGCCGGCGGTCAGGGCAAAATACATACGATAAGCAAGAGCGTGTCCGTCAATTAAGTAAAGTGTAGGGGGCATAGGGGGAAGTGGTGAATGTGGGAGGTGGATTGAATTGGATGGATAGGTTAAAAAAAGAAGAAGCGCAGAGTTGATTATACTCTGCGCTTCTTCTTTTTTAGTCACGTACCCGTGGACTGCGCGGCTCGGATTGAATTTCCTGCCCCTGACGTTGACGGGTTTGGCGGATGTAATCGCGAACCAGTTGCGGCGGGTGGGGTTGTGTGCCGCCCATGATCAAATATCCTGGAGCCCAGAAATCGCCTGATGGATTTTCTTTCTTCAAACGATTAAAGTCGCTGAAAATCTTTTCAGAAGTTTGTTGACGCATGATGCGCATGAGGTAACCCGGCGAAGTATTGGGCTGCACATTGACCACCCATTGCAAATATTCGGGGCGTACAGAGAGATATTCCAATCGCCAGCCGAAAGCCACACAAATATTTGGCAGCCATTCACTGAGATGTTCCGAAAGGTCACCGGTGATATAGTGTGATGAAAAGCGCGGTACGAGCAGACAGGCATAGGTTAGATGATACAGTCCTGCCGTGGTTGGTTCTACCAGTAATTTACGCGCGGCATCTGTGGTTGGGCTTTCGCGTGTCACATCTGAATCACCGGGTGCGGGTCTTCCAACTGGAGTTTGCGGTCGTTGCTGCGGATGTGGACGTGCAGGCGCAGTAACATCTACTTCATCGAATGACGTTTGAGCCTGCGTATCCATCACTGGACCGCGGGGCTGCTCTGTCATCACTGGATGATCCTGTCTGATGGAGGGTGAAATTTCTCTGAAAGAGGGGGGAGCATCCCGATTGAAAACCGACGCGTTTGAAAGCGATTCAGAGATGCGTGTTTCGTTGGGATCAAAGTTTGCTTTTTTACGCTGCTGTCCAAAGTCGCGGGAGGTTGCGGGTTCGGGATTGGGCGGCGGCACATTGGAAAGAATATCTGAAATAGGAGGAACATCCATTTCAGCTTCCTCATCCGTCATGTCGGCAGGGAAATCAACAGTTGATTTTGAAGCCGGTCTGGCCGGGGCTTTTTGTGAATCGGTTTTATCGTTGCCGAGGTCTGTCACTAGTTGACTGGCCTGACTGCGGATCGTGCTGAAGGGAGTTTCTGCGTCAAAGACAAGCGCAAGCACCGTGTCGGTTGCGAGGCGTGTGGCGTACAACATGTGTTCGGCTTTTGTACTTTCAAGCCGGATGAAGCGCAGCAGGTCTGAACCTTTTTGTCCATCCCAGTTGCGGGTGACCGTTTGAGCCACTTCTTTTGCGGCGCTGTTTGAAAGTCCGCCCGCGTATGCCCATAGATCGCTTTTGCGTGTGATCAACGCGGCCTGCGCAGATGACTCAAGCGTGAGCCGCGTAAGATGCTGAGCGGCTTTGGTTACATCGCTTAACCACGGCAAAGCGGTAACCGTGTTGGATTGCGGAATCGAGGGGGAGGATTGAGGTTGACTGATTGCGGTCATAAAATCCGTCATTCTAAAAGGCTTGCGGACGAGAATCCAGGGGCGCAAACCATCAAATGGAGGCGGTATGATATTATCATCACACAGGATGATAATATTAATGCCTGGTCGAACGGTACGCAGGGCATGGGCAATTTCCTGCACCCATTCCTCGCCGAGAGCCAGATCGAACATGGCCAGCGGAGCACCAATTTCGTCTGCACGCACAACAGCAGATGCCTTGTTATTAACCACATGGATGCGATATAGATCCGTCTCTTCCAATGTACGACGGATGGTTTCTCCAAGTGTGGAAGAAG
>JADKBB010000023.1 GCA_016715195.1 Candidatus Villigracilis proximus
CCAACGCGCATTATAGTACATGAGTCCGAAGTCCGCGGTGTTGGAGTACTGTCCCGTGTAGGTGTAGCCCGTGGACGTAGTCCCAGCTTGATAGCGGACTTCGCCCCAAGCAGTGTACCTTGTCTCCGAGATGACTGCACCCGAGGCATTGGTCATCAGGCTGGTGCTTCCAAGATGGTCACTGAGCATATAGGTGAGGACGCCGTTTTTACGCACACCTGCACTGCAACAAACGCAGTGCGGCGCAAGTGTGGCGATGCGTTGAGTCCCAGCCCTTCGACAAGCTCAGGATAAACTCTGTAGTATTTGGTGATGACTCCATTGGTCAACTCGTAGCGATTACCTCAAAAAGAGCTTCCATACTACTTTAAATTAAGGTAGTGAGTATAAAGACGATACCTGACATAGTTAAAGCGATAACAACAGCACCAAACCCAACACAAAAAGCTCCCAAAAAAATGGCGAAAATTCTATAATCTGATAGATTCGTTATGATTAATTGAGCATTATTCTTTTTAATTCGATAACCAGCGAGAATAAAGGATATATCAAATATCAACAGGATGCACAAACCCCACGGAGATTGATCAATTATTCTCCCAAATTTTAGCGCGCTAAATGCGCCCAAAAAGCTTATGCCGATTACTAGCATAATAATAAAGGGCCTAAATATTATATTTTTCATCACTCTATTCTACCTAATCATCTAAAGAAGAAAAAAACGCAAACACTTCCATCATTAATCGAGTTTGGGGCATATAGGTTCGGTAAACAGCTCACAGAATCATCCCAACCCCACGCGGACAAATTCCCTGCCTCTGGAATACGTCCCAGATTAGTTATCCAATTTTACTATGTGGCAAGGAGATACTTTGAAAGTTTTGATTTTAAGGATGCAATATCCATATACAACAATCTCCCATAAATTCACATCCTATTTCAGTATATAATTTACAAAATTAATCCATTAAAAACACTTAATCAGATAGTGGAAACCAGGAGAATTATCAATATGCCAGAATCAGGGAAAGAATTCATCAAGGCTGCTAAAAAAAATGATCTTGATCAACTTAAAGCACTGCTAAAAAGTGACAAGTCACTGCTCGATGCGCGCGATACCGACGGCTCAACTGCGCTGCATTGTGCAAGCTGGAAGGGAAACCATGAAGCGGTCATCTTTCTGCTCAAGGCTGGCGCAGATGTAAAAGCAGTCAACAACAACGACCACTGGGGCACAACTCCGCTCCATGCCGCCGCGCATGCGAATCAAACCGCGCTTGTGCAATTGCTCATTGATGCCGGCGCCGACATCAATGCTCTGGATATGAATGGAAAAACACCCCTCCACCACACCACATTTCACAAAGCCACAGCCGCCGCAAAGATTCTTATAAAACACGGCGCAAAATAATATATACTTCACAGCCGGCAGACATCAACCGACTTCAACGCCGCTACCCAGCAAAAAATCCACTTTAATCCACGCGCCGTGCGTGGATTTTTGTTCTCCTGGCTTGAGTCCCATCCTTTGTGCAAAGGGATGACTGGCCAACGGAAAGATCGTTAGCATATAGAGTTGGATATAATTCGCCTTCGTCATTTTTCGACGGTTAAGGCTGCTTCCACGATCTTTTGATAGCAAGCCTTATGCGTATCCTGTGCGTCACGGAACTGCTTAAGAAACACAAGCGGAATATGGTCGTTAATAAAGCGCGCAGCAAACTCGATCAACCCTCCGCCCATGTCGTAGCGAATAGTTTTAAGCAGCTCATCTGTAATTTTATTTTTAGCGGCTTCCCAGTCACTTTTTGTCTGGTTTGAATCAGAGGAGGAAGATGCCCGCAATTCAAGCAGACGTTCCTTTTGCGCAACCACCTCCGGGCCAAATTGTTTAAACCCGAATACATCTGCCGTAAACTCCGGCTTTTCGATTCGTTCCGGTTTTTGAAATTGCGCTGCCTGTTTATTAAAACCAAACACCTCACGGCCTGTTGCAATGGCATTCCCTTCGTCTCACAAGCAGATGGGGCAAAAACCACGCGAGATGATGCGGAATATAACCACTGTCCGTTCTTTGCATGGCAACTGTCAACACCCAAAAACTGACTTCCGTTTCGGGAATGAGACCCACCTGCACGTCGCGCTCATCCAGCGAAGAAACATGCATATCGGCATAGACCAGCATCAATTTAGGCGTGATCGGCACATATTTATAAGCGAATGATTCAGAGACATTCAATGCCTGATCGCAGAGAACTGTCAGGCGTTCCAAATCCGCATTAAATAAAAAAGCCGCGAGACGCGCATTCTTTTGAAGATACGGTCCGCGAAAGACGGGGAACCCGGAACCTTGATCGGCATAATCCGGCAGCGTATCAACAGGCGCGGGCGCGGCGCGGCGCGTGAAACCCAGATAATATGAAAGCGCAGAAATTCCAAATGCGCCGCCCGCCAATTTTAGAAAGGCTCTGCGCCCCATATTTTGTTTTTCGTTTTTCATGGTTTTCCTTGAATGAAAATTTGACTTACAATAAGCCCATGGAATTAATTCGCGCGCTAAGATGCAGGCCCTCCGATACTTTGCAAATATTTGCATTTACCGGAGCAGGCGGAAAAACCACCGCCATCTTTCAACTTGCACGCGAAATGATTCGTGATGGATATTCTTCTGTCATTGTAACAGCCGCCACCCATCTCGGCGCATGGCAAACACCGCTCGCAGATCAACATATTGTTGTCACCGATCCGCATCAACTCAACGGGATTCAATTTCATGGCGTCACCTTAATTACAGGTGAAATTGAAAATGATCGCACGAAACCCGCAGACCAGATCACACTTGAGTGGCTGGGTAAATATTCCAAAGCGCACGCCATTCCCTTATTGATCGAGGCGGATGGCTCGCGCCAAAAATCTCTCAAAGCCCCGGGTTTGCATGAGCCGCCGATCCCCGAATTTGCAGACGTAGTGATCGTTGTTGCCGGATTAAGCGCGCTTGATAAACCGCTGACCGATGAGCATGTTCATCGCGCCGAAATTTTTTCGCAGCTTGCCGATCTGCCGATCCATCAACCCATCACAGCAGACGCGGTCACACGCGTGTATACGCATCCGCAGGGCGGGCTGAAAAATATTCCAGCCACAGCGCGGCGGGTTGCGCTGCTCAATCAGGCAGAGACACCCAAACTGCAATCCATCGGCGGCGGAATGGCGCGCCAACTGCTCACCCATTTTGATTCTGTCATCGTTGGCGATCTATCAAATCACACGCTGCAAAATTTTGAACACACCGCCGGAATCCTGCTTGCCGCCGGCGCAGCGACCCGCTTTGGCGCGCCCAAACAAATACTGGATTGGAAAGGCAAACCCTTCGTGCGACATATTGCAGAAACCGCGCTTCATGCCGGACTTTGGCCTGTAGTGGTCGTCACAGGCTTTCACGCCGCTGACGTTGAATCTGCATTAAGCGGCCTGCCTGTACGCATAATCCACAACCCTGAATATCAACAGGGACAAAGCACATCCATCATCAAAGGAATATCCGCATTACCTGAAAACACAGGAGCCGCGATTTTCCTGCTCGCAGACCAGCCGCAAATCCCCGGCGAAATTATCCGCGCATTGATCGAGTCACACGCCGATACAATGCAGCCGATCCACGCGCCGCTGGTGTTGGAGGAACGCCGTGCCAATCCTGTGCTCTTCGACCAGATCACCTTCCCCGACCTGCTGAAACTTAAAGGAGATATTGGCGGACGCGCCATTTTCTCGAATTACAAAGTAGAATACATAGCCTGGCATGACGACAGGTTGTTGCTCGATGTGGACAAACCCGAAGACTATCAAAGATTGGTTGAAGATGAAACACTTTAGAGGCAACGTATGATCACGGCTATTATTCTCGCAGCGGGCGAATCAAAACGCATGGGCGAACCAAAAATGCTAATGCCTTGGGGCAAAAGCACGGTTTTACAAACTGTCATTTCCACATTTCAGTCTGCGGGGCTCAACGATATTCTTGTGGTCACCGGCGGAGCGCGTCAGCAAGTAGAGTCCCTTATCGGAAAAACCGTTCAAACCATTTTCAACGACTCGTACGACTCAGGCGAAATGCTAAGCTCAATTCAGGTTGGCTTGTCTGCAAAAATGCGTGAAGCGAGCGCCGCGCTCATTTGTCTCGGCGACCAGCCGCAGGTCAACGAAAGAACCGTGCGCAGTGTTTGTGATGCGTTCCTGAAAAATAAATCACAGATCGTAGTGCCAAGCTATGAAATGCAGCGCGGACATCCCTGGCTGGTGGCGCGCCCATTATGGGAAGACCTGCTCGAAATGAAAGCACCGCGCACGCCGCGTGACTTTTTAAAAAAATATGCGCGCAAGATCCATTATGTAAATGTGGATACGCACAGCATCCTTGAAGATCTCGATACCCCCGAAGATTACTCAAAACACAAATCATAAAGCAATGCAAGCACTGCGGCTTGAAATATGTTACACTCGCCAAAATCAAAGATCGGGAGCGCATCGTGAAATATTTTGTCATCGTTAATCCAACCTCGGGCCGCGGGCTTGGGGAAAAATCAATTCCACACATCGAATCCAGTCTGCGGGAAAGCGGGCTGGATTTTAAGCTTGTGCGCACCGAACGCGTCTGGCACGCATCAGAATTGGCTGAAGGCGCGGCGCGTGAAGGCTACGATGTGATCGTCTGCGCCAGCGGAGATGGCACGATCAATGAGTCCATTAACGGGATCATGAAGGCACGCAAGGATGGTTTTACAAAAAGCGCGTTTTCTTCTCTCAGCATTGGCACAGGCAACGATTTTGCCGGCGGAACTGGCATTCCCGCAAACCTTAACGACAGTCTTAAATCTCTGATCGCGAACAAACGTAAAAAAATAGACCTCGGGCTGGTCAAAGGCGGAGATTATCCCGAAGGCCGTTATTTTGGCAACGGCATCGGCGTGGGTTTTGATGCCGCAGTTGGCAACGAAGCCATCAAAGTCCGCTGGACGCGCGGCCTGCCCGCCTATTTGATCGGCGTCATCAAAACCGTTTTTCTTTATTACAATCCGCCGCACGTTGAAATTATTCTCGATGATAAGGAAGTCATCAATCAGGTCTCGCTCATGATCTCCGTCATGAATGGCAGACGCATGGGAGGCGGTTTTCAAATGGCTCCCGAAAGCCAGCCGGATGATGGGCTCTTCGATCTATGCATCGCAGAAACCGCATCAAAGGGACGCATTCTTGGACTCATTCCCCATTTCATTCGCGGGACACAGGCCACCCAGCCCGAAGTAAAAATGAGACGTGCCAGCAAGGTATCCATCAAATCATTGGACATGACCTTCCCCGCCCACGCAGACGGCGAATTTATCTGCCTCGCCGGTTCAGCCCTGACTTTGGAACTGCTTCCGCGCGAATTAGAAATTATCTGCGCCTGAAAGATTCATACCCAAAAAGAAAATTATGAACTGGCTTATCAATTTCATCATCCGTGTTTACACGCGCATTACCTGCCGCATCGACGCGCCCGACCTGCACAAATTTCCAATGCATGGTCCATTGATCGTCATCGCCAATCACACCGGCCAGATCGAAGTGCCGATGCTTTTCGCGCATTTACAGCCCCGCAAACTTACCGGCTGGGCCAAGATCGAATCCTGGGACAATAAATTCTTAAACTGGGTATTCGGTGTCTGGGGCATTATTCCCGTCCGGCGCGGTGAAGCGGATATGCACGCCCTCAAAGCGGCTTTGCGCGCACTGGAAAAAGGTCTCATCTTTGGCATTGCCCCCGAAGGCACCCGCAACTACAACGGAAAATTAATCCGCGCTCAGCCCGGTGCAGTGACGATTGCGTTGCACACTGGCGCGCCCATCATTCCTGTGGCGCATTGGGGCGGTGAGAATTTCATGAAGAATTTCAAACGCCTCAAGCGGACAGATTTTCACATCCGCACCGGTCAGCCGTTTAAGATCGACACACAGGGCATAAAAGTAACCGGCGAGATCCGCCAGCAGATCGTGGATGAGATGATGGTACAGATCGCGAAATTAATGCCTGAAGAATATCGCGGCGCATACGCAGAGATGTGTAAATTACCCACGCAATTTATCAAACCAACGACTGTGCCAAATTAATTAAAAAAGAACAGATTACACGAAATCACACGGATTTTTTAATAATTCACTTTACGCAGCATAACTCCGAAGGAGTGAAACGATTCTAGAATCAACGAAAAAGAATCGTCCAACCCCGAAGGGGTGATATTGCCCATAAAAACCCTGACACCCCTTCGGGGTTCTGGAAAATTTTTGTCTTAAATCTATAATTATTTCACTCCTTCGGAGTTTCATAGACCTCTTACGCAAGTAAAGCATTGTGAGTCACCAAGTCACTAAGAGAGCGTTTCTTAAGTTCTTTTTGGACACGGATTTGACGGATTTCACAGACAAACACGGATAAATCTTTGACTTTATCAGAAATAAAATCAGGATACCGATAAAGTCTCTTTTAAAAGTCCGTTCCTTTCCCGGGCGATTTGACGGTTTTGCATTAATAAATCCATACAAATAAAACGGCGGTGATTACACCGCCGTTTTATTTAACTTAAGTTGATAAGCGTTCGTCTCGCGTTTTTGAAATCCCATTCTTACATACAATCTATTTGCCGCTTCGCGGAAGGGACTGGAAGTCAGCGCGATTGTGCCGACGCCTTTTTCTTTTGCCACCGCAATCGCCCGCTGTATCAGAGCTTCGCCAATTCCCTGTCCACGGGCTGACTCGTCCACGATCACATCTTCGATCATGGCCCGAACTCCTGAAGGCACACGATAAGCCGCAAGAGTCAATGCGCCTACGATGACACCACTCTCATCCCGGGCAATCATCAGCGTGGATGCTGTCTCTCGGACGACGGCAGTTAATTCGTTAAGAGAAGGAGGCGGATTGTTATTGGTCAGCTGAGGGATCAGGCGTTGAAACGCTTGATAGAGTTCCTCATCCGCTTGAGTGACGATATCAACTCGCATGGGCTTTATTTTTTGGGATCACACTCAAGATCAGATAATATCCGACATAAATGAACGAAGCCCACACCACCCACTGCGGCTGGTTCGGATATTGGAGCAGACCCCAAATGCCGATCGCGCCATAGAGATAGGTAAGCGCGAGAGTGAGTGTGCGCAAATAACTGTTGCGGCTTGGGTAGATATATTTAATCGGAATAAAAACCATGATGTTGAATAACATTAAAAATCCAAAATTTACCCATTGCGGCAGACTCATCAAAAGCATATACAAGGCAGCCACATTCCAATAAGATGGAAAGCCCTTGAAATGATGGTCATCAGTTTTTGCATCGGATTGCGTGAATTGATAAGCAGAGGTTAATAAAATTGAACTTGCAGCGAGCAGGCGTACACTCTCGGGCAGCACATCGGCTTTGATCAAAAAGAGCGCCGGCACCATTACATAATTTAAATAATCGAGAATATTGTCAAGCAATGCGCCATCAATACCATTTGCATATTTTTTTACATCTGCCCAGCGCGCCAGCATGCCATCGAAACCATCCACCAGCATGGCGACGATCATCCAGACGATCATCATCTTCCAGTCTTTTTCAAATATGGAAAGAATCGCAAGCAGCCCGAATACCGCTCCGCTCGCGGTGAAAAGATGCACGCCCCACGCGGCGATCACGCGGAAAAGGTTGGGGCTCTCTTTAAGTAGTACCTGTTTGTCCATTTGCCAGTCCTTATCATTATGGATGAAGTATGTATCTGAAAATTATACAGGGAATTAAGCCAATTTTACATTTTAACAATTCTATTTTCGCAAGCGTAAAGCGGCAACTACAGCTCGATGGTCTGATTCATTACTCATTCCAGCAAGCTTCGCTGAAAATACCTCCCAGTCTACTGTTACGAATATGTAATCAATACGCACAAGCCATTCTGGAATATAAACATTACCTAATTTTTTACCTCCTGGAAACGTATGTCCCAGACCGAAACCGGCTTCTGTCCAAGCATCCTGCAAACCTGCATTGACGAGCAATTTGTAAGGATCATTAAGTGACACATCATTCGCATCTCCTGCAAGAATGGCCAGCCCCGGGTGTGTTTGCAAAAACTTCACTAATCGGCTCGCATGTTGCCTACGCATTTCAACAACTTCATAGGCTCGATCGGGTCTCGCAATAACTTCAAATGAAGTGGGATCCATATGAAAATTCACCACATGGACCGGATGGCCATTCCACGATACATCCAGCAAGATGGGATCACCAGTCCAGGAATCCCCAAGATCATCATCGATTACTTCAAATGGATATTTGCTGACCACGCTCAAGCCAGCTGGAGTATCAGAAGGAAAATGCGTCTGGTACGGGTAAATATTTTTCATATCCTGTTCCAGAAGGTCCGCTATTGCAAAACTGGTCTCCTGTATAAACACAATGTCTGCATCTGCATTATTAACCACATCTGCAATCGCCGAAACATCCGAAGTATAGACCAGCATATTGTAAGTCATCACGCTCAGCACAGCCTGAGAGGGTGATGTTGAGCCTTGCCCGGGGAAAAATAAATTTCCAAATGTAAACAGGAACAACCCCAAAGCGATCAGTAACGCAAACTGCAACCGCCGAACATGATAAAAGAAGCCCACCAATGCAGGCAAAATCATAGCCATAAAAACTTGAAATGCAAACATATTTAGGAGACTGACCCATACAAAGCGTCCATGCGTAGCCGCTGACAAAAAGAACCACACGCAGATACATATAACAATCAGGTCACTGGAAGCAATTAAAAAGTTCCGAATTTTTTGTTTCAAATAGACCTCACAAATAAACAAGTGGGCTTCAGAATGCAAATCTCTGAAGCCCACCACAATATGTCTCAACTACCCAATAAATAAAATTACCTACCTCGCCTTCACCAACCCGACCTTGACCTTCTCGCCTTCAAATTCATCTTCCACAACAGATGCATCTGCAGGCGGAGTGGCAAAGGATAATTTGGTTGTCAGGGTTTCAGATTTGATGTAATCCTCATGCTTTTGCATCAGCGGATTTCAGCTGGCGCTGGCTTCGATGAACAACTCAATGCGATCCACCACATCCAGGTCAGCGGTCTTGCGCAGATCTTGTGCGCGGCGGATAAATTCACGAGCGAGTCCTTCGGCGATGAGTTCAGGAGTCAGGTCAGTAACGAGAGCGGCAACGTATGCGCCATCTTCCGCAACCGCAAAGCCTGCCTTGGCCATCGCCTTCACTTCCACCTCTTCTGAGATGATCTGGAAGGTCTCACCGCCAGCTGTTACTTCCAGCGGCTTGCCAGCCATAAACGTGGATGCAACTTCTTCCGCGTTCATGGCGAGGATCGCCTTTTGCATGGCCGGGAACTTATTGCCATATTTCTGTCCAAGTTGCTTCGAGAAAGGCTTGACCGTGTGCGAAACAGCCTCGGTGGCAGAATCAAGCAGGCGCACTTCTTTGACGTTCAACTCATCTGCGATCGTGTCCACGTTGTTCATCAACGCCTTGCGCTCGGTGGCGGTCCCAACCGAGAATGCGGCGGCGGCCAATGGCTGACGCACTTTGCGATTCGCTTTCTGGCGGGCGGAATGTCCGAGTGAGACGAGTTTCATGACGAGGTTCATGTCACGGTTAAGAGACTCATCGATAAATTCATCCATCACCTTCGGCCATTCAGCCAGATGGACAGACTCAGGCGCGGTCTCATCCACCGAGCGGACGAGGTTCTGATACAACTCTTCCGCGAGGAAAGGCATGGCAGGCGCGATCAATTTGGCAATCGTGGTCAACGCGGTGTAGAGTGTGGAGTACGCGGCCTGCTTATCTGAATCCGAGTCGTTCTTCCAGAAGCGGCGGCGTGAACGGCGCACATACCAGGTGGAGAGATTCTCAACGAATTTTTCCACGGGACGGGTGGCGTTGGTCACATCATAGGTTTCGTAGGCATTGGTCACATCACGCACGAGGACATTTAATTCAGAGAGCAGCCAGCGGTCAAGATCATTGGTCGCGGCGGTGACGGTCAAGGCTTGCGGTTTGTCGAGATTGGCGTATGTGATGAAGAACGAATAGACATTCCACAGCGTAAGTGTAAAGCTGCGGATCACATCCCCAACCAGATCGGATGAGAAGCGGCGTTCCTGTCCGGGCGGTGTGGCGGTGTAGAGATACCAGCGCAGCGCATCCGCTCCGTGGACGTTCAACACATCCCACGGCTGGACGATGTTGCCCAAAGACTTGGACATCTTGCGTCCCTCGCCGTCCTGAATATGTCCGAGACAGATCACGTTCTTGAATGAGACATCATCATTCAGCAAAGTGCTGATGGCATGCAGTGAATAGAACCAGCCGCGAGTTTGGTCCACGGCTTCGCAGATGTAATCCGCGGGGAATTGCTGTTTGAATTTATCCTGATTCTCAAACGGATAATGCCACTGGGCATACGGCATCGAACCAGAGTCAAACCAGACATCGATCAAATCTTTCACGCGAGACATTTGTCCGCCGCAATCCACACAGGTCCAGAAGACATTGTCCACGTGCGGGCGGTGCAGGTCAAGTTCGGCTCAAGTCCCTGCCGACTTTTCAGAAAGTTCCGCCACCGAGCCGACACACTCACGATGCTTGCAGCTCTGATTCTCGCATTCCCAAACTGGAAGCGGCGTGCCCCAATACCGCTCACGGCTAAGCGACCAGTCGATGTTGTTTTCGAGCCAATTGCCAAAACGTCCGTTCTTGATGTGTTCGGGAACCCAGTTGATCGTTTTGTTTAATTCAACAAGGCGGTCACGTTTTGCACTCGTGCGGATATACCAGGACTCGCGCGCATAATACAAAAGCGGAGTCTTGCAGCGCCAGCAGAATGGATAGGTATGCACGAGCGTGCCAGCGCGGAATAATAATCCGCGCGCATCGAGATCTTTGATGATAAGCGGGTCGGCGTCCTTGACGAAGATTCCGCGCCACGGGGTGATCTCAGGGATGAAAGTCCCATCGGGTTGAACCGTGAGCAGGATCGGCAGATCATACTGCTTCGCCATTTCCATATCTTCCGCACCAAAGGCCGGAGCCTGATGCACAAGACCGGAGCCGTCTTCCGTGGTGACGAAATCAGCGAGCAGAACAAAATACGCGGGTTTATCAACCGGCACAAAGGTAACAGCGGCTGATACTTTACGCCTTTCAGCTTCTTACCCTTGAAGGATCACAACGCTTCACTTCTTCATCCTTGAAGATCTTTTCAACCAGATTCTTTGCAAGGATCAGTTTTTCTTTTGTACCGTCGTTATCGCGCTCGATGGTGACATAGTCCACATCGGGGTGCGCGGCCACGGCCACATTCGAGGGCAATGTCCACGGGGTTGTTGTCCACACTAATAACGATGTGTCTGGTTTATCGACCAGCGGCATGCGCACAAAAACTGACGGGTCAGTGGCGTCGTCGTAACCGAGAGCAACTTCATGGTCAGAAAGAGGCGTGCCGCAGCGTGGGCAATACGGAACGATCTTGTAGCCCTTGAAGAGCAGATCCTTCTCCCAGAAATTTTTCAGAATCCACCAGACTGATTCGATGTATTCGTTGGTGTAAGTCACATACGCGGTTTGAAGGTCAACCCAAAACGCGATACGGTCGGTGAGCTTCTCCCAATCCTGAATATAGGTAAAGACCGAATTTCGGCAAAGCTCATTAAATTTAGCCACGCCATAATCTTCGATCTGCTGCTTGTTAGTGAAACCAAGCTGCTTCTCCACCTCGATCTCAACCGGCAGCCCGTGAGTGTCCCAGCCGCCGCGGCGTGAGACATGATATCCACGCATGGTCTTGTAACGCGGGAACATATCCTTGAAGGCGCGCGCCAGCACATGATGAACGCCGGGGCGTCCATTGGCCGTGGGCGGACCTTCATAGAAAACATACTCAGGGCCGTCTTTGCGCTGTGCCATCGTTTTCTTGAAGATGTCCTGCTTCTTCCACAACTTGAGGACGTTCTCTTCCATCGAAGGCGCATCGAGTTTTGATGATACTGATTTGAACATAGTAGACTCCTGGTCTTTAATCTGCTTTTCGTACGCAGGCAATTAAAAATAAAAACTCTCATCTCAAACAGAGACGAGAGCCATGCTCACGCGGTACCACTCTGGTTTCCACCGGCAAACCGGCAGACACTCATTGGATGACCAACATCATCCTGTCCTGATAACGAAGAACAATTTCGGATTCCCTACTCTCAAACAGACTCTGCCTGATTTCAGTTCACAGCTTCGGGAGGATTTTCGATCGCCTACGCGTATCCGCTTCACACCTGACCTCGGACTCGCTGACCGTTTCGACGGATTTACTCGTTCCCATCAACGCTTTTGATTTTGAGATTATACATAGTTATGTCGAAATCGGCAAGAAACTACAAGCCCTCTTAAAGTAAAGACTGTGATTTCAGGTCTGCAATTAAACCTCACAAATGGACTGGTCATGCCAACCCCACGGTTTGTATACAGCCACATGGCTCCCACCTGATAAAGCCCCGACGGATATTTCCTTGCCCAACGCGGTAAAACTGGCGGCCCAATAAATGGAATGACCACCTGTCCGCCATGAGAGTGACCCGATAATTGCAATCCAAACCGGCCAATAAATGAAGAAGTATCGGCATAATCAGGTTCATGCGCAAGCAAGATCGAATCTGAATACAGCGGCAGCTTGTCATAAATATCCTCCAAGCGATGCTCTCCTTCAGAAATATCATCCAAACCTGCGATGCATAAACGCTCTCCGTTTTTTTCGATCATGTGAACATCGTTCTTTAACTCAAGTATTCCGGCACGCGCAAGCATTTCGCGCACTTTTACAGAGTCTGTCCAATGATCGTGATTCCCCATCACGGCCAGCACTTTATATTCTGTAGTAAGAGCGGATATCTCGGCTACCAGATCATCTGCGGCCAGGTCCAGGTCTGGGCTCCATGAATGACCGATAACAAAATCCCCGGTAATAACGATCAAATCAGGGGTCTGCTGTCTGACCAATTCCAAAACCTCGGCCAGATGCCCACGATTCATCCAGCCGCCCATGTGAATGTCACTAATCTGGACGATCCGAAATCCATCAAAAGCCTTCGGCAAACGAGACAATGGGATCTCAACCTGCTCCACGTCCAACCATTGCGGCTCAAATTCAAGGCTGTAATAAGATGCTGTGGCTGCAGAAAATATCATGGCGCCAACATGTTTAATGACCCGAAGAAAATCCCTGCGTGATATTTTGAGCTCATCTAATTTTTCAAACCTCTTCAAAAGCTAGTTTATCAGAATATAATATGCGACTTTGCCAAAGGCTTACATCTTACCAACATCTTACCTATTACACGTTGACGTATTCATGTCAGACAGGTATAATCTTTTTTCGGCATTATTTCAACTAGCAGGAGAAAACTTATGACAACACCCGACAGCGCACCAGCCGTAGCGCTTGAACCAAAAACCAAACTTAGCGGCAAAATTTTGAAGACCACACTCGCGGGGGCATTGGTGGACATCGGACAAAGCATTCCCGGTGTAATCCACATATCACAACTTCAGCAGGATGCAGTAAACAAAGTGGAAGATGTTGTGAAGGAAGGCCAGACAGTTGATGTCTGGGTACGTCGCGTGAAGAAAGATCGTGTTGAATTAACCATGATCGAACCTCTCGCCTTTGAATGGAAAGAGATTCAACCTGATATGATCGTAAAAGGCAAGGTTGTTCGTCTCGAAACCTACGGCGCGTTCGTGGATTTCGGTGCAGAACGCCCGGGCCTGATCCATGTCAGCGAACTTACTCGCGGTTATGTTAAGACCGCCAGCGAAGTTGTGAAGGAAGGCGAAGAAATCGAAGCCAAGGTTCTGGATGTGGATCGCCGAAAACGCCAGATCCGCTTGAGCATGAAAGCGCTCCAGCCTGAGGTTGTCGAAGAAGCCAAACCCGAACGTGAAGATCGCAAACGCGGCGCTGGTAACAGCAGCAACAGCAGCGGTCCCAAACGCAAAGGCAAAAAAGAAGAAGAGTACCAGATGGAAATCGAAGCCCCCAACGAGCCCCAGTACACTGCAATGCAGATCGCATGGCAGCAGGCATTGGAACGCTCCAAGGGCAAGGAAAAGGTTCGCGCCAAATCCTACAAATCTGCTACCGAAGAACAAGAGAAACTTTTCAACCGCACTTTGGAAAAACGTGTTCCAACCGGTGGATAAAAAAACAAAAAGAGCGAGTGGTTGCACTCGCTCTTTTGATTCATTACTATCTGCCCCAGCCCTGCAAAAAATTTTCCTTATTTGCCGATCGCGCCGGTCTTTCCGCTTGAAGTTTTCAAATCCATTTTGGTCCCACCACCTTTACATAACGCAACGCAATGGCCGAGTTCTTCGTCACATGCTGGCGGATCGAATCCGCTATTTTTTGATTCTCGCTTCATCCTCCGAATCTGCTTCGGCAATGATCACCACCTCTTCCGTCCCCTGCTCTTCATCAAACAAACCAAATGCCACCGAACGCCCCGCGTGAACACCGGGTACTTCATAGCTTAACATCTCCAGATCCTGCGGATATACGTTCTTCCCGCCGACAATGATCATATCCTTTTTACGGCCCGAAACAAACAACTCACCGCCAGAAAGATAACCATAATCACCGGTTACATACCAGCCATTCAGAAACGCATTTTCGGTCACATCAGGCCGGTTGTAATAACCGGTCAACATACAGTCACTTTTCAAAACGACCTCACCGATCACACGCTCGGGCAGTTCATTCCCTTTTTCATCCACGATCTTTATTTGGACATTCGGAAGCGGACTCCCCGATGACATGACAGTGATCGCCGCCTTATCATTCGCTTCACGAGCAACACGCTCCACCATAAACGCTTCCCGCTCGATCACTTCGACCTTTGGCCTGCCAGCCAAATTTGACTGAGTCACCGCGAAAACATTTTCCGCCATCGCGTACGACGAATGCAGCGCGTTCTCAGGCAAGCCATAGGCTTTGAATTTTTCGTAAAAATCTGGTGGCTTTCCCAGCGCACAGGCTCGGAACAATTGATCACCGCCCGCCACGTGGATAAGTCCACGCCTTCCAGATGACGGGCGCGAATCTTTTGGGCGCAAAAGTTATAAGCAAAATTCGGCAGCCAGGATAATGTCCCCTTGTATTGCGAAACAGACTGCATCAAACGATACGGCGCGCGCACCCAATCGAAGGGAGACATCAACACCAGCGGGATGCCATAAAGGATCGGCAGAAGAAAGCCTGCGATCAGCCCCATATCGTGATAAAGCGGAAGCCACGAAACGATCACATCGCTATCATTCAACGTCAGTGAGTGACTATACGCATCCAGCTGATTAAATACCGCCTGATGTGACAAAGCTACACCCTTTTGCAGGCCGGTTGTGCCTGAAGAATGTTGAAGCAAGGCAATATCTTCGGGCTTTCTATTTAACCCATTCCACGAAGAAAAGTCCACATCGCAGGCAGAGACATTCTCAGCCACGATCACCGCGCGGACAGAATCCCCTGCCCCCACCACCGCGCGGACTTCATCCGCAAATTCGGCATAAGTCACAATTGCAGCGGGGCGTGTGACTGAGATCAGGGTTGATAGATCAGCGCGGTATCTTTCAGGAGAAAGTTTCTCTGTCAGAAATGACATCACCGAAGGAATCGCGCCGTGAATTACACAACCAAAGTATGAAGAAATTAATTCCTCGCCATGCCGCAGAATAAGAAGGACAACCTCACCGGATGCAATCCCCTCACCATGAAGCGCATCTGCAAATCCCTGCGCACCGCGCATCAGCCTGGAATAGGAAATGGGTAAATCCGGCTGGCTGGCAATTTGCAAAGTAACAGCCGCCCGCTCGGGGGTCTGTGCAAGATGCGACCGCAGTCTTTCTGAAAATGTATTCATCAAGATTTTCTAGATTGGATAAGCGCAGCCAGTTGATTCAATGTGTCAAAAGTGGAGGCTTGTAATTCAAAATCTTCGATCCTTACGCCAAACGTATCTTCGACAAAAAGGCCAAGGTCTACCAGACTAAACGAATCGATCAGGCCGCTGGAGATCAGGGCTTCGTCTGCGCTGATCACGCGGGAGGGCTGTTTGAGGATTTTTTCAGCGATCTGTTTTGAAAGGATTGAGATAATTTCAGTTGTCATTAGTGCCGCCATATATTTTTATTGGGAACAGGTTAAATTCAAAAGTTGGGATGAGATCAAGTCTGCGAGGATTTTTTCGCCAACCGCAGAGCGATGAAAGGGAGAATCAGTAAACTCAGCAGCAGGGACTGCATTCCAAAAATCAAGATAGTTGATATTTTCTGCACGTATTGTTTCATCAAGATAAACACGATACAAATCATATGCCCAGCGCGGATAAAAATCATTATAACGAATCTCGCTATTCTCACCGCTTGCGATAAAGATCGGTTCATTGACGATCAAAAGCGGAGCTTCGCCCGCCACGCCCTGACCAGCCCGCAAAACATCAAAAGATTGTTATCAAAATTCACTCGTCAGGGTTTCCAAAATCAGATTCCAAACTATCAGATTGATCCTGCGAAAGCGGAGTCCATGTGCGGTAGTAGTAATCAAGTTTGGTGGCGTTCCACGGCAAGCCATGAAGTTGAAGCAGGGCAATCTTCTTCAACCGTCCGCGCTGACCGATGATGGTTTGATCCCAGAATGTTGGCGGGGTCACATTTTCAACATCAAGATTAGTTAATTGATAGGTATCCACCAAAGATAAAACTTCCTCTGAATACGGAGAAAGAAAGTAATCGGTGTAGATCGTGCGATTGCGGAAGGCATCCAACGTGACGAGCCAGAGGAACATATCAGGTTCGTATTCACGCGCCTTTTCCATAATTAATACATCCTTGGCCACATAAGGCAAAGGAAAAGCGATGTTATAAAAGACGACCCGTTTGCCGTCACAGGTTTTTAGGTCTAATAAATTCAATTGCGCTGTGAGATTTTCTTCAGGAGTTAAGCCAAAAGCCCAGGTGGATGAGTCACCGACCAGCATCACACGATACTCGTCCGCTTGTTTTGGGCGCGAGACGATATGCGAAGAGAACATCGCATCCATGTCTTCATAAACAGGCATGGTATGTGAGACGGGATAATATTCGATCTCACGCTCATATGGCATACGTTCACGCCCTGAAACCAGCCAGTTGTAAATTGATAATTTCCCAACCGGAGGTTGAAAATATGCGAAAGCAAGATTAGCGATCACATACAGCAGCAGCGCCTTTAATAAAACTCGCAATGGATTTACGTTATCTAATTTCATAAGTTAAATAAGATCGTCAGCGCTTGAAAAGCCAACGCAGGGGTTGATAATGTAAAGAACAACCAGCCAAGCGAGACAAAGTTGAAAGTAAGAAAAATGCCAATTGTATTTAAGCCCAGCTGTCCCGTAGGATGAAGCGGGGTCTTCATCCTGATCCGCATGAATTCGCTCCAACGATTTTGGACGAAGAGGCCCAACCCGTGCCATAATCCCCAAAGCGCAAATCCCCAACTCACGCCATGCCACAAACCGATGATAACCATGGTTGAAATTTGCGTGATCAAAATGATTAGCGGTATGGGAACTTCTTTTGTGCGCAGGCTGCGTGTGATGGGATTAAAAAAATAAGCACGGAACCATTGCGTGAGAGTCATGTGCCATGAATTCCAAAACTGAGTCAGGTTGGGTTTTAGATATGGTGCTGTAAAATTTTCGGGCAAACGAATGCCCATGATGCGCGCGAGGCCGATGGCAATATCGGTGTAGCCGCTGAAATCAAAATAAATGCGCAATGAATAGGCGTAAAGAAAAAGCCACATCCACGCCGGCGATTTGACTTGATTGACCAAAACATCATTCAAGGCGATCAAAGTCAACGCATCGGCGATGACGAATTTTTTAAACAGGCCGACGAAGAAGCGCATCCCTGCTTGCGCCCAATCCTGTTCGGCTAAAGCGATGGGATTTCTCAGCTCCTGCACAAACCGCTCCGCGCGGTCGATGGGACCTGCGGTGAAGGCTGGAAAAAATATTACATAGTTTACATATTCAGACAATGTCAACGCGGGCAGGCGATTGACCTGACGATCACGCAATGTATGCATTAAACGAAATGCGATATATGAAAAGCCGAGCCATGAAATTAACAACTTTGAGTTCGAGGGTGGTTGTCCGCGCAGAGAGTTGATCAATTCAAAAGTTGTTTTGATAAGAAATGGAGTTTTCAAAAAGATAAAGAGCAAAATGATGGCAACAAAAGCCGCGCTAAAAACATAAAGCGGACGAGGCGTTTTAACAAGAATAAAAATCAACACAGCAAATGAAACAAGCGCGAGCGCAAACATCCACAGGCGCGGCGTGGTGGTCATGTAAATTTTTTCGAAGCCGAAGAATTGATTCAAGTCCACGAGCAGCATGACGCCGATGATGACAAGAGCGGCCGGCCAGTTTTGTTTCAAGGTACGGGATTCAGGAGCAGAGACCAACAGCCAGCAAATCACAGTTAATAAAATCGTGGCAGTCGGCACCCAATACATAAGGCTGACAAATTGCTGCGGAGGTTGCAGCCAGTAGACCACAAACACACTTGCGCCAAGCAAGGTCAACTCGCGGGCTTTGCCAAGCCGCCCGATGACTAATGCTGCAAGCGCAAGAATACCGATATTAAGTACGGTCATTTAAAAACCCTGATAGATCCACGTGGGGGTTGTATCGGCGGTGAAGATGGTCAATGCAATCAGGATCAGGCAGAGCAGAAATGCCAGCCAGTTTTCACGCGAGAAAATTAGATTTTATTAACACGAGTCACCAGTAAACAAGGGGAAATGCGGACTTGCTCTCGTGAGGTTTCCTTCTGACCTGTCCTTTGTGCTTAAAAGGGGGCTCCGCTCAGATGGGTGCAACCTAATTAAATGTGCTCTTCAAAAAGGCTTCCATGAAACCATTTAACTCGCCATCCAAAACAGATTGTGTGTTGCCGGTTTCGTGGTCGGTGCGATGGTCTTTGACCATTTGGTATGGATGCAATACGTAAGAGCGAATCTGGCTGCCCCATTCGGCTTTGGTATATTCGCCTCGCAAAATGGCGCGTTCTTCATCTCTTTCGGCGGTCCGTAATTCGAGCAAGCGGGCGCGCAAAATATTCATGGCGAATTCGCGGTTTTGCGATTGCGAGCGTTCGTTTTGACAAGTCACCACAATGCCGGTTGGGAGATGCGTCAGGCGCACAGCTGTGGCGTTCTTCTGCACGTTCTGTCCGCCGGCGCCGGAAGAGCGGAACACATCAAGTTTGATGTCACCCGGATTAATATCAATATTGGCTTCTTCCATTGAAACCTGCGGCAGGACTTCGATCAACGCGAAAGAAGTATGTCTGCGATGTGCGGCATCAAAGGGAGAAAGGCGCACCAAACGATGAACGCCTTTTTCTGAGCGCAAATAACCGAAGGCAAAACGTCCGCTGACGGCGATGGTCACACTTTTGATGCCGGCTTCTTCACCTGAGGTGTAATCAAGAATTTCGGTTTTGAATCCATTATCTTCCGCCCAGCGCAAATACATGCGCTCGATCATCCCCGCCCAATCTTGCGAGTCTGTTCCGCCCGCGCCAGCGTGGATCGCAAGAATGGCGTCATCGTGATCGTATGGGCCGGAGAACATCATATTGAACGCGCGCTTCTCAAGGTCGGCTTCGATGTTCTTAAGTTCGCCTTCAATGTCGGCGCGCAAAGATTCATCGTCCATGCGAACGAGTTCGATCAGGTCGTGAATATGCTGTTTTAATCCATTCCATGATTGCACATCGTCGCGCAAACTTGCGACGGTTTTCATTACGCTTTGTGCTTTTGTAGAATCATTCCAAAATTCCGGATGTTCGCTGTCTTTTTCGAGTTCTGAAAGTTTTACTTCCTTGCCCGCCAAGTCAAAGACGCACCATGAGTTGTTGAGTCAGGTCATTCGCGGCCTGCAAACGATTTAGTAAATCTTGCATGATTGCTCCTTAATATTTTTAAACACAAAGGACACCAAGTACACAAAGGTAAAAACAAAATACCTAAGCGTTGGATAAAATTCCGTCAACAAAAGCATCGGGGTCAAAGGGCTGCAGGTCTTCGGGTTTTTCGCCCAAGCCGGCAAATAAGATCGGCAAGCCAAGTTCGCGCTGAATGGCAAAGGCCATGCCGCCGCGCGCAGATGAATCCAATTTTGAGAGGATAACACCTGTCACATGCACCGCTTCTTTAAATGAACGAGCCTGCTGCAGTGCGTTCTGTCCGATGGTGGCATCGAGCACGAGCCAAACCTCATGCGGCGCACCCGGCAGGGCCTTCCCTACTACGCGATTAACTTTCTTTAATTCTTCCATTAAGTTAAAACGTGTATGTAAACGTCCGGCGGTATCGATCATGACGATGTCTACACTGCGGGCGACTCCAGCCTGAACGGCATTGAACGCCACTGCACCCGGGTCACTCTCCGAGGCGCCCACGATCACTTCGACCTTTAGCCTGTCACCCCAAACCTGAAGCTGGTCCATCGCTGCAGCACGAAAGGTATCGGCGGCTCCGAGTAATATCTTTTTACCTTCTGAATTAAATCGGGCAGTGAGCTTACCAATGGTTGTGGTTTTACCAGAGCCGTTGACTCCAACCACGAGAATGATGGTTGGTTTGTTGTTGAAGTCCAATGAAACAGGCGTATCGAGGCGGACGCGCAGTTCCTGCCGCAGCGTGGCAAAAAGCTCATCGGCGCGAATCAGGCCTTCGGTCCGCGCGATGCGTTTGAGAGAATCCAAAACGGAGGTGGTGGTTTCGATTCCCAAATCCGCTTGAAGGAGGAGCGCTTCCAAATCATCCCATGTTTCGTTTGTGATCTCAGAGGTGCCAAGTAATGAAGCAATCTGCCCGAAGGCGGCCTTGCTTGAGCGGGAGAGTCCATCTTTCCAACGTGATAAAAAATTAGCCATGACCGGCGATTATATCACGCGGCATTAATGCCTTTTATGTTATACTTTTCTGGCTTTATAAAGCAAAATTGTTACGGAATAAAAAGCCGTACCTCAAAAAAGGAAAAATAAAAAATGGCTGGAGAACCTATTCATATTACAGACGAGGCTTTCGAAAAGGTGGTGATGCAATCATCCCTGCCCGTGATCGTGGATTTTTGGGCGCCGTGGTGCGGCCCATGTAAAATGGTAGCCCCTATTCTGGACAAGCTGGCCCAGGAGCAGGAAGGCAAACTCATTGTGGCAAAAATTAATACAGACGATCATAATGAGTGGATGCAAAAATTTGGCATTCAAGGCATTCCCACTCTACTTTTTGTTTCAGACGGAAAAGTGGTGCATCGTCAGGTCGGCGCATTGCCCGAGCGGATGCTGCGCGAAGTTGTCACCCAATTTCTGGATGTGATCAAGCAAAAGTAATTCTGTCGGCAAAAGGAAGTGAGCCATGAAAAAGTTGTTTGTCTTAACAATGGTGCTTGGCCTGACATTAAGCGCCTGTCTGCCTGCGGCACCTCAGGAAACGGCTACCGTGGCTCCCGTTTCCATTGTAGATCTGGAAGCAACCGCCGCAATTTTTGTAGAGCAAACACTTCAATCTCTGCCCACTTCAACGCCGATCCCAAGCAACACCCCCGTGATGGTGACGGCCACACAGACCGTCACGCAGACTGCAACTACCGCGCCCACAACGCCGGTGGAGACTCAAAATCCGATCCTGCTGACGCTAACTGCAACATTAGGCACCGGCACACCTGCAACCAATGCGCCCGGAACATTACAGCCCTCTGCAACGTCTACTGTCAATGCGAACCCCGCATTCAGCGCCACGGTGACAGAAACGCCGCATCTGCAATATTACGGGACAATGCCGCCTTATCTGGCATATTCAAAAATTACACTGAACAATAAATCAAAAAGTGAAGTGTACATTTCGCTGCAATGCACGACAAGCGAAGGCTACAAGACGATCATTGAATATCCAGTCAATGGCCAGATAAAAGCCAACGCCCCGGTCGGAAAATATGTTTATGTGGCCTGGGTAGGCGGCAGAAAAATCATTGGAAAATTCACCCTGTCAAATGACCATGATCTGATCATCAACATATTCAAAGATCATCTGGAAATAAAATAGAACCGAAAACGACTATTCAAAAATGGAGAAACAAATAATGCTCAAACGTATATTCCCTATCTTATTAATATTGGCTGTTTTTCTGACGGCCTGCGGTGCGCAAGGCACCCCCACCATGGCTCCAGTGGACGTGCAAAATACTGCCGTCTCAGCCGCGTGGACGATGGTCGCAGCGACACAACTTGCCATCCCAACCGCCACACCCCTGCCACCCACGGAAACTGCCAGCCCCACACCATTGCCAACTTTCACCGCGGTACCGCTTACTCTGCCCACACTTCCCCCGGCCAGTCTGCCAACAGCCACTGCGGCATCCTCTGACTCCAATTGTTTAAAACCATTGAACATGGGCGAAGCCGGACCCACATCACCGATCCGTATTGAAAATCAAAGCGGCGGCACACTCACTTCTGTGTCATTAAATCTGGTCGAAGGCTCAAATAAATTTGGTCAATGCGGCGCGCTCACCGTCCTCAACATTGGCCCCAATTCAACCAAAACCATCCAGGCGCCCAAAGGCACATGGTGGGCTTATGCGTGGATCACCTACAAAGATGGGACAAGCGGTAATGCCTCTGGAAGTTTTATCCTGAATGAAGGGTATGAAGATCTGGTCAGCATCGTCGTTAAAAAAGAAATCATTGTTGCGAAATAACGGAAATTTAAAATAACAAAAAAGAGCCGCGAAAATTCGCGGCTCTTTTTTGTTGCAGTATAAACTACTCAGTAGCCCGTTCAATTTTTGCGCCAAGTGACCGTAATTTTTCATCCACTCTTTCGTAGCCGCGCTCGATCTGAACAATGTTCCGAATCTTTGACGTCCCTTTGGCCGCCAGCGCAGCAAGTAACAAGGCCATGCCGGCGCGAATATCGGGGCTTTCCAGTTTTTCGCTATATAACTGCGTCGGTCCCTGAATTAAGACACGATACGGATCACATAAGATGATACGGGCGCCCATACCGACCAATTTATCGGTGAAATACATGCGCCCAGAAAACATCCAATCGTGGAAAAGCACAGAACCTGCGGCTTGCGTTGCAACAGTGATGGCAATACTGGTCAGATCGGTCGGGAAAGCCGGCCAGACATTGGTCTTGATCTCAGGCACAGCTCCATCAAGATCAGAAGCAATGACGAGCGGCTGCTCGGCAGGCACGATCAAGTCACTCCCTTCCACCTGCCATTGCACACCAAGTCGATGAAAAACCTGCCGCACCATTTCAAGATGCTGCACACCTGCGTTGTGAATCCGAATGTTTCCGTGCGTTACAACAGCCGCGCCAATATAACTAACAACTTCCAGCAGATCGGGTCCAATCGTAAACTCGCCGCCATTCAAACGGGATACACCGGTAATATGCAATGTATTCGAGCCGATGCCTTCTATTTTTGCGCCCAAAATATTTAAGAAATTACACACTTCCTGCACATGCGGTTCAGAGGCGGCATTGCGGATCTTCGTTTCACCCTTGGCAAGCACAGCGGCCATGACCGCATTTTCAGTAGCGGTAACACTGGCTTCATCCAAAAGCATATCTGCGCCGTGTAATCCATTGGAAGTGATCTCGAACACACGGTCATACTTTACTTCTGCGCCCAGAGCACGCAACGCCAAAATATGTGTATCCAAACGACGACGCCCGATGACATCACCGCCAGGGGGAGGCAAATGAACACCGCCTGCACGAGCCAGAACGGGACCCGCAATGAGAATTGAAGCTCGAATGCGGCGGCACAGATCAGGGTCAAGATGCGAGGCGATTAATTCCTTCGTTGTAATACGCCACGTATTCGCACCCAAATCCTCCACCACTGCCCCCAGACTCTCGATCAACTTTCGCATGGCAAGCACATCACGAATCTGCGGCAGGTTGTGCAGGATAACCGGTTCCTCGGTCAACAAACATGCGGCCAGCAAAGGCAAGGCCGCATTCTTATTCCCTGACGGGGTCACTTCACCGCGCAATGGGATTCCACCTTCGATCACAAATTCTTCCATTACACTCTCCTCTTTGAACTTTCAGGATTGTAAGTCAGTTTTTAATTTTCGCCAAGAACATTACAATTGACTTGCGCCTATAATGACTTTACGTGACGGTCAAAATTGGAATTATAATAATTTGATATGTCCATACTTTTAATCGTACCCGCCATTATCGGATGGCTTGCAGGATGGCTTGTCAATTATCTTGCAGATGTTCTGCCAGGTACGCGGCGGCTTAGCCAGCCCGCGTGCGTTCAATGCAACGAACCATTGGAGTGGAAGGAGTATCTTCTTTTTCAACCCTGTAAAAATGGCCACTCACGCAAAGTCCGCGCCTGGATCGTTCAAGCGGTTCTGCTTTCGGCCAGTATATATACATGGCTCAACCCGCCCGCAAAAATTGGATATATTTTCGGATTTACGATCATTATCTATTTTGCAACGATTATTGTCATTGACATTGAACATCACCTGATCCTGCACCCGACGAGTATCTTCGGATCTCTACTTGGACTGATAACGGGTACCATTTCTCATGGCATTTCCGCCACCCTTTGGGGCGGACTCGGCGGCCTGCTGATCATGATCGGTTTTTATTATTTCGGCATCCTCTTCACCCGCATCCGCGCCAGACGCATGAAATCAGCCGGACAGGAAGCAGATGATGAAGAAGCTCTTGGTCAGGGAGATGTGATCCTTGCCACCGTGCTGGGATTTATGCTTGGCTGGCCGTTGATCTGGCTTAGTTTATTGCTTGGAATTCTGTTGGGCGGATTTTTCAGCCTGCTGTTGATCCTCTGGCTGGTCATTAACCGCAAGTATGAGAATAATGCTTTAATGCTTTTCATTCCATACGGCCCCTATCTGGTCACCGGCGCTTATCTGATCATTTTTTTTCCAAAATTTATCGAGATGCTTGTGCCTGGATAATTTGATCGCACATTGCACAGACATCCACGAAAGAGTGACAAAAAATGAAACAATTTTCAATCAAGGAACATAAAAAAATAAAAGCACAGGCAATGGTCGAGTTCATGCTCGCTTTGCCGCTTTTGCTATTGCTTATTTATGGAACCATAGAAGTTGGACGTTTGATATTCATTTTTGCCTCAGTCGCCAACGCATCCCGTCAGGCGGCACGCTATGGGTCAGCTGCTGGTGAAATTAACGATATTGCCTACTACCAAAACTGTGACGGGATTCGTGATGTTGCCAATCAATCAGCGTACATTACCGACTTTGATGAGATCAACATCACATACGACCGCGGCGTTGAATCAGATGGGACTCAGATCCCGATCAATGATATTGACCCCAACCCCGATGTGGATACCTGCCCGATTGAAGATAACACCATCCGCAACGGCGACCGAATCATTGTTCAAATATCTGCCAGTTATGAACCGATCATCTCCATCGTCCCGATTGACCCGCTTACGATTGTCTCTGCCAGTGCGCGCACATTCCTAATCTCCATTCCGATTCTTGGATCTTCAGTCCCCACTGGTTTTGCGGCTGAATCCAGCACACCTTCAAAAACCGCGCTCCCAACCTCGATCACAGATACCCTCACCCCAACCATCGGCGCGTTGACTCTCACTGCAACTCATTTTGTGCCAGCGGACGGCACACCTTCAAACATAACGCCAACGGACTTTCCGCCCTACGGCAGCACCCCTTCAAATGGGACGCCAATCAATTTGACGCCTGCCACCTTAACATTTACACCGTCCAAGACGCCCACACAAACCACAACGCCGAGCATCACACCGACTGCGATAAGCTGCGCAGGTTTGACGGGCGTTTCCCATGAGGCGCTGCTCATTAAAGACAACATCATGGAAATGACGATCACCAACAACAGCGGACATACCCTCACCACTGCCCAAATCTATGTGGAATGGAATCATGATCGCGGCAATGATTCGGGTCTGCGTCTCAGACAAATCTTATTCGCCAATCAGACATGGAATGGCGATATCCAAACACCATCAGCCTATATTCAGGGATTCTATCCGCTCATTCCGCCGGGTACATCCACCATTCAGTTTGTCTTCCACCAAAATTACAACCTGCCCGATGGGACAGAGAGAATTATCATCAATATTTCCACCCCCGGCTGCACAAACTATCCGGTGGACTCAAGGAATTAATTCGTGCCAAAACGAAAGCCTATTCTGAAAAATGGTAAACGCGGCCAAAGTCTGGTGGAGTTGGCGGTCAGCTTGCCGGTTATGGTATTGATCTTACTCGGCACCGTTGACTTTGGAATGGCGATTTTTTCATACTCAATATTAAGAGATGCCGCGCAGGAAGGCGCATTATACGGTTCATTCGACCCGGCCAACAAAGCTGGAATCGAAAACCGGGCACGCAACATTTCACCGCGCGGAGAAGGCGAAGATGTGTTTTCTTCTCCGGTACAACTAAATGATACAAGCCTTGTCAAAGTGGATGTAAAAGCCATTGGTGACGCCTGCCAGGGAAGCACCAGAGGAAAATCGAACACCATACAAGTCAGCGTATCTTACAATTACCCGTTTCTGATGCCATTCATCGGACAGATCGTCGGCAGCGACACGATCACACTGACCGGTGTGGCAACCAATATGATTCTCCAGCCCCCTGCCCATGAAACCGTTATCCTCAACCGCATCGACTCATCAAAAAAGTGAAAAAGGTCAGTCGTTGATCCTGATCGTTTTTTCGATTATCGGGCTTTTGGGCATGTCTGCTCTGGCAATCGATGGTGGAAATGCCTATGTAGACCGCCGCCGCGCCGAAACGGCCGCATCTGCTGCAGCTCTAACTGCCTCCATTACACGCATCGAGGGTGGAAACTGGCGAAGCGCAGCGCTGATCACCGCTGAAACCAATGGATATAATAACGATGGCGTGACCAATATTGTCGAATTGAATACGCCGCCCATTAACGGCCCTTATAAGGGAAATTCTGAATACATTCAAGTCATCATTACATCCTATCTGGATACCTACTTTGGTCCAGTGGTCGGTGTGCCGCAAACGATCAATATTGCCCAGGCTGTTTCCCAGTCTAAACCTGCTGAATATGGACAAATGTTTGAGGGGTACGCCATCGTCAGCCTTGCACCGCATAGCGACTGTCAGGACAAGATAGCGTTTGAGGTTCACGGGGAAGCCACGATCAGTCTTGAGGGCGGCGGGTTATTCGTTAATTCCGACAACCCCGATTGCGCCTTTGTTCAATATGGAAGTGGAAGTGTACGCATTCGAGATGACAGCCCCTTCACAGTGGTCGGCGGTGCAGATATACAAAAGCCAAAACTCATTACTCCCTTTCCAGTTCAGACCGGCGCTCCCCCGATCCCCTACCCACCCGCGTTTCAAATGCCGCGTGTTGGGTGCGGTGACCAGATCGCAAAACTTAAAGAACTGGATGAAACAACGCTACTGCCCGGCGACTGGGGCAGTGAAGACTTCCCCCCCGAGGGTGTGACCAAACTTGAAAGCGGCACCTACTGCCTGAGCGGTGACTTTATTCTCGAAACAGGGGAACAGCTGATCGGCAATGGGGTCATGTTCATCATGAAGGAAGGAAAAATTAAGATCAGCGGCGGCGCTGAAATTAATATTGTGGCGTCCAATGTTGGCGTCAACGGCGGATTACTGATCTATATGCCGATGTCCAACCATAATGTAATCTCCCTGAATGGCAACATCAACTCCAATTACACTGGAACAATCCTCGCGCCAGGCGCAGATATCCGCATTAACGGGCTGAATTCAAGAGCCGGTTATCATAGCCAGATCATTGGATACTATATTGAAGTGGACGGCATGGGCGACTCTGTGATCAAGTATAAAGATGAACAAAATTACGATGCTTATAAGATGCCGGAGGTAATTCTTAGCCAGTAACCCTAACATATCTGTAAGCGTTGCAGGATGGTTACACGATTTCAGCGTGTGTCTGCATGGTATATAATAAGAACATATAGCATTTGCGGCAATTTCATAGCTCAAAACACAATCCCCGCTTGCCCACGTCACAGCCAAATCATGATTTATTTTAGTACTCATCAGTACTTATGTCGGATTACCCCGTTGAGTAAACCGTACTAAAAACAAGGCAGAATTATGAAAAATTTATTAAAAAAGTTATTTTCATTCTTTACGAAAAGTGGTTCCCCAAAAAATGGAAGGGCTCATAAAACGTGGGGGCAAAGCATGGTCGAATTCGCCCTTGCCCTGCCTCTCTTATTAATATTATTTTCTGGGATGGTTGAGTTTGGGTTTATGCTAAATACTTATTTATCATTACTTGACGCAACACGCCAAACTGCGCGTCTTTACAGTAACGGAAATCCTTTTCTTAGTAAAGATACCAGCACACATCCAACTACATACGTGGAAGACACCACCTTTTCTCCAAATTGCGCCCAAAATGTTGCTGATACTTTGGCTCCACCCTCAGACCCCAATGCACGCCAAATCGTAATGGACGCCACTCGTGACGATGTCCTTGTTTCTGTGTTGAGTATAAGTACAGACAGTTCTTCAAATACAATCACACTAATCCAAAGACACCCGGCCAATTCATACTATAGTTTATATGGCAATCAACTAACCGCCTATTCAGACACAGACATTGAAGAGTACATGACCCAGAACGGCACACCTCCTGTGCAAACAGGCATCCTGATCGTAGAAGTATATTATGGCTATACTGGTATTCTGAAACTACCCTGGGTTGAAGCCTTCATGTCAGCCGATAAACCCGTCATGCTCCATGCTTCCACAATCATGCCTTTGATTGCAGCACAGCCTTAATTATTCTTGATGGTTTTGAACAGGTATAAAATTATGATCAAACAAAATTTTAAAAAAATATTACACAAAGCTGAACGCGGTCAAGCCATTATTTTGGTTGCGTTTGCGTTGATTGGCTTGGTGGCAATGGTTGGCCTGGTTGTTGACACAGGCATATTATTGATTGAATATGGCAAGCTCAAACGCGGGGTCGATGCAGCAGCTGTAGCTTCTGCACAACAATATCGTTTAAGTGGCAACGTGCTTGATAAAACCAAACTTGAAAATGCAGCGAGAAACTTTCTACAGCTCAATCAATCTACAGATATAACAAACGTAACAATTCATTCTTGTGAAGATGCCGCAGCAGACAGACCGCCACTATGTAACCCCGACCCAATAGGACACCCAGACGACAACCGAAAATTGGTCGAAGTCATTGCATCTAAATTTGTTACGTTTGGCTTTTTAAGAGTCATTGGTATTCCGGGCACATCAATTACCGCCAATGCAGTCGGTGAAGCAGCCACGATTGATCTGGTATTGGTGATTGACACATCTGCCTCCATGGCCTTTGAAACAGACCCTGCTGGAAACCCCACAGCCTCTGATCCTCTCGAAGACCCGAGTGTCTGTAATCTTAATAATACGTGCCAACCTATGAAAGCGGTTAAAGATGCAGCACTGGGTTTTATTGAGACACTTTACTTCAAATACGACCGAGTAGCCATCGTAACGATGACCAGCCAAAATCCAGGTGGAACCCGTGGGCCGCTTGAAGTATTAGCCTTAACTTCAAATAAAGCAACTGTTACCGCTGCTATTAATAACTTAAAAGTTTTTGAACCACGAGATTGTGACGGTAGCGACACCCTGGGAACCTGTCTAAAATACAATGATGGAACCGGAATTTTTGAAGGGGCACTTTGCCAAATTCATCAAAATCATTACAGCGAACCAACTGCAGACCCCTCATCCTGCCCTTCCAGTAATGTAGGCGGCGCGCTTGATCTGGCAAGAGTTGCGTTTACCGCAGACCCAGCTCGCACCCGCCTTGACGCATTCTGGGTGGTCGTTACTCTGCTTGGTGGTCCTGCAAATGCAACAAATGCAACTGTGACATACCCAAACGGTTTTTGCCCTCAAAATACATGGACTTATATGTGGGATGGCCTTTTTTGTCAGGATAAACTCCCGCAAACACGCCATGCTTCCACTGACGCATTAGTTCCTCATAACAACCTCGTAAGCGGCGCAGCTTTCCCAGTGGCATTTCGCTTTATGACCCTGACGATTATGCGCGAGATTTTGCTGATCAACTTGCAACCACAATCTCGGGACAAGGCGTTACCATCTATACCATTGGGTTGGGTTCAGCGATTAGAAAAACCACCTATAGTGATGATTACTACCAGGATGGAATTACGAAGATTCCACCGGCAGAAGCTTTACTCCAATATATTGCCGAATGCGCGGGCGAAGGTATTGATGTTATGACGTATGTATCACCAACTGCTAATCCGATTTGTGATCCTGTTAATCCGCCAGCGATCAATCACGGTCAATACATTTATGCACCAAACCAAGGCTCCCTTGACAGTATTTTTGCTGAAATCGCAAAAAATATTGCCACCAAAATTTCGCAATAATCCTGTATCAAAGGAAATTATATGAACATTTTCTCTTCTAAAAAGAATCAGAAACGCAGGATATCTAAAAAAGCACAGGCACTATTGGAGTTTGTGCTCATTCTGCCAATTTTAATGCTGGTACTCGTTGGGATATTGGAGTTTGGGCGTTTATTTTATGCCTGGCTGATCATTGAAAACTCCACCCGATTCGGTATCCGCTACGCCACAGCAGGCACGTATGATATCAATGAATGCGTCGATTTATCGTCAGACGCTGATACTATTGCCTGTGGTGGAGATAGCGAACTCGAAGAAATAAAAGAAGCGAGATTACCATCCATCAAAACTGAAATAAGGCGGATGGTTATTGGTTTTCATAAAGACGAGACCCTTGCCTGGAACGCCAATGATTACCTGAAAATTACAGTTTGCTCTGATGCGACCGCCTTCACCAGACCTCAAATGCGTACTGGTAATAATAGTTATTATGCGAGTTGTGCAACTCCACCCGGAGAGAATGCAGGAGATCCAAGTGAACAGGTATTTGTTGCAGCCGACTACAACTTTACCTTCGTTGTTCTGCCGATCTTCAAGATCGAACCCAACATGATCCACCTTGCCTCATATCGTTCCGGCATAAATGAATCTTTCCAAATTGCCAGGATTGTTCAACCGGCAGCAAACCCAAACCCCGGAGGCGGTGGCGGCGGGTTTGTATCTACTAACACACCTACCTCCACAGCTACTAACACACCGACACCGACCAACACATCTACACCGACCAAAACACCTACACCAACATTGACTTTCACGCCAACATCTACTTCAACGTTCACATCCACCCCTACCCGCACGCCCACTCGCACACCTACCTCAACACCAGTGCCTTCGTGTGCCAATATTTCAATTAATCGCACGCAGTTCAGCGGCGATAACTTTGAAGCACGTGTGATCAACAAGAACTTTGCGCCGGGCTACTTAATCAGTTCTAACTTAAGCTGGATTCCATCGCCGCTCACTGGAAACAGATATTTCGATTATGCTGATTTTGGCGGCACCTATTACAACCCCGCAAACACACCAAACACGGGTTCGCCCATCACCACAAGTTCAATTCCCCCAGCCCTCCCGATTGCAGGCGGGTCAACCCAAGTGTCGTGGATCGCGGACTTTAGTGATGCTAATTTTGCCGGTGTTTATAGCGTGACTCTTGTCTTTAGGTTCCCTGGCCCGGTAAATCTTGATTGTACTGTTACCGGCACCACCAACACATTCACAAACACGCCAACGATGACCTACACATTTACCAATACGCCAACGCGCACGTTGACGCCAACCATTACCTTTACCCCATCGAGGACACCGTCTCCTACGATCACGCGCACCCCATCCAATACACCGCCGCCGACCAACACGCGTACGCCGTCGAAAACACCGACCAAGACAAATACACCGACCAATACAGCGACATATACACCAACTTTACCGTCAACATATACGCCGACGAAAACAAATACGCCGACGAAAACAAATACGCCGACAAAAACACCTACGCCGACTCGCACGCTTACACCCACGAACACGGCCACTCCGACCTGGACACCGAGGCCTCCAGATTAAAGATAAGGTAATATAAAAATATACCCGCCAAATTGGCGGGGGTATTTTTACGGTATAATCCCGCAAGTCTAAAAAAGGAGGTGCAGCAAAAAATAAACGGGAAAGACAGCGCATGGACTTTGTTTGTGATGGAGCTTTTTAAAAACAAAGTTGACGAGGACAAGGGTTCTCCATTGCAAAATGGAGCTAATTCCTTCGCAGGTTTCACTACGCAGCCGGCGATGGAAAAAAATCGAACGATCAGCGGAAGCCCTTCGGGTGAGCCACACCCGTCAAATCTTTCCCTCCAGTAAAAAATCTTCGCGCACAATGCCGCGCAAGCAATTGCACGGACAAAACCGCCTGGAAATGGCACAATCGAAAATCGCAAATCGATGATCGTATATCAAAACCTGGAGGAACCCAATTATGTGTGGAATCGTTGGATATGTCGGACCGCGTGACGCGGTCTCGATCATTCTTAATGGCCTGAAAAGGCTTGAGTATCGCGGCTATGATTCAGCTGGAGTCGCTGTCATTAATGGCAGCCAGATCGAAGTTAGGAGAGACGCGGGTAAGTTGTCCCAATTAGTTGACCTGGTCGCCAAGTCACCACTGACCGGCGCGCCGGGTATTGGTCACACGCGCTGGGCAACACATGGCGCGCCTACTGCGCGCAACGCGCATCCGCATGTTGGAAATTCGGGCAAGATGGTGGTTGTCCATAATGGCATCGTGGAAAACTTCCTTGAGATCAAGGATGAACTTGTCAGCGAAGGCGTAAACTTTCTTTCGGATACAGACACCGAAACCATCGTGCATCTCGCAGAACATCACAAAGCAGCGGGGGTAAATTTGGAAGAAGCCGCGCGGCGTACATTCAAACAGATCGAAGGCGCGAACGTGGTCGTGCTGATCTCGGCCGATGAGCCAGACAAGATCGTCACCGCGCGCATCGGGAATGCCGGCGGCGTAGTGATCGGGCTGGGCGAAGGCGAGAATTTTATCGCCTCGGATATTCCAGCTATTTTGGAACACACGCGCAGGGTCATCTTTTTGGAATCACGCCAAATGGCCGTGGTCACACGTGACAGCGTGCGGATTGAAACCCTCGAAGGCGTGGAAGTAAAACCTGAAATTCACACCATCGCTTGGGATGCCGTCGCCGCTGAAAAAGGCGAATACCGCCACTTCATGCAAAAGGAAATTCACGAACAGGTGCGCGCGTTGACCGATACCCTCGCGGGCCGCGTGGATTTCAAAGAAGGCCGCATTCGCCTGCCTGAATTAAACCTAACCCCTGAAATTGCAAAACGCATTCAGCGCATCTACATCACCGCCTGCGGTACCGCCGCCTACGCCGGCATGGTCGGAAAAACCCTGATCGAAAAGATCGCACGCATCCCCGTGGAAGTGGTCATCGGTTCGGAATTCCGCTACAGTGACCCGATCGTGGATGAAAACACAGTGATCCTCGCCATCTCACAATCTGGCGAAACTGCCGATACGCTGGCCGCCATGGAAGAAGGCCGCAAGAAAGGCGGAATCATCTGGAGTATTGTCAACGCGATTGGATCACAAGCCATGCGCGTTTCAGACGGATACATCGCGATGCAAACCGGACCGGAAATTGGTGTGGCTTCCACCAAGGCATTTACAGCGCCGTTGGTAGATCAGTACATGCTGGCCATCCTGCTGGCAGACCTGCGCGGCACCATCGACGAAAAGACCCGCAAAGAATTGGTCGCGGACTTACGCCTCATCCCCGACCTCGCCGGACGTGTGCTTGATACCGAAGCTGAAGTTGAAAAAGTGGCGCACGCGCTAAAAGATATTACCGGCTGTCTCTATCTCGGGCGCGGCATCAACATGCCGATCGCTTATGAAGGTGCGCTCAAGCTCAAAGAAATTTCATATATCCATGCCGAAGGGTATCCAGCCGGAGAAATGAAGCACGGACCAATTGCCTTGATCGATGAAGAAATGCCCGTGCTCTGCATCGCCCCCAAAGACCCCTGGCACGAAAAAATGATCTCACAGATCCAACAGGCAAAGGCACGTGACGGCATGGTCATAGCAGTTGCCACCGAAGGCGATGAGCTGATCGCCGGCATGGCAGACCATGTCCTCTGGGTTCCCGAAACCCCGTGGATGCTCTCCCCGATCATCACCGTCTTCCCGCTGCAAATGCTGGCCTATCACATCGCCGCCATCCGCGGGCTGGATGTGGATCAGCCCAGAAATCTGGCAAAGAGCGTGACTGTAGAATAAAACCGTTAAACACCAAGTACACAAAGATCACGAAGGAAAACCTTAAGGTCTTAAACCTTTGTGTACTTGGTGTCCTTTGTGTTTAAAAAAATAAAAATACGGAGAATACCTATGCGCCCCGACTGGGATTCCTATTTCATGAAGATCGCCTACGCCGTATCAGAACGCAGCACCTGTGACCGTGCCTTCGTCGGCTGTGTGCTTGTGCTCGAAAAACGCATCCTCACCACCGGCTTCAACGGCTCTCCCGCCGGGCAGGGACATTGCGACGAGATCGGTCACCTCATGGTAGACGGGCACTGTGTCCGCACGATCCATGCCGAGACGAACGCCATCATACAAGCCGCACTGCACGGCGTCTCCACCAAAGGCGCAATGTGTTATGTCACTCATCTGCCGTGCATCAACTGCACAAAAGTCTTAATCAACGCCGGCATCTCCCGCATTATATACAGCACAGCCTATCGCACCGATGAAAACGCAATGAACTTTCTCAAGGCTGCTGATATCGAAGTTGTACAAAAAGAATTCAAGTTATAAAAAAGACCTCCGGGATTTTCAAAATCTCGGAGGTCTTTTGATTTATTCGAGTCTCTCAAAAGACATGATCAACTCGATCTGCCCAACCTTGCAATAATAAATGCGGTACCTTGAGCCATTGGGAAAATCACGACTCATGTCATTGAGGAAACTAAAACGCTTTTTGCCGAAATACACATAATACGATCTAAAACCTGCGTTCGAAGAATAATCCGAATCATGTGAAATGATTCCCTCCGCTGAAAGAAGCGGCGCCGACTCAATTCTGGCAGCCTGCCTGTGAGAAGTAAAAAGCATCAAGGCAATCACGCCAAAAGCGATCCCCACACTCAAACAAAAAATAAATAGCATCTGCGGCCCCAAAGTTTGAAAATTACGCTCGTTCAAGGTTTGTGCTTGCAGCCCGAGGATGATGCACAAGCCGAGGGTTGAAAAGCCAAGGACAAGCCAAATCCCGCCCCGTGCACTGCTGCGCATACCATCAGCCGTTGCCTTACAGACCGCTTTTTGCCTTGGGCTAAGAATCCCATTTTTATTTAACTGAACTTCGTCTTCTGTAAAATCAAATTTCATCCATGCACCTCAACCAACCCGAAATAAAAATGGACAACTTCCGCGAACGCCGGCTTCGTTTTTTTGCAATTGAATCACCGGCCGCCCAAGCGCCTTCTCCAACAAGGCAATGTCCATTTTACATAACTCGGGATGGCCCGCAATCACCTTTGCGTACGGGCAACGCCCAAAGATCACCCGCGGCCCCTCCGCCCCCGCTTCCCAACGCGCCTGATAATGCATCTCGTCCAATTTTTCGATAAGAAGCACAAGACGTTTTGTAATAGGCAGATTTGCAAACTGTCCCGTATTCAAAATGCGACCCGCCACCGCATCCACATTTAACCTTGGGCCTGCTTCCGTCAAAAGGGCATTTGTCAACGCTGATAGATTATCTCCCAACGCCGCCGCTGAAAGAGAATACAACTTCTCGGGCCGTCCGCGCCCCTCGCGGTTATTCAATGCTGTGAATTCAACCCGTCCATCAGAACACAACACCGATAAATGATGCCGCACATTCGGCGCGGACATTTTCAACGCGCGCGCAATTTCCCGCGCAGAAACGGCGCGATTCTTCTTCAGGTGAGCAAGGACTTTCTGGCGGGCAGTGATCAACGGATCCTCAACGGATGAACGGATAAAACGGATGTGTATGAAATGACTTGAAGGGAGAGAATATCCCTTGAAACAGGATCAATTGCCGGTTAAGAAAGAAGCGGGGTTGTCATCCAACAGGTGTGATTATACTCACTTCTTTATTTTTGCAAACATATATTTACATAATTCAATTGACTTATCCCCTTCACCTGCTATAATTCGCGTTTGTGACGGAAAGTACCGCATGACCTTAAACTGGGACTCCACCTACGCCATCGCGTTGGAATTACGCCGCCAGCACCCGGATGTAAATATCGAAGAAGTTTCACTGCAACAAATTTATCAATGGACGATCCAACTTAATGAATTTGAGGATGATCTCGCGCTTGTAAACGACGATATCCTTTACGCAATTTACCAAGACTGGTTCGAGGAGAACATTCATGGACAATGAAAAATTAAGTTTACCGAACTACAACATTCCGCAGGATATTGAAAATGTTGTAGCCATCACCACGCTTGACCGTTTGTATAACTGGGGTCGGCGTTCCTCCGTCTGGCCTTTGATGTTTGGCCTTGCGTGCTGCGCCATCGAAATGATCGCAGCCCAAACCGCGCGTTACGACATGGCGCGCTTCGGCATGGAAGTCATGCGCCCGACACCGCGCCAGGCTGACATGATGCTGGTCTCCGGCACCGTGACCAAGAAAATGCTACCTTCCATTATTCGTTTGTATAACCAGATGCCCGAGCCAAAATATGTTGTGGCAATGGGCGCATGCGCATCAAGCGGCGGACCTTTCAAGGAAGGTTACAACGTTGTGGCTGGTATTGATAAATTTTTACCCGTGGATGTGTACATCCCTGGCTGCCCTCCCACCCCGCAGGCGTTGATCGCAGGCATGATCAAACTACAAGAAAAGATCGACAAGGAATCCATCAGCAAGGTGCGCTGGTACAACAAGGAAAAATTCGACGGCAACTATGTGCCCATGCCTTTACTCGGACCTGACTTGATCGACGTGCGCCGCAATACGGAAATTCGTGACATCGCCGCCAAGAAGACAACTCAGGAGAGTGCATAATGGCGACCGCGACTCAGACTCAAACTGTAGATCTGGCTGCCCGTTTCCCGGGCATGGTCAGCGCTGACACACGCCCCGGCTACACAGGCTTTATCGTCAACAAAGACAATCTCATCGAAGTGGCAACCGCCGTCCGCGATGAATTCGGCTTTGATTTAATGACCGCCGTCACCGGCGTGGATTACATCGCCGAAAACAAAATGGAAGTGGTCTATCACGCCTTCAAGACTACTGGCGGCGCCGGATTGGTTTTCAAGGTTCAGGTCGAACGCGTTGACCCGATCGAAGTTCCCTCTCTCATTAATATCTGGCCCGGCGTTGATTTTCAGGAACGCGAAGCATGGGATCTATACGGAATCAAATTTACAGGTCACCCTGATCTGCGCCGCATTCTGATGTGGGAAGGCTTTGAAGGTCACCCGCTCCGCAAGGATTGGAAAGAACCTTTCTACGAAGAAGATGTGAAACCATACAAGAGCCGCTGGCCGGAAGGCAACCACACCTACGCCGAAGAAAAGAATCCCTACCGCGATAATCTCAACTTCCCCGAAGGCTTCGACCCCGAAAAATTCACAGTGGATAAGGAAGAGGATCTCTACCTGTCACTGGAACGCGACACTGCAAAAGATGTTGATGGCAGCATGAAGACCGAACATATCGTGGTCAACATGGGACCGCATCATCCGTCCACGCACGGTGTGCTGCGCGTGGCCGTCACATTGGACGGTGAAACCATTATCGGCCTCAAGCCTGTCATGGGATATTTGCACCGCAACCACGACAAGATCGGCGAACGCAACACCTATTTGCAGATCATTCCCTACACCGACCGCCTCGATTATTTCAACTCGATGAGCAATAACTTCGGTTATGTAACCACCATTGAAAAGTTGATGAAGATCCAGGTTGCCGAACGCGCAGAATATATCCGCGTGATCATGGCAGAACTCAGCCGCGTGCAGAATCACTTAATCTTCATCGGCATGTTGATGAACGATCTCGGCACCATGTACACTCCTTCGCTGTATGCTTTTGAAGAACGCGAATTGGTGCTTGATATTTTTGAAGCCGTATCCGGTACGCGCATGATGTGCAACTACTTCCGCTTTGGCGGTGTGGTGCGCGATATTCCTGATTATGTTTTGCAGAAGATCAAGGACTTGGTCTTTGAGCGCTTACCCGCCAAGACCGACGAAATGGAACGCTTCCTGAACGAGAATGAAGTTTTGGTTGCGCGTTTGAAAGGTATCCACGTGTTGAATGCGGAAGATGCGATCAAATATTCCGTCACCGGGCCTGTGCTGCGCGCCACGGGCGTGCCCTATGACTTGCGCCGTGCCGATCCCTATTCCATTTATGACCGCTTCGATTTTGATGTGGCAGTCCGCCATAACGGCGACATGATGGATAATTACCTCATCCGCTTTGATGAGATTCGACAGTCGCTGCGAATTCTGGAGCAGGCGCTTAAGCAGATTCCTCAAGGGCCGATCAACTCACAGAAAGCCGCGTACCAGGTTCGAGTTCCGGCAGGTGAAGCGTACGGTCGTATTGAGTCCCCTAAAGGCGAATTGGGTTTCTACGTCGTCTCGAATGGCAAGCCAAATCCTTATCGCTACCACGTCCGCCCGGCTTCATTCGTGAATCTCACTGCCGTTGAAAGTATGTGCAAGGGTTCAAAGATCGCAGACTTCGTCGCCTTGCTCGCCATGCTCGATATCGTCATGGGCGAGTTGGATCGCTAACAGGAGAATTTACTTATGTATGGAAAAGGTATTCTTAAAGGATTAAGCGTCACCTGGAAGCGATTCTGGGATACATATACCGAAGACATCTCGTGGATGCTGCGCGGCAAAAAACGCTACAACACGGAAGAAGGCATCCGTCACCGCTCAAGCAAGGATACGAAAGGCATCTTCACAGTACAGTATCCTGAAGAGCAATTGATCGTACCGGAAGAATTTCGCTATGTTCCCTTCCTTGTGTATGATGAAGGCGCGGATGGAAAGAAGGAAGTGCGCTGTACCTCATGCGGAATCTGCGCCAAGGTTTGTCCGCCACAATGTATTTGGATCGTGCGTACGAACGACCCCGTGACAAATCGGCCTGTTCCTGTTCCGACAGATTTCTATATCGACATGGATATCTGCATGAACTGCGGTTTCTGCGCGGAATACTGTCCGTTTGATGCGATCAAAATGGATCATGACTTCGCCATTGCATCCTACGAACGCAATGTGTACAACCTCAATAAGTTATTGAAGCCGGCTTCGTATTACGCAGGCATTCGCCCTGAAAATTACGCCCGCGAAGAAGAAGCCCGCAAAGCAAAAGAAGCCGCCAAAGCTGCAAAGGCTGAGGCCGCAGCAGCCACATCTTAAGTTTGAACTTAGACAGGTAAACACGAAGCCTTGTTTACCTGTCTACTCATTTACTTGTATTCTGTTTATCAATCATAGGAAATCAAATGACAATTACAAAAGAATCAATTCTTGCCGCATTAGGCACAGTGCAGGACCCCGATCTGCATCAGGACCTCGTTACTCTAAACATGATCCACAATTTAGAGATCGCAGATGGTAAGGTCTCATTTACCGTTATGCTCACCACTCCTGCCTGTCCGATGCGTGGAAAGATCGAAGCGGACGTCCGCAAGGCCGTGGGAGCTGTTGAAGGTGTAAAAACAGTTGCCGTGAAAATGGACTCGGATGTTCCCAACGATGGCCGTATGCGCGGACTGGTCAATATGCCGATCCGCAATGCGATCGCAGTCGGCTCTGGTAAAGGCGGCGTGGGAAAATCAACTGTCGCAGTCAATATCGCAGTTGCGCTTTCCAAAAGCGGAGCGCGCGTCGGGTTGATGGACGCAGATATCTATGGCCCAAATATTCCGACCATGCTCGGTGTGGACAAACTCCCCCCGCCCGATGGACAGCGGCTCATCCCCGCAGAAGCCTATGGCATCAAAATGATCTCAATGGGATTATTGGTCAAACCCGGCCAGCCTCTCATCTGGCGCGGACCAATGCTCAACTCTGCCATTCGTCAATTTCTCGGCGATGTGGAATGGGGCGAACTGGATTACCTCATCATTGACCTGCCCCCCGGCACCGGCGATGCAGCGTTATCTTTGGCGCAAGCCCTGCCGTTGAGCGGCGCAGTCGTGGTGACACTTCCGCAGCTTGTTTCGCTGGAAGATGCCACCCGCGGCTTGAACATGTTCAAGCAATTGGAAGTTCCCATTCTTGGTGTGGTTGAGAACATGTCGTATCTTGATATGCCCGATGGCACACGCATGGACCTTTTCGGCTCTGGCGGCGGCGAGAAATTAGCCGAAGCCACCGACACTCCCTTCCTTGGCAAAGTGCCGATCGATCAAAACGTCCGCATTGGCGGAGATACAGGCAAGCCCATCGTCTCGGCGTATCCTGAATCAGCGGTTGCGATTGCGTTGAAAGATATCGCAGAGAAGATCGCTGCCAAAGTCAGCATTGCGGCTCTGGCTGGAAAGAACGAACTGCCGATCAATATTGTTGAATGAAATAGGGATTAGGTAATTAGAAATTAGGAAAGGCCAGATGGACATAATCGTCCACCTGGCCTTTTTGTATGCGGTAATTTTTAATATGAGAATAAACCCATAAACATCAGATATGGGCTTTTCTTGTGTACAATCAATTATGGAAGACATCTCTCTCGTTTTCATCGAACTCGGCGCAGCCATCATTGGCCTTGCACTGCTCACACGCCTTGCAAGCCGTTTTGGATTTTCAGCCATCCCGCTCTACCTGCTGGCTGGCCTTGCCTTCGGCAATGGCGGCATCCTCCCCCTTCAATTCAGCGAAGACTTCGTTCACATCGGCGCAGAGATCGGCGTTATGCTTTTGCTTTTCATGTTAGGTCTTGAATATTCAGGTGAAGAACTCGGCGAAAATTTGCGTTCAGGGTTCCCCGCTGGCATTGTGGATTTTCTACTGAACTTTCCGCCCGGCCTAATCCTCGGCTTTCTGCTCGGATGGAGTCCGCTCGCTGCGGTCTTACTTGGCGGCGTGACCTACATCTCATCCTCTGGCGTTATCGCAAAGGTACTCTCAGAGTTGGGGCGCATGAACAACCGCGAAACGCCCACCATCATTTCCATCCTCGTACTCGAAGACCTCATTATGGCGGTCTACTTGCCAATCGTGGCTGTGCTGCTGATCGGGCAGGAAATTTCACAAGCCGTTCTTTCCGTCTCCATCGCGCTCGCAACCGTCGGCACGGTTTTATTCGTCGCGGTCAAATACGGGAAAAAATTCAGCAAGCTCATCGCACATCAATCAGACGAAGTCATCCTGCTCACCACCTTTGGACTCATGCTCTTCGTTGCAGGCATGGCACAGCGATTGCAAGTCTCTGCGGCCATCGGCGCATTTCTGATGGGCATCGCCATCTCCGATTCCATCGCCGAGCGGACTCACAAACTGCTCGGCCCTTCACGCGACTTATTCGCCGCCATCTTTTTCCTCTTCTTTGGACTTCAGATCGACCCCGCCTCTTTGCCTCCCGTTTTGCTGCTTGCTGTTTCTCTGGGAATTTTCACCGCCCTGACAAAGATCCTGACCGGCTGGTGGGCTGCCCGCCGCGCCAAGACAAATCCGCTTGAAGCTTTTCGTGCAGGTGCGGCCTTGGTGGCACGCGGAGAATTTTCAATTGTCATTGCAGGGCTGGGAGTCAGCGCAGGCTTGGAGCCGCAACTGGGCGCACTCTCTGCCGCTTATGTTCTATTCCTTGCCATCCTCGGTCCGATCCTTGCGAGGTTTATCGAACCAATCTATCTGGCATTCCACAAAGAGCAGACTACTTCTTCCTAAATTCAATCACAACCTGCAAACCGCCTTGAAGTAAATTCCGCGCTTCGATCGTTCCACCCTGTGCTTCGATCAAGCTGTTTTGCAATTGCAAGACCCAATCCCGTGCCGCCTGAAGAGCGCGTGCGGGATTTATCTTTGCGCCAGAAGCGGTCAAACAGGAATGGCAATTCATCTTCTGCAACGCCGGGGCCATTATCACTGATAGTAAGTTTCACTTCATCAGAAGTCTCTTCGAGCGTGAGCCATATTTTGCTGTCGTCAGGAATATAGCGTAATGAATTACCGATCAAATTTCCAATGACTTGTTCCATGCGTTGCGGGTCAAGTTCGGACTTGTAATTTCCGCTCCCCTTTTCAAGCGATAGCGTTATATTTTTCTCCTGCGCTTCAGCGGAGAACATCTCGATCGTATGCTGGGATAATTGAGCAAGATCTACAGAGTTTTTCTCGAAATGTAACTGACGCGTCTCAACCAGAGTCAACAGGCGCAAATCATCCACCAGGCGTTCAAGAAGATAGGTTTGTTCGAGCGCAAGAGAGACTACCTGTCCATCATCCGTAGAATAGACGCCATCTACAATTCCCTCCAACCGCCCGCGGATGACAGTGAGCGGAGTGCGCAGTTCGTGGGCAATATCGGCGAGCAGGTCACGCCGTTCACGGTCATTGCGTTCGAGCGAGGATGCCATTTCATTGAAACTCTCTGAAAGGCTGCGCATGTCCTGAGGGCCTTCACTTGAGATACGCGTATTGAGCTTTCCGTCTGTTACTTCTCGAGCTGCATAGATCACATCAGCCAAAGGGTTAATGAAACGCCGAACAAGCAGGGTTGCAATCGTGACAAGAAATATGGAAAGCAGAAAGGAAATTATGCCCACAGGAAAAATAACCGCACGCGCAATGCCAAGTCTGCTCCAGGGACTGGCAGAAACAACGACAAGTGTTCCCACTTTTTGTCCATCAACCTCCAAATTAAAAGAGAAATCATTTGGCAAAAGCTCGTAGCTGGAACCTTTCGTCGTAAGAGGATCAGCATCACGGTCAAGTACGATGCGCTGGTTTTCATCCAGCAAAATAGTAGGCATGGAATTCAATTGATCATCTGCAACGGAATTAAAAGCGGCTTCAATTCCATCCCAGTTCCCGTGCCCTATGTAGTATCCTTCAAATGAACCAATAAAGGGCATGGAGATCGGTGAGGTTTGCGAGGTCAGAAAGTAGCTCACCACAAAAAGAAAGAAGAATAAAGTTAACAATATAACAAAGACAAATACTCTGACCAACAGAGATAACAAGCGGATACGGATCTCACGAACGGATGAATGCATATTAACCCTCAACGTTTCGACCTGGCTCTGCGTGAAATTTATAACCCACGCCATGCACGGTAACGATCAACTCGGCGGGTTCCAGTTTGCGGCGCAGGTTGCGGATGTGCGAATCGATGGCGCGTTCCAGGCTTTCAAAGGTGATGCCGTGCGAGGCGGTCAACAGTTGGGCGCGTGAAAAAATTCTGCCCGGTTGACTCATCAACGTGGCCAGGATCTCGAATTCTGTGGATGTGAGCGGAATGGTTTTATCAGGCAGATGGACTTCATAATGTGCACGGTCGAGCTCAACATTGCCTGCTCGGATGGTTTCGTTATCAGGTGAACTTGCTACACGCCGCAGCACCACGCGGATGCGCGCCACCAACTCACGCGGACTAAAAGGCTTGGTGATGTAATCATCTGCGCCAAGTTCGAGACCAATTAATTTATCGGTCTCTTCGACGCGGGCAGTAAGCATGATGATCGGCACATCGCTTTCGCGGCGAATTTCGCGCGTGACTTCAAACCCATCCATTTCGGGCATCATCAGATCGAGCACAATCAGATCAGGCTTTTCACGGCGCGCGAGAGTTAATCCCTGCGCACCATTATTTGCTGTGACCGTTTCGTAGCCCGCCGCTTTAAGATAGTCCCGGCAGATTTCAACGATCTGAGGTTCATCATCTACGATGAGGATTTTTTTTGGCATGGTTTATTATATCTTCCGACGACAGACGATGGACCGTAGACCGTGACTACCGTCCATCGTCTGTGGTCTACCGTCTATTCATACCTCAATGCCACCATCGGGGTCAAATTCGCCGCACGGTAGGCAGGATAAATTCCGAAGAACACGCCAATTGCCAACGCAAAAGTAAATGCCAGCAGGATTGGATCATGCTGTGATGACAGCAGTAAATGCGCCGCTCAATGTAACAAGCAGAGCCAGACCAACACCAAGCAGAATTCCAATGATGCCGCCCAGCAAACTAAGTGTCACAGTTTCGATCAGGAATTGCGTGAGGATTTGATTCTTTGTCGCGCCAACAGCTTTTCGAAGTCCGATTTCTTTCGTGCGCTCAGTTACCGAAACCAGCATAATATTCATAATGCCAATTCCACCCACGAGAAGTGAAATCCCTGCAATGGCTCCAAGGAAAATTGTGAGTGTTTGAGTTACTGAAGTCAATGTACTTAATAGATCAGATTGGCTCAAAACATTAAAATCCAATTCGTCCGAGGATGTCAGTTTATGCGCACGGCGGATCAAAAACTCAATCTGTGCCGAGACATTATCCATGGCTTCGGTGCTGGCGACAGAGACGGAAATGCTGTTAACGATCTTCTTGTCATTGTACGTGGCATTTGACCCGAACAACTTGCCATACCCTGTTTCCAATGGAATGAAGACCGCATCATCAGATGAGCCGCCAAACCCGGATGATCCCTTGGCTTCAAGCACACCCACCACTTCAAACTTGACACCTTTGATCGAGATCGTTTTGCCAACAGCAGTCAAACCTCCGAACAGATCTTTCGCAGTTTCCGCTCCGAGTACAGCCACTCGAGACTCTGCTTTGTTATCACCATCCGAGATAAAACGACCTTCCGCCACTTCATAAGAATTGGTCTTTTGATAATCCTTCGTAGTCCCGGTGACATTTACAGTAAAACTATCATTCCCATGATCCACCAAATAAGAAGACTGGTAGCTGGGCACAATAGCGGCAATGTCATCCTTTAATGAACGCTGAAGTAATTGATAATCTGCATAATATAAATAGCTGGCCTGCTGCGATCCGCCACCGCCCGGGCCTGTTTGCTGCCTGCCCGGTGATACAGTCAGCAGGTTGGAACCATTGCTTTGAATTGAACTTGTGATGTTGGCCGTAACGCCCTTGCCGATCGAAAGCAAGGCAACTACTGTGGCAACGCCGATCACAATTCCCAACATCGTAAGAATAGATCGTAGTTTATTTGCGCGCAGAGCACGGATCGCGATCTTGAAATTTTCCGAAAATAACATTTTAATTCTCCAATTCTTTAAAACCATTAAACATGAAGGGCACAAAGTACACAAAGGAAGGAAAGTTTTCTAACTTAAGGTTTTAAACCTTGGTGACCTTTGTGTTTAGCTGCTCTTATTCCTCTTCACGTTTTGTGCCCGCTTTGATCGGATTTTTATTCACTTCATCCGAAACAATTTTTCCATCGGAGAGTTTGATAATCCGATCTGTGTGACGCGCCACGTATGCATCATGCGTCACCAAAATCACGGTCTGACCATTATCTCTGTGCAGGCTTTGAAACAATTCCATGATCTCCACGCCGGTCTTGCTATCGAGTGCGCCGGTCGGCTCATCAGCCAGAATGATGGCTGGCTCGTTGACAAGCGCACGCGCAATCGCCACACGTTGCTGCTGTCCGCCAGAAAGCTCGCTAGGAGTATGATGAGTCCTCTTCCCTAAACCCACGCGATCCAACGCTTTCAGAGCACGATCATTACGGTCCTTGCCTGAAAATCCGGCATAGGTCAACGGGAGCATTACATTTTCCAGGGCGCTGGTACGCGCCAATAAATTAAATTGCTGAAACACAAAACCGATCTTACGCCCGCGGACCTCAGCGAGTTCGGTTTCGCTCATATTCTCAACCGATAAGCCATCCAAAATATATTTACCGCTGGTCGGCGCATCCAGACAGCCGATGATAGACATCAATGTGCTTTTGCCCGACCCCGACGGCCCCATGATGGCGATCATCTCGCCTTTGTCAACATTAAAGCTGGCGCCGTCCAAAGCCCGTACTTCGGCATCACCCATCTGATAGACCTTTGTCAGGTTTTCAGTTTGGATCATGCTACTCTCCTCCCTGCATCGGATTCGGCGCTTGAAAACCTCCGTCAGCTACGAGTCGTAATCGGTCGCCTTCCTTCAGATCACCAGTTACTACTACAAGATCACCAACAATGGAGCTGCTGATAACATCCACGCGCACAGATGAACCATCCGCTTGAAACACCCAAACATATTCACCCTGAGTATCGTTCTTAATGGCAGCGATCGGCACCGCTATTGTCGCGGCAGCCTCTTTGACCGTAATCACAACATTGGCAGTCGTCCCCAAAGGCAGGAAGATATCGCCATCCACTTGATCCAGATCAACGCGGACTGTATATTTCACCAATCCGGAAACAACTTCACCCACCGGATTGATTGCCGCCACCTGACCTGTGAGCGTGACCCCAGACACCGCATCCAACGTGACCTGAGCCTGATTGCCCAATTTGATATTCGCTATATCTGATTCATCCACCTGTGTCTCAACATAAAGATGACTCATATCTGCCATGTTGACAGAGAGGTCGCCCGTATTTACCACGTCACCGGCCTGACCATCGGCTGAAAGCACTTCGCCATCAAACGGAGCAATGATACTTAATGTATTGACCGTAGCCTGAGCGGCATCCACTTTGGCGCGGGCTGCGATCACATCCTGAGAGTCAGCGCCGGCCTTCAAACGATCATAAGCCCGTTGTGCATCTTCCAATTGACCTTTCGCCAGAGCCAGATTATCGGCAGCTTCGGTCAGCATGGCTTCGGTGGCCGGGCCGCGATAATCTCTGGTCTTATATACATATTCGTATCCGCCGCGCTGGTTTTTCTGCACATAAACCTGAGTATCTGAAAGCGGAATATTTTTATCATTTTGCAGATAGGTCATATATTCATCTTTGCTTTTAAACTCTTCTTCAGCATCTTTCAGATCAATGGAGGCCTGCGCGAGGTCGGTGCCTGAAGTGAGTAAATCTTCCAGATTTTTTTGAGCAGTGATCAGGTCCGCTTGAGCCGAGGCTATTGAGGCGGATGTGCTTGCGGGCTGCAAAGTCAAAAGAATGTCGCCAGCCTTTACAAAGTCGCCGGGCTTCACGTTAACTTCCTCTACAATGCCGCCCGTTTTCCAGGTCAGGCTTGCAAAGGGCTGGGCTTCCAGTGAGCCTGAGGCCTCAATCGTTTCGGCCACATCAAGCGCTACAACCGTGGCTTCAGTTTCCACTGCCGCGTTCGCAGTTTTCGTAGATGTGAGGTTAAAACCAACCAAAACTGCAACAATGACAACGACCGCAGCGATTCCCCAATTTCTAATTTTTTTATCTTTAAGAAAGTTCATGTTTCGTGTCTCCTTTGTTATTTTCTGTAGGATACACGGCAAATGTGCAGAATTTGTGCAGAAACATGGGATGGTTATGGAGGGGTTACGGTATAATTGCGCCCATGAACTCAAACATTATCGGTGTCCGATTTACAAAAATAGGCAAAATCTACCACTTTGACTCAAAAACCCTTCCAGATGTACAAAAGGGCGAGCATGTCATTGTGGATACCGCACGCGGCAAGCATCTTGGTGAGGTTATCCAGGTTCTGGAAGAGGCTCCCCCTCAACCCGAAGGTGGATGGAAATCTGTGGAGCGACGCGCCACTCCGCGCGACTTGCTGCTCCAACAATCCTGGCAATCCAAGCAAACTGAAGCCATGATCAACTGCCGCGCCCGCGCCTCTGAACTTCGCCTGAGAGAAGTGAAGATCGTCACAGCAGAATATAACTATGACGGTTCACGTCTCGCCTTCCTCTTTAGCACAGAGAGTGAAGAAAAAGTGGACCTCAAATCCTTGAAAAAGGATATGCAGCAAATTTACCCGAGCACGCAAATCGAAATGCGTCAGATCGGTCCGCGTGACGTGGCGAAATTTCTCGGCGGCATGGGTGCCTGCGGAATTGAAACCCGCTGCTGTTCGCAATTCCTGACCGACTTCTCCCCGATCTCGATCAAAATGGCAAAGGAACAAGGCATCTCGCTCACGCCCAACGAAATCACCGGCATGTGCGGACGTTTACGCTGCTGCCTGATCTATGAATACGAACAATATGTCGAAGCGCGCAAGAGTCTGCCCAAACGCAACAAGCGTGTGGTGACTCCCAAGGGCGAAGGCAAAGTGATCGACCTGATCCCGATGAGCGACAAAGTTGTAGTGTTGATCGAAAGCGGCACAGACCGCCCACAGCACATGACCTTCTCACGTGAAGAGATCGAACCGTGGGACGAACTCGAAGCCTTGAAGCGCAAATCTCAGGCCCCATGCGACCGTCACGAAGGCGGCGGATGCACCTGCGGTAAAGCAAAAAAACAGGACAACAGGAATTAGGTAAATAGGGAATCGGGTAAACAGACACTGCCTAATTACCCAATGCCTAATCGCCTAATTCCTAATTACCTAATCCCCTAATCACATCCCATGGAACAACCCGACAACTGGTCTACCCCACAAAACATACTCGTTATTCTGGCTCACCCCGACGACCCTGAATTTTTTTGCGGTGCGACGCTTGCACGTTGGGCACGTGCCGGACACCAAATTACCTACCTGCTCCTGACCTGCGGTGACAAGGGCTACAATCCCACCACCCACCCGGAAATGACCCCCGAAAAGTTATGCGGATTAAGACACGTGGAACAAAACAACGCCGCAAAAATCATCGGCGCTCAGGCGGTTCATTTTATGGACCTGCCGGATGGGTACCTCGTCCCAGACCTTAATCTGCGCCGTGACATTGTCCGCGAGATCCGCAGGCACCAGCCTGATATTCTCGTCACCTGTGACCCGCAAAATCTCTTCGCACTCTACGGCATTAACCATCCCGACCACCGTTACTGCGGACAAGTCGTGTTGGACGCGGTATTCCCCGCAGCGGGCAACCTCGCCTACTTCCCTGAACTAATAGTTGAAGGTCATCAGCCGCACATGCCAAAAGAAGTCTGGTGCTCGTTGACCAATCAACCGAACACCACGGTAGATGTCACCGACACATGGGATATCAAACTTAGCGCCATCCTTGAACATAAAACGCAGGTGCAGGATGTTGAAAAACTGATCGAACGCTTCAAGTCCCGCCGCACCGAAGACAGCACGGATGAAAATCCACGCTACGAAGAAAAATTTAGAGTTGTAAAATATTCATAGTTCAAAACATAGTCAAAGGTCGAAGGTCTGTTGACCTTCGACCTTTGACTTTCGACAAGGACCACTACATGACCGACTTTCTCAAACAAGCAACCGAACTCTTCCCTTACACCCAAACCCTGCGCCGCGATTTTCCATGCACCCTGAACTTGGATTCAACGAAATTCGCACGGGCGGCATTGTGGCAAAGAACTCGAAGCGCTCGGTCTGGAAGTGACAAAGGGCGTTGGCAAAACTGGCGTGGTTGGTTTGCTTGAAGGCGCAAAGCCTGGCCCCACTCTGCTGCTGCGCTTTGACATGGACGCACTCCCGATCAACGAAGATACCGGCGCGGAATATGCATCCTTGAATCAAGGCATCATGCATGCCTGCGGACATGACGGTCACACGTCCATTGGATTGACGGTTGCAAAAATATTAAACGCGCACAAGAATGAACTGGCCGGCACCATCAAATTTTGCTTTCAACCTTCAGAAGAAGGCAGCAACGGCGAAGAGATCGGCGGCGCCGAAATGATGATGAAAGACGGCGTGCTTGAAGGTCCCAAAGTGGACATGACCCTCTCGATGCATTTATGGAATGAAAAGCCGCTTGGCTGGGTGCATGTTGCCAAAGGTCCGGTGATGGCAGGCGCGGAAGAATTCAAAATAAAGATCATCGGTAAGGGTGGTCACGGTGCAATTCCCAATCTGGCAATTGACCCTGTGGTATGCGCCGCGCAAATTATTTCTGCCGCGCAAAGCATTGTCTCGCGCAATGTTGGGCCGCTGGAAACCGCGGTGGTCAGCTTTACGATCGTCAAAGGCGGCACGGCTTTCAACGTCATTCCGCAGGAAGTAATGATGGAAGGCACGATCCGCACTTTTGATCCACAGGTAAGAAATAAAGTTGTCAATCGCTTCGAAGAAATTGTAAAAGGTGTTGCTTCTGCGATGGGATGCCAGGCTGAAGTCAATGTGAAACAGCTTACACCCTCGCTGATCAACACAGAGCATGTCACAGCCACAGTGCAGGAATCCGCACGGCGTGTGCTTCCGCAGGCGAATCACGATAACACACCCTATCTCACCATGGGTGCGGAAGACATGGCTTACATTCAATCCAAAGTGGATGGCTGTTACTTCTTTATTGGTTCAGCGAATACAGAAAAGCATTTGGATTACGGTCATCATCACCCGAAATTTGATTTTGATGAGCAGGCGTTAATCAGCGGAGCAGCGCTTATGGCCGCTGCCGCCGCAGACATACTGAAATAAAAATCATTGGCTGTAAAATGAAACGATATAGAAACTGGATCATTGCTCTTGTTTTATCTGCAACCGCGGGAGCTGTCGCGATTCAAAATGGACTCGCGCCTTCGTTAAGCGAGTCGACTGAGTCCCCACTCCCCATCACAAGCACAGACGCACCTACCACAACGCCCACCTACGAACCCTGCGGATATATGTGGGCGTATCAGGAAGTGCCCGAGCTGCTGGTGAAAGTTGAATCGGTAATTCACGCGCTAAACCCCGAAGCAATGATACGGGTGCAGGCTTTTGGCGAAGATTGTGTCTACGCTGATGGACGAGCTACATTCGGCGCAATGGAAACGGATGTGTATATCCACACCATCGTTGATGACCTGACCAATGAAGAAGCACTTGGAAATTGGATGGCAGAAACGCTGCCTTTGGTCGCTCAAATTTCTGAAGATGAATTCCCTGGCGGTTACGGCATGGTTGAGTTTTGGTTTGAAAACAGTAACGGGGAATCTTTATATATCAGGCCAAAAATTTCAAGATTTCTTGAAGCAGATGTGCGTGATAAATCGGGCGCAGAGTTGTTCCGCCTATTTTACGTAACTCCATAAATTTCAAATATCCAAATAAAAAATATTTTCAGCCGCCAAAATGGCGGCTTTTTTTGCCTTGACACGTAATACACTTTATCGTATATTACGTTTAGTAATTACTAAACGTTCTAAAGGAAGAAGCCATGGCAAAAAAACTATCCCAACTCAAACAGGATTTCACAGAAGGCTTAAGCCAGATCAGCCGTTTTTGGGGTTTCCCAAAAGGCATGGGCGCGATCTTCGCTGTGCTTTACATCTCCCCTGTTCCGCTTTCGCTGGATGAGATCGTCGAGCAGACCGGGCTGACCAAAGGTGCGATCAGCACCGAAGTCCGCACACTGGCGCGCATGGGACTTGTGCATCGCTCGTCCAAACTTGCAGACCGCAAAGATTACTACGAAGCGGAAAACGATTTCTACAAGTCGATTCGCTCGATCTTGAAGGAAAGACAAAACAGCGAATTCGATCGTGCTTTGCGCTCGGTGCAGGAAACTCTCAAAGAACTGGAATCAGGTTCCGTGTCAGGCGATGAAGCGGAAGTGAAATTCGTCCACGAACGAATCAAAGCGTTGCAGGAATTCTTCAACGCGATAGATACGCTCACCAGCGCAGTCATCAAACTGGAAAGCCTTGGATTTAAAAATGTAAAAACAATTCTATCGGTATTGAAATAAGGAGACAAAATGAAAATAGCAGTGACAGGCGCATTCTCGTATTCAGGCAAATACATCACCAGCCGTTTACTCGCACGCGGTGAAGAAGTAATTACCCTCACCAATCACCCGAACCGTCCCGACCCGTTTGCGGGGAAAGTAAAAGCCTTTCCACTTAATTTCCAAAACGAAGAAGAGTTGATCTCATCTCTGCGCGGCACGGATGTTCTGGTCAACACATACTGGATTCGCTTCGACAAAGATCACAACACCCAGCCTCAAGCGGTAAAGAACACGGCCATTCTGGTCAACGCAGCTGTAAAGGCGGGAGTCAAACGTATTGTACATATCAGCATCACCAATCCATCTGCCGATTCACATCTGCCGTATTTTTGGGGTAAGGCCGCCAACGAAAAAGCCGTGACCGATTCCGGCATGAGTTACGCGATCCTGCGTCCCACCGTATTATTTGGCAAGGAAGATATTTTGATCAATAACATTGCATGGCTGTTGCGCAGACTTCCCATCTTTGGCCTGCCCGGTGACGGCTCTTACAAACTCTCCCCCGTTTATGTGGACGATCTCGCAGTACTCGCGGTGGACGCGGTTTATAAAAACGAAAATTATATATGGGACGCAGTCGGACCTGATGAATTCACTTTCAAGGAAATGGTGCAACTGATCGGGAAGTCTGCCAATGCCAGCAAGCCGTTAATTCCATTTCCACCCTTGCTCGCTTTATGGGCTGCGCAATTCATGAGCATCTTTGTCAAGGATGTCATGCTCACTCCCGAAGAAGTGGATGGACTGATGGCAAACCTGCTGATCTCCAAAGAAGCCCCGCGCTGCAAGACCAGCCTGCGCACCTGGCTTGAAGAAAATAAAATCACAGTTGGAAAGCAATACGCATCTGAATTGGCAAGACATTTCTAAAAAAAGCCCCGCTCTTGAGCGGGCTTTGTGCTTTGTGGTTACATCATCAATCTATCGCAACTACACCTGCGCAACGCGGACTATCCATACAGCCATAATATTCCTTGCCCACGCCCCCATTGCGATTGATACGCAACACCATCATTTTTCCGCACACCGGGCAATTTGGCACATGATCGGTCGGGCGATCAATTCGCAAGGAACCCGTCTGCCCGATCTTCGCCATTGCCAATTGAAACAACGCCACAATATCCCCTGCATCATATTTTTCACTGGAAGAAACATGCACCAACGGAATCCCCGCGCCGGTGAATAGCTCATCCAAAAATTTATCTGATTCGCGCGTGGTATCTTTTGAGATCGGTCTCACGATCTCCACGCCAAATGCAGGCGCCAGCGTTTTGGGATCGCACAACAAAAAGTCAACGTGTTTTCGGAAAAACTTATTAAAGAAATGCACATTCTCATTAGGCCGCACGATATAAAACACATCATTCAAAGAAACTTTCGGGCAGATCACGTAACGGCTGCCCATCATCTCGGTCAGTACACGAAAAAGAGCCAGTTCCGTGGTCGTTAGGAACGGCTCTTTGAGTCGGTAGGGCAATCGTTGAATATCCGCCTTGTTCTCTGTCATAACCCTATTATAAAGTAGGATTGAAACACGGTACAGGAAATTTATAGGATTAAGATCCGCGCATCAATTCCATAATCTCGGGCTTGAGTGCGGCGTTACAAGCAATTCCCTCCCCGTAAGTGTGCCCTCTTCGCCGCTCCACGAACCGAATGATCCGCCAGCCTCTTTCATGATCACAGGATAAGGCGCACAATCATAAAACATCTAAACGCGGGTCCAGCGCAACTTCGACGCGACCTGTTGCGACAAGCAAATATCCATACGCATCAGCCCAGGTGCGCATCAACGCTTTTTTTGCTTGAAAGCGTTCAACAACATCCGGCATCTTGGCTGCCAGGTTTTGAAAATCAGAGCTCACCACACAGGCATCAGAAAGTTTATTCACCTGCGAAACCCTTGCCCTGCGTCCATTCCATAAACAACCGAGTCCATCTGCGGCGCATAACATCTCATCCAAAGGCGGGAAATATGCCGCACCCACGCGTGCCACTCCATCGATCTCCAAACCGATCAACACACCATACAAAGGCACACCGCGGATAAATGAAATCGTCCCGTCTATAGGATCAATGATCCAGCGAAACGAACTGCCGTTCTTTCCATTTTCTCCATACTCTTCCCCCACAATGGAATGAGTGGGATACACACGCTCGATCTCCGAGCGGATAAATGCCTCCGCTTCACGGTCCGCGATGGTGACGGGGTCATTATTTTCCTTCAATTCAGGTTGAACGCCTGTATTGAAATATCTTAAAGTAATCTTCCCTGCGTAATACGCGAGGGAAGTTGTAAAATCAAGATAAGGCTGGAGGTTCATTAATTTCGAAATTCCTCGAAGAAATTTATATCAACGTCATATGCCTTTTTGGGTTTCACACCCAACTCAAGTTCTTCAAACATATCCATTAATTT
>JADKBB010000024.1 GCA_016715195.1 Candidatus Villigracilis proximus
GAAAACTTCGGAAGTCTTTTTTATTGTCTTAAGGTTAGTATCTGATTCCAAACCTGACAGGTTTCATTGTGACCTGAGTCATCCAGAGTTCAGATGTGGACGATGATCCATGTCCGCTGTGAATGTGCGGAAACCTGTCATGTCTTGGTTAATCATGGTTCGTATTTTTTGGGTATACTTGTCGTTGGGCTCTTTTTTTCATATTTACGATAACGCCAGAAGCAACGCGTCTTGTGTACTTTACACGGCTTCATGGACAAATTTTAGAAGTTTTGGGGGTCAGCATTGTCTGTCCATTATCGGGCTGATCGGTAAAAAACCTGGTTCTAATAAAATAACGAATGCCTAAAGTATGGCTTTGCTTTGGCGGGTGGAAATCTATGCGGCTTTTAAAAAGTTTCTGTGTCCCAACTGTTTGATGTGATCGCTGCTGATGGAAAAGACAGAAACCCTAATGATGGAGTAGAAATGGAATGGGAAACGAGAATACATAATGAAGAAAAGTATCTTGAAGTAATTACAACAGGAGCCGCAGATAAAGAAGGCTCGTTAAATATGGCAAAAGTAATAAAGGAAACAATGCAGCGGCATAGAATCACCAGGGCATTAATTGATCACCGTGGTGTTGAAAGTGTTTCCGGAGAAATAATAGAGATCTATGATCGTCCAAAGTTATTCAAAATAATGGGGTTTGTGTTGGGCGTAAGAATAGCAGAGATCATTAAGCCGGAGCACATAAAGCATTTCAGCTTTTTTGAGACGGTGTGTGTTAATCAAGGGTTTAGCTTCTCAATTTTTCGTGAAAGATCACCAGCATTGGAATGGCTTCTAAAATAAATTGAAGAAAAGCAAAGAGACGGTTACCCGCTTCGTAAGGCGGGTGACCGTCTCTTTTTATAATTGCTTGTAGCCGCAGAGAGATTAATCCAACACTTCAAGCGAAATTTCAACCAGCGTGGAATCTGCTTCGTTGAACACATGCAAAAGATTGTTGACCACAAACGTGTTGTGACTCAAGTCCGCTTTGTCTGGGGCGATAAACTTCGGGCCGATCACCACTTCATCACCGATGCTGGGGGGATTGGCGTCCGTTTCAAACTCTGCAATTTCTTCATCGTCGATGATAAATCGAAACCTATATCTCATTGAATATTATCCTTTTGTTGTTTTCTTCTCAATATAACATAATAGGGATGGGGTATCATTAAACGAAACAGCCAAAACCGGAGGTAAATTCCCATGCAAAGTCAGGCCAAAGATGTAACCACCTATCTGGAAGAAGCCCCAGCCGAACGGCAGGCGGCTCTCGTTCAATTGCGCAAGCACTGTCGCAGCCTCTTAAAAGGTTTCGAAGAATCGATGCAATACGGAATGCCATGCTATTCACGCAACGGCGTGGTGGAAGTTGGTTTTGCCAGTCAGAAACACTTTATCGGTCTCTACATCCTGAGAACAGACGTGATGAAAACACACCAAGACCTGCTGAAAATAAAAGGCGTCAGTCTGGGGAAAGGCTGTATTCGTTATTCCAAACCGGAGAAGATCGATTTTGAAGTGGTAAAGAAAATGTTGAAAGCTACAGTAGAATCCAAAGGAGAAGTTTGTTGAGTCCGCTTTATAGGATAACGAAATGAAAAGATCTCCCGCCGCTCAAACGTTCATTATTAATCTGCTTTGCATTTCTGCATTTCTGTCACTTGGCCTTGCTCCAATGCGCGGGGAAGGAGAAAGCTATTGGGAGCGGCAGCTTCGTTTGCATGGCAAAATGAATCTGCCAGTGGAGACACTCCTGCAATTGAAAGTCACCTCCTGCGGTGAAGCGGTGATCGTCATGGCCTATAACTACGCCCATCCTGAAACGAAGATCGACGAGCAGGAAGTGATCGACTTTGCGCTAAAGGAGAAATACTACACTCACAACAAAGCCCCCTTCACCAGTCCGGCGGATATGGCGAAGATCGCCGGCCATTATGCTGATTCTGTTTCGACAGGCAAAGTCACAACTGCTGATGAAGGACCTGCGCTGCTCATCCAAAAATTGACCAATGGTGACCCTGTCATCATTGACAGCCTTGCACGCCTGTATGACTCTGATTCCGGCGCGCACTTTGTTGTGGTTACCGGAGTTACAATTGACAACAAAAATCCCAATAAGACCAAAATTTATTTTAACGATCCATTGACAGGCACGAACCGTTGGGGATACTGGCTGGGTAATGAAGGGGTTTGGAATGCCTGGCGAAATAACAATGATCCCGGCGGATCAGGATGGTGGATGGTGATTTCTTCCATATAACTGCTTTTACTAGCAACCCGCCAGTAATTAAAGGTCAGGTTATCGAAGAAAACCGCAGGAAGCAATCAGTATCTTCCATTCGGTAAAAAAGCAACCCAACTGAATGGTCGGATGGGCTAGATTTTTTACAACTTTCCGAACGCCACGCCTTTATAGTCCCAACCGCAGGCTGTAATGGCTTCCTGAATCGGTTTCTTGATCTCATTCGTGCTGAAACGGTAATTGTAGACCACGCCGGGCTTTAGTTCTTCCGTGAAGGCATACGCCGCGCCAAACTCCACCGAAGTCATCTGCCCCTGAAATTTTGAAGCCGATATCGAAAGTGACGGCACACCTGCGCGCCATTCCACGGTGAATTCCTCATCCTTGCCGCGTACTTGATGTTTTGCCGCATCGAACTTCATGTAGATGCGAAAGACTTTTGTCAGATTCGCTTTTGCAAAGAGCTCGTACCACTTTGCATCCACGATCTTCCACTCGGCGATCAAATCCACGTTTTGAGAAGCGCCGTCAATGATCTGGTAGGGGGCGGTGTCACGATTCAAAGTCAGTAATCGCTGACGGACTTCGTCCACAGCGAGTACTGGTGTATTTTTATCTGCTTTCTTGCCAAAGCCAAAGAGTCCCATAAGAATTTTCCTTTTTATGTTTATTTATACTATTAATTACCGCGACGGAAATTTACAAAGGCGATATATGCCATGTGAATATGATTGTACTACACGGAGTAAATCCCCTTATGGACCCGAATGGCGGATTGAAAATCGTGGGTAATATCTTTTCCGGCCATACTTATAGTAAGATACTTGTTGAAATCAATTTTAGGAGGAGTGTTTTATGGCAAAATTAATCCCAGCCGCCGAGCGCATTATCCGTGCGCGGGCGTTGATCCAAAAGGCGCGCGAAGTGCCCGTCCCACCTGAGGGCGGACGTTTCGACTTTTCATACATCGCCAGCGTAAAAGACCTGCTGCGACAGGCACGGGACATGGTCAAATTCATTTCCATGACCCCCAGCGCCTCGGCCGAAATGAAGGAAGATGTCAAGCGGGTCTATCAGGAGGCTGAGCAGGCTGACCGCGAGATCCTGCAATGACGTGCGCCGGAGCAGGGAAAAGGTTGTAAAATATAGATGGATTAACGTATTCATTCCTTCATATCAAAGAGAGGTGTTTCATGCCCAACCAGGAAATTGACAAACTGCTCGAACAATTAAATAAAGAGATCGAAGGAATTCAACCGGACGACGAAAAGGGACAGGAACTTCTGCGCGAGCTTTCTGAAGATATTCGCGAACTGCTGGAGCGCGCTGAATCCAAACAACCCGCGCCCTCCATGATGGACCGCCTTGAAGCTTCCATCGAACATTTTGAGGTGAAATATCCCGACCTCACCGCCGCACTTTCCAGCTTATCCTCGATCCTGAGTAACGCCGGAATCTAAAATAACTTCTAAACAAAAAAGGCATCCGATTTTTCGGATGCCTTTTTTGTTTACCCGCCGGTGATACAATCTCTTCATCACACTCATTGGAGCCAAATAAATGAAAACACCCCGTTTGCGCGGACGTTATTTCCGCATTCTTACTTTTTTCGCGGGTATGATCGCCCGCTTTATCTATTGGGAATTGATCCTGCGTAAGATCGGTTTTCGTCAGCTTGCGAAGAGCACCCGTTCCGAGCGCTTTCGTCGTGAAGCAGTCCGCTTTCGCGCGCTGGCCCTGCGCATGGGCGGCGTGATGATCAAGGTCGGGCAATTCCTTTCTTCACGCCTCGATATTCTTCCGCCTGAAATTACAGACACTCTCGCAGACTTGCAGGATGAAGTTCCTGCCGAAAAATTTGCAGATATTCGTCAACTGGCTGAGCATGAACTGGGCGCATCGTTGGCGGAAAAATTTGAATGGTTTGACGAGAACCCGCTCGCAGCGGCGTCACTGGGTCAGGTTCACAGAGCCAGATTGAAGGGCAGCGAAGAAGCGGACTTTGTTAACGTCGTCGTGAAGGTTCAACGTCCCAGCATCGCATCCATCGTGACCGTTGACCTGTCAGCGTTACAGCGGGTTGGCCGTTGGCTGATGTATTACCGCCCCGTGCGCGAACATGCTGATGTACCTGCATTGTTACGTGAGTTCTCAGCTTCTGTGCATGAAGAAATTGACTACACACACGAAGCCGGAAACGCCGAAACATTTTTTGAAAATTTTAACAACGATAAACTTGTGAACGTGCCGCGTGTCGTGCGGAGTTTGTCCACACTGCGGGTGTTGACGCTTGAAGATGTGTTCGCGATCAAGATCACTGAATACGATGCGATCACCGCCGCCGGCATTGACCGCGGCGAAGTGGCGCGCAAATTGCTCGATGTGTATCTCGAACAAATCTTTGAAGATGGATTCTTCCATGCAGACCCGCACCCCGGAAATTTATTTATCACACCGCTGCCAGCCGCGAAAAACAGCAAACGCAAAACTGTCCGCTGGCAATTGACCTTTGTGGATTTTGGCATGGTCGGGCGTGTGCCCGATAACCTTCGCAAAGGTCTGCGTGAAACTGTGGTTGCCATCGGCACACGTGACGCAGTGCGCTTGATCAAATCTTATAAAGAGTTGGGATTCCTGTTGCCGGGCGCAGATACTCAGGCGCTTGAGCAGGCATCTGCTGCCGTGTTTGACCGCTTCTGGGGCATGTCGATGAGCGAGTTGAAAAATGTCCGCCCGAATGAAGTGCGGGATATTGGTCATCGGGTGCGTGATGTGATGGTGGAGATGCCATTTCAAGTGCCGAATGATCTGCTGATGCTGGTGCGCACGGTTGCGATCCTTTCGGGCATGTGTACTGGTCTTGATCCGCACTTTAATTTATGGGAACAACTTTCTCCATACGCAAGCAAACTTGTGCAGGAGGAAGCCACATCCGCGTTTAGTGTGGATAATATTCTCAAGCAGGTGGGGGAGGTTGTGCAGGCTTTTGTTGCATTGCCATCGCAGGCCAGCCGTTTGCTCGCGCAAATGGAATCTGGTGCGCTGGTCGTTCAGTCGCCGCAGGTGACGCGCGAAGTCCGCACGCTGGGGAGGTCTCGTGGACCGGTTGACAGGCGGAGTCATATTCTCCGCGTTTCTGGTCAGCGGAGTGATGGTGCTAAATAATGGAAATGGTCAACTTGGGGGAGGCTTGCTCGGGGCCGCAGGCGCGACTTTCTTGTGGATACTATTTGCAGGCAGAAGCAGAAAATAAAATTATATAAGGGCACAAAGGAGAACACTTATAAACTTCGTGTTCCCTTTGTGCTCTTTGGTTTAAAGTTTTTTGTTATGCTTTTTCTTCCATCTTTTCGATGGCCGCATCGAGCATACTGCGCATGGCCAGCATCATTTCTTTGCGGGCGGTGCGGCGGTGTTCGACAAAGCCTTCGGGCAGCAGGCCTTTAATGGCCTCGCGCATTTCATGTCTGGCTTTTTTGTAATGCTCTCGGGCTTCTGTGGGAATCTCGCGTTTGAATTTCTTTTCGGTTTCAGTTTTCTTGGTGGCCATGATTAACTCCTTGTTATATTTATGATTATAGCACTTTGAAAAAAAAGTTTATGGGGTATTGGTCACCGCAGGTGTGGTGATATCCCCAACTACGATGTTGACCGAGAGTGTGTCGCCAAAGTAGTATCCTTCTGCATCTGCCATGCGCCATGAGCTTTGGATCAAGCCGTTAATTCCACTGGGAACTGCCAGTTGAACGGATATTTCCCGTTTTGCACCGACAGGGATGGACTCTTTGAGCGTCACGGTTTCGCCGCGCATCGGGTCGCCGCCGACATTGCTGAAGGTGAATCCGGCAGGCCAGGTGCATCCTCCCACATTTTGCACGAGCCATGTTTTTGTGAATGATTCATTGGCTTTCATCTGTTGTCCGTCTGGGATGGTTACGTCTTTGATCCAGATCAGGTTGTAGCAGGGGTTTGCGGTTTGTGGTGTTTCGAGGGTTGCGGTAACTTGGGCCGCTGTGGCTGTGGGTTCGAGCGTCAGTGTGGGAGATGCGGCAGGAACAGCGACCAGTGTCTCGGTCAGGGAGGATGCGTATGTGGAAACTGCTTCTGTGCGAAGAACATCCGCGTCCAGCGGGGTTGTCTGCTCTGGTTGATTTGTTCCGCATGAAAAAAGTAGAACGCCCAGGATCAGAAGGATGGTAATGGAAAGGATTCTTGTTTTCATGACGTTAAGTATACAACAATCGGATTTAAAATTTTAGACAGTTAACAGTTACTCATTTTTGCGCGCGGCATGATTGGAGAATTAAAAACACACCCCAAAAAAATTGGGGTGTGTTTTATGCTATTTTGTCAGCCACTCTTTTGCTTCTGCTTCATTTGAGAAGTACATGATCGGCTGGCCGGTAATGCGTGAAAGCAGGTCTCCCAGCGTGCGCTTGATGCCTGTGATTCCCAGTGTTGCGGTCTTACGGACATGCGGCTTTTGTTATCTTGGATGCCTCGTTCAAGATCGGCATTAATTCATTGGTGATTTCTGTATTTGTGAAATCTGAAATTACAAAACCGAATTTTCAGGCTCGCCCATCACGGCCTCAACTTGTTCCAACTCTTCCTTGACAGCATTTGTGTTGAAGAACAAGTTGGAAAAATCCTGGTAGAGGATTTTTTTTCCGTTGTGTTCGATCCATTTGGATTTCATAGCAGCCTCCTTTTGTTTTGCTTCGCAGTTTTATTTTTTACCGTTCTCTTTATAAAGTGCGATACCTGTGGCAATTGCGCCAGTGAGTTCCCATGCGCCTACGCCAAAAAATGGAGCGGGGGCAATTCCCGCGATCACGATGGCTGTAAAAACTGTAAATGTAACCACACGAAAAGGGACAGTCCAACGATAGAAAGCCTTAACGTCATTCAAGGATGCGAGCATGTAATAAACTCCCATATTGAATGAAGCCATTGAAGATGCCGTCATAAAGACAATGGTGTAATCGCTGGCGGCGCGTTGGGTGCGTTCCACAACTTCAAACCCAAGAATGGATAAAAGAATCTCCGGACGGATCAAGCCCACCAATCCAAGTAGAAATGCAAGTATGCCAAAGATAAATATGGTCCAGCCGGATGCGTCGCGTATTTTCATGAATTCGATTGTCCTTTTTATTAAATTATACCCGCAAACCTTTCCCATGATAAAATACCAGCCATCTATGGCAAAACATTTGGTTCTAGTGGCTGGGAATATTGGCGTTGGAAAAACCACGTTGACTGAACGTATTGGCGCTCGTCTCGGTTGGTGGACGGGATACGAGTCTGTGGCAGATAATCCCTATCTTTCAGATTTTTATTCAGATATGCGCGCCTGGTCTTTTCATTTACAGGTTTTTTTTCTGGGTCATCGTGCAGATCAGTATCTTGAAGCCGCGCGTGATACGCGTTCCGCCATCCTTGACCGCAGTATTTATGAAGACACATATATCTTTGCCCGCGCTTTGCATCACATGGGGAATTTGGGCGAGCGTGATTATCTTGCGTATCGCCGTTTATTTGAAGTCGTCGTTAATGGATTACCCCGCCCTGATCTATTAATTTATCTCAAGGCGCCGGTACCTGTTCTTATGGACCGCATCCGTAGGCGCGCGCGGAATATGGAAACCGGTATTTCTTCCGACTATCTTGCCCTGCTTGATTCGTTCTATGATGAATGGCTGGGCTCCTTTGATCTTTGCCCTGTGTTGACCATTCAGACAGACGATCTGGATTATGTTAACCAGCCAGGCCATTTGGATCTGGTCACGCAGCGCATTCAGGATAAACTGGCTGGAAAAGAACTTATGAATCTAAGTAATAAGTAGCTTTATATGACCATTAATCTGCTTTCAAAAATTCCCCTGTTCGCTGACCTGCCTCGTGAGGAGTTGGATCAAATTCTAGCCGCACTGGATGTAAAAAGAATTGGCAGACAGGGAAATTCTTTTTCGGGAGGGGGATTCTGGTGAAAAATTTTATGTGGTAATGAAGGGTGAACTCGAAGTTCTTTTGGGCGCAGAGAAGACGGAAGAACTCCTGCTTAATGTTATGCGGGAAGGCGAGCACTTTGGCGAAATGGGACTGATCATGCCCGGCGGACACCGCACTGCCACAGTCCGCGCACGCGGAGCTTCCACTTTGCTTTCGATGAGCCGCGATCAATTTTTAGATCTGACAAAAAAACGCCCGGAACTTTCCGGCTCCATGGTGCGTGTTTTAAGTCAGCGTCTCGATGCAACCAATACCCAAACCTTCCACGATCTTACTAAAAAAAATAAAGAACTTCAAACGGCTTATGATGAACTTAAAGCCGCGCAAGTGCAATTGATCGAAAAAGAGCGCCTCGAACGTGAACTGCAAGTCGCTGCGGATATTCAATTAAGCATCCTTCCTGATGAACTGCCCGAAATCGAAAACTTTGATTTTGGCGCCTGCATCCTGCCTGCCCGTCAGGTGGGCGGCGATTTTTACGATGTCTTTTATGTTGGTGATGGGCTCATCGGTGTGTTGATCGGCGACGTTGCAGATAAGGGCGTCCCTTCTGCGCTTTTCATGGCACGCGCACATGCGCTCATCATGGCAGAAGCAGATACCGGTTTATCCGCGGGCAAAGTCATGCAATTGGTTAATCGCCATATCACCCGTCTGCAAAAATCAACACAGTTTGTCACCGTGTTGTATGGCATTCTCGATTTGAAAACAAATGAATTCAATTACGCGCGTGCAGGTCACGAGCCGCCCTTCGTTCTTCATCCCGATGGCAACCGTGGAACGCATTCCGCATGGCCCGGGCATGGCGCTTGGTTTATGGGAAGATATCATGCTTGATGTGCGTACAGTAAGTTTGCCGCCTGGCACAACCCTGCTTTTGTTTACAGACGGCATGACCGATTGCCGTGATCCCAAGTCTGAACCTTTTGGGTTGGAGCGCATAAAATCAGTTTTGAGTGAGCTTTCCAATAAAAATGCACAGCAGGTTTGTGACCATTTGCTTGATACTTTATTAAAGTTTCAAGAAGGCTCAAAACAAGATGATGATGTAACTCTCGTCGCCATCCATGCCAATTCATTGATAAAATAAAAATGGTCATTCTCCACCAGAGAAGGACCAGTTTTTATTTTAAGCGCCTGTTCAAGGTCCGCGAGCAGATCATCTATATTTTCGATCCCGACCGAAAGCCGCACCAGCCCGGGGTCAACTTCCAGCGCGGAGCCGACCACTGATAAATGCGTCATCGCCGCCGGCACTTCGATCAACGATTCCACGCCGCCGAGTGATTCGGCCAGTGTAAATATTTTTGTGGATTCCGCCACCCGAACAGCTGCTTCCTTCCCATCCTTCATCACAAACGAGATCATTCCCCCGCCATTCAGCATTTGCCGCTTCGCGATCTGGACCTGCGGATGGCTCTCGTGAAATGGGTAGATCAGCCGTTTGACATTTTTCTGCTTCTCCAGAAACGCCACGATCTTTTCCGCGTTCTGTGCGTGACGATCCATGCGGATCGGCAGAGTCTTGATTCCGCGCAGCACCAAAAACGAATCCATCGGGCCTTGAATGCCGCCGATGGCATTTTGCAAATAAGCCAGCTTCTCGCCCAGTTCCTTATCCTTGCCGATGATCGCACCGCCGACCACATCTGAATGTCCGCCAAGATATTTCGTCATCGAGTGGACGACCAGATCAGCGCCCAACTCCAGCGGACGTTGAAGATACGGCGTCGCAAATGTATTGTCTACCACCAGCAAGGGTTTGTTCGGATGCGCCTTCACGATCTCAGCCACAGCGCGGATATCCGTCACAGCCAACAGTGGGTTGGTGGGAGTCTCAAGCCACACAATTTTGGTGGACGGGGTTAATGCTTCGGCGAGATTCTCTGGATCGGTTGTGTCAGCAAATGTAAAGTCCAGACCGAAGCGGCGCAGAATTTTGTCAAACAGGCGAAAGGTCCCGCCGTACACATCGTTGCCAGCCACCACATGGTCACCGCTTCCGAGCATTCGCAAAACAGTATCGGTTGCGGCCATGCCCGAAGCGAAAGGCCAGTCCCCAGCTTCCATTTTCAAGTTCTGCCAGACAATCCTGCAAAGCCTTGCGGGTGGGATTCAGCGTGCGCGAATATTCATATCCCTGACGCGGCTTGCCGATCCCATCCTGTTTGTAAGTGGACGTGAGATAAACAGGCGTCATGACCGCGCCATTGTTGGGGTCGGGTTCCTGCCCTGCGTGAATTGCGAGAGTTTCAAATTTCATTTGTGCTCCTGTGGCTACCATAATGAATCTTATTTTACCCTTTGACTCTATTCTTCGATCCGTTGTTTTATATGTTTGATGAAATCAAGCGTTTCATCTAAAAATATATTTTTTTCTTCATGGTTTGAGACAGCAACGGCTTTGTCAATCAGTTGATTCCAGTGATCGTCTAATTTGGTGCGTGCCCAGTCAACAGCTTTTGGCTTGGATGTGATCGTGCCGTGTTCCAAGGCGTGGAGGACGCGGCACATGGTGATCACAGCGAAGGCACGGTCTCCATTTTCCTTGTCTCGCAGCCACGAAGGATTATCCAGCATTGGGAACCACCATTCATGCAATGTGCCCATTACCGCCATACGAATATCGGCGGGGGTGACAAAATCAATTAACGTTTTAGGGTCTGGCCCTTCCAAAATAACACCATACTCACGGACAACATGACGTTGAATGATCCAATCGCTTCCAATCTCTGCCATAAAATTTTCCTTCATTGATCGCCGGGCAGGCCTGTCCGTTTGGATCATGCTTGCGGATGAGCTCCCTGTGAACATAAGCGCCTTCCAATTTGCCGGCCCGTTTCAGACTGGATGCCCATGTTTGTTTATGCATATCCTCCAGCGCGGAAATTGTTTTCTGCGTGAGCGGGTGTGTCACCACGACCAGAAAATCAATGTCGCTGGTCTCGGGGTTAAAGTCACCGCTGGAGAGGGAACCGTAGAGATACATGCCGATAAATTGATCGCCTAATATCTCTTTCGCACTATCAAGCAGGGACGTTAGTGTTTCGTTTACATCTGCATAAGGAGTATATTGTTTTGTGGACATGTTTCACCTATTTAACGTATAACATCAGCCTTTTTGAAAATCATGGCGGAAATTTATATTGTTTTAATCACCTGCAGAAGAAGGAGTGCAATGATTCAGATGCATGAGAATTTTCTCTGTGCGACCTCTGCGTCTCTGCGGTAAGGGTTTTCATGGTAATTTGGGTTATTTATATATTTCCCATCTCTCGCAAGCCAGACATCCGAAGCGAATCTTTCGATAAAACTGCGGTCATGCACAACCGCCAGAATGGTGCCGTTGAAATTTTCAAGCGCTTCTTCAAATCGTTCGCGCGAGGGGATATCAAGATGATTGATCGGTTCATCTAATATCAGAAATGTGCAGCCCTGTGCGACCAGAGTCGCAAGCTGTAATCGTGCGCGTTCGCCGAAGGAAAGTTCATGGGAGGGGCGCAGGGCAATATCTCCTTTGAAGAGAAAGTAATGCAGAAAATTGCGCGCATCGGTTTCATTCAAAGCCGAAATGGATTGAATCGTTTGCAACGCGCTAAAGTTTGGATTAAGTAACTCCTGCTCCTGTGCCATGTAACCAAGTTTGGTGGCGCCGCCGAGACGGAACGAACCTGCCAGCGGGGGAAGCCTGCCAATGATCGTGCGGATGAAAGACGTTTTTCCCGCACCGTTGGGCCCGGTCAACACAACCCGCTGACCAGCGCGGATGAAGACATTCAGATTTACAAGCAGTGGATTCTCTAGCGTGTAGCCAATTGATAACGATTCGGTCACCAGCACATCTTTGGATTCATGCTCTGGTGCGCCTAGGTCCAGTTTCATTTGCCATCCTTGCGTGGGTTTATCTACACGTTCATCAGACTTGAGATAGCGATTTAATTTCTTTTCTCTTGATTTGGCTTTAATCGCAACTTTCTTGGCAATTCTCCGCACGCCAGGCTGATTTGGTTTCGTTGTCATTTCAACATACAAGGACTGTTGTTTTGTGCGGTTGATGTCGGTTTTCATGCGCTGAATTTCAACTTCCTGATCGCGGTAGGTCTCCCATTGTTTTTCCTGTTCTCTTTGTTTCATTTCGAGATAATCAGTATAGTTGCCGGTATATTTTTTTATCGTGTGAGTTGTTGAATCCAACTCAAGAATGGAATTGACTGTGTTATCTAAAAATACGCGGTCGTGTGAAACGATCAGCACTGCGCCTTGAAAATGATTGAGCCAGTCTTCAAGCCATTCGAGCATTTCAATGTCAAGATGATTGGTGGGTTCATCGAGCAGCAACAGTTGCGGGTCTTCAAGCAGAACACGCGCCAGCATTAAACGAGTCTTTTGTCCGCCGCTGAGATGGGCGATGGGGGTGTCGTGGGGCAGGGATGTGAGTCCGAGATTGGAGAGAATGGATTCAGGCCGAAGGTCTACGCTTGAAAGTCTTGTGAGGGCCTGATCGTATTGTTGTTGAAGCGCTGAGTCGTTTGGGGTTTGCGATAATGCGATCGCGAGTGACTCTACTTCAGCGGCGGGATCTGTTTGGGTTGTTGTATCAAGCCCGAGCGCGGATTGAATCGTCTGCTCGGGGGTGAAGTCCATGCCCTGGGCGAGATATCCTATGCGTAGGTTAATGCGCATCGAAGAGACATCCCCTGAGTCGGGCTGTTCGTATCCGGCGAGGATGCGCATCAGCGTGGTTTTGCCTGAGCCGTTGGGGCCGATCAGACCCATGCGTTCGCCGGCGCTGATATTGAAATTTATATTTTGTAGAATGGGCTGTATGCCAAAACTTTTTGAAAGATTGTGAATACTAAGCATGATAACTCCTGTAAACTTGCCACTTAAAAGAAAAAACCGAAGGCAAGCCCTCGGCCGAAAAATTCAGCGGGGATACCTTAGTGGGGGTGGTTTAAGAAATTATCTCCATGTCATTCACTCCTGTTTTGATGTTGGTATTTTATCACGTTGGGGTAAACTTGTGCGTTGAATTTGCGTCTACACACAAGAGGAAACTATGACAAAAACTTTATTAGCAGTTCTGGCACACCCCGATGATGAGTCTTTTGGTTTGGGCGGTACGCTGGCTTTGTATGCCAGCAAGGGTTACGATGTTTATTATGTTTGCGCCACGCGCGGTGAAGCCGGCACTGTGGATGAGATCCACATGAAGGGTTTTAAAGATACCGCTGAAATGCGCACCGATGAATTGATGCGCGCGGCGAAGGAACTTGGCTTGAAGGAAGTTTTTTTTCTGGGCTATCGTGATTCGGGCATGCCCGGCATGGATGCGAATCAACATCCTGATGCGCAGATCAATGCTCCGCTGGATGAAGTTGCCGCGCGGGTTGTGAAATATATCCGCGAGTTGAAGCCGGAAGTGGTTCTGACTTTCGACCCGATTGGCGGATATAAACATCCTGACCATATTCATATTCATCAAGCCACTGTGCTTGCCTTTGAAAATGCAGACAACGCATCTTTCCACCCCGAAGCTGGATCAGCTTTCAAGCCGCAGGCCTTGTACTTTCAGGTTTTCCCGAAGGGACTCTTGCGCGCGGCGGTTTTCCCTGATGCCATTGTTTGGGAAAGACCCCGAGAAAATTTGGACGCAATGGTGATATTAATATTAAGGAACTTGCCGAAGTAGTGTTCCCGGTGCATGTGCGCTTGAATGTCCGCTCGGCTGTGGATGCGAAACGCAGGGCGAGTGAATGCCATGCTTCACAAGGCGGAATGCAAATGCGGCGCGGCATTATGGGTTTCATTACGAAAGTCTTTGGCGAACGCGAAGATTATATGCGCGCCTATCCGCCCGTGGATGAGAACTTCAAGCGTAGAACCGATCTGTTTGATGTGTAAGTTTTAAATTGCGGACTGAAGTCCGCGCTCCTGAAACGCAAAAACGGCTGGGAACTTTTCCGGCCGTTTTTGCGTTTAAAGATGAGAATCCCTTTTTTGAAAGCGTGATAGAATTTTTTTTATATTTTTTGACCGGGATAAGGATTATGACCGAATCAAACCCTTCTGTTCCTGCACGTCGATTTGATTTTTCGAAGATCATGTTGGTTTTACTTCAACCACAAAAAGCATTTACTGAGATCACAAGCGAATCCGCTGCTTCCTGGTTGACTCCCATGCTGACATTAAGCATTTCTGCCGCGTTGACCGTCTTTGTCAGCGGATATTTGAAGGCGCGTGCAGCCATGATGGGCGAATTTAATCTCCCGCCAGATTGGCAATATTGGACGCCAGACATGCAGAATAATTACATGCAGGCACAGCAAGCCACGCAGGGCGCGGTCTTTGTCTATGTCATGCCGCTGGTTTCAGCTTTGATCGGGCTGTGGCTGGGCTGGCTGATTCTGGGCGGATTACTGCATCTTGGGTCCACGCTGCTCGGCGGACGCGGTTCGATGCAGAGCGCGCTAAGTATTGTCGGCTGGGCAAGCCTGCCTTTTCTGGTGCGGGATGGACTGCGTATCATTTTTATGCTACTGGCCGGCCATGCTATTGTCAGCCCGGGGCTTTCAGGGTTTGCGGGCGGCGCTGTCTTTCTTGCCAAAGTGCTTTCACGGCTTGATGTTTTTGTGATCTGGAATGCAGTTTTGCTGGTGATCGGTTTCAGCATCGCCGATGGACTACCAAAGAATAAGGCGATCATTGGGGTGGCGGCAGTTTTGCTGCTTCTGCTTTTTGTGCAGGCAGGGTTGGGTACAATGATCTCCGGCCTCGGTGGAACACTCACTTCATAGAATATGGACTCTCCTTTAATTCGTATTACCGATCTAAAGAAACACTATCAAATGGGCGGAACGACAGTCCGCGCGCTGGATGGTGTTAGTTTGGATATTGAGCCGCATACCTTCACGGTTGTGATGGGACCCTCCGGTTCGGGCAAAAGCAGTTTGTTATATTTACTTGGCGGATTAGATCGCTCCACCTCAGGGCAGATTTCCATCGGCGGAGAAAGACTCGATCAGATGGATGAGAATGCGCTGGCGTTGTTTCGCCGCCGTACTTTGGGGTTTATTTTTCAATCCTATAATTTGATCACAAGTATGAATGCGGCTGAAAATGTTTCATTCCCGATGCAGTTTACCGGCATCCCGAATGCTGAACGGAATCAACGTGCTTTGCAGTTATTGGAGCAGGTCGGCCTGGCTGACCGTGCGCATCACCGTCCGGCTGAGCTTTCCGGCGGACAGCAGCAGCGTGTGGCGGTGGCGCGTGCGCTGGTGAATAATCCCAGCTTGATATTGGCCGATGAGCCGACTGGTAATCTGGATACCGCCAGCGGGGTGACGGTGATGCAGTTACTCTCAGAATTACATCGTTCCGGGCGGACCGTGCTGGTCGTGACTCACGATCCGCGTATGACACGTTTTGCAACCCACAAAATCTATCTGTTGGATGGGCACGTGGTGGATGAAGATGAATATCAATCTGCCGCATTGGAAATGTCACAAGGTTCAAATGAGTCGTTGGAGATCAAATGAAGTTTCAGAATAGATATTTTTTTTCAATGTTTCTTGCATTAATATTGACGATAAATTGGTTCATCCCTGCTTATGCGGCAGCCCCAACCATTACATCAATTTCACCAAGTCTGGTTTTTAATGACCAGGACACAACAATTACGATCACAGGCACTGACTTTCTTTAAGCCAGTTGTCTCTTTGAAAGGTATGGTTCTTTAACTGGCGTTGTTGTGAGTAGCACGACTGTGCTGACAGTAGAAGTGCTTGCCGGTACTCCTGCGGGTGTTTATACCGTTGTTGTTACAAATTCCAATGGAACATTTGAATCTGGCGGATTATGAACCGTTGCCGACCCTTGCGCCACCTTCACCGTCATTTGGCCGCCCGCAGCTTGCCATTAGTTCATATAGTGCCAACGCCTCGCTGGTGCAGACAGGAAAAGAATTCAAACTTAATATTGGCTTTGATAATAAAGGTACATTCAACGCAGTCAACGTACAGGCTGTATACACATCTGCTGATGTCATTCCTACAAATACCGGCGGTTTGGCGGTTCTCGGACCCTTAACTGCCGGCGGACATGTAGACACCGCGCAGACCTTCATTGCCGTAAATTCCATTTATGGAAAGACGGCTGTCATCATTGATGTGACATTAACATATTACGATGACAAAGGCATTGAATATACTGATAAGTTTACATTGACCATCCCCGCAAATGGCGGGATTGGCGATACGGTCTACCCCACGTCCACGCCCACAGGGGTGAATAATGCCCAATTGGTCATCACCAGTTATGCGTCCACGGTGGATCCGCTTCAACCGGGAGAACAATTTCAATTGGGTGTCACTGTCCAAAATATGGGAAACACTGCAGCCAAGAATGTCACCATGATCGTGGGCGGCGGTTCATCTGGTACGAGCGGCGGCACTCCGCAGCCGGGCGGCGTCTCTGGCAGCAGCGGCGAGTTTACAAATTTTGCGCCTGTGGGTTCCTCAAATATTCAATCTCTCGGCGATATCCCGGCCGGCGGTGCGTTGCAGGTTTTGCAGAATCTGGTTGTTAATGTTTCTACAAATCCGGGCGCGTATCCGATGAAGATCACGTTTTCATATGTGAATAACAATGGGGAAGTGGTGAACGACGACCAGGTGATCACACTTCTGGTTTATAGCCTGCCGAATTTGGATGTTAGTTTTTATAGTCCGCCTGAAACATTTTTTACAGGACAACCCGGAGCCTTGCCAATTCAGGTTGTGAATTTGGGCAAGCGTTCGGCGGTATTGGGGAATATGAAAATTGAAACAGCGGATGGAACCCTCGATCCTTCCTCGACTTTGGTTGGATCGCTCGACCCGGGCGGATACTTCACCTTTGATTCGATTTTATTTCCAGATACGGCCGGCTCGCTTGAGTTGAATGTCACCATAGAATACACAGATGACTTTAACCAGCCGCGCACAATCACGCGCATCTTAACCGTAACCGTGGAAGAAGCATTCATTGAGTCAATGCCCGATCCAGCACTCGAAGGTTCAGAAATACCCGTGACAGAGAATGAGAGTTTTCTGCGTAAAGTATGGCGCTTTGCCCTCGGATTGTTCGGTTTGGATTCTGCACCACCCGCAAATGAGACCCCGGTTGTTGATCCATCTTTTCAGGAAGTACCGAATCCGATTCCGGCAGGCGGCGGTAAAGGCGGCTAGGCTGCTTTGATATGCCATGAAATTTTTTGACCTGCTTCGTCTCATTCTGGGCAACCTTAGCCGGCGCAAAGCGCGCGTCGCATTGACCGCCATTGGCGTGGTCATTGGCACCGCTGCTGTTGTGATTCTCGTCTCGCTGGGAATAGGATTGCAAAAGAGCGCCACAGATCAGTTGTATGGCATCGGCGACCTAACCTTAATTGATGTTATGCCGACCTACGGCGGAGAAGGCGGATATTACGTTGGCAGCGGCGGGGGAGGGCCGGCGATCTCCCTCTCAAGCGAATTGCAGGAACCCGCCTTGCTTACAAATTCAGCCCTTGAGCAGCTTCGCTTAATTCCCGGCGTGAAAGCCGTCATACCCCGTGATTACCTGGGCACGCAAACGGTCATCCGCTATCAGCGCATGGAAGGCGGAGTAAATATTATTGGCATCGGCACCAATGATTTATCAACGCTCGGCATGGAAGCCGGTCAGGGTACGACCGATCTTGCCAAAGGCACAGTTGTGATCGGTGTGATGACCCCCTATAATTTTTATGACCCATATCAGCGTCCCGGTCAGGAAACGCCCCCTCCGCCTGAATTATTAAACGAACAAATCCAACTGATCGTTATTAAATGGGATCAGGACGGCAATGAAATTCGCAAAACCCTCAGCCTGCGCGTGACGGGCATCCTTAACGAAACAGGCGGCGAGGCAGATTACTCGATCTATTTACCGCTCGATCTGGTCAAGTCGATGAATGAGTGGGCTTATGGAACACGCATCAACTATAACAAGACCGGCTACAACCAGGTCATTGTAAAAGTGGAAGATCCCAATCAAGCATTAGACATCGCAGACCAGATCACCGCCTTGGGATTTCAAGCGATCTCTCCCCAATCCTTTTTACAAGGTATCAACAACACCTTCCTGATCTTGCAGCTTGTTTTTGGCGGCGTGGGTGCCATTGCTCTTTTGGTCGCGGCCATCGGCATCGCCAATACCATGGCAATGTCGATCCTTGAACGCACACGCGAGATCGGACTAATGAAAGCGGTTGGCGCAACCAATCGCGATGTACTGTCCATCTTTCTCGGCGAAGCAGCCGGCATCGGATTCATCGGCGGATTGGGCGGTATTATTGTCGGCTGGCTGGCGGCGCAGGCCATCAATGTAATTGCGATCATCTATCTTGCGGGGCAGGCCAGTCAACAGGGCGGCGCTCCGCCCAGTGTCGCCGTGTACACGCCCATCTGGCTCCCGATCTTTGCCTTGATCTTTTCAACTTTTATCGGAATGCTCTCAGGCTTATATCCCGCCTTGCGCGCTGCAACGATGATTCCAGTCCAGGCGCTCAAATACGAATAAGTTGGACTTTATTTCTTAACAACTCAAACCGACACAGTCCGCTTCATTCTTAACGGAAAGTTTGGTCCGGCTTTCGATTTATATTTTTCTCCCTTTGAGAGAATGAAATTCATATTCTCTACCGTGCAACACCTTTTCTGTGCGATTCGCGGTCAACGCCCGAATTTTTAAATGTACGGTAGAGAAAAAATTAATATAAACTTTATATTTTCAATACGGCGTATGGTGGTACGATTAATGGACTTAAGTTCATCTTGCAAAAGGAGAATTTTCATGCCAGAACGACGAACAACTCCAAGAAAAAAATTCTTTTTCTACATGCGCGTGATCGATGATGACACACAGGAAATCCTTGGGCACATGGTGGAAGTTAGCGCAATTGGTCTGCAGCTGGAAACAACCAATCCTTTCCCCATTAACAAAGATTATTACCTGCGTGTGGAGCTTACATCCGACCTGGGCGACAGGCCATATATTGTCTTTATTGGCCGCACAAAATGGTGCAAGATAGATGTGATCCAGCCAAACTTATATCATGTTGGTTTTGAGATCGCCGAAATCATGCCTGATGACAGGGAAATCTTCCTGCGCATCCTTGCGAAATACGGAACATAAATACTTCAACAATATATGGGGGATATGAACAGGAAATTCCCATATCTGGCGCTTGACATTTTAGAACACAAGTTCTAAAATGTCTGTGTTATTTGTAACCCAATAGTGTTTGTACTTCCCCGTAAAACTACAACAAATACACATTAAACCAGAAGGAAGCTGCTCATGGATCAAAGTACAGGAAAAAATACAGAGTTAAGCGCCTGGCCGAAAGGGATCGCGGCTATCACACTATTCGTTGAAGATTTGCAAATTACAAAGCAGTTCTATCAAGAGGTCTTTGGTCTGCCAGTGATCTTTGAAGACAAAAACTCTGCAGTGTTTAAATTCGATAAAACACTTATTAACCTGCTTAAAATCACAGCCGCCGGAGAGCTCGTTACACCTGCAAAAGTGGCAAACCGTGAAACCGGATCGCGTTTTGTCTTCACCATTGCGGTCGATGACGTAGATGCAATGTGTGCGGAGTTAACCGCACGCGGAGTGACACTGTTAAACGGCCCAATGGATCGTCCCTGGGGTATACGAACTGCGAGCTTCATGGATCCGGGCGGTCATATCTGGGAGATCGCAAAGTAGTAGATTGGAATGCAGGGTAATACCCCGTATATTCTTTATAAATAAAATTATTGAGTCCGCTTAGAACCACAGTCTGTCACCCTTATCCACTTTATCAAAAGGAGAATATGATGTCCAAGCGAAATATAGTCCATGTTGAGATCCCGGCTGTGAATGTTGAAGGTGCAGGAAAATTTTATGAGAGTCTGTTTGGCTGGAAGCTCCAACATATGCCCGAAATGAATTACACCATGTGGGAAGCCGGCGATGGGACGGGCGGCGGTTTTCCTGAGGCCTCAGCTGAATACCCTGCCGGACAAGTCCTGGTGTACATTGACAGTGATGATATCGATGCCGATTTGAAGATGGTGGAGAAACTCGGCGGACAGATCGTCAAGTCAAAGACGGAAATCCCGGGCATGGGCTGGTTTGGAATTTTCAAAGACCCCACGGGAAATGTCCTCGCTTTGTATACAAGCCAGAATTCTGCAAATTAGTAATCATACACAACATCCCGTAACGCACGCGCTTGCGGGATGTTGTATTTAACCAAACGAAAGGCTAAAAATAAAATGTATGCAATGACGGGAAAACTCGCAGCCCAGCCCGGTATGCGTGACAAATTATCCGCTATTCTGGTGCGGGCCTCCGCTGTGGTGGCGCAACTGCCCGGATGCCGCGCCTATATTGTCAACGAAGATGTGGCGGATGAAGCCTGTGTCTGGGTCTTTGAAGTTTGGGACGATAAAGAATCACACGACGCCTCTCTGCAAAATGGGGAGGTCAGGGCTTTGATCGCAGAGGCAATGCCTATAATAAGCGGAGCCCCCAGCGGCGCGGAATTAAGAGTCGTTGGCGGGTATGGGATATAAAACGAGGAGTGAACATGAAAAAAGAAACCTCAAAACAGGAAAGTGATTTCCCAAAACTGGGAGCGCCAGCCGAACGGGCTCTTGCTCATGCCGGTTATGTGAAACTTATACAATTAACAAAAATCACCGAAGCGGACTTGAGCCGGCTGCACGGCATGGGTCCCAACGCATTGGGGCGGCTGCGAGAGGCGCTGGCCTTGAAGGGACTTTCTTTTGCCGGATCTACCAGCGCTGAAAAACCAACGAAAAAGAAAGCAGCTTCCCCCGTAAGTCGAACCGATAAAGTGGATGAGTTCATGGAAGCGCTGGTGCATCCATTCAAGGTGGAAGTGCAGACTCTGCGGCAGATCATCCTGGGTGTCAACAAAAACATTGTTGAAGAAGTAAAGTGGAAAGCGCCGTCTTTTAGTTATCGCGGAGAATATTTGGTAACCTTCAATCTCTGGGAAACAAAACGTATTCATCTTGTGTTTCATAATCCGATGATCGCCAGTGTTAAAAGCAAATTGCTCGAAGGCGATTACAAGGACAGGCGGATGGCGTATTTTACAGACAGAAAAGATATACAGGCGAAAAAGTCTGCTTTTGAAAAGATATTGAAAGATCTCATTAAGTTACAGGAAGCGTAAGGATTTTTTAATGGATAAGATCATCCGTACTCATCTGGATAATATACGCACTGGAGATGGCGAGGCGCAATTCAAGGCGTATGACTACTTAATGAAAGAGACCGAACAACCCGTGGACTGGGCCTATGAAGCCTGGGACGAAATCGTGGCAGGGCTGACGCATAAGGATAACCACGTCCGCGCGATCACTTCACAAATATTCTCGCATCTCGCAATCAGCGATCCCAAAGGCAGGATGTTCAAGGATTTTGATGCGTTATTAAATGTAACCAGAGATGAAAGATTTGTCACGGCCCGGCATTGTATGCAATCGTTGTGGAGGGTGGGTCTGGCCGGAAAGAAGCAAACACAATTGGTATTGAATGGACTGGAATTGCGCTTCAAGGAATGTGTCACCGAGAAGAATGGAATGTTGATCCGCTATGACATTGTTTTGGTGCTGCGAAATCTTTATGACGTGGTCAGGGATGAATCTGTCAAAGAGAAGGCACTCGCGTTGATCGCTTCGGAAACAGATGCGAAGAATCAAAAGAAATGCGCGGGCGTCTGGAAGAAATATTAAGTATTCACAAAACCGGAGAATACATTGAGAAAATTAAAACTTCAAGTACAAATGACCGTTGACGGCTTTATTGCCGGACCAAACGGTGAGATGGATTGGACATCTGCTGAATGGGATAATGAGCTTAAGAAATATGTAGGCGGACTCACAGAATCTGTAGACTGCATCATCCTCGGGCGAAAACTTGCACAAGGCTTTATTCCTTATTGGGCGTCACACCCGGAGCAGGAAGGCGCAGATATATTTAATGGTACAAAAAAAGTTGTTTTCACCAAAACACTTGAAAAATCCGAGTGGACTGATACTGTGCTGGCAAAAGGCGATCTCGTTGAGGAAATCGCACAACTAAAGAAACAGGCCGGTCAGGATATGATCGCATACGGCGGCGCTGCATTTGTATCCGCGCTGATCAAGCATCGACTGATCGACGAGCTGCATTTATTTATTAATCCAACCGCGATCGGCAGTGGAATGACGATCTTTAAGGAGTTGGATGGCAGACAAAATCTAAAATTGGTAAAATCCACATCGTTTGATTCCGGAATCGTTGTCCTTAAGTACGAACCAAAACGCGATTAGTGTGTAAAATCTGGAGCCCATTCTGGAGTCCATCAGCTTGCTGATGTGACTAAAGTATGAAATTTATTCACATCAAACAGACAGCACCCGCAGAGCAGGTAAATATGAAAATTCATCTAGTAGACGGCACATACGAATTGTTCAGAAGTCACTTTGGCGCTCCTCCGAAGAAAGCGCCCAATGGACAGGAGGTCGGAGCCACCCTCGGCCTGATTAAGAGTCTGCTAATGATGCTGGGCAGTTCCGAGGTCACGCATGTAGCGGTGGCGTTTGATCACGTCATCACTTCCTTCCGTAATGATCTTTATGCAGGATACAAAACCGGCGAAGGAGTCGATCCGAATCTGCTGGCTCAATTTCCGCTGGCTGAAGAAGCTGTGTCTGCGCTGGGGATGGTGGTCTGGCCGATGGTCGAGTTTGAAGCAGATGATGCGCTGGCAACCGCAGCGACAAAATTTAAAAAGAATAAATCGGTCGATCAAATTGTCATCTGCTCACCCGATAAAGATCTCGCGCAGTTGGTCACCGGCAAACAGATCGTATGCTGGGACCGCCGCCGCGAGATCGTGCTCGATGAAAAAGGCGTGATCGAAAAATTTGGCGTGAGCCCCGAGTCCATCCCTGATTATCTCGGGTTGGTTGGCGATGCCGCCGATGGTTACCCCGGCATTCCGGGTTGGGGAGCAAAATCCGCTTCGGCCGTGCTTTCAAAATTTAAACACATCGAATCGATTCCAGATGACGCTGCGAAGTGGCGCTTGAAATCCATCAGCCCGGGCCGCGCATCCAGCCTGACCGAAAGCCTGTCACAGCGAAAGGAAGAGGCCATGCTCTATCGGCAGTTATCCACCCTGCGGACAGATGTGCCGCTCAAGGAAACACTCAGCGATCTAAAATGGCAGGGCGCGTGGGATCGTTTGAAAAAAGTTTGTCATAAATTGGGCGACGAAAAAATTCCGGAGCGTGTTACAAGGTGGCGTTAATTTTGTGCGCATCTTTTTCTTGACGCATAAACCTCACAGTGGTATCCTTGCGCGCAATGTTCAGACAACTCGTTGTAGACACCAATAATACCAATCGTACTACTCGCACTCATGCAGTGACGGGGCGTTGGTATTTATCAGGTGAACACGAACAGCAAGTCCATTCATCCTAGATAGGAAAACCAAACGCCCCGAGCCTCGGGGCGTTTTTCTTAACACCATAAAGGAGAAATCATGTCCATTTCAAATGCCACACCTGTCCTAGCTGTTGACGAAAAGAATCTCATTCCCGTCAGCGATCATCTCAAGCAAATGGCGGATATTCCGCCCTCACGCATGTTCCTCATCAACAAGTCTTTGAAAGTGTATGTTGAGAAAAATGCCGGCGCAAAAATATTTGACGCTTCACAGGGCGACGGCGGCGCATCTCTGCCCGGAACCCCCAGGCCGATTTTGGAACGCGCGCTTCAACTTCAACTGGAACATGGTACGGCCTACGATATGCCATTCGGCACCGACGCATACCGCAAAGCCGTAATTGAGCAATACTGGAAGCTTGACTCATCCTCTGGCTGGGGCCCCGCCAACGTACTCGGCACCGCCGGCGGACGTGACGCCTTGAACAAAGCCTATCAAGCCATGCTCGCTCTCGGTCACGGCCGTCAGGGTGACTTGATCATGGTCTCCCGCGTCCCGTGGATTTCCTACAACTGGGGGCCATACGGCGTGGGCGCAAATGTATTATGGGCGCCCGGTGACCCCGCTCAAGGCTGGGCATATTCCGAAGAAGCGATTCGTGAAAGCGTAAAATTTGCCGAATCAAAAGGACGCAAGATCGCGGGCATTCTCATTACCAATCCCGATAATCCCACCGGCATGACCATCGCCGTTGAGAAACAAGTCTCACTCGCCAAAGCGGCTCTCGAAGCCGGTGTAGCCTTCGTGCTCTTCGATTGGATGTATCACTACGTCACCGACGAATCCCCAATGGATTTGAATTCCTTCCTCAAATTCTTCACCCCCGAAGAACGCAAGCGCCTGATGTTCCTGGATGGAATTACAAAATCACTTGGCGGGTCGAATATCCGCAATTGTCATTTGATCGCAGACGAGAACGTCATCAAGTTCATCGTCGCCCGCGCATCACACGGAGTCATTCCTTCATTCTTCTCTTTGGCTGTGGCAATGGCTGCCTATGAAATGGGCTATCGACAAAGCCGCACAAACCATCATCGAGCCGACCAACGCCAGCCGTGTGGTCTTGAAGAAGTTGCTTGCCGAAAGTGGAATGCAGCACATCATCGGCAAAGGCTATTATGCCTTTATGAATGTCGGTGAATATATCAAAGCCAAAGGCTGGGCAGATAGCGAACCCCTCGGACAATACCTCGCCGAAAATCACGGCGTAGCCATCGTCCCCGGTGCATTCTTCTCGCCCTTCGGCAACGACTGGATCCGCTTCTCCTACGCCACACCCGCCGAGCGCACCGAAGGCGCATTCAAACGATTGGTGGAAGGTTTGGAAAGTTTGAAGAAATAACAAGAAAGTGGAAAGAAGAAAGTTGGAAATTTTGTCCACTTTCTCTTATCTTTTAACTCAGTTTAATTATGTATAAAACCTTAGGATTACCCCATGCCTTCAAAAAAATTCCCTGAAAAATATCACCTCGCACTTGAACAGGCCGCAAAAGAAAAACCGCAAGGCGGACTGAACGGCTTTGAACAGGAATGGAATCTGCTGGATGAAGAACTGCGTCCCTTGCTTACTGTTGGCGCAGGTCCCAGCCAGCATTCCTTTGTAGATTATCTGCTCGCCGAATGTGTGCCGCCCTGGCAGGCGCAGTTCAGCCAGCTCGAAGTCTTTCACTGGATGACCGAATGGGCCACGCGCCCATATTACAGTCCGCGCGGCGCGATCTATGAAGCCCGTCTCATGGAAGCTTCACTGATCAACGCCCTGCATCAGGCTGGTCTTAAATTTGGAGAACGCCTGCATTATTGGCACGGCAATCTTTTGTATCTGACCGATATCGGGCATCATTCCATCCCCGGTAATTGGAGCATCGCAAAACGCCGTTACCTCGAAAAATGTGTGGACTTATACGGCGGCGGTCTGGCGGTTGCCGGCATTCACAGCAACCTGTCGCTGCCCGATCCGCTCTTCGCGTGGGACTTCATGCATCTCTCTGCGTCCGAGCGCGGCGACCAGCATCTCGATGAATTCAAATCCGAGTTTTATATTACAGCCACACGGCTTTTGCGTGCGTTCGCGTCACTCTTTATCGCAACCAGTGCGTCCACGCCGATGCAGGCTCAGGTCAAGGATGGACGCGCTGTCGTTGTCATCACTGAATATGATTCGATCCGCAATCTCACGTTCCCGAATCCGCGCGAGATCGATCTTCCTGATCTGTATCGCTCCTATGATGATTATTTGCAGATTTCATATGACCTTGTGCGGCGCGGTGTGCGTTTTGGAAATAATAATTACACTCCTGTACGCGCGCGTTCGTTCTCTGAACCGGTTGAACGCTTGATCTCGACTACCAGCGACGAGCTCACGCATCTTTATACCCGTGGCCTGTTTGCCGCAGGTGAGGCGACTCCTCCCGAGGAGATGGCTCTACAGATCGAAAAGCAAAACCTCATGGCACGCATCAACCTGCCCATGGGACGTGTCGAAGTCCGCACCGATGAAGGCGCGCACAGCCTTGAACTTGACATTGCCAATCTCACGCTAAAGCACCTGCTGCTTTTACATATTTACTCCGACTCGAAATTTGCGCGCGGCTTCCGCTATGACCGTGAAGATATCAGCCGCGCCCGTGTCAATGAAAACCTTGCTGCGAAATTTAGTATGCGGGCCGAGATCGAAAACCCGTTGACCGGCAAACCGATCGGCATGCGTGATTTCCTCAAGTGGACACTTGGCGAGGTACGTCCGCTGGCTGAAGCGTTAAACATGTGGGATGACTTACGGCCGCTCGTTGAAATTTCTGAAGGTGCACGGAACACTGCCGAAAAAATGCGCGCCCGATTGCAAGGTCAATTGAGCAATGGCAATGAAGTGCCGTTTGAGTGTTGAAGGAATTTCATTTTGAACGCGAAGCGCAAGTCAAAGGTGACGTGGAACGTATTGCATCTGAATATGGACATCTGGGTGATGATGCTCCCAAGATCGCCGAATTCCTGCAGCGGGGACGTGACACTGCGCGGCAGATCCAAAATGCGCCAATACAATTCCGTCCACGCCCGCAGGCTATGGTTGAAGTATCCTATCCTGATAAGACCAGCCGAAATTCTTGATCTTGCACAACAATTGATCCGCATACCATCCGTCACGGCCTGTCCTGACGAACGCTACGATGAAGTCCACCGCGCGGGTTCGTTGATCGATGATTACTTGCGCAATGCCGGTCTGGAAGTGAAATACTTTGACGGAAAATATCCAGCCGTGTATGCAACTTTCCCTGGCACAACAAAAGATAATCCGATCTTGTTGACAGGTCACTTTGACGTCGTTGAACCAGAACCTGACGACTCGCAGTTCATTCCGCGCATCGAAGGAGATTATCTCCACGGCCGCGGCGCAGCGGATATGAAGACCGTCGTTGCAACCTACATGGTATGGATGAAAGACATCATGAAGGCCGGCGCACCCTATCCGAATATTTCATTGATGTTGATCGGCAATGAAGAAAATGGCGAAGCTGAAGCCTGGGGTACGCCTTTTGTTTTGAAGCAATTGTGAATCTCGCTCCATCTCTATTCATCGCTGGCGAGCGGACTGGTGAAAAAGGCAATGAACTCTTCGGCGAGATCTGTATTGAGAATCGCGGCGTGATGCGTTTTGACGTGATCGCACGCGGTACAAAGGGACATTCTGGTGTGGCTGGCACAGGTGACTTGAGCGAGAGATTGGTCAATGCCCGCACGGCGTTGAATGAGATTTTTGCGAAACATCTCACACTCAAAGCCGCAGACGGCTGGCAATCGCAGGCGAAATTCCCATTTATCAATGTTGGAACCGTGGGCGTCTATAACGTCACTGCGGCGGAGGGAATTCTCGGTGTGGAAATTCGTCCCATTCCGCAGGATGATACATCCGCGTTGCGGGCGGAAGTGGAAGCCTATTGCGCCGAAAATAATCTCGAAGCGAAATTCTCTGTCATGGAAAACGGCGTGGCTTGCGACCCGAATAATCCAGCGTTGAAAGCGCTGATCGAAGCAGTCAAACAGGCATCGGGTGGGGAAGATGCGCGCATCGGCAGGAAACTCCCCGGCACCAGCGCAAGATTCGCTCCGGGCGGTCAGGCCGTCGTCTGGGGACAATCCGGCGTGGGTCCACATGCAAAAGATGAGCGGCATTATATTCCGAGCATTGAGCCGTATTACAGATCGTTGAATGAACTTGCAAAATTATGGAAATAAAAAATGGGTCACGGAATTTCCGTGACCCATTTTTTATTTGTTGATCGAATAAACATAAAACGGAATGTTATCACCTTCGTATCCGTCCACTGTTTTCTCCCACGCCATGCCCATTTTTTCAGCGACTCGTTGTGATGGAATATTTTCGGGGTCGATCAGGCAGATCATACGTGACAAATTTAATTTCTCAAATCCGTATTGCAGAATACCTTGCGCGGCTTCGGTTGCCAAACCCTGGCCCCAAAAGTTTTGCGCCAGTGTATATGCCACTTCAACCTCGTACTGCCCTTCAATTGTCCATGGCAACAATCCGCAGCGGCCGATAAATTTTCCCGTCTCTTTGTGGATCGTTGCCCAAAGTCCCAGCTCGGGGTGTTTTGGATGTCCGTTTAGAAACCACTCCAATTCTTCTTTGGCTTCTTCGAAAGAGCGGGGTGCGTCAGGAATATATTTTGTGATTTCAGGATCGCAATACAGTGCCCAGAGGGCATCCAGATCTTCGATGATTTGACGCCTGAGAATTAATCTTTCTGTTTCCAGAATAAAAGTTTGTGAGGCGGTCATCTATGCTGCTCCAGTTTTTTATTTCTAAATTAAGCTCGCTTTTTTTCTTGTACTAAAAACTCAAACGGCGGACGTTGATTCAACTTCACCAGATTCGCACCTGATTCACTTGCATGGATCGCGGTCAGTGAGCCTGTGTCACAGCTCAGCCGTTGAAAATGATCGAGCGGCAAACCAAGAAAATGTGAAACCGCCAGCTTGATCGGGTCCGCATGAAACACAACCGCCACAATATCCTGCGGCTTGTTATGTTTTTTCACAACGCCCTCAAGCATATTCACAATGCGCTGCTGCAAAAACAAAAATGACTCGCCGCCGGGGAAGGTAAAACGCGAAGGCACCTTCTGCACGATCTGCCAGGCCTTCAACTGTTGCAGCGATTTCAAAGATTTTCCCTGCCAGTCACCCACATCGGTATCCAGCAAATTAATATCGGTCATGATCTTTAATTTATGTGAATCTGCGATGGGCCGGGCAGTTTCCTGCGCCCTATCAAGCGGACTTGAATAAATGGCCTTGATCGGGACGCCGGTCAGCGCTTCGCCCAACGCCTGAGCCTGTTTTTGTCCCCGTTCATTTAAGTGAACCCCGGGCAGTCGTCCTGCCATTTTCCCTGTTTTGACATAATCGTTTTCGCCGTGCCGGATGAGTAATAAGAGTGGCATTTTATTTTTTCCAATTAAAAGGTTTGAGTTGATAATCTCATAATATCGAGATAGGGCGTTGTTTCATTATAGTAACTGCAAAATGAATTCCATACAGGTTCGTGCGGCAGGATTCGGGGTGTTTTCTTTTGATCTCCTTATAGGCATCCACTAAACTTAATCCTTCCACTTCCTTGAGCGCCGCCACGCAAAAAGCGGCTGAACGGTTTAATCCCTGCTCCGCAAGATACCAGGATCTTATGCTCTTTCTCTTTTTCTGCCAAAATAAAATCGATGCCCTGCTTTATCAAGTGATGCGGGGTGGGTCTCATATCATCAACTGCGAGATAAAGAGAGTTGATTCCATCCTGCTCTATGGGCTCGGCGAGTTGGAGCATCGCTTTAATGGTTTTGAAGTTGAGGTAGTTCTTGTCTAATGTATCTCGGTATTTACCGATGTAAAGCCACGGGCGGATTTCATCCATGCTATTTGATCTTTCGTTTCATTTCTTTTATTTCTTCTTCGCTCATATCGGGCACATGTTCTCTACGCTCAATATTCAGTGCCTTGCGTTGTGCTTCGCGCCACATCTCAAGCCTTGCAGTGACTTGTGCTTCGTAGCCTTGTTCTGAGGGTGCATAAAAATATGTACCCAGCAGGCGCTTTGGAAGATATTGCTGCGGCGTGAAGTGACCTTCTGCATCGTGCGGATAAACGTAATCTTTGCCCTGACCGGTTGCAACGGCATCGCGATTTCCGTCTGCAAGATGGCGCGGAACGGATACCTGCCCCTCCTCTTCGATCTTTTTCATCGCCTTGAAATATGCGCCGGCACTGTTCGATTTGGGAGCCGTGGCAAGGTAAAGCGTGGCTTCTGCAATGGGATAGATGCCTTCAGGTAAGCCGATGTAATCAAATGCCTGCGCTGCTGAATTGGCGACAACGAGTCCCATCGGGTCTGCGAGGCCGATATCTTCGCCAGCCAGAATAATTAATCGGCGGATGATGAATTTTGGATCTTCGCCGGCGTAGATCATTTTTGCAAGCCAATACAACGCGGCATCCGGGTCACTTCCGCGCACGGATTTAATGAAGGCGCTGATCGTATCGTAATGCGCGTCGCCATCCTTGTCGTATAACACGGCACGGCGTTGAATGGATTCCTGTGCCACATCAAGTGTCACATGGATCACGCCGTCCTTGTCTGGTGCTGTGGATTCAACTGCAAGTTCAATGGCATTGAGGCGTTGCGTGCGTCGCCTGAGGAAATCTCAATTAAATGGGAGCGGGCATCGAGGTCCAGAGAGATGCGTTTGTTTCCGTAGCCGCGTTCCTTGTCGCTTAGAGCGCGGTCAATTAATACACCCGTCTCCGTCTGGTTTAAATTCCGCAGTTGAAAAACACGCGAGCGGGAGATCAATGCTTTGATAACTTCAAAATATGGATTCTCGGTTGTAGCACCGATCAATGTAAATGTGCCGTTTTCTACATGGGGCAGAAGTGCATCTTGTTGTGCTTTGTTCCAGCGATGGACTTCATCTACAAAAAGAATGGTGCGGAGATTGTGCAGGCGTCTGCGCTCGAGTGATTCATCGATCACCACACGCAAGTCCGCTTTTCCGGCGAGAATGGCTGAGATGGTGGTGAAATGACTCTTGGTCGTATTCGCAATGACTTGTGCCAGCGTGGTCTTGCCTGTGCCGGGCGGCCCCCATAAAATGATGGATGAGAAAAGTTTATCGGCTTCGATGGCGCGGCGCAGGAGTTTGCCTTCGCCCACGATGTGTTCCTGCCCAATGTATTCATCCAATGTGCGCGGACGCATCCGCGCGGCAAGCGGCGCTTCACTTTTTAGGCGTTCATGCATGGCATGGTCGAAGAGATCGTTGGACATGATAGGGATTATAGCAGGAAGGGGGGCGAAAAAAAAAGACCATGCAGTTTAAGCATGGCCTTCTTCACTTCTCTAAAACGATGCGACAGCTTGACCTATATCATCATGGACTTCCATGTAGGTTTCAAAGCCGCTTAGTTCAAAAACTTCCTTGATATGAGTGGAGAGGTTGGCTATTTTTATATAGGGAGATTTGTAATTTCCAGCGCTCATTTTTTTGCGGAGTTCATCATCGTTCACATCCTTGTGCAGGGAACGAAGTTTGTTGAAGATGTTATGCAGGCTGCGCAGCCCGGCGCTGCTGATATACGGGGCTTCGGCCATATTCACTAAAATATAACGCGCTCCGTCTGAGATCAATTCATCAGCCTTGGCTTGAAATGCCTGATAGGTGATTGAATCAATATCTCCGTGAATGTTCATCACGGTTACAGGGACGCGCGCGTTTTCTGTCACAACTTTTATTTCCATGTTCTCCTCGGCGTAGATCGAATTTATTTTGCTTCCGGCTGCGGTTTCACGCCAACCAGTTTGCGTAAAATATCAAACCAAAATGGCGCGCCTTGCGCGGCCGCAGCGGCACTCAATAGATAGCCAAAGAGTTTGACAAACATACCCCAGCCATTATTTAAAGAAGGCAGACTGGTCACTGCAAGGCAGTCGCCTGCCGAGCGGATGACAATCTGATAATCGATGATGTCGATCAGGCGGCAGGCTTTTGTATCGAGGGCGGTGGTCGTCCAGCCGGCGGGGAAGTTTAGGCTTTTGGCTGTGGCGAATGAAATAGATGTGGCATCTTTGTTTTGCGCTTCGGCCTGCGCTTGTGCTACGATTATGGCGCGTGCTGTAGGTTCCTGCCACAACTTTTGAGCAATATTAATTGTGTCTATGTTAATGGAGACGGCGATGGCAAGCCCGATCCAGAAGGCCATCCATTGTGCGCGGATTTTGTACCAGTTACTGGCTTGCGACATGACATCGCCGAACCAGGCTTCTGTATTTTTGCGGTATTCAGCCAGTTTGGCATCCAGATCGTCAGCTGCTTTTTCCATTTTTGGCATAAGATAATGATTAACCCGTTCAAGATTTGGGTTTTTCTCTGCCAGTGATTTGATGCTCGCTTTCATTTCGCTGATTGACATTGTATCCAGCGGAACAGTTTGCCCCTCTTTGCCCGCATTGATGATGACTTCGCAGGCCACTGTCGCAAATGTGGCGTTTGGTATATAGGTGGGACGTCTAATGGCGCCTTTCTTGTCTTTGATCAGGTTTCCGTTTTTGTCTTTCTGGGCCAGTTCGATTACCAGTGGATGCTCATAGAATTTCCTTACAAGCGTTTCATCCTTGAGCATGCTGAGAATGGATTTTTCCAATTGTTCTGCGCGCCAGCCTAATAAAATGCTGATCCGGTTTTGAACTTCCATGGTGGCAACGCTGATGACGAGCCAGACGAACACCAGCCCAATTGCGACTTCGAGAATGGCATCTAATTGCATGGTTTCCTCTTTTTTTATGTGATGATAATAGTATAGTAGTGCATCGGGCGAATTTCAAGCCCGGTAGATATTAAGCGTTGGGAGTTTCTTCTGGAGTTTGTAAATGAGATTGATTCACGATGTAAATTCCAGCCAGTGCAATTGCGCCCCCGATCCATTGAATGGCATTGGGAATTTCACCCAGCAGAGGAATCGCCAGGATGGTGGTCAGAATGGGTTGACCGATCAGTGTGGGGAGAAACGATGGATGCGGGGAAATGCCCGAGGGCATAGGTGATGGCGAGATACCCGATCATTTGTGAGATGATGGCTGTCACAAAAAAAATGATCCATGTTTGTGTGGAATAGCCTGTAAAGGAATATCCCAGCACAATATTGATGATGAACATGCCAAGTGTGGCGCTGACTCCCACCAGCCACATGTAGCGAAACGGGTCAATATGCCTGCGTCCGCGCTGGGTGGTGAGTTGATAGGATGCATAAAAAATGGCGGCGGTACTTGCCATGAGGTCGCCGATGCCAAGCGTGGGATGGGTGAGGAAGTCGCTGCCCATTACGAGCGCCGCGCCCGCCAGCGCCAGGGCGAGTCCCATCCAAAAAATTCCGCGTAGTTTTTCTCGAAAGAAGAAAAGCGCAAATAATGCAACCCAGAGCGGTGAGGTGTTGCCGAGCAGGGTGGCGTTGGCGGCGGTTGTGTATTTTAAAGAAGAGTTCCAAAATGCAAAATCGAAGGCGGTAAAAATTCCTGCGATCAAAGGAATGGCCAGATATTTTTTATCTATCGGTTCGAGTATTTTTTGCTGCCTAAGAAAAAAAGGGGTGAGAAAAAAAGTGGAGATCAACACACGATAAAATCCGGTCATGGGGCCGGGGGCATCTGACCAGCGCACAAACATGGCAGACAGGCTGAGTGCAGTGATGCCTATCGCAAGCGCGATGTAAGGAAAAAATCTATTTTGATTCATATCTGAAATTGTACCCCGACTTGATGAAGGCGAATATCTCAGCGGCGGGTGAGGGCGATTCTCTCAACGGTAGGATAAAGCTGATCGAGGCCGCTCAGGCTAAAGTCTGGTTGGATGCGCTGCTCTTCATCCGCCGTAAATTGCGCGCGGCGTGTGATCCAGATCGTTTGCATATTTAAATTTTTTGCGCCGAAAATATCCGCTTGCAGGCTGTCGCCGACCATGATTGCATCTTCGGGAGAAATACTCCATTGAGCAAGGGCGATCTCAAATGCTCGCGCATGAGGTTTGCGGTAATAGCATGTGGCAGAGGTGAGGACAAAATCAAAGTAGGAACGAATGCCAAACCCTTCGATCAATTCCTGCACATCTTTATCGTCGCCTGCGTTCGAAAAAATTCCAAGATGATAGTTATTGGATTTTAGTTTTTGGATGGCTGCGAGAGTATCTTCTTCGAGGATCCAGTTGCTTTGGGTGATGGAATACATCGCATCCAACGCGGACCTGAGAACTGATTCGTCAACCTCGGCATACCCCAGCCCTTTGAGTAGTTCACGCAAAACAAAGTGGTAGGTGGTTTCGCGAAAATCCTGATCACGTTGTGCGTAGTATTGCCGCAGGTTTGCGCGGAAGGTGCTGCTATCCAGCTTAATATCATGCTCAAGCAGTTTGTCTGTGAGTGCCTGGTCTGCGCGTTTTAGGGGAGAATCCCAATCTCCGCGTGCGTGCATGAGTGTGCCGCCAAGGTCAAAAAGAATGTGGCGAATAGGAGATGTGTCCATTGGGTATTGGTATACCCCGACAATTGTTTTGCGTAAAGGGGGAGGTTGGCCGGGAGTATGGCTTTTGGCTTGTTTTGATACGGGTTTTCAATGTCACTTATAATTAGACTGATTGATAATAAGGTGATAAAAATTGATCTTTTTATTGAAAAAGGAAAATACCTATGACCGGGATGATCGGCAACAATTTTGCGAGATATCAGATACTGGAACTGCTTGGTGAAGGCGGTATGGCAACTGTCTACAAGGCGTATGATACGCATCTTGAACGCGATGTGGCGATAAAAGTAATCCGCCGCGATGCGTTTCCGCCCAATCAACTGGATTTAATTCTTAAGCGATTTGAGCGTGAAGCAAAATCACTGGGCAGGCTTTCGCATCCAAATATTGTTGGGGTGATCGATTATGGCGAGCATGAAGGTTCTCCATTTTTGGTGATGGTTTATTTACCCGGCGGCACACTCAAAGACCGGCTAGGAAAACCCATTCCCTGGCGCAATGCAGTTCAGTTGATTCTTCCCATTGCGTATGCGCTGGAATATGTGCATGAACATAATATTATTAATCGAGATGTAAAACCTTCAAATATTTTAATGACAGAAAAAGGTCAGCCCATGTTGACCGATTTCGGGTTGGTGAAATTGTTTGAAGGAAGAGAACAAAACCTAACGGCTTCCGGCGATGGGATCGGCACGCCGGATTACATGGCTCCTGAACAGTGGATCGGTGAGACCACTGTCCTCTCGGATATGTATTCGCTGGGCGTTGTCTTATATGAGATGATCACAGGTCACAGGCCGTATATGGCAGATACTCCTGCTGGTGTTTTGCTCAAACAAATCAATGAACCTTTGCCGCTTCCAAATGAATATATTCCCAATCTGCCCAAGAATATCGAGTCGGTTTTACTTAAAGTGCTGGCGCGTGAACCAAAAGACCGCTACCCTGATATGCGTACCTTTGCGTATGAATTGCAATCTCTGGTTGAAGGCAGGGATCCGATTGCATCCACCATTCGAACTGAAAAATTGCGCGAGCAAATGACCGGGAAGGTAAAAAAGCACGAAACTGAAGAAGTTCGGAGACGGGTTGAGCAAATTAAAAAGGAACAGGCCGGGCAGCCGCCTGTAAAAAAGAAAACAAAAATTCCCGTTTGGATGGGTGTCATAGGTGCTTTTGTATTTCTTTTGCTTTGCGGCGGGTGCTGGCTGATATATTCCAATCTTGGATCATTGGCGGTGAAAAGTCCAAATGATCTGGAGCAGCTTTCGCCGATAGCTTCTTCCACTGAAACAAGCCCGGTCACGCCTGTTACGCCAACCGAGGTGCAGGTACTTTCCACTGCGACTTCTTCGATCCCGGTTGAGATACGAGACAGTAAAAATGTTTTAATGCGGATTATCCCTGATGGAGAGTTTACGATGGGCAGCGATGACGGTGATTCCGAATCGCGCCCTGAAAATTTAGTCAGCGTGAGTACGTTCTATATTGATAAATATGAAGTTACAAATGAACTGTACGCAGCTTGCGTGTTTGCAGGAAAATGCAGAAGACCCTTGCAGGAAGGGTCCAATACCCGTGGATCATATTACAGTGAACCGGAATTTGCGAACTACCCCGTTCTTTTTGTGGATTGGAAGATGGCAAACTCCTATTGCGAGTGGAGAGATGCCCGTCTACCCACCGAAGCGGAATGGGAAAAAGCTGCACGCGGTACAGACGGGCGCGCCTATCCATGGGGAAGTGAGTTTGATTGCAGTCTGGCAAATCATTCCGGTTGTATCGGTGACACAGCCGCAGTCAATCAATATGATAAAGGACAAAGCATATACGGTGTTTATGGTATGTCGGGGAATGTCTGGGAGTGGACGAGCACTTTATACAGATTGTATCCATATAGTGCCACAGACGGCCGTGAAGACCCGGATACGGCAGGCAATCGGGTAATACGCGGCGGCTCATGGCATTTCTTTGGCGGCAATGGAAGCATTTATGCATATACCCGATTTAAGGTAGATGCAAGTTATTCGGGCTTATATGTTGGTTTTCGGTGCGCGCTCACAAAATAATTTCAAATCATAAAAAAACTCGGAAAATTTTTTGCTCCGGGTTTTTGTTATGTCGCTTATAATTGGCGAGTTCAATATACTTATGTCACGCTAAAAAGTTACTTTATTCACAAGGAATGTATTATGGCAGGGCTGATCGGTCAAAGTTTTGGAAGATATGAAATTCTGGAATTACTCGGTGAGGGCGGTATGGCCACCGTGTATAAGGCGTATGATACACGCCTTGAGCGCGAGGTGGCGATAAAGGTGATCCGCCGTGATGCTTTTCCGCAGGACGATATGGAAATGCTGCTCAAACGATTTGAGCGGGAAGCCAAATCACTCGGCAGGCTGTCACATCCCAATATCGTTGGCGTGATTGACTATGGAGAGTTTGAAGGCTCGCCGTATTTGGTGATGGTCTATCTACCGGGGGGCACACTTAAGGAACGCCTTGGATCTCCAATCCCCTGGCGCGATGCAATACAATTAATCCTTCCCATCGCACATGCTTTGGAATATGTGCATGATCGAAATATTATTAATCGGGATGTAAAACCCTCCAATGTGTTAATGACAGAAAAAGGCCAGCCCATGTTAACAGATTTTGGGCTGGTGAAACTGTTTGGAGATAAGGAAAAAGACTCAACACACTTAACCAGCTCCGGCACAGGGTTGGGTACGCCTGATTATATGGCTCCCGAACAATGGACAGGCGAAGCCACAGCACAATCTGATCTGTACTCCCTCGGCGTTGTTCTGTATGAAATGGTCACGGGTCACAGGCCATATACGGCCGATACCCCGGCAGGTGTTTTGCTTAAGCAAGCCACCGAAGCCCTGCCGCTTCCCAAATTTTATATCCCAAATTTGCCGCAAAATGTAGAATCGGTTTTGCTGAAAGTACTCGCTAAAGAGCCAGCCAATCGCTATGCAGATATGCGTGCCTTCATTGCTGAGTTGGACAATTTACAGGCTGGCAAGGATGTTTTGGCCTCGTCTGTCAAGACAGAACGTCTGCGTGAACAAATGACCGGCAAAGTAGACCGGAATCGAGATAACGTTTCACCTGCTGACCTTCAACCTGCTCGCCAGAAAAAGACATTACCTGTCGTTTTGGGAGCGTTCGGCGTGCTTGGCCTTTTGGTAATCTTTGGTGGATATTTTTTCCTGAAATCCAATTTTGGGCTATTTTCTGCAGAACCAACAGCCACCCAGCAGGAGACTTCTTCCCCTGTACCTTTGGAGACTCTCCCCACAGAAACACTTGAACCGACAAGCATCGTAACAGAAATACCAGTTCTGCCGACTGAAACACAGATCCCGCTTGAGATAAAAGATAATAAAAATGTACTCATGCGGCTGATCCCCGCTGGAGAATTTTCAATGGGCAGCGATGATAGTGGTGACGTTGGGTCACGGCCTGCGAATGTGGTTGATCTGGACGCCTTCTATATTGATAAATATGAAGTTACAAATGAAATGTATGATGCCTGTGTTTATGCAGTAGAGTGCAGAAAGCCGCAGCGAACCAATTCCTCCACACGGTCTACCTACTATGGCAATCCGGTATTTGCAAATTATCCCGTACTCTATGTAGACTGGAAGATGGTAAAAACATATTGTGAATGGAGAGGTGCGCGCCTTCCTACCGAAGCGGAATGGGAAAAAGCTGCACGCGGCACCGATAAACGGCTTTACCCCTGGGTCGGAAATACACTTGATTGTAGCTATGCCAATATTCCCGGCTGTGTCGGTGATACATCCCCGGTGGATCAGCACGAGAAGGGGCAAAGTATTTACGGCGTATTTGGCATGTCTGGTAATGTATGGGAGTGGACGAGTACTTTATATGATCTTTATCCATACAGCGCCATAGATGGGCGCGAGGATCTAAAGACTGCGGGTGAGCGTATTGCGCGCGGCGGTTCATGGAATACATTTGGCGGCAACGGCGGCAATGTTCGCACAGATACGCGTCTGAAGTTGGACCCGGCATATGCAGGGGCCTATGTTGGCATTCGCTGCGCGGTGACAAAGTAAAATAAAAAAACGGAGTTTTCAAAACTCCGTTTTTTTATTTCTCTACCGTACATTTAAAGATTAGGACGCTGATGAACGCAGAAAACGCAGATTTTTTCTTTTATCAGCGAAAATCAGCGTTTTTCAGCGTCCAAAAAAGGTTTTGTACGGTAGAGAGTTTTTTATTATTTATGCAGCACTCTTTAGATAAATTCCAGTTGGGTCAAGTTCGTCTCGTAGAATTTGCAATTCTTTTTCTGTTACAAGTTCTGTCACTCTCACTTGTGCGGCAATTTTTAAATTCCAGCCGGTGTTGGCTTTGGCTTCTTCCGCAGTCTTGCCGGGATGTAAAGCAGTCAATATCATTTCGCCGGTTTCATCTGGTTCCAACATGCCAATATCGGTCACCACACCGGCCATGCCTTTACCGCGCAAACCGGCATTTTCACGGTCACCTTTGCCTCCAATGAATCCAGCGGACGTCATAAATTCCACTTTTTCCGGGAAGCGGCGTTTCTGATGTGGAGTCATGATATAACAACGGTTTGCCCAAGCGGCGATCTCTTGTGAGCCGCCAGAGCCAGGCAGGCGTACTTTGGGATGTTCGTATCCGCCGATCACCGTCGCATTTATGTTTCCGTATTTGTCAATTTGTGCGCCGCCCATAAAGCCCACGTCCACATTTCCGCGTTGGAGATAGTTTGCAAAAATATCATACATGCTTACCACCGAAAGCGAGCCGCTGACGAGGGTGGGGTCGCCAATTGAAAGCGGCAGGCGCGCAGGTTCTGCGCCAATTACACCCGCTTCGTAGATCATTACTAAATTTGGCGCATGTGTGCGCTTGGCAAGGTTACAGGCCAGATTGGGCTGACCAACTCCAACGAATACAACATCGCCATCACGCAATAGGCGTGCGGCATTAATGATCATCAACTCTGCTGAAGAATATTCCATTTTTCCTCGGGTATTCGGGTTTGTGTGGGCAAAAATAAACATGCACGAACTGTACTATTGTGCCTGAAGATTGCCTGTCTGGCAAGGGAGAGATAAGAGTAGACGATAATGTTTTGTTTACTTTGCCCCTGAAATCCTATTGATAAGAAATTCAAAAGGAAGGATAATTGACCGCGAGGAGAGAGACCCCATGAAAAAGAGAAAATCCATTGTTACATTGAGTATGGTGCTTGTATTTGTTATGTTAGCCTGCAATATGCCCGGCGTTGCGGTGAAGCCCGAAGGAGAGCCTTCCATTACAGCAGACGCCCCCGTCACATCAACGCCAGCCGTACAGGCGGATCAGGCTACTGCGACAGTTGTTCCTTCTCCAACGGTTGAATTGCCTACACCCACGCAGGAGATCACGCATTCACTGGTTCCCCTGACCAATATAAAACCAGGCAAATTGATTAATGATGTTATGTCTGTCGATACCGCCGCTGAGGGACGCGCACCTTATGGGGATTCTTATAAAGCCAACCTTTTTGAGCGTCCGTTCTTACAGGATATGACTTATGTATCTGATCTGGATATCGTCAGTTACAACCTGGCTTACGATGAAAAGTTTTATTATATTTCCATTGAATTGGTGGGGACGAATCCAAACAATTCCCTTGGTCTTAATTATGCAGTTGAATTGGATATTAATGCAGATGGCTACGGTGATTACATTATTGCAGCCCGTCCGCCGTACAATGTTAACTGGTCAACCGATAATGTGCGGATCGTTGAAGATACCGACCGCGATACCGGCGGACTCTCTGCAGAAAAATCAGATGGTCCGCTGCCCGGCAATGGATACGATACCGTCATTTTTGATGGCGGTCGCGGCGAGAATGACACTGACCCTGATCTGGCCTGGGTGCGTGTAAATGCTGGAAACAGGGCAACGGTTCAATTCGCTTTTAAAGTGGGCTTTGCCGGCACACGCTTTATTTATGGCGTACTTGCTGACGGCGGCTTAAAGAGCTACGCCGACCTGGATTATGTGGATCGTTTTTCAGAGGAGCAGGCAGGCTCACCTGAAAAGAGTGAGGAGTTTTATCCACTCAAGTCTTTATATGCTGTGGACAATGTCTGTCGTGAAGCCTTTGGGTTTACTGGCACGGGTCAGGAACCGCAGCGTTGTAAGCCAACTCCTTAGCTCTAAATTGTGCAGGAATAAATTGCCCTCGAAGTTTTTTCGAGGGCAATTTTGTTATATTATCCAACTCCTGCGAGAAAGGTTTGCGTGAGATTAAAAACTTCCTGCGGATGTTCCAGCGGCAGAATGTGCGTTGATTTTTCCAATGTTTCGATCTGTATTTTTGGATTTTTCTTTTTTACAAGATTTGCTGCGTTTTCCAGAAAAGTATCTGTTTCTGCACCGCGGATGATGAGGGTGGGCACTTCAAGTTTTGGCAATTCACGCCACAAATCAAAGTCGCGCAGTCCGGTTAAATAAATATGAGATTCCCACTCGGGAGAGTAGATCAACTCGAATCCGCCGCCAGGTCTTTGTTTTGTGATGCCAGAAATGTATGCGCGCAAACTTTCATCGCTCATGTATTTAAAGACATCACGCGAACGGTATCCACGAAAGACCATTTCCAAATTGTCGAAGGTGCGGCGGCGTTTGAGTGCGCCCGCGATCTTGGGGTGTACTTTGTTTCCCAGCCCTACCATGCGGATTAAATTCCACATCAATAAGAATGATGGCACGAAGAGCACGGGATCAAATAAAACCAATGCGCGGAATTTTCCAGGGTCACGTAACGCGGCCCGCAGGGTGACAATGCCTCCGATGGAATGACCCACTCCTATCGCTGGAGCAAGCCCGCCCGTAGAGAGGAAGCGCAGCAAGTCATCCGAAAGTGGATGCCAGTCATCAATGTCTTTGATATTTGCGTCATCCCAAAGCGGGCGGAGTTTCATCCCGAAAACATGATGTTGAGTTTTTAGTAATTCAAGCAACGGTTTATAACATTCGGGCGGGTAACCGTTGGCGTGAAGAAAATGCAGCGGCGTTCCCTCGCCGCCATAATCGAAGTTTGGAATATTCACTAATATTTTCCGTAATTTATTTTCTCACTGTATTGTGCTTCCACTTTGAGCCGGTCGTGAGTCTTTGCGCCGAGTTTTTCCCAATACGCTGCGCGGTCTTCCACGCCGTAGACCCACTCATCAAGATACGCTTTGACAGACTCTTGTGACTCGCTGATCTTATCCCACGCGAGATAAAACTCATTGTCGCGGTCGTAATAACCTTGTGAATAAGATGGATGACTCGCGTATGGGACGTGACACACGGCATCAACAATATTCGCGGGGATCATGGTGCGGTTCGGGTCGGACCTGATAACTGATTCGTCGACGATTTCTTCTGCTGTGAGGATGACTTTTTGCGCGGCGAACGCGGCTTCCTTTTGTTCGCCGATGATGCCCCACAGATGGGCGTTGCCGTTCTTATCGGCACGCTGCACGTGGACAATAGCCACATCAGGATTTAAAGCCGGCACAACGATCACATCTTTGCCGCCGAAGGGATCGGGGATGCGTTTGATGAGTGGATTCGATTGTTCGAGGCTGGTGGCGCCGGTTTGATTCATGGGCAGGAAGGGTAGACCAGCCGCGCCCGCTTGCAGGCGGGTGATCATGCCGAAGTGGGAATATTCCTCCCATTCGAGTTCGCCTTTTTCGAGTGCGGCGCGCACGATGCGCAGTGAACCAACGCCGGGATTGCCCATGTAGGAAAAGATAACTTTCTTCGCACATCCCGCTGCAACCATTTGATCGTAAATCAGATCGGGCGTGGCGCGGGCGAGAGTGAGATTCTTTTTTCCCTGCCGAATGATCTCGTGTCCGGCGGCAAAGGGAATTAGGTGCGTGAAGCCCGCTGCATAGACCACATCGCCATCGTTGACGTATTCAGAAATTGCCTGTTTGAGTGAAATAAGTTTTGACATGTTATTTTTTCTTTGCCTCTATTTTGGTTTCTTTTTTCTTTCTGGCGGATTCGATCTTTGTTTTCAGCCAGGCAAAACGTCCTGCGGAAGGGGGAGGGGTCATGCCGCGCCGAAAGACCCAGCCAATGCCGATTATGACAATTGCTACGAATAGATAGTCAAAATCTGCCTGTTCGGCGAGGTCTGAGGCAACAAAGAGAACAAATGCGCCTCCGCCAATAACATAGAAGAACATTCCCACACGAAAAATTAAGGGATCTTCAGAGTCCATTTGTGAAAATCTCCGATATCGTCTGTATCTTGTACAGGTTTATGGTTTTATAGCTGAGAATAATATTCTGCGGAACGGATATAGTAAAGGGCTTTCCGGTAATGCTTTTTTCATCTTTCTACCAAGTACTTCAAGAAACTCAGATTTATGTTCTCCAAGCCTTTCAAAATAGGGGACAAGCGCTGTGCCGGATATCCATTCGATCACTGCGTCTGAATTTTGCAATATGTGCGGATATATTTTTTCAAAGACGATGATGTCTTTGGCGTTTTCTTCAAACAATATTTTTGTGTATTGATCAATGGATTGAACAGGAGATATGCGTTCAAACCCATTCATGATTTTATTGAATGGAGCTTCTTTTGCCGTTTCGCGGATGAGTAGATGTGAAATATGATTATGGTTTGATGGAATTTGCACACATAGTTGTCCGCCGGCGTTGAGTTTTGAGAATAAATATGGGATTAATGTTTCGTGATCTTCAGACCATTGAACGGCGGCGTTGCTGAAGATGAGGTCCCAGGAGCCTGTCAGTGTGGATAAATCTCCTGTTCAAATCGCAGGTTGGGGGTTGCGTGGGGAGCGGCTCGCGCAGCGTCCAGCATTTGTAATGACGAGTCTAGTCCGGTTACGTCACTGTTTGGCAGGGTGTCTGTCAGTATGCGGGTTAATTCGCCTGTGCCGCAGCCAAGGTCAACTACCTTGAGCTGCGGGCGGATTTCTACAAGTTTCAACAGATCATGGAATGGCGCGGAACGTTCCGACTGAAATTTATGATATTGTTTTGGATTCCAAGACATGATTACCTTTAAAATTTGCCCCTTTCTCAAAAAAGAGAAAGGGGCAGCAGTGTTAAACGTAGTGTTATTTTACAAGGGTGCGGATCTGCTCGTGCATATAAAGCGGAAGATAGTAATGGCCGCCCGCGTTCTTGCCGCTCGAGCCGGAGCCTTTCCAGCCGCCGAAGGGTTGGAAGCCGGGCCATGCGCCGGTTGTTGCGCCTTGTGGACGATTGGCATAAGTAACGCCCGCTTCGATGTGATCGAAGAACCAGTCGGTTTCTTCGGGGGAGCCGTAGAAACCAGCAGTGAGACCGTAGTTGACATCATTGGCGATTGCCATGGCTTCGTCCATGCTGCTGACTTTGCCGATGGTGGTAATGGGCAGGAACATTTCTTCCTTCCATAAGCGATGACTGAAGGGCAGGTCGGTGACGAAGGTGTTTTCGCAGAAGTAGCCTTTATCAAACATGCCGCCGGTCTTTACGTTACCGCCGATCAGGAATTTGCCGCCACCCTGGCTGATCTCTGCGCAGAAGTTCTTGAAATCAGTGTAGGATGAATTGTTGACGACAGGGCCGTTGTAGGTGTTGCGATCTGTGGGATCGCCGAGGACTAATTTTGAGGCAGCGTCTTTCAAACGGCCGACCAGGTCATCGTAAACAGAATCAGCTACCAGTACGCGTGAAGCGGCGGAGCATTTTTGTCCCTGTAAACCAAAGGCCGAGCGGATAATTCCGATGGTGGCGCGTTCCAGATCCGCATTCTTTGAGACGATAACGGGGTTTTTTCCGCCAAGTTCCAAAATGATCGGACGCACATAATCGCGCTTGCCATAATCTTGAAACATCTTCATACCAACGCCGAAGGAACCGGTAAAGGTTACGCCGTCCACTTCGGGGCTGTCGACGAGTGCCTGACCGAGCGTGGAGCCGGGGCCGGTGACGAAGTTTAGTACGCCGTCGGGAATGCCTGCATCACGGAAACAATCGATCAACAAACGCACGATCCAGGCGGTGTCTGTGGCGGGTTTGACTACCACGGTGTTACCTGCAACCAGCGCCGCGCCCATGGGGCCGCCAGTGAGAGCGAAGGGGAAGTTGAATGGAGAAACAACCAGCCATACGCCGTAAGGACGAAGGACGGAGACGTTGCTGGCGTCGTAGCCAACCAGCGGATCTTTGCCCATTTCGACCACGTAGCCGTTGTTCTTTTCCATTTGATAGCAGGAGTAATAAATCAGATCGGCAGTTTCCTGCACATCGCCCAAAGATTCCATGCGGTTCTTGCCGACTTCCATTGCCATGGCTGCGCCTAATTCAAAAATGCGTTGTTCAATTAAGGAAGCGCCTTTGCGGATGATTTCTACCCGTTTTTGCCATGGAGTGCGGCTCCAACCTGGAAACGCCTTGCGTGCCGCTTCCATTGCATCCTGGGCGTGTTTGGCATTGCCTTTTTGCATTTTTGCCAACACCCAATCTGTGTTGACCGGAGAGTGGTCGTCAAATTTATCGTCGGCCAGCACTTCTTTGCCGTTGATAAACATGCCATGTTCCTTGCCCATATTCTGCTTGAGTTTTTCCACGGCTTTATCAAAGCCGACGTGAAGCTCTTCGGGTGGATTAAACATGGTGGCATATGTAAGTTTGAAATCTGACATGGGAGTCTCCTTGGTAGTTACAAAGTTTTGTAGTTGAATGGTTGTCCTGTGAAACTACTGACTTAACCCAGTATAGCGTAGGATTTCACAACCGTCAAAGTAAAGCGGCTGTTTTTTGATATGACGTACTTCCTTGTTAGAGTTTAGTGAGAATCTGTAAGAATAAGCAAAAACAGACTATCATTTCTTCAATGCTTTGTATTCCATATTTTTATAAGGAGAAAAAGATGAAATCCCGCTTCACCTTCTGGACACTTCGACGTGCTCAATACGCCGCTGTGAGCCTGATTGCTGTTTTTGCAATATCTGCCTGCGCTCCGGCAGCGACCAGCGCCCCGGTAGTACCGACAGATGCTCCTGCACAAGAGGCTGCCCCTGCCACCTCTGCGCCTGTGGATTCGGTTGTACCTACAGCGACAGAAGCTGCACCCGTTCAGGCGGTTGCCACTTCTCGCGGCCCCAACCTTGAGGCCACCGACCCTTCCAGTGTCAGTTTGGCTTCGGGGCAGTTGCAACTGATTGAGTTTTTCCGCTTTACCTGAAGTACCTGCCGCGCAATGGCGCCCATGGTTCATGGGCTTGAAGCGGAATATTCTGGCAAGGTCAAGTTCTCCTATCTTGATGCTGACGATCCCAATACAGATTCATTCCAACGCACACTTGGGTTTGCGTATCAACCCGAGTTGTATCTGCTGGATGGAGATGGCAACGTCCTGATGAAATTTATCGGTTCTACAACAGAAAATCAACTAAGAAGTACCTTTAATCAATATGCAGTAACCAAAACTGCCCATCGAAAAGATGGGCAGTTTTTGATCTCTTACAAAAGTCTGTTTTTTTTACCACAAAGGCACAAAGTCTCAAAGACTCGAAGAAAAAGATGGCAGTGGTCTATTTTGTATTCCTTCATTTATAATCGCCGCCTATGGAAATCTTCATTGAAATTTCAGTTTTTATCTTTGGCCTTGTCATTGTGGTCATGACCATTTTTTCGGCACTTTCCACTTTTGTATTGACTCGCGCCGCGCGCAGTCAGTTGAATCGGGTGGTGTTTGGTCTCATGCGCCGCATCTTTGATTTTATTCTGCGCTTTACGAATACGTATGAGCAGCGCGATCAGATCATGGCCTATTATTCACCGATCAGTTTGATTATGCTGGTGCCTGTTTGGTACGCGCTCATTATGCTGGGATATGCTGCCATGTATTGGTCGCTGGACGTAGGGGACTGGTTCGCCGACATCCGCTACAGCGGTTCATCCCTGCTGACGCTTGGTTTTGCCACTTCTGAGAATCCCTTTGTGACCATACTGTCTTTTTCAGAAGCCTTGATCGGTTTGATTCTGGTGGCTTTGCTCATGGCCTATTTGCCGACCATGTACGCCGCCTTTTCACGGCGCGAACAGGCTGTCAGTATGTTGGAAGTGCGCGCCGGGAATCCGCCGTCTGCGTTGGAAATGCTCCTGCGGTTTAATCGCATTCACGGTTTGGACAAACTCAATGAGTATTGGAAAACATGGGAAATATGGTTTGCAGATATCGAAGAGAGTCACACCACTTTGCCTGCGCTGGTTTTCTTCCGTTCGCCGCGCTCTGATAACTCGTGGATCACTGCTGCGGGTGCAGTGCTGGACGCCGCCGCCATCACAGTTTCAGCTGTGGATATTCCTGCGGATGTCTCGGCCTCATTAAGCATTCGCGCCGGATATCTTGCCTTGCGGCGCATCGCTGATTATTTTGATATTCCTAATCCGCAGAATCCCAGATATCCAAACGACCCGATCAGTATTAAGCGTGAAGAGTTTGATGAGCTATTATCCAAATTGGAAGCGGCAGGTGTGCCATTAAAAGCAGACCGTGAAAAAGCGTGGCTTGATTTTGCCGGTTGGCGAGTCAACTATGATCGGGTCTTGCTGGTACTTTGCAAACTGGTCATGGCTCCCCAGGCGCCCTGGTCCAGTGATCGCGTGCAAAGATTCAAAATGCCCCCGATGTTCATCTTCAAAAAGAAACACAAAGCTTAAACAAACATGACACATCCCAAATTTAATTTGGGACGCTGACCGCTTCGCGCGCAGATAAACGCTGATTTTTCGCTTTTGTCAGCGTGAGTCAGCGTTTATCTGCGTCCCATTTATTCTTAAAAACGAACTCACCCTCGAAACCTTAATTTCGGGGTGAGTCATATTTCCTGTTCACTACTAACTTTTTACTTCCCACTTTTTACTTATTACTCAGTACTTATTATTACTCATCACTTCTCAAGCATTCCCATCGTAATTTCTCGCATCTTTAATGGCCTTGGTCACATTCACAAATGGAAGCAGGATCAATCCCATCACGAAGAAGAAGATCAACGAAAGGATCGCAATGCGCAAATTGCCGAACATTTGATTTGCAAGGCCGAATACCAAAGGCCCGATCCATGAGGTGCCGCGTTCGCTGATCTCATAGAAAGAGAAGAATTCAGCTTCTTTGCCGTTCGGGATCATCTGTGCGAACAAACTTCGGCTGATGGCTTGCGAACCGCCCATTACCAGCGCAATGAAAATTCCAAGTATAAAGAACTGCGCGGTTGCGGTCGGACCTTTTAATCCGCCGTAGGCATAAATCACCACGCCCGCCCAGATCACCAAACTGACGACCACAGATTGCTTCGCGCCGATCCAGCCGGCAAGTTTGCCCCAAAATAAAGCTCCGAAGAACGCCACGAATTGGATCATCAAAATAACGGCGATCAATGTTGATTGTTCAAGTTCCAGCCCGCCCTGAATCAGAGGCGCGGCGGCAAATGTCGAAGCCACAGCGATCACTGTCTGAATTCCATCGTTATATAAAAAGTAAGCGATCAGGAATTTGAGAGTTTCAGGGAAATGTTTTACTTCGCTAAATGTTTTGCGAAGCTGCTTAAAACCAATGCTGACATAAGTATCCCCGGCAGGCAGTTGACGCGCCGCGTGACGCGGACGCAAGCGGCTCCACGTCAGGAAGGAAAATCCAAGCCACCAAATTCCTGCGGAAGCAAGATTGATACGTATAGCCAGCTCACTCGGCACGCCGAGGTCTTCGCTAAACGTAAAGAAAGCCAGATTGAGCGCCAGCAAAATTCCGCCGCCCATGTAACCCATCGCCCAGCCATACGAAGAGACACGGTCTCTTTCATCTTCACTTGCAATATCGGGCAAATAGGCATTGTAGAAAACCATCGCCGCACCAAATGCCAGATTGGCGACCACAAACAAAACGCCGCCCAGCCACCATAATCCGCCGGTGACGAGGAACATCAAGATCGTTGCCAATGCGCCAATGGTCGCAAAGATCTGCATCATGGTTTTTCGCAGATGAGAATAATCTGCGATCGCGCCCAAAATGGGCAGGAACAAAACCTGCATACCCACAGAAAATGAAATACAGTAAGGCAGGAAGGAATCAGGCGCAACGGGAATTCCCAAAAAATGAAACGGTATCCGTACCTGCTGCTTCTGCCGCTGTGCGCGCCAATGAAGCTACGTATGGCCCTAAAAATACCGTGCCAATTGTCGTGCTGAAGGCTGAGTTTGCCCAGTCGTACATCGCCCAGCCGAAGATCTCTTTTCTATCGTTCATCATTGCTGTGTCTTTTGCCATACATCCTCCAAACCTGAAATTGGTTATTATAGAGACAACACAAGGCAGTATAAGTAGTTTCGGCTGCAATGTAAAGAAATTGTTATTGTCTCAATTGGATGGGCGTGCTATCATTGGCGCCTGTGCGGCTTATTTGGATGAAGACCCCGAATCCTTCGCACCCTAACCTGATTCTACTTAATAAGCATTATCCATGCTGGAGCATTTAACCCATGTTTGAAACCCTCACTGGAAGACTCAACACGATCTTTGACGGATTCCGCCGCCGCGGCAAACTCTCTGAAGCGGATGTAGATGCCGCCATGCGTGAAGTGCGCCTCGCGCTGCTCGAAGCCGATGTGCATTTTAGCGTGGTCAAAACCTTCATCGCCCGTGTGCGTGAACGCGCGGTGGGTTCAGAAGTATCGAAGGCATTAAATCCCGGCCAGCAAGTGATCAAGATCGTCAACGACGAATTGATCGCATCGCTCGGCGAACCCGTTGGATTAAATCTCACCGGCCCGAAACCGCGCGTGATCATGATGGTCGGTTTGCAGGGCGCTGGTAAAACAACCGCCTCCGGCAAACTTGCACGACTCATGAAAGCAAAAGGCGAGCGCATTCTGCTGGTGGCAGGTGACCCGTATCGTCCCGCCGCTGTAAAACAATTGCAGCAACTCGGCGAACGCCTCGATGTTGAAGTTGAAACTGACCCGACACTGACTCCGCCGCAACTTGCGAAGCGTGCTCTCGATAAAGCTGAAAAGGGTGGATTCAGTCTGGTGATCGTGGATACAGCCGGTCGGTCGCAGTTGGATGCGGGTCTGATGGATGAGTTAAAAGCCATCGCCGCGAACGTCAACCCAGTCGATATCCTGCTCGTAGTCGATTCCATGATCGGTCAGGAAGCCTTGAACATCGCGCAAGGTTTCAAAGAGGCCATCAATTTAACAGGCCTCATCCTCACCAAAATGGATGGCGACTCACGCGGCGGCGCTGCGATCTCGATCCGCTCGGTGACGGGCATCCCGATCAAATTTATCGGTACCGGTGAAAAACTCGACGCGCTTGAAACGTATGATCCCTCGCGTTTGTCTTCCCGCATTTTGGGCATGGGCGATATGATCGGCCTGATCGAAAAAGCCGAAGCTGCCTATGGCGAGCAGGACATGGAGAAGCAAGCCAAGCAGGCGCAAAAAATGATGAAGGGACAATTCTCTTTGGAGGATTGGCTCGACCAAATGAAACAAATGAAGAAGATGGGTCCGCTCTCTCAAATTATGGAAATGCTCCCCGGTCAAATGGGACAGGCCGCCCGTGGCATTGATCCGGCTCTTGTTGAAAGTTCATTCAAACAATCTGAAGCCATCATTTATTCAATGACATTGAAAGAACGCCGCGATCCTGATATTTTAAATGCCTCGCGCAGAAGGCGCATCGCTGCCGGCTGCGGCATGGATGTGCAGGATGTGAACCGTCTCATCAAGCAATTCCGCGAAGCCCAGAAGATGATGAAGATGTTCCAAAAGACAGGCGGCAAGGGAATGGGGAAACTGTTTGGGTAAGTGATTGTGTATTTAGCTTCAAGTGATGAAAAAAGTGAATTGCACTGTTTAAGCGCAATTCACTTTTTATTAGTCATACAAGTTTCAAAATAAGTTCTTCGATCTTCATGCCGTTTTCTTCTGCAAACTTATCTTCGCCTGCAATGACGAATCCACATTTCTGCAATACCCGCTGAGACCCGATATTATGCTTTACAACATGCGCAAACAGCGGACGTATTTTTACAATATCTAAGAATTCTGCAAGTGCCTTTGTCGCGATGCCTTTACCCCAGAATTCTTTTCCGAGCCAATACCCAACTTCCCATTTATCAGATTGCTCCCAGCTCAAAATATTGCCAGCTACATGCCCGTCAAAGAGAATGGTTTTTATGATTCCATTTTTATTAACCATGATCTTTGACCAATGTGCCATAAATGCCTCCCGCGTTCTGGATGGAAAGGCGGCCATTTGTGTTGCTTCTGGAACTAATTGCTGCTCGTAGAATATCGGCAGATCTGCTTCGGTCACAGCGCGTAATATAACATTATTTTTCGTCATAAGTTTCTCCGTAAATTGGGTGTGCGCGGATTTTCAATCCGCTAATTTTACATGACGGTACGCTTGTATGTTTTACGGGGAACGCGTCGTCTGATGGATTACTAAATTAAAGAGGAAAATTAATATGACAGATTCCATTAAAAATAAGAAACCTTTTGAAGTTGGCATTTATTCCTTCGTGGAATTAACCCCGGATCCCACTACGGGACAGCTGCTCGACCCGACCCAGCGCATGAGCAATCTGATGGAGACCATCGAACTGGCCGATCAGGTTGGCCTGGATGCCTTTGCTCTTGGCGAACATCACCGCCCCGATTTTATTTCGTCTTCACCGGTCACCATTCTGGCCGCCGCCGCCGCGCGGACAAAGTCCATTCGGCTGAGTACCGCCGTGACCGTTCTAAGCTCCGATGACCCTGTGCGCGTCTTTCAAGATTTTGCCACCCTCGATCTATTGTCCAAAGGCCGGGCTGAGATCATGGCGGGGCGCGGTTCCTTTATTGAATCATTTCCGCTCTTCGGCTATGACTTAAATGACTACAATGAATTATTCTCTGAAAAACTTGAATTGCTTTTGCGATTGCGTGAATCTGAGATCGTGACCTGGTCTGGAAAGCATCGTCCTGCTTTGTTTGAGCAGGGCGTTTATCCGCGCCCGCATCAGGAAAAAATGCCGGTCTGGATCGCAGTGGGCGGCACGCCCGAGTCTGTCATCCGCGCCGGTAAGCTGGGACTTCCACTGGCGATTGCGATCATCGGTGGTATGCCCGAACAATTTGCGCCGCTGGTTGCCTTGTATCGCGAAACCGCCGAACGCGCCGGGCATGACCCCGCTAAACTTGAAGTCAGCATTAATTCTCATGGATTTATCGCAGATGATTCGATGCAAGCCGCCGATGATTACTTCCCCTCGTTTCAGCAGATGATGAACAAGATCGGGCGTGAGCGCGGCTGGTCTGGCATGACCCGTCAGCAGTTTGAAAAATCCCGCACCCTGCGCGGCTCAGACTTTGTCGGGAGTCCTGATGAGGTTATCGAAAAGATCCTCTTCCAGCATCAAATCTTTGGACACCAGCGTTTTCTAATTCAACTGGGCATCGGCACAATTCCGCACGCCAAGATGATGAAAGCCGTTGAATTGCTTGGCACAAAAGTTGCCCCCGTGGTACGCAAGGAAATTTCAGGGTAGAGATGGATACCACTGGATATATGTGGAAATCAGCCTGGAAAGCCAGGCTGTAATGTATAGGCGTAAGATTTGAATACTGAAAAAACCCCCCATTACATATCTAAATATTCTTAACTTTTTTCTCGTACATTTTCCTTCAACAGAGTTCCTTTATAAGCCGTGCAAATGTGGAACTCAGTCCACGCTTTATTGGGCAGCTTTTTCTCAGAACAACTCATCCAACAAAATATAATAATTTATCTTATCCCAATCGGGGTGAATTTCAAGCAGACTGAAAAATAAATTGAGGTATTCTTTATCGTTGCCTATATCATGTTGAATTGAACGGACACAAAAGGCTATGTCGTACCATTTATCCGCCTTGCCGCTTCTGCCTAAATCAATGAAGCCGCTTATTTTATCTTCTCTAATGAAGATATTGCTGTCTCCGAAATCACCATGAGAAAACACCAATTCTTCGTTTGGTTTTTGGGTTTTTAGAAAAGTATGCAGCTCATTCGGGTCTCTAAAGGGCGTGTTGTCCTCCCAGTTTTCGCTGTTCACATCTGCCAGTTTATTTTGTAACAAATAGTCTAATTCATTAAGCCGATTGTCTACGTTGTTATTGTAAGGACAATCCAAAGTGCTGACGGACTGAAAAAATTTTATGCCTTCGCTGTAAATTTTCACCATCCTTTTCGGGTCACGGTGTTGTTCGTAATCTTCGCTTCCCATAACACCGTCAACTTCACGCATTAGTAAAAAGTTTGCGCTTTCATACTTTTCAAAGTGTAATACTTCTGGAACAGGTAATTTTTCTTTTAACCATAGCATGATATCTTTCTCGCGTTCGACATTGTAAGTTGTCATATCATACCGGCTGTCTGATATTTTCAAATAAAAATTTTCATTACGCCCGATTAATTTATATACACGAGCGGGAGACATTCCTTCCGTATCTTTTACAAAACGGTAATTTCTGGTAATTTTACTTAACTGCCTGGAAAGTTTTAACTTCAACATCGTTTATCTTTTTTGGCGCAATAATTTTTACGGAATAGCCATTGTCAAATGGTTTGTGTTACTGGCACTGGAGCTGGGATATGTGTATTAGTCGTTTATATGTTTTCTAAAGCGAAAGCCACCATTTCCGTCTGCTTTTTTCTTGCAGTATTCGTATTGCATTAGGTGTCCCTATTTGAATTAAAATGTCTTTTGAAAGATTTCTAATCTTTTGACTTCTATCCGTTAATAACTCGCTAATGGCATCAACAGCTTCGTCTGCTTTGAGTCTTCCCAGGGCGTCAACAATCCAAAAACGTACCGACACTTCACTGTCGTTTATGGAGTTAATCAACTCAGGTATTGCTCGCTTATCCCCGATGTCTCCTAGTGCTTGCGCAGCACCGACACGTGCATCTGGGTCTTCACTGTTTAGCAATTTTATCAAGGGCTCAACAGCGTCTTTGCCAAATATAAGAATACCTGAGATGGCAGTTGGATGATTTTCAGGCTCATTTAATTGAAGTAATAACCTTGTTAAATGCTCTTTACTGTTTTGAGCGAGTTCTTGTAAGGCTTCTTTTTTCTCAAGCTCAGATTTTTCGCGTTGTTTTAACCAAATTTGTTGACGTTTCCATATTCTTTGTAAGTTAGCGCCACAGTTCTGAAAAACCAAAATTTTCAGACGGAGCGCAAGGGGCAGCGCCCGATTTTGAGTTTGAGAGCGGTTGGACAGGTCGTCGGGGTCTGGAAGGGGTTAGATCAACGCCCCAAATATGTGGATTTTGCCGATATTGTGAACCAGAGCGAATAATCCCCATTGTACATCCACTTTCCGTTTGGAGCGTAGGGTGAAGCGATCCATGTGTTTATGCACACAGATGTTCGCAAAGACCGGCTCGACAATCGCGAGCCGCCGCGCATAGATTTTCTTGCCCTGCTCGCTGTCGATCTTGGCTTTCATCAGATCGATCAAGTTCGGCTGGCCCGTATCGACCTGAATGGAGAGATACCTGCGCGAAGCATCCGACTTGCTCAAACAGCGCGAGCGCAGCGGACAAGCCGCGCAGTCTTCGGCGCGGGCGTGATAGAGATCATAGGTGCGGTGACGGTTGACCTGGTTGCGGGCATAACATTTCAATTCTTTTCCATTCGGACAACGATAGACGCGCTTGCTTTCATCATAAGAAAAATCAGCCGCGCTGAAAGGACTCGACTTGGCATCTGCCTTCTTCTTATCTTTGAAACGCTCTTGATCGGCAAAGCGCGGATCGCGTTGGCGGAATTGGATGTCGGGAATGTACGCGTCCACCTTTTCATCTTTGCAGACCTTCAGGCTGTTCAGCGAATGATAGTTACTATCGGCGGTGAGTTCTTTGCCCTCGAAGTAGTCTGGGGTTTTGCCAATCGAAACCAGATTCTTTTTGGCGCTGTCCAGCATCGGCTTGAGGTTTTCATGATCCTGGCTGGCGAATGCCTCGGCGGCAAGAATCACCTGATGTTTGGAATCGACCAGGGCCTGCGCGTTGTATCCTTGCAAGACCCCGTGCGAGGTGGTCATTTTGGCGGATTCATTATCCACCGCGTTGCTCTGGATTTCTTTGCCTTCGCTGCCAAGCTTGGGTTCGCGATCCTTTAGAAATTCATTCAGCCGCTCGACCTGCAGTTGGAAGCGGCGCTCGCGTTTCTGCTGTCGTTCGATTTCGACTTGCGGATGTTTATCCGCCTGGGCATGTTCGGCGATGACGCGCTGTAGTTTTTCCTGCAACTTGTCGCGTTTGTGTTTGAGTTCGTCGATCGTGCCGCTCCATTCTTTGGAGACATTCGCGGAGAGCTTGACGCCATCGAGAGAGAAGTGGGTGCCGCCCAGCAATTTCAATTCTTCACAGACCACAAGAATGTCGCTGAAGATGGAAGAGATCTCGCTTTGCATCGAAGAGATAAAGGAAGCAATGGTGCTGTGGTCGGGGGCGTACCCATACGAGAGGGCAATGAAGATGATGTTTTCATGGCAGGCGCGTTCGATTTGGCGCGAACTGATCATGCCTTTGGCGTATGCCAGCAGGATGACTTTGAGCAGGATCTTGGGATGGATGGCAGCTGCGCCGGTCAGGTCATTTTTGTAGCGTTCATCAAAGACCGACAGGTCGATGTTCTCGTCCACCAGTCGGTTGATGGTGTGCTCCAAGGTTCCCGGAACAAGTTGGTCCTGGAGTGAAATGGGGAGCATGACCATTTGGTTTTCATTGCTTGGTTTGTATTTTGCCATAGAGTCCTCTGGCTTATAAAACCCCATCGCTTTGCATTCGTTATTAAATTCCCAACTTTTTCGACAGTTTCAACGGTTTGCGTTACCTGCGCTGGGGCGGGACGGCGAAGCCGTCCAACCAGAAAAATGCTAAGGCGTAGAAAAATGCTTGGAATCGCGCCAGAATCCCCAGCGTCAGGTG